>JBBSBP010000026.1:0-61899 GCA_038251165.1 Bacteroidales bacterium | reverse complement strand
TGTTAACCGAATTGTGGACTTTCAGCGAGGTTGAAAGCACTTTGGTAAATCCTTTTACATCGTCGGCAGTCCATGCTGAATTTTTTTCGCCGTATTCACCGAATTCAGATTTCATGAGGTCGTGATCAGATTCGATTCCAACCAGCACAAAATTATAGGGTCTCAGGCTGACAATCACTTTACCGGTTACGGTTTGCTGCGAATTTTCAAGAAATTTTTCGATGTCGCGCATAACCGGCTCAAAGTAAAGCGCCTCATGTAAAAACATTCCGTACCAGTTTCCAAGCTGTTCTTTCCAGTATTGCTGCCATTTGGTGAGTGTATGTTTTTCAAGCATCTGGTGAGCTTTTATAATGATGATCGGTGCAGCAGCTTCAAATCCAACCCGTCCTTTGATGCCAATGATGGTGTCGCCAATGTGCATATCGCGGCCAATGGCATAGGGAGATGCCAATGCATCCAGAGCCCGGATGGCATTCACCGGATTATCGAAAATTTCGCCATTCACTCCTTTTAATTCACCCTGAACAAAATCCAGTGTAATTTCTTTTTTGTCATTGGCCTTTAACTGAGATGGATAAGCATCTTCCGGAAGTGTTTTATTTGATTTCAGCGTTTCTTTTCCACCTATGCTGGTTCCCCAAAGTCCTTTATTAATCGAATAATCCATCTTTTTCCAATCGGCTTCAACGCCATGCTTTTTCAGGTAATCAATTTCTTCCTGGCGACTCAGCTCCAAATCGCGGGTAGGAGTAAGGATTCCGATTTCAGGAGCAAGAATCTGAAACGTTAAATCGAAGCGGACCTGATCGTTTCCGGCGCCGGTACTTCCGTGAGCCACATATTTTGCACCGATCTGTTTGGCGTATTCGATAACGGCAATGGCCTGAAAAACACGTTCCGAACTTACAGAAATCGGGTAGGTATTATTCCTGAGAATATTCCCGAAAACCATGTATTTGATACTTTTTTCGTAATAAGTGTCGGTTACATCAAGTGTTACGTGTTTGACAGCACCCAGACTGTAGGCTTTTTTCTCTACTGCATCCAGTTCCGACTGATTAAAGCCACCCGTATTGGCAAGGGCGGTATAAACATCCATATTCTTTTCAACCGAAAGGTATTTTGCACAATACGAGGTATCTAAACCTCCGCTAAATGCTAAAACTACTTTATCCTTCATGATTTATGTATTTTTCTTTTAAATAAAAATGTAAAAATTGCAGCCTCTTTGGGCAAAGTTCCGTTTTTGACGCGTTTCATTTTATTGATGATGTCGAGCAGGGTTCCTTTGATGGCCCAGCTATTTGGCTTTTTCTCACCTTTTTTTTCTTTTTCCCAGGCCGGATCAAATACCATCCCGGTACATAAACACTTGCTTTTTCCGGTTCGCTGTAAAATATCGTAATTCACACAACTTTGGCAACCTTTCCAGAAATCCTCATCAGTCGTTAATTCTGAAAAAGTAACCGGTCGGTAACCCAGTTCATGGTTGATTTTCATAACGGCCAGACCGGTAGTCAAACCAAATATTTTGGCGTCCGGGAATTGTTTTCTCGAAAGCATAAATGCTTTTCTTTTGATAGCAGTAGCCAGGCCTAAGCCACGAAAATCTTTACCCACAATCAAGCCGGAATTGGCTACAAATTTTTTATCGCCCCAGGTTTCAACATAACAGAAACCGGCAAAGGTTTCACCATTTTCAAGTGCAATAATGGCTTTTCCTTCTGTCATTTTTTTTGCGATGTATTCATAAGTCCGGCGTGCAATCCCTGTTCCGCGCTCATGGGAAGCACTTTCAATGGCATCGTTCACCTCATCTACATATTTTAAATGCTCCGCTGTTGCTACCAACACTTGTATATTCTTCAAATCTTTCATTCTCTTCTGTAAATAAAATTGATTTTTTATTCAGGCATTCAGAATAAATCATCCTGGCCTTTCAAACCTTCCAACTGCTGTATTATTTTCTTATATCTCTCACATTAAATTTGTTCTATCCCAGCTTTTCCTCCAACTTTGGCATCACAAGAATCAGGCTGTTGATCAGGTCGCTGTGCGTTACACCCTCACGCATAATCAGCAGAATCGTGTCGTCACCGGCAATGGTTCCAATAATTTCGAATGGTGAAGCAGTGTCGATAACAGCGGCCAGACTGCTGGCATAACCAGGCATCGTCTTCATCACAGCCATGTTCCCCGAAAACTCCAAACCCCGAAACCCATCAGCCAGAAAATTAATCCGGGTGTTTTCGCGCTGAAAATCATTATTTATACCTTCAGGAATAACATATACATAACCAAGTGCCTGATCAGATACTTTGGCCACTTTCAGAATTTTTAAATCGCGCGAAAGAGTAGCCTGTGTAAAATCAAAGCCGTCATCCTTCAGGATGTGCAGAAGCTCATCCTGACTACTGATCCTGTTCTTGATTATGACCTGCTTAATGGCCAGTTGCCGTTTGGTGCGATTCTTCATTTTGAATAATTATACAAATCCGATGCAAAAATATGCATTTAATAAATAAAACAAACTTTTTTTTCGAAAATAATTTATATTTTTGTGGCCAGAAATGAAAAACATAAAGGAATTTAAACTTGAAAAGGTCCAGGTTGAAATTACGAAGATCCATAGAGAAGAGAGTTTGTTTAAAATAACAACCATGCGTTTGCCCTACAGCCGTAGCCAAACGCATTTTTTTTAATATTTAGCATTGCAGCGATGACACAACTTAGAAAAGTCAGATTGATTCTTGAAGACGGGACAACATTTGAAGGTAAATCGTTCGGATACGAAAAATCAGTAGCCGGAGAAGTCGTTTTTTATACCGCGATGACTGGTTATCCTGAAAGTTTAACAGATCCTTCATATATCGGACAGATCCTGGTATCAACCTTTCCTATGATTGGAAATTACGGTGTGCCAAGTGACTCGAAAGCGGACGGATTGTTCGAATTCTATGAATCGGATAAAATTCATATTACAGGTTTAATTGTTTCGGATTATTCGTTTGAGTACAGCCACTGGAATGCCATTAAAAGTTTAGGTGACTGGCTGAAGGAAAACAAGGTCCCGGGCCTGTTTGGCATCGATACCCGTGCCCTGACCAAATTAATCAGGGTAAAAGGTTCTTTGCTTGGTAAAATTGAGTTTGAAGGCGAAGTCATCGATTTTTACGATCCGAATCAGGAAAACCTGGTAGCGCTGGCCAGTAGCGATAAGGTTGAAACCTACGGGAATGGAGAACACCGGGTAGTGTTGGTTGATTGTGGTGTTAAATACAATATTATACGCTGTTTAATAAACCGAAATGCAACTGTTATCTGCGTTCCATGGGACTTCGATTTCAGCGGTGAAGATTTTGACGGAATATTTCTTTCGAACGGCCCCGGAGATCCGGCTTTGTGTGATGTTACCGTTGAAAATATCCGAAAAACCATGGATGCCGAAAAGCCAATCATGGGTATTTGTTTAGGAAACCAGCTTCTGGCACGTGCTGCCGGAGCCGAAACGTATAAGCTGAAATTTGGTCATCGCAGCCACAATCAGCCTGTCTTGCTGCAGGGAACCGATCGTTGTTTCATCACTTCCCAAAACCATGGTTTCGCTGTCGACACCAAAACATTGCCCGACGACTGGGAACCGTTGTTTACCAATGTAAACGACAACACCAACGAAGGAATCCGACACAAAACAAAACCTTTCTTCTCTACTCAGTTTCACCCCGAAGCAGCAAGCGGACCGGTAGATACCGAGTTTTTGTTCGACGATTTCATGAATAATGTAATCGAATTTAAAAAGAATAAGAAATAAAAGCCCCCTAAATCCCCGATGGGGGACTTACGGCCAGATCATTGGATTGAGAAATCTGGTTGCCATCCAAAGGCACAAACTTGGAACTTTAAACTTGGAATTTGAAACTATAAGTATCATGAAAAATACAGAAATAAAAAAAGTAATCGTTCTGGGTTCGGGGGCGCTGAAAATTGGTGAAGCAGGAGAGTTTGACTATTCCGGTTCACAGGCTTTAAAAGCCCTGAAAGAAGAGAATGTTGAGACCATCCTGATTAATCCGAATATTGCAACAATCCAGACTTCGGAAGATATTGCCGACCGGATTTATTTTCTGCCGGTAACTCCGTTTTTTGTTGAACAGGTCATCATCAAAGAAAAACCCGATGGAATTCTGCTTGCTTTTGGTGGACAGACAGCTCTTAACTGTGGCGTTGCACTATTCAAAAACGGAATTCTGGACAAATACAATGTTAACGTAATCGGAACCCCTGTCCAGTCCATTATTGATACTGAAGACCGGGAAATCTTTTCAGGGAAACTGGCTGAAATTGATGTAAAAACACCGCGTAGCATTGCCTGTCTGAACATGGACCAGGCCTATGCAGCTGTAAAAATCGTAGGCTATCCGATTATCATTCGTGCAGCATATACCCTTGGGGGCTTGGGCAGTGGTTTCTGTTCGAACGATGTTGAACTGGAATCCCTGGCTTCCAAAGCTTTCACCTATTCACACCAGATATTGGTCGAAGAATCGATAAAAGGCTGGAAAGAAGTGGAATACGAAGTGGTCCGTGACCGTTTCAACAACTGCATTACAGTTTGTAACATGGAGAATTTTGATCCGCTGGGTATTCATACCGGTGAAAGCATCGTTGTTGCTCCTTCGCAAACACTTTCCAATTCCGAATATCATAAATTACGTGCCCTGGCCATCAAAATTATCCGACACATCGGGATTGTAGGCGAATGTAACGTTCAATATGCGCTTGATCCCCATTCAGAAGACTACCGCGTTATCGAGGTCAATGCCCGTTTGTCACGATCATCGGCCCTGGCATCCAAAGCAACCGGTTATCCGCTGGCTTTTGTAGCTGCAAAACTAGGCCTCGGCTACGGACTGCATCAGCTGAATAATCAGGTAACCAAAGTTACCACCGCAGCTTTTGAACCTGCACTGGACTATATCGTATGCAAGATTCCACGGTGGGATTTGAATAAATTTTCAGGAGTTTCGAAAAACCTGGGAAGTTCGATGAAGAGCGTGGGTGAAATCATGTCGATCGGTCGTTCGTTCGAAGAAGCCATTCAGAAAGGAATCCGGATGGTGGGAATCGGAATGCATGGTTTTGTTGCAAACAAGGAAGAAATCACCATTGAACAGATTGATGAGGAACTGTCCAACCCGACGGACCGCCGTATTTTTGCCATTGAAGAAGCATTCAATAAAGGATATTCGGTTGATGAAATCTACGAAAAAACAAAAATCGACCGCTGGTTTCTTCAAAAACTGCATAATATTCATGTGACCAAAGAAAAGCTGGAGAAAGTAAATTCACTTCAATCGTTGGAAGATTCTTTGCTGATACAGGCTAAAAAAGAAGGTTATTCCGATTTTCAGATTGCCCGATTGGTCATGAAATCGTCGAATAAAGCGATTAATGCTGACTTGTTGAAAGTACGTGATTGGCGTAAAAGCAAGAATATTCTGCCTTCGGTAAAACAAATCGATACGCTGGCAGGCGAATATCCGGCACAAACCAACTACCTGTACCTGACCTACAACGGGAACGAACATGACGTGGAATTCCCGCGGGACGACAAATCGGTGATCGTATTGGGTTCGGGAGCCTACCGTATTGGAAGTTCGGTTGAATTTGACTGGTGCAGTGTGAATGCCATCACGACCATTCACAAGGAAAACTACCGCTCAATCATGATCAATTACAATCCTGAAACGGTAAGTACTGATTATGATACCTGTGATCGCCTTTATTTCGACGAGCTGACTTTCGAACGTGTAATGGATATTGTTGACCTGGAAGCTCCCAAGGGAGTTGTGCTTTCCATGGGAGGCCAGATTCCGAATAACCTGGCCATGAAACTTCACCATCAGAAGGTGCCGATCCTGGGCACTTCGCCATTGAATATCGACCGTGCCGAAGATCGCCAGAAATTCAGTTCATTGCTTGATACCTTAAAAATTGATCAGCCCCGCTGGTCGGAATTAACGAGTATCGAAGATATCTACCGTTTTGTTGATGAAGTTGGATTCCCGGTTTTGATCCGACCTTCGTATGTGCTTTCAGGAGCAGCTATGAATGTGGTTTCGAACAGGGACCAGTTACAGCATTTTCTGACTCTGGCCGCTAATGTATCGAAAGAACATCCGGTGGTAGTTTCCGAATTTATTGAACAGGCGAAAGAAATTGAGATTGATGCCGTAGCTAAAAACGGAGTAGTGGTAGCTTATGCCATTTCGGAACACGTTGAATTTGCCGGAGTTCATTCAGGCGATGCGACCATTGTTTTTCCACCTCAGAAATTATACGTGGAAACCATCCGCCGGATCAAAAAGATAGCATACCAGATTGCCAGTGCACTTGAAATTACCGGACCATTCAATATGCAGTTGCTGGCCAAAGATAACGATATCAAGGTCATCGAATGTAACCTTCGTGCTTCACGAAGTTTCCCGTTCGTGTCGAAGGTCATGAAATACAACCTGATTGAAATTGCCACTCAGGTCATGTTGGATGTCCCGTTCCAAAAACCCGATAAATCGTTGTTCGAATTGGATTATGTAGGTGTTAAAGCCGCGCAGTTCTCGTTTGCCCGTTTGCTCAATGCTGATCCGGTTTTGGGAGTCGACATGTCATCAACCGGAGAAGTGGGGTGTATTGGTGAAAATTTTTACGAAGCTATCCTGAAATCAATGCTTTCTGTGGGTTATACCATTCCGGAGAAGAACATCCTGATTTCTTCAGGGCCTGCCCGTTCGAAAGTAGAATTGCTGGCGAGCGCCCAATTGTTGTTTGAACGGGGGTTCAACCTTTTTGCAACAGGTGGGACCCAAAAGTTTCTGAGCGATAACGGGGTGAAATCCACACGTGTATATTGGCCTGATGAAACCGATAAACATCCGAATACAATTGAATTGATCAAGCAAAAAAAGATCGATTTGGTGATCAACATTCCAAAAGACCACACAACCCGGGAAATCAGCAATGGGTATACGATTCGCCGGAGTTCGATCGATTACAGCATTCCGCTCATTACCAACGCCAGAGTGGCCAGCGCTTTTATTTTCGCTTTCTGCAAATACGACCTGGACGATCTTACGATCAAAAGCTGGGACGAATACAAGGATTAAAGTCGAATTTTCATCGGGTGTACTTGTGCCTGGATTCCATACTCTCCAAAATAACTGAATTTGTACCTTCATGCATAAAAATTGCATTTCATAATTATTTATTAAGATATTTTAATATTTTTATGGAGAAAATGTTAATCATTACAGACCTTGACTCTCTATCCTGAAAGCGTAAAGATCATGTGAATCGTTTTGTAAACTAGACAATTCCAAGGCTAAAAGACATTTATACTGCACCTATTTATTAATTTATCAGGAAATCTAATGAGGGCAAATCCTGACATGAAAAAATCGGTTCCTGATGTTATAAACAACATCAGGTTTAATGACTTTTTTGATCTTGAGGAGATCCAAAACATCCAGGATTTGTTTTCAGATGCTTTTGGTGTAGCTTCTGTTATTACGCAACCCGACGGCACACCGATTACCAGGCCAAGTAACTTTTGCCGGTTATGCAGGCTTATTCGAAAAACCGATAAAGGCCTTTTAAACTGTTTTAATTCTGATGCAGTGATCGGGCGGCAGAATCCGTCTGGTCCAATGGTACAGGAATGTTTAAGCGGAGGTTTATTGGATGCAGGTGCAAGCATTACAGTTGGTGGGGAACATATTGCAAACTGGTTTATCGGCCAGGTTCGTACTGAAGAATTTGATGAACAGCGAATGATTCAATATGCTGTCGAAATTGGTGCAAGTCAGGACGATGTTTTGGAAGCGATATCCGAAATCCCTGTAATGTCGGTTGAGCAGTTTAATAAAGTGTCAAAATTGCTGTTTAAATTTGCCGGCGAAATTTCCGAAAAAGCTTACAATAATTTGCAGTTGAAAATACTGATTGAAGACCAGGAAAAGACAACTCTCAATACAATCCCTTTGAGCAAAGGTTTCTCCTTTGGCATAGCGCATGACATCACCGTGAGGAAACAATTTGATGAGGCACTCAAAAACGCGTTGTCTTTAACTGAAGCAACACTTGAATCCATTCAGAACGGTATTCTTGTTGTCAGCAACCAGGGAACTATCATCAAAACGAACGCAAAGTTTGCTGCGATGTGGCAAATTCCGAATGAGATTCTCACTTCAGGAGATAATAAATTGATTTTCGACTTTGTTCTTTTGCAATTGTCTGACCCTGATGGATTTAGATTTATGGTCTCGAAATTGACTGAAAAACCTGAAGCCGAGACCATAGAATTAATTAACTTAAGGGATGGACATATTTTCGAATGCATTTCAAAGCCTATGTACCTTTTAGGTGAGCCCAGGGGAAGAGTCTGGTCATTTTTCGACACCACCGAGAGTATAAAAGTTGTGGATGCCTTACGTGAAAGTGAAGCTCGCCTGCAAACACTTTTGCAAACGATCCCTGCCTTGATCTGGCTAAAAGATGTTGATGGTGTGTTTCTGGCTTGCAATAAGATGTTTGAGCGTTATATAGGTTTTAAGGAATCAGAAATTGTCGGAAAGACTGATTATGATTTTTACAATAAGGAAATTGCTGATTTATTCCGTGAAAATGATCGTAAAGCAATTGAAGCCGGAACCCTCGCAAAGAAAGAGGGATGGACCACCTTCGCTTTGGATGGCCATCGGGCTTTGCTGGAAATCATCAAGATGCCGGTATATGATTCCCTGGGAAAGTTAATCGGAGTATTAGGTATTGGGCACGATATCACTGAACGCGAACGGAAAGAAGAGCTATTCCTTGAGAGTAAGGAAAAATACAAAATAATTACCCAGTCTACTTTAGACATTATTTTTATCGTCAATAAATTTGGGAAACAACTTTTCTTTAATGAGAGTGTAGAAAGAGTGTTAGGCTATCGGGTTGAGGAATTAGTAGGCAGATCATTTACCGAGTTTGTACCAAAAAGTGAATTGCCGAATTACGTGGCACAGTTAAAAGATGTTTTTACTGATAAGGAAATACGCAGTTTTGTAACCAGAGTTTATCACAAAGATGGCCATCTGGTTGATGTTGAGATTAATGGAAAATTAATCAAACAAGATGGCAAGTATCTTGGACAGGGAACAATTAGGGACATTACTGAACGTAAACGGGCAGAAGCTGAAATAAAACTTAAAAATGAACAACTGGTCAAACTCGTTGCTGAAAAAGATAAATTCTTTTCCATAATTGCCCACGACCTGCGAAGTCCATTTTACAGCTTTTTGGGTCTGACACAAATAATGACAGAAGAGTTGCCCAATTTAACCATGGAGCAAATACGGGATATAGCGGGGAGCATGAGAAATTCAGCAGCGAACCTTTTTCGCTTTCTCGAAAACCTGTTGCATTGGGCAATGATGCAACAAGGGTTAATCCCTTTTAATCCGGAAATAGTGCAATTACAAACAATCATTGATGAGAGTTTAGAAATGATACTGGATACTGCCAGTGACAAACAAATTATAGTAACCTGTGATGTTTCGGTTAACTTAGAGGTTTTTGCAGATCGAATTATGCTTCAGGCTATCTTTCGGAACCTAGTATCGAATGCGGTGAAATTTACACACAAAGGAGGAAAAATAAGTCTTTCAGCAAAAAATGCCGGAAACGAAAGCGTTCATATAGCTGTTAAGGATTCTGGCATCGGGATGAATCACAGCATGGTTAACAATTTATTCGTGCTCGATTTTCAAACAAACAGAGAAGGTACTGAAGGCGAACCAAGCACCGGTCTCGGATTATTGTTATGTAAGGAATTTGTTGAAAAACAGGGTGGGGAAATCAGCGTAAAAAGCCGGGAAGGGAGAGGATCTGAATTTCATTTCACAATACCGTGTAAAGCTTAACCGGGAAAAGGCAGCTCCTGAAAAATGTTGTTCTGCAATAATATATTCCTACAATCAGAGCCTTAAAATATTGATCTTAAATCATTTGAATGCCGGGTTTAATTGTTGTCCCGAATCCTTGTCCTGCACTTCAACTTTCAGGAACGATACAATTATCATTCAGGAATTTGAAAAGAGTATGGGATGCAAATGCAATTGCCTTTATGACCTGGAGATGGAAATAAATGGCGTGGAATCCGGTAATCTTTTATTTGTCCGATTTTACACAACGATGAAGTTCAACCTATTTTAAAACAGCTTCCCATAATACTTCGGCAGGATGCAATACTTTTCGTCCGGTTCCGTCTTCAATGTGGTGCCGGCATGATGTTCCGGGCGCTGTAACGATGACTTCCGGATTGGTTTTCCTCACTTCAGGAAACAAATCCAATTCCCCGATTTGCATGCTCAACTGATAATGTTCTTTTTCATATCCGAACGAACCAGCCATTCCGCAGCAACCGCTTTTTATTTCCTGAACAATGTAATTGATTGGCAATTCCAGCATTTGTCGGGTGGGTAGGGTAGAGGCCACGGCTTTTTGCTGGCAATGCCCGTGTAGTTTTATGATTTTGGTTTCTTTGGTAAACTGTTCGGAAGTGATCACTCCTTTTGCCATTTCGCTTACGATAAATTCTTCCAGCATCAGCGCATGCTTTGCCAGTGCCTTGGCCTTTTCCTGAAACGGTTTTTCAACCAGTTCGGGATATTCGTCCCTGAAAGTCAGAATGGTCGATGGCTCAATGCCGATGAGTGGTGTTTCTTCCGAAACTATACCGGAAAGCTGCAAGACATTGAATGTTGCGATCTGTCTGGCTTTTCGCACCAGTCCTTTCGATAAATAGGTCCGGCCACTTTCCTGATGTTTGGGAATTTCGACTTCGTAACCCAGTTTATTCAGTAACAAAATGGTTTTTATCCCAATATGACTTTCGTTGAAATTGGTGAATTCGTCGGCAAACAGGTATACCTTGCCCACCTTGTCCCTGCCCAGTGAAATCGGTTTCCGGTACCACTTTTGCAAACTTAGTTTGGAAAGTTTGGGTATGGAGCGTTCAGAAGCAAAACCGATCATTTTGCTGAATATAGCGGTCCCGGTAATCAGGTTGGTAAACGTTCTGAAAACCATGGCCAACCGGTTAATCCGGGGTAAATAGGCAATCAGGAGAGATCTTACCGGAAATCCATGCTGATCGTAATATTGCTGTAAAAATTCAGCTTTGAATTTCGCCATATCAATGTTCGACGGGCATTCCGATTTGCAGGCTTTGCACGAAAGACAAAGATCGAGTACCTGGAGTACTTCGCTGGAATCGAAGACGTTTGCTTTTTGCGGACGGGTCAGGTATTCGCGCAAAACGTTTGCCCGTGCACGTGTAGATTTGTCTTCGTCGCGGGTGGCCATGTAGGAAGGGCACATACTTCCGCCTGACAGGTTACTTTTACGGCAGTCGCCCGACCCGTTGCACATTTCAACCGAGCGAAGCAAATCACCGTGAGGAGCATAATCAAACAGGGTATGGGCTTTAAATGAAGGTTGCCCCATTAAAAGTCGTAAATCCATGGTTATGGGTGGAGTGTCCACAATTTTTCCCGGATTCATGATGTTTTGAGGATCCCATGTATATTTTAGTTTTCGGATCAGTTCGTAATTGTGTTCGCCTAACATCAACGGAATAAATTCGCCGCGCAACCGGCCATCACCATGTTCACCGCTGAGTGAACCCCTGTATTTTTTCACCAGTTGTGCGACCTCTCCAGCCAGTAAATGGTAAATGCTGACATCTTCCGGATCTTTTAAATTCAGGAGTGGCCGGAGGTGCAGTTCTCCGGTAGCAATATGGCCGTAATAAACGCATGTTAATCTGTAACGGGCCATGATCTGATCAAATTCACGGATATAAGCGGGTAAATAATCAGGTGCAACAGCAGTATCCTCTATTACCGTCACATTTCGCTTTTCGCCGGGAATGTTTGAAAGCAAACCCAGACCGGCTTTCCGGAGTTCCCATATTTTCTTCATACTTTCCTGATCGGTGTAAACCGGAAAATAATACCCGTAATTGTTTTTACGGAGATCTTCTTCAAGTTTTTGGGCTTTTTCATGAATTTCTGCTTCTGAATCAGACGAGAATTCTATAGTCAGAATAGCTTTAGGATTGCCATTTATAAAAAAACGGTTTTTGCGCTGTTCAATGTTGTCAAGGGTACAGTTAAGAATAATATCATCGGTTAGTTCAATAGCGTCCGGATGGTGTCTGAGTGCCACGATGTTGCCATAAAATGCATCTTCGAGCGTAGCGAAATGGGCGCAAATCAATCCCTGGAATTTGGGTGGCAACGAGACCAGATTTAGTTTAAGTTTGCTCGCAAACACCAGCGTTCCTTCCGATCCGGCCAACAGCCTGCAGAAATTGAAAGGTTTCCCGTTTTGAGTAAATGGATCAGTTTCGAGCAACATATCCAGTGCATACCCATTATTTCTCCTGGTTACTTTCGGGTCGGGAAATTCATTCCTGATTTGCTGCCGGTTAAATTCACTGGCAAGTGTTTCATGAATATTCTTATATATTTTTGTTTCCAGAAGTTCGGGAACCCCTGAACATTTGGCTTCATATTCTTCGGTAGTCAATGCCTTGAAGATGACATCCGATCCGTCAGCCAGAATGCCTTCAATTTCGAGGATGTGTTCCCTGGTGCTGCCGTGGATCAGCGAATGCAGGCCACATGAATTGTTTCCAACCATCCCGCCTATACAGCAGCGATTTGCGGTAGAAGTCTCAGGGGAAAACTGCAATCCGTGTTTCAACAGGTACTGATTCAGTTCTGTCAAAATAACACCCGGCTCAACTTCAACCCAACGCTCCGGAACATTCAGTTCACCGATTTTATTCATGTATTTCGAGATATCGACCACGATCCCTGAACCTACAACCTGGCCGGCCAGCGAAGTTCCTCCGGCACGCGGAATGACCGATGTACCCATCCGTTGCGCAAAGCCAATTATTTTGCGGATGTCTTCCTTGTTTTTTGGCCGGGTAACTGCCACCGGAATTTCACGGTACGACGAGGCATCTGTAGCATAAATCACTTTCTGAACCTGATCGGTGAACACATCTCCATCAAGTGATTGTTTTAGCGGGGAAAAAGGATCGGTAGGTTTCATGTAAAACTTTTTTCAAAAATAGTTAAATTTACTTTCCGTAAAAGACTGAGCAATCGATTGTCATAAAAACAAATAAGCGAATTCAGTACGTTCCATGATAATGAATTTTGTCAGATTTCAGTATATTTTTTTATTATTGCGTTTACAGCTCGGTATATTTTAAGTACTTTTGTTTCGAATATTTTACCGGATAGTTTAAACTTTAAATGAACAATGGAAATTTTAAAACGACTCTATCAGAACGCCCAGAAATACCAGAAAAGGATTGTATTGCCTGAGGGAACGGAACCAAGAACATTACGTGCAACAGAAATAGTGATTAGTCAGAACCTGGCGCAGCTTATTCTTTTGGGTAATCCTGACGAGATAAAACAGGCTGCCGATGAACTCGGAGTGAACATCGAAGGAGTAACCGTTGTAGATCCTAAAACTGATCCACGGAGGGAAAAGTATGCAGAAATGATGGTTGAAATCCGCAAGGAAAAAGGTTTAACCTACGAAGCCGCTCTTGAATTGTTGAATGATCCGTTGTATTTTGCTCCGTTGATGATTAAAAACGGTGATGCCGACGGTGAGTTGGCAGGTGCTGTTAATGCAACGGGCGATGTACTTCGTCCTGCTTTTCAGTACATTAAAACTTTGCCGGGGGTGAGTGTTGTTTCAGGGGCATTTTTAATGTTTGTGAACGATCCGCACTTTGGTCATGATGGCATTCTGGTTTTCGCCGATTGTGCTGTAATGCCTGATCCGGATGAGCGACAGTTGGCTGAAATTGCAGTGACTACGGCCAGAACTGCCAAAGCAATTGTTGGAATGGACCCGCGTGTTGCGATGCTTAGTTTTTCAACTATGGGAAGCGCTCAGCATGCCCTTGTTGATAAAGTAGTGAATGCCACACGAATTGCCCGTGAAATGGATCCGGAATTAAAAATTGACGGTGAAATGCAGCTTGATGCCGCACTGATACCTGAAGTTGGCCGGCTAAAAGCGCCAAACAGTGAAGTTGCAGGTAGAGCGAATATCCTGGTTTTTCCCGGACTGGAAGCTGCCAATATTGGATACAAACTGGTGCAACGCCTCGGAAAAGCCGAAGCTGTAGGTCCGGTACTGCAGGGAATGGCTGCTCCGATCAACGACCTTTCAAGGGGATGTTCAGTTAGCGATATCGTGAATATGGTAGTTATTACAGCAAATCAGGCAGCATCACTTTTTGAATAAACAATACCAAAACACATAATCATGTCGAGTGAAGTGATTTACGAACCGATTGAAGAATTCGGTTTAAGTAAAAAAAATGTAAGCAAAACTCTTTTTACAAAAATTGGAGTTATTGGATGCGGACTGGTTGGTCAGAATATTGCCCGTGTTGCCAGTTTTTACGGAATTGAAGTTGTTTTTATTGAGATCAGTGAAGATAAAATTCAGGAAGCCTATAAGAATATTGAAAAAGTACTGGATGAACGAATCGAACATTGGGGGATTACCAATGGCGAGAAACGTGCAATCTTGTCGAGAATCATCGGAACGATGGATTATAATGATCTTGCTGGTTGTGATTTTGTAATTGAAGCCATTCGTGCGGTCGATCGCGGAGGAAAAATTAAGGAACGCAAAGAAATTCTACAAAAAATCGAAGAGGTAGTTGATTCTGAATGCATTATTGCAACTCATTCAACCACTATTGTTATCACAGAGCTTTCTTCCGATCTGCAACATCGTGAACGTTGTGTCAGTTTGCATTTTTTTGTCAATTCACAGGAAGCCCGAATTGTTGAAGTGGTCAGAGGTTTGTATACGACTGACGATTCGTACCAGAAAGTCTGCAAGTTTGTAACACTGATTAACCGTAAAATTATTCCGGTACAGGAGTCAGCCGGATTGGTCAGCGTTCGGATTTTTGTTGTTCTCCTGAATGAAGCCTGCGAAATATTAATGGAAGGAATCTCCAATATTGAAGACATTGATCAGACCATGAAAGTCGGATTTGGAATGCGGCTTGGACCATTCGAAGTTGCAGATAAAATGGGACTCGATAAAATTGTTCGCTGGATGGAAAATATTTACAATGAGTTTGGCGATATTCGGTATAAACCGAATCCGTTCCTGAGAAAACTTGTTCGGGCCAAACATTTGGGACTGGAAGCAGGTGAAGGATTCTACAAGTATGATGAAAGAGGAAAACTTATCGTTCGCAATATTCCACGTTGCTAAATTTCAACAAACTGTCAATCAATCAATAAAAAAAATAGAATGAAGATTCTTGTATTAAATTGCGGAAGCAGTTCCATCAAATATCAGCTTTTCACCATGGCTAACCGGGCAGTTATTGCCAAGGGAGGAATTGAAAAAATTGGTATGAAGGGTAGTTTTCTGAAACATATCCGTCAGGATGGCCAGGTTGTTGTTTTCGAAGGAGAAATATTGGATCATAAAATAGGTGTAGAATACATTTTAGGGGTATTAACCAATGAAAAACATGGTTGTCTGAAAAGCCTTGAAGAGTTGGATGCAGTGGGACATCGGGTGGTTCACGGAGGGGAAAGGTTTAATTCCAGCGTGTTGCTAACCGAAGATGTACTGGCAGAAGTAACAAAATGTATTGATATAGCGCCGCTTCATAATCCGCCAAATCTCAAGGGTATCCGGGCAATGGAAGAACTAATTCCGGGTATTCCACAGGTCGGTGTTTTTGATACTGCTTTTCACCAAACAATGGAACCCAAAGCTTATATGTATGGCATTCCATATGTTTTGTATGAAAAATACGGTATTCGACGATATGGTTTTCATGGTACAAGCCATCGTTATGTAACAAAGCGTGCCTGCGAACTACTTGGAGTTGATTACAATACCCAAAAGATTATTTCCTGCCACCTGGGCAACGGAGCTTCTGTAGCTGCGGTTAAAAACGGAAAATCGTTTGATACCTCGATGGGTTTTACACCTATCGAAGGCCTTGTTATGGGTACGCGTTGCGGTGATCTGGATGTCGGCATAGTTCAGTATATCATGGATAAGGAAGAAATTGGAATCAAGACGGCAAATACCTTGTTTAATAAACATGCCGGTATGCTTGGAATTTCAGGAGTTTCCTCGGATATGCGTGAAATTGAAATTGCCAGGGATAATGGGAACCAACGGGCAGCCCTGGCGCTGGAAGTCTATGACTATAGGGTAAAAAAATACATCGGTTCATATATAGCTGCAATGGGTGGTTTGGATATTCTGATTATGACCGGCGGAATCGGCGAAAATGCAGATTCAACCCGTGAAGGCATTTGCAGCGATCTCGAATTTCTCGGAATTTCGCTTGATCATGAAAAAAATAAAGGTTTCCGGAGTGAAGGTCTTATCAGTACACCTGATTCAAAAGTAAAAATTATCGTTGTTCCTACTGATGAAGAGTTGGTCATTGCCCTGGATACTGAATCAATTGTGAATAGCAGTACTAAATCGTAAGCAATTTTTCAGACAAAAGATACAGATTGAAAGTAAAGTTCAATTTTAATGAACGTATTGAAACGTCCGGTGTTAAATAACATTGGACGTTTTGTTTTTCAAGGATTTAAAAACATTCCGGTTGATGATTTTTATACTGTTTTTATAAATAATGAATTGGTAATTTTGCCGTTCGGAAGCAGGATCATTTATTCGCTGCTGCAAACAATGAGAAAAATTCCTTTTCATACAGATTTTTCTTGTGATGCCTTAAAATATAAAATTCTGAACTATGAAACTGGAACGATTAGCTGATTTGTTTGAGTATACCAAATCACTTGGAGAAAGGACCCTGGTCGCCGTCAATGCTGTTGATAACCATAGTCTGGAAGCAATTGCAGAGGCGGTGAAACTTGGAATTGTATCGGCCATAATTACCGGGAATGAGACCGAAATAATCAGACAATGCGGTATATGTAAGCTGGACCAACAGTTGTTTCAGATTATACATGCAGAAACGGAAGAAGAAGCTGCTGTGCTTGCCATAGAGCAGGTAAAACAATTGCCTGGTTGTATCCTGATGAAAGGATTAATCAGCAGTGATAAATTTATGCGGGCCGTCCTCAATAAAGAAGCCGGTTTGTTGACGGCAGGTGCTGTTTTAAGCCATGTTTCAGTGATCGATAATCCGAATTACCATAAGTTGCTTATTGTGAGTGATGTGGCAATAATTCCATATCCATCCATTTCACAGAAAATAGCGATGACCCATTATTTAAGGAAAATGGCTCTGGATCTGGGTATTGTCAGGCCCAAAATTGCATTGATTACACCCACCGAACTGGTTTTACCTTCGCTGATTTCGTGTACCGATGCGGTTGAAGTCATGAAAGCAGCAGAAAACGGGCAGTTTGAACCTGCCGTGGTTTTTGGCCCGGTTGCTCTTGATGTGGCTATCGATCTGGAATCGGCACAAATTAAAAATATTACGTCAGAAGTTGCAGGCGATGCTGACTGTTTGCTTTTTCCCAACATCGATGCCGGTAATATTTTTTATAAGATGAACACTAAATTATGTAGCGCCGATCAGGCAGCCGTAGTTATGGGCGCCAATGTACCGGTGGTTTTATCTTCCCGGAGCGATAGTATACGAATCAAACTAAACTCAATTGCACTTGCAGCGTTGTTAAGTAAATAAAACTGATCCATGAGTGAAATCCGAATACTGGCCATTAATCCCGGCTCAACGTCAACAAAGTTTGCCGTTTACTTCGATGGAGAGTGCAAGCTTAAAAAAACCTTACGGCACTCAATTGAAGAACTGTCGCTTTACGACAATATCATCGATCAGTTTGAATTCAGGAAAGGTCTGATCATTGATTCGCTGGTAGAGGAAGGATTTGATGTTGATAAAATTAAATACATCATTGGTCGGGGAGGTTTGACTTATTCCTTAAAATCAGGCGTTTATCTGGTCAATAACCGGATGCTGGAACATGCAAGGGCTGGTATCTACGGTCAGCATGCCAGTAATCTCGGTCCGCTGATTGCTGATTACATTGCCCTGCAAATCCCGGGCGCCAGGGCATTTATTGCCGATCCGGTTGTCACTGATGAGCTGGAAGAAATCGCCCGGTTTTCCGGTCATCCGGCATTCGAACGGCGCTCTATTTTTCATGCACTGAATCAGAAAGCTACTGCACGGCTTCATGCCCGGAAAATCGGCCGCAAGTACGAAAAGTTAAACCTGATCGTTGTACACCTCGGTGGCGGAATCTCGGTTGGAGCTCACCATAAAGGTCGTGTTATCGATGTGAATAATGCGCTCGATGGTGAAGGTCCGTTTAGTCCGGAGCGAAGCGGTACTTTGCCCGTTGGTCAGATGATTGATCTTTGTTTCAGCAACAAATTCGAAAAGGAAGAAATCCGGCGGATGGTGATTGGAGAAGGTGGTTTTGTAGCCTACCTGGGAACAAACGATGCACTGGAGGTTGAAAACCGTGCAAAAAATGGTGATGTACCCGCTCAGAAAATTCAGGATGCACTTGGTTATCAGGTGGCTAAGGCAATTGGTGAAATGGCTGTTGTTCTGAACGGATATGTTGATGCCATTATCCTTACCGGAGGATTGGCATATAACCAATACCTGATTCAATACATTACCTCCAAGGTTGAATTCATTTCCGGAGTGTTTGTTTATCCGGGTGAGGATGAACTGGAAGCACTGGCGATGAATGCCATGCGTGTTGCCACAGGCGAAATTGAACCCCTGGAATATCCCAATTAAGAGTTTATAAAGGCGGTCACTGCAATGAATTCAGGAGCTGCCCTGAATTTCTATTCCTGTTTTTCTCCATGTAGAATGCAATCAGGCTAAAGATTTTTATCTTTATCAATTGAACCTTCAAAACAGACAACCATGAAAGGAATTGTATTTTTTATCCTGATTTCAGTCCTGATATTAAACGATGCCCTGGCACAGCGAAAAGATGTCATCGACGATGAGTCGAAAGTTCCTGAATATCAGCTTCCCGATGTGTTAACCCGGTTTAATGGAGGCAATGTAAAATCGGCAAAAGTCTGGTTCAAAAAACAACGTCCTGATATACTGAAATTGTTAACCAACGAGGTTTACGGAAAAGTTCCGGGCAATCAGGAAATTTCCGAAGTTAAACTTTGGGAAACTTCGGATGCTCTTGGTGGTTTGGCTCTGCGTAAACAATTATCGTTGTTTTTCAAAAAAAATGATCGCATACTTGAAGTGAATGTGCTGATGTATCTACCTAAAACCAAACAAAAGGTTCCGGTTTTCCTGGCCTGTAATTTTACAGGTAATCATGCGGTTTTTAATGATCCCAACATCCGGCTTACCGAATCCTGGGTAAACAACAATCCTTCAGTTGGAATTATTAACAATCAGGTTACTGAACAGTCGAGGGCTACAGCTTCAAACCGCTGGCCTGTGGAAGAAATCATTAAGGCAGGTTATGGCCTTGTTACTTTATATTATGGTGATTTCGATCCTGACAAAAATGATTTTTCAGATGGCATCCAACCGTTTTTTTACCGCGAAAATCAAACTCAGCCCAGGATAAATGAATGGGGTTCGCTTGCTGCATGGGCCTGGGGTTTGTCCAGAGTCATGGATTACCTGGAGAAGGATGAGTTGGTGGATGCAACCAAAGTAGCCGTCTTAGGTCATTCGAGGCTGGGAAAAGCTGCCCTTTGGGCAGGAGCAACTGATCAGCGGTTTGCCATGGTTATTTCGAACGAATCGGGTTGTGGAGGAGCAGCCCTCTCACGCCGTAAATTTGGCGAAACCATAAAAATTATTAACACTTCATTCCCTCACTGGTTTTCTGACAATTTCAATAAATACAATGACAATGAAGATCTTCTTCCTGTCGATCAGCATATGTTGCTGGCGCTGATTGCTCCGCGTCCCTTGTATATTGCAAGTGCCGAAGGCGACAAATGGGCTGATCCGAGTGGTGAATTTCTGTCGGCCAAATATGCTTCAGCTGTTTATGAATTACTTGGTTTGGAAGGACTTCCGGTAAAAGAAATGCCGGAGGTCAATCAGCCGGTAATGGGTACCATCGGTTATCATATCCGCAGCGGGAAACACGACCTGACCTTATACGACTGGAACCAGTACATTCATTTCGCTGATATACACTTTAAAGGCATCAAACCCTAGCGGTCATTTTTCGGCTTACTCAGGATTGCACAGGATACTGTTTCCCGGGATTCTGGCTTTCTTTGTTTTTAAACCTTTTACAGATATGGAATCATGAACAGAAAATATTTATTAGCCTTTGATTTGGGCGCGTCAAGCGGTCGGGCAATTTTAGGAACATTAGTTGAGAACAGACTTGAACTGACAGAGATTCATCGTTTTGTTAATCAGATGCAATTAATTAACGGACATTATTTCTGGAATATTTTTAGTTTGTTTGATGAATTAAAAACCGGATTGAAAAAGTGTGTTAAAGAGTTTGGGATTCAGCCCGAGTCGGTTGGAATTGATACCTGGGGCGTTGATTTTGTACATGTGAACAAGGAAGGATTAATTCTTTCCCTGCCTTTTGCTTACCGTGATTCGCGAACCAATACGTCGATGGAAGAATTATTTCAGATTATTCCGCAGGAAGAGGTGTATGCACAGACCGGTATTCAGTTTATGCAGTTTAACAGCCTGTTCCAACTGTTTTCAATGGTGAAGGATCAATCTTCGCTGCTTGAAATCACAGATTCTATACTTTTTATGCCTGATGCCCTAAATTATTTGTTCTCAGGAGTTATGAAGAGTGAATTTTCAATTGCCAGTACCAGTCAGATGATCGTTCCAGGTACCTGTCGTTGGAATAATGCACTGATCGAAAAAGCAGGAATTCCAATAAGTATTCTTCATGAAATCATACTTCCGGGTACCATTCTGGGAAATATTCAGGAAGAAGTAACCAGTGAAACCGGCAGTAAACCGGTTCCGGTTATCACCGTAGCCGGTCACGATACAGGATCGGCAATCGTTTCAGTTCCAAATACAACCGGGAATTTTGTATACCTGAGTTCAGGAACATGGTCAATCATGGGAATTGAAAGTAAACATCCCATTATTTCGGAACAAACCCGACAAATGAATTTCACCAATGAGGGTGGGGTGGATGGTACCACGCGTTTCCTGAAAAATATTATGGGGATGTGGCTCATTCAGGAAGTGCAAAGGATATGGGAAAATGAAGGAACAAAATACACCTGGACTGCCATGGTTGAACTGGCCCGAAATTCAGAGCCGTTCAAATTTTTAATCAATCCTGATGATCAAATGTTTCTGAATCCCAGGGATATGACTCAGGCTGTGCGGGATTATTGTTATCAAACTGCACAGGGAACCCCACAAACCCATGGTGAAACAATCCGCTGTATATACGACAGCCTTGCACTAAAATACCGGTTTACACTCGAGCAAATCAGAGATGTATCCGAACAGCCTATCGAGGTGATTCATATCATTGGAGGAGGCGCAAACAATCATTTTCTCAATCAACTGACAGCCGATGCTACCGGCTTGCAAGTAATTGCCGGACCAACAGAAGCAACAGCAATCGGCAATATTATGATTCAGGCCAAAGCGCTCGGATATATTGGTTCTATCCGTGAAATTCGTCAGATTGTTGCTGATTCATTTGATTTGGTAAAGTTTATCCCTACCGGCGAACTGGATTGGGAAAATGCATATAACCGGTACCTGGAAATAATTTAAGCCCAATTAGGAAATTCAGGCAAACTGATGTCAAAAAGAAACCTCACGAACAAGTTCTGTTCGTGAGGTTTCTTTTTGTGCGATGTTCTATTCCTTTGAATGACTTCTAATAGGCGCCCCAGTGTAAAATGGCACCGCGAAGTTCAGCAAACTCGAACGATTGTTGTTTGTAAATAAAATTGATGGGGAAAACCTGAAAATAACGCACATCCCGGCTGTTCAGCCTGGCCGGTTTCCAATCGCCTTTCAGGCTCAAAAATGACTGGTACGCCGCATTGTTTACCGATGGCACTAATCCTTTCAGAATTTTAAGACCTTCCATTTCACCATCTTCCATGATCACAAAGCCAATGATTAATGATCCTGAAATGGAAGAGATGTCGATGCCGGCATCTTTAAATCCTTTGATTAAATGCTGATTAAGAACTTTCACTCCGGGTACAAAAGTAGGTTCAACATCAGTCGAGTAAAAGATGTTGTCGATGTACTTTTCTCCATTTTCATTCCAGTTCTGGTTCGACACCAATTCATTGTTCTGATACTCAGCAACTGATTTTTTCTGACCGTTCGGGTAAAAATCGGTAAGCTGACCATGAAGTGTCAGTGGAATTTTACTTAATGAATGTCCTTCCCTGACTAGTTTATCCTTATAAATGTCTTTAAAAAAATAGGTGCCGTTTGGCAACGATCTGTAAATCCTCAGGGACTTTTTCGAATCAGTATCGCTGCTTGAATTAAGCTGGTAACATGAATCGTTCAGTTTTTTGTATCGCTCGGTATAAGCCTTTTTCCATTTGGTATCTTTCAGTTGGAACGATTGTACCAGGGTTTTTGATGTGGATATGTTTCTTATTTTTTGAATGATCACGGCTTGTTCCAGAGTTGTTAGTTTCCCGTTTTTCCCGAGGTAAATAACAGATTCATTTCGTGAATAGACAGAAAATGAAAGGATAAAAAAGACGAAAATAAAGGCAGCACTGGCAATGATGTAATTTTGGGTTTTCATGGATCTGAACGTTTGGGTTCCTGATTTGTAAATATAATGATTGTTCTTGAAACTCCTGAAAAAGATAGAATTACAAATCCTGCTAAAAATGTAATTTTTAAACCATTATGTCGTTTGATGCAACTGTTTCGCACAAAAAAACCTTGCCGTATTGATGACAAGGGTTTTTGTGCGATTTTTCAGCCTGAGCCTGTTGGAAGAGGGATACGTCCCTGCCCTGAATTATTTCTTCTTTTTGTTTTGTTCTTCGGTCGAAATAGCTTCACGCATGGATGTATCGGCCATGATATTTTTGTATTTCATGTAATCCATGATACCCAGGTTTCCACTTCTGAAAGCTTCAGCAATAGCCATTGGGATTTGTGCTTCGGCATCAATAACCTTGGCGCGTGCTTCCTGAGCCTTTGCCTTCATTTCCTGTTCGAGAGCAACAGCCATGGCGCGACGTTCTTCGGCTTTTGCCTGGGCTATGTTTTTATCAGCCTCAGCCTGGTCCATTTGCAAACCGGCACCAATGTTTTTACCGATGTCGATATCGGCGATATCAATGGAAAGGATTTCGAAGGCTGTTCCGGCATCCAATCCTTTTCCAAGTACTACTTTGGAGATTGAATCAGGATTTTCGAGCACTGCCTTATGGGTATGCGATGATCCGATCGAAGATACAATACCTTCACCAACACGGGCAAGAACAGTTTCTTCACCGGCACCACCAACCAATTGGCGAATGTTGGCACGAACAGTAACCCTGGCTTTGCAAATCAACTGGATCCCATCTTTTGCCACAGCGGCAACAGGCGGTGTATCAAGCACTTTTGGGTTTACTGACATTTGTACTGCCTGAAAGACATCGCGTCCGGCAAGGTCAATGGCTGTGGCCATTTTAAAGGTTAGTTCGATGTTGGCTTTTTGAGCAGATACCAGCGCATGTACTACTTTTTCGACATGACCACCGGCCAGATAATGGGCCTCCAGTTCGTCACGGTTAAGTACCAGTCCTGCTTTTGTTCCTTCAATCAATGCGCGGACAATTACCGATGGCGGTACTTTCCGGAACCGCATCAGGAAAAGCTGAAGCAATGAAATACGAACATCGGAAACGAGCGCCGAAAACCAGAGTCCGACGGGGATGTAATACAAAATGATAACCAGCAGAATGAATATTCCCGCGATCAAACCAAATATTCCAAGTCCTTGAATTTGTTCCATTATTATAAATTTAAAGGTTCAACAGTTATGTGTGATTTTTCGATTTCTATTATCCTGACTTTTTCGCCCGGATTCACAAAAGCTCCGGTCGATTTTACTTCAACAACTTCATTGTTGACTTTTATTTTCCCCATAGGAGCAAGTCTTCCTATGGTTACACCAATATCGCCGACTTTTACTTTTTCCTGGTTAATCTCGTTGGTGAATCCATGCAGTACCGCATTCAGTACCATTTTGTTACCTCTTTTCCCTTTGAAAACCGTAACCACCAGGGTAGGTGCAACAATCAGAACAAATGCCAGGGTTATAAATCCAACCCAATTGCCATAACTGATAAAAGCCAGGTAAATACTGTAGCCAAAGAGAAGAATTCCTCCAATTCCGGCAACGGTAATTCCGGGAAGGATAGTAAATTCAATCAGCAATAGAATAATCCCAAGAAATATCAGAAATAGAATAATTAGAAGGTTCATATTTTCAGATTAATCGATTGTTGCTTTAAGTTCTTTTTGAATCAGGGCATTTTTCAATGGTCTAAGATAAGAAAAACTTCCTTTTTTAACATCACATTTTCCTTTATAATGAATCAATAAGGTACATTGTTCAGCCTGAAGAACATCATGATTGCAAATCTCAATCAACGCGTCGATCACATAGTCAAATGTATGGTAGTCGTCGTTGTGCAAAACGAGAAATCTTTCCTTCGATTTTTTTTGTTCTTTATCCTCGTTTACTTCCTTATGGGGGTATTCTTCTGTCATAATTCATTGTTTAATTTCCGGGCTTCATTCACCGAAATAAGGTTACCATTGTGAAAGGCTGTAACCGTTGGATTTTTCATGCCTTCCTGTTTAACCTGTTCCTGCATGATAAGAGCTTCCTGATAAGATTTTAAATTTCCCGTGCTATAAATGGTTATACCTTTTTCATCCTTTTCTTTTTCAACTTTACGCAATAACGAAAGCTTCTTTATTGATTTTGCGGCATTGTCAGGTAATTTTCCCCTGAAGGCTCCAACCTGAATTTTGTATATAATTCCTGAAGTGAAATCGGTATTGATAACGTTCTTCTGCGATGATTTGTAAACATGCAGTGTATCCGGGATTTTTTGACTGATTGTTGTCGTTTGTTCCTTTTTCCAAATGAAAGTTTGGCGGATGCTATCCTTAAAAAGTTGAATTTTTTCCTGAAAACGATAAACCTCAAAGGGGGAGGCTGTCTGCCAGTATTGATTTTCCAAATCCCTGAATTTCTGGTAAAGATCCGGTATTTCCTGATTCAGTGCCAACGAAAGGTCCTCGTTCTTTAGAATCAGGCCGGATATTTCGTCCTTTTGCTCACTTGAAGCATTCGCATAGACTTTCCTCAAACTGTCGGTATGTGATGTAATCCGGTTAAGTTCCTTTTCTTTGAGCCAGGCTTGAAAGAAAATCTTTTTCGATTCATTTTTCACAAAATGGCTGAAGCTATAGTAGCTGATTGCGGAATTCACCTGAAAATCGAATGTGTTTCCGGCAAAACGGGCAGGAATTATAAATTCTTCAGCTTTGAGTTCCTTAAATTCTGTACTGTTTTCTGTTTTAACTGTATCCGGCGAAGTAAGACCAACAGGATCGAAAATAAAAAAATGTGCAGTTGCAGTTGTGCTGAATTGTTCAGGAGAGAACAAGCTTGTAGCTGATGCCGGATTTTTTGGCTGATTTTTCAGGATTGAACTTCCGGAAGCCCAATATGTGCCTCCGATTGTAAACAAAAGGAGGAGTAATGTTGTTTTTATGCTTGTTTTAGTAGGGATTAACATATTGAACTCAAAATTTATTTGGTTGTAAAAGTACAAAAAATGTGCCTTGAATAGACTATATATAGTCCGGTTTATTTTACCAACAACAGATTGCACCATCCGATTTATATTATTTTTTCAAGTATATTTGTCTATCTTAATAACTTTACAAAATGGCGACTTTAAGCAAAGGTGATCAGGCTCCGGAATTTACAGGGCTCAACCAAAATGGAGAACAGATTTCATTGAGTATATATAGCGGCAAAAAGCTTATTATCTATTTTTACCCAAAAGATAACACCCCGGGATGTACCGCTGAGTCGTGCAACCTGAACGATAATTACCGCATGTGGCTCTCTAAAGGCTACGAGGTTGTTGGGATTAGTCCGGATAAGGTTTCATCGCATAAAAAATTTGCTGATAAATTTCAGTTCGGATTTAACCTGGTTGCTGATCCGGATACAGAAATACTTCAGTCATACGGAGTTTGGGGCGAAAAAAGCATGTACGGCAAAAAGTATATGGGCGTATTACGCACCACATTTGTAATTAATGAAAATGGAATTATTGAAGAAATATTCGATAAAGTTGATACCAAAAATCACACGGAACAAATTATTAAAGCATTAGATATAAAATAATATGGCAAACGACGAAAAATTAATTCAGAACAAGGAAAAGCTTAAAGCTCTTCAGTTGACAATTGACAAAATCGAGAAAAGCTATGGCAAAGGTTCGATTATGAAATTAGGCGACCGTGTGGTTGAATTGGTCCCATCCATATCTTCCGGATCGATCGGACTCGATATTGCAATGGGAGTTGGCGGTTATCCGAAAGGAAGAGTCATTGAAATTTACGGACCGGAATCATCGGGTAAAACCACCCTGGCCATCCATGCCATTGCCGAAGCTCAGAAAGCCGGCGGAATAGCTGCAGTTATTGATGCCGAACATGCATTCGATCCATCGTATGCAGCCAAACTCGGAGTTGACATCAATGAGTTGCTTATTTCTCAGCCAGACAATGGTGAGCAGGCGCTCGAAATTGCCGATAACCTGATCCGTTCAGGAGCGGTCGATATCATTGTGATTGATTCCGTTGCAGCTCTGACTCCAAAAGCCGAAATTGAAGGTGAAATGGGTGACTCAAAAATGGGACTTCAGGCTCGTTTGATGTCGCAGGCTTTACGAAAACTTACTGCCAATATCAATAAAACCAAAACCTGTGTGATCTTTATCAATCAGCTTCGTGAGAAAATTGGTGTTATGTTTGGAAATCCTGAGACAACTACCGGTGGTAATGCACTGAAGTTTTACGCGTCAGTTCGCCTGGATATCCGCAGGATTGGCCAGATTAAAGACGGAGATGAAGCACAGGGAAATCATACACGGGTGAAAGTGGTCAAAAATAAAGTAGCTCCGCCATTCAAAAAAGCTGAGTTCGATATTATGTACGGTGAAGGTATTTCCAAAACAGGCGAAATTATTGACCTTGGCGTTGAATTAAACATCATCAAAAAGAGCGGTTCATGGTTTAGTTACGGCGAAACCAAACTGGGACAGGGTCGTGAATCAGTAAAATTGATTCTCCGTGATAATCCTGAACTGGCTCAGGAGCTGGAAGCGAAAATATTGGAATCGGTTACTGTAACAACGACGGTAAATTAAATAAAGATTAAAAATACAGTAATGTCCGGGTGTGACAGCTGTGCTGTTCACCCGGATTTTTTTTTAGTGTTATCTTTTGCACCGGTTTCTGACAGATTGTTCGGAATTTTGGCTTATTGGAAATGAATGATATTCAGGTTGCCCTAAAAACAGTTGAATTAAAGGTTTCAGTTAAATAAAAGGATTATGAAAGTATTAAAATTTGGAGGTACTTCAGTCGGAAGTGCTGAAAATATTCAAAAGGTAAAAGAAATTCTGTTGGGACAAGACGACGACGTCATCGTTGTGGTATCGGCATTGGGTGGAATTACCGATAAAATTTTGAGTGCGGCAAAAATGGCTGCGATCGGAACCGGTTACTTTCAGGCTGAATTAACAGAAATTAAAACGCGGCATTACGAAGTAGCCGGACTATTATTTGAAGGCGAAAAACAAACGGAGATTAACGATAAAATACAAATCTTAATCGAAGAACTGGAGCGAATTGTTCATGGTGTTTCGCTGATCGGTGAGCTTACGCCCAAAACTCTCGATAAGATTGTTGGATTTGGTGAGCGGTTATCGTCGCTTATCGTTTCTGAATACATTCCTTTTGCGAAATGGTTCGATGCCGGCAAACTGATCCGGACAAACAGCGATTTTGGCAAAGCCATTGTTAATTTTGAAACTACCAACCAGCTGATTCAGTCTGCATTTGAATCTTTCTCGGGAATAGCAATCATTCCGGGTTTCATTTCGAGTAATGAGGCTGGTGAATACACCACTTTAGGTCGCGGAGGTTCTGATTATACAGGCGCTATTATGGCCGCGGCCATGGATGCTTCCTCACTGGAAATCTGGACGGATGTAAATGGGTTTATGACAGCCGATCCGCGTGTGATCAGCAAGGCCTATACCATCAAGACTCTTAGCTATTCGGAAGCCATGGAACTTTCCCATTTCGGTGCCAAGGTGATTTATCCGCCTACTATTCTTCCGGTGTACAAAAAAAGCATTCCTGTACGGATTAAAAATACCCTGGAACCGGATGCTGAAGGAACCCTTATAACGGAAAGTAAACTCAACGGGAAAGATTTACCCATTAAAGGCATTTCATCCATCTCCAATATTACCCTGATTACCGTTCAGGGACTCGGAATGGTTGGTGTTACCGGAATTTCAGCCCGACTCTTTGGCGCTTTGGCCCGGCAGAATATTAATGTTATCCTGATTTCCCAGGCATCTTCCGAGAATTCAATCAGTTTTGCCATTGATTCATCAAGCTCCTCGAAAGCTGAAAGTGCCATCAGGCAAGAGTTTGAACGTGAAATTCAACTGGACCAGATCAACAGAATTACTTTTGAAGAAAACCTGGCTATCGTAGCCATCGTTGGCGAAAACATGAAACATGCCACTGGTGTAGCCGGAAAACTTTTCAATACCATTGGGAAAAACGGGATCAACATTATAGCCATTGCACAGGGTGCTTCGGAACTCAATATATCCTGGGTCGTAAAAGTATCCGATTTACGCAAAACCCTGAATGTAGTTCACGAATCGTTTTTCCTTTCAGAAAATATTGAATTGAATGTATTTTTGCTGGGAATTGGTTTGGTTGGAGGAAATCTGCTCGAACAGATCAAACAGCAACAACCTAAATTGCTGAAGGAGAAACATCTAAAGATTAAACTGGCAGGTGTAGCCAACTCCAAAAAAATGCTCTTCAACCGCGATGGCATTGACATTATCAATTTTCGCGACAAGTTAATGAATGAAGGAGAAGTATCCAATCTGGAACATTTTAAAAATGAAATTATCAGGTTAAACATGTACAATTCCATTTTTGTGGATTGTACAGCCAATGATCAGGCTGCAGGATTGTATGCCGAATTACTGAACGCCAACATTTCGATTGTGACGGCCAACAAGGTGGCCGCTTCGTCGGATTACGAACATTATGCACTTCTGAAAAAAATCGCTAAACGAAAAGGAGCTAAATTTCTGTTCGAAACCAATGTTGGTGCCGGATTACCGATAATTAACACCTTGAACGATCTGGTAAATTCAGGCGATACCATTTTAAAAATTGAAGCAGTTCTTTCTGGAACCCTGAATTTTATTTTCAATACCATCAGCGAAACAGTCCCGCTAAGCCAGACTATTCGTATGGCCAAGGATCAGGGGTACGCCGAGCCTGATCCGCGAATTGACCTGAGTGGGGTGGATGTTGCCCGTAAACTGCTGATCCTGGTTCGCGAATCGGGTTACCAGTTCGACATGAAAGACATTAAAATCAACACCTTTATTCCTTCCGGTTATTTTGAAGGAACGGTGGACGATTTCTGGAAAAAAATACCTGAAATGGACATCGAATTTGAAGCCGGCCGTAAAAAGCTGGCTGCAGAAGGCCGGTTCTGGAGATTTGTAGCAAAGTTCGAAGACGGGAAAGCCGAAATCGGACTTCAGGAAATTTCGGCAGGTCATCCGTTTTCCGATCTTCAGGGTTCAAACAACCTGGTCATGTTTACAACTGAACGATATCATGAATTTCCGATGATGATCAAAGGATATGGAGCCGGCGCTGTTGTAACTGCTGCCGGTGTGTTTGCCGATATTATCCGCGTTTCGAATATTTGATGCCAAAGGAAGTGTTTGTAAATTAATAAACGTTGAACTCTGATCTATGAAATATATAATCGTTCTGGGAGATGGAATGGCCGATGAGCCACTTGAGGCTTATGGCGGAAAAACTCCGTTGCAAATGGCCGAAAAACCGGCAATAGACAGTCTGGCTAAAAATGGAAGAACCGGCCGGCTGAAAACTGTCCCGGAAGACATGCATCCAGGGAGCGAAATCGCCAATATGTCGGTTCTGGGTTACGATGTACACACTGTTTTTGAAGGCCGTGGCGTACTCGAAGCAGCCAGTATTGGAGTCACTTTGTCGGAGGACGATCTGGCTCTGCGCTGCAATCTGCTGACCATTGAGAATGTAACGATTAAAAATCATTCGGCCGGGCATATTTCGAATGACGAAGCCTTTGAACTGATTGAATTTCTGAATAAAAAACTGGGTAACGAAATTATCCGTTTTTATCCGGGTGTTTCGTACCGGCATTTGCTCGTCATCAAAGGTGGAAAAAAACAGATGAATTGCACTCCGCCTCACGATGTGCCCGGAAAACTTTTTCATCCTTGTCTGATAAGGTCCCTTAACCAGGATGCTGAAGCAACAGCTAAACTGCTGAATTATTTGATTTTGAGATCTCAGGCTTTGCTTACTGACCATTCGGTCAATGTGAAACGTAAAGAATCAGGAAAAGAGGTTGCAAACAGCATCTGGCCATGGTCGCCGGGTTACAAACCTCAAATGCCAACCTTGAAGGAATTGTTCGGAATTGAACATTCTGCGGTTATTTCTGCGGTTGATCTGATCCAGGGAATTGGCGTTTATGCCGGTATGGATGTTATTAAAGTGGAGGGCGCCACCGGTTTGTATGATACCAATTACGAAGGAAAAGCAAAGGCAACCATTGATGCCCTGAAAGATCATGATTTGATCTACCTGCATGTTGAAGCCAGCGATGAAGCCGGTCACGAAGGAGATGTGGAACTGAAAACCAAAACCATTTCGTACCTCGATCAGCGGATCGTTAAATACCTGCTTGAAGAAACCGAAAAGATGGATGAACCGGTCACCATAGCCGTTTTGCCTGATCATCCGACTCCTTGTGCAACCAGAATTCACACCCGTGACGCGGTACCGTTTATCATATACAGACCCGGAGAAACACCCGATGAAGCGCAGTTTTACGACGAATTTGAAGTTGCCAGAGGTTTCTACGGCGTACTGAAAGGTGACGAATTTATGAAAGCCCTTTTGAAAAAATAAACTATGAAGTATTACAGCACCAATAAAACAGTTCCCCATGTCTCCCTCATGGAAGCTGTGACCAAAGGCCTGGCAGCCGATAACGGTTTGTTTATGCCTGAATGGATCGAAGCCTTTCACCCTGATTTTTTCGATCAGATTCATCAGATGAGCTTCCGGGAAATTTCATTCGAAGTAGCCAAAAAATTCTTTGGAGAGGATGTTCCGGAACAAATTCTGAAGGACATCGTTTACGATACGCTCAGCTTCGATTGCCCCATTGTGAAGGTCAGGGATTCGATTTATTCACTCGAGCTGTTTCACGGACCAACACTGGCCTTTAAAGATGTTGGCGGTCGTTTTATGGCCCGCCTGCTGGCTTATTTTCTTCAGGGATTCAAAAAGGAAGTTAATGTTTTGGTGGCTACTTCCGGAGATACCGGCAGCGCCGTAGCCAACGGATTTTACAAAGTACCCGGCATTAAGGTCTATGTACTTTACCCCAAAGGTCTTGTCAGCGACATTCAGGAAAAACAATTTACCACCCTTGGTGAAAATATTACCTCGCTGGAGGTAAACGGTACGTTCGACGATTGTCAGCGACTGGTGAAATCAGCTTTTCTTGATGAAGAATTGAACAAGGCTATGGTTTTGACATCGGCCAATTCGATTAATGTGGCCAGGTTTCTGCCACAGGCATTCTATTATTTTAATGCCTATGCCCGTTTACGCGAAGCCGGAGTTACCGGCGACCTGGTTTTTTCGGTGCCCAGCGGAAACTTCGGAAACCTGACTGCCGGATTGTTTGCCAAATTTATGGGATTGCCTGTGAAGCGGTTTATTGCTGCCAATAACGAAAACGATATTGTATTCCAATACCTAAAAACCGGGAACTATGAACCCCGGGAATCGGTTGCTACCATTGCCAATGCGATGGATGTAGGCGCTCCGAGCAACTTTGCCCGGATACTGGAATTGTATAATCAATCGCATGGTGAAATTTCCTCCGACATGGTAGGTTACCGTTATTCAGACGAAGAAATCCGTGAAACCATGAAGCAGGTTTTTGTGGAGGAAAACTACATGCTCGATCCTCATGGCGCTGTAGGTTACCGTGCTTTAGTGGCAAATCTCCAGGATAATGAAGTTGGAGTTTTTCTTGAAACCGCTCACCCGGCGAAGTTTACCGAAACAGTTGAAGCCGTTTTGGGTAAGGGAACTGTTCAACTTCCTGAAAAACTGGCTGCTTTTATGAAAGGTGAAAAACTTTCGGTTGAACTGAGTACCGAATTTGTTGATTTCAAGCAATTTTTACTGAATAAATAATTCTATAACTACTAACCGTGTTTTATTTTAAGGAAAAGGATATCATCCAATTGTGCATTGAAAAGCTGGTTGAAATATACGGAACACAGGTTCGTTTTATTCATTCTCATCCGGTGGAAGAACAGAATATTTATGACCGACTGATTTTACGGATTCCGCAGTTACTTGCACATCAAACATTTCCCTCATTGATTCATGGCGATTTATGGTCGGGCAATTACCTGTACACGGCGAATGGTCCTGCCTTGATCGATCTGGCCTGTTCGTATTCCGACCGCGAAATTGAACTGGGAATGATGCATCTTTTCGGTGGATTTTCAACACAGGTATGGCAGGCCTATCAGGATGAATTTCCACTTCCGGAGGACTGGACTGAACGAATCCGCCTGTACCAGCTTTACCATGTACTGAATCACCAGTTATTGTTTGGTGGTTCATATGGCAGACAGGCGTTGGAAATTACCAAAGAATATTTGTAGTGCTCATGACCAGATCGGTCTGTGGATGAGTCTGTCAAAAAGTTGGGAAAATAACAATACATTGAAAAACATCAAACTTTTTCAGGAACCTAAACGTTGTCTTTCTTAATTACTTAATTCATTGTATGCATCTGAATAAACTTGCCGGCTACATCATTTTTGGCATCTCATGTATTTTCTGGGGATTAATCCTGGTTGTTCCCTGGCTTGGTTTTTCAACCGGTCAGATTGCGGCGATTACAACCGGCCTGGTCATTGGAGGTGAAATTACCTTTTATTTAAGTATTTTCCTGATTGGCAAAGAATTTCTGGTCAGGATTAAAAACAAATTTAAATTTCGCAAAACAAAAACGGAGGCTGAACCTGATGAATCTTTAAACACTTCCGGCATTGAAGAACAAATGCTGAAAAAATAACAGCGCTATGCTATGCAGAATATCCTGATGAGACAGGATACAAATCAGTTGATCGTTTCACAATTCCACCAACCTGTTTTTAATTGCATATACCACCAGCTGGGCCGTGTTTTTACTTTCGCTTTTTTCCAGGATGTTCGCCCGGTGTTTATCGACTGTACGTTTGCTGATAAATAGCTGATCGGCAATTTCCTGATTGGATAATCCCTGGCAGATCAGGATCAGGATTTCCATTTCGCGTTCCGAAAGTTCAGTGTGGAATTCCTTGCTTTTTGCTGAAGATTTCAGGCTGTTAACCAGGTTTTGCAGAAGTTCGGATGAGAAGAAGGAACCTCCGTCGCAGACCATATCCAGGGCTGTTTCTACCTCTTTGATATCAGAATTTTTCAGAACGAAACCTTTGACTCCGGCATTCACCATTTTGTAATAATAATCTTCTTCACCATACATCGAGAGGGTGATTATTTTCAGGTTGGGAAACTTCTCATGGGCGATGGTTGCTGCTTCGATACCATCCATCACAGGCATGTTTATGTCCAGCAAAACCAAATCCGGAAGTTCTTTTTCGAGCAGATCAAGAAATTGTTTCCCATTTGCTGCTTCGGCAACAACATGGTAGTTTTCCAGGTTATTGAGTAAAATCCGCAGACCATTCCGGAAAAGGGTATGGTCATCTACAATAATAACTTTTCGTTTCTCGTGATTATTCGCCATTCATCAGTACTTTAATGGTTACAAGAGTTCCTTTTTTCAGTTCACTTTCAATATTTATTTCACCCTTAAGGGAATTGATCCGCGAATATACATTTGAAAATCCCATTCCGCTGCTGGCAGGTTGTCCGATTACCATGCCCACATCAAAACCTTTCCCGTTATCTTTATAAACGATCGAGAGGTATTCTCCTTCTTTAGTCAAAGATATATCGATCTTTTTAGCGCTTGCATGTTTGATGGTATTATTTATCAACTCACAGATTACCCGGTACAAAATAACTTCCACACTACTGTCGAATCGCTCATCTTTAAGGTCCGATTCAAGATTAATCCGGATCGTTTTGGTAATGTTGATTTTATTTGAAAAATTGTTTAGTGCGCGAATTAATCCGAAGTTATTCAGGATATGAGGACTCAGGTTGTCGGAAATCTCCTTCAGACTTTTAATGGCTTCATTAATGACCAATTCGGTGTTTTTAACGATTTCGCGCGAAGCATCATCATGTTTCATTTGAGCCAGCGACGAAACCGACATTTTTACCGTCGAAAGCAAGGGCCCAAGTCCGTCGTGCAGATCTTTTGCAAATCGTTTCCGTTCTTTTTCTTCCGTTTGAATAATGGTATTCAGAAACATTTTCTCAGTCAGGCGCCGTGTATCTTCAACCCGTTTCATGTATTTAAAAATGGCTTGAATCATGAAAACACCAATGGCAAAGGCCAGCGAGGTAATAACTCCCATCCAGACAAATATCTCGCGGTAATCCTGAGGTTTGATGTTACTGACATAGGGCAGGAATTCGACCAGACGCATAACAGCCATCAGGATAAAGCCCAGGGTGAGCAGGATCCATGATGAATTGTACTTGGTAACCCGGGTCAGCTTAATGGCTACCACAACAGCAAAAAACTGCAGTATGATGGCTATAACAAACAGTATTTTAAGAATCATGAGCTGAATTTTAGTCTGACCAAAGATACAATACTGTTGATAAAAAAAGGCAACACCCGTTTTGGAATGTTGCCTTTTCTTTTTTAGAAGGGTAAATCGTTGCCTGAATCCTCCGAAGATTCCGGCGGAATATCACCTGACGCGAATTCCGGCGGGTAGTTTTTGGCAGCACTGACAGCTCCTGCACGTTCAATTTTCCATGCATTGATGTTGTGATACCATTTTCCGTTGAAATCGCGTGATTCGATCGAAAAATAGACTTCAACTTCAGAACCGTCGGTGATACCCTCGATTAACGACATTTTATCGCCAAAGAGGGTGAAACAAACCGTTTTAGGGAATTGCTCATTGGTTAAAACAACGAAGTCTTGTTTTTTCCACTCTTTACCTGCTTTACTTACACCGGATTCCATTTTCAGAATCTGTTGTAATGTTCCTTTTACCTGCATGCTCATGATATACTCTTTCTATTAATTGACAGAAATAAAAAACACTCCTGCACTTTTCATACAAGAGTGTTTCCGAATATGAAAATTCAATTATTTTTTTACGATTTCGAGTAATTCAACTTCGAAAATGAGGGCTGAATTTGGTTTGATATCCTGTCCGGCACCTCTTTCGCCATAAGCCAAAGCAGCAGGAATGAATAATTTCCATTTTGAACCTACTGGCATAAGCTGCAAAGCTTCAGTCCATCCCGGAATAACACGGTTAACAGGAAATACTGCCGGTTCGCCACGATCAACAGAGCTGTCGAAAACTTTTCCGTCGATTGTAGTTCCATGGTAGTGACATTTTACCTCATCTTCGGCAGTTGGTTTTGGACCTGTACCAGCTGTCATGATTTCGTATTGAAGTCCGCTGGGAAGGGTAACAACACCAGCTTTTTCTTTGTTGGCAGCCAAAAATTCTTCTCCTGCCTTAATGTTTTTGTCAGCTTCGATTTGTGAAACTGAAGCAAAGAATGCCTGAACAGATACATTGGCTTCATCAGCTTTAATCTGAACTGAATCACCTAAGAAAGCTTTCTGGAAGGCTGTAATCAGGATTTCCTTGTTTAGCTGATCAACTCCGGGAGCATCTTTCATTTGTTGTTTGTTGCTCTCACCAATGAGTACACCCAGGGCGTAGCTAACTGAATCGTTTTTACTGGTAAGAGTTACATCACCTTTTTTTCCTGAATTCTGGCATCCTGCAACTCCCACAATCAATACAAGAGCTAATGCATAAATAAATGATCTTAATTTCATGTTTTTCTTTTTATATATTTAATTAAACAATTTCCAATAATTCAACATCAAATATTAAAGTTGTATTTGGTCCGATTAATTCACCTGCACCTTGTTCTCCATAGGCCAGATCGGATGGAATAAACAGCCGCCATTTCGCGCCAACCGGCATGATCTGCAGTGCTTCAGTCCATCCCTGAATAACCCCGCTTACCGGAAAAACGGCTGGGTTTTTGCGTTCTACCGAGCTGTCAAATACGGTATTATCCAGCAAAGTACCATGATAATGGCATTTCACCTCATCGTCTAAAGTAGGGAAATCTCCGTACCCATCTTTTAAAACTTTATACTGCAATCCGGTTTCTGTTTCGATTACACCGGCATTATTCAAATTGGTAGCCAGGAAGATCAAGCCCTCTTCCAGATTTTTATTGCTTTCTTCATCACCCTGTGCCACCATGAAATCCTGCAATACGCGATTCGCCTCATCCAGCGAAACCCTGGGGGTGTTTCCGGAGTAAATATCCTGAAGTCCAGCCAAAAACTGCATGGCATCAATATTTTTAACTCCGGATTGAACAAGATTGGAAGAAACAGTTATACCCAGCGAATAAGAGAACTCCTCCAACGGGTCTTTGAATTGATTATCAGACATTATTTACTTTTGAAATTCAGGGTACGAATATAGATTAATTTTTATTACCAGAGAAGACCTTAAATTGACTTTTTACCTCTTAAAATCTCTTTTTTACCAATTGGTCCCGGAATGCGTTCCATTTTAAATCCGGATGCTGTTAAAGATCGCCTTACAGTTCCTTTTGCGCAATAGGTAATCAGAATTCCGTCATCCTTTACTGTAGCTGCAACTTTATGCAGTATTTCGTCCGTCCACATTTCCGGCTGTTTCCCGGGAGCAAAGGCATCGTAATAAACCAAATCATATTGAGGCAGGGCATTAAACCGGAAAGTCAATAAATCAGCCTGAATTTTCTGAAGTTTAAATTCCGGAGAAATCTCAGCTACAGATTCCCAGGCTGCAGCATGCATTTGCTCAAAAACAAACGAAAATTCCGGGAAAATAGTATGAGGATAGTTCAGTTGCCGGTATTCAGCTTCAGTTAACGGATACTTTTCAAGACTGGAATAGTTCACCGAAATTTGTTTCTGATGAGCGTAACAGTAAGTAAGATAAGCATTTAATCCGGTTCCAAATCCTATTTCAAGTATAGAAAGTTGCTTTTTATTCAGTTGAAGCAATCCTTGTTCAATGTAAACATGCCTGGATTCCTGAATGGCTCCATGTACTGAATGATAATGTTCATCCATTTCAGGAAGATAAATGGTATGTGAACCATCTTCAGTAATCATGAACTCTTTTTGCATATTATTGTAAATTAGTTAAAAGAACGGGCCAAAATAACTAAATTTACGGTCTAATGAAAAATGGAGGTTCCAATGTTACTGAAAATTTATCCGGAAAACCCTAATCCGAAAGATATCAGACTTGTTGTTGATGTTCTCAGAAGCGGAGGTATTATTATTTATCCGACCGATACCGTTTATGGTCTTGGATGCGATATCACCAATGCCAAAGCGGTTGAAAAAATTGCACGTTTTAAAAATGTAACAGTTGAAAAATCCAACTTCTCATTTATCTGCAGTGATTTAAGTCACGTGTCTGATTTTTCGAAACCTGTTTCCAACCAGCTTTTTAAACTTCTGAAGCATTATCTTCCTGGTCCATTTACTTTTATATTGAATGCAAACAGCAATGTTCCCAAATATTTTAAAGGAAAAAAAAAGACAGTTGGCATACGAATACCGGACAATTCAATTGTAATAGAGATTATTCGCATGCTCGGGAATCCAATCATGTCAATTTCAATTCATGATGATGATGAGATTATTGAATATTCAACAGATCCGGAGTTGATCCATGAAAAATTTCAGGATATCGCTGATCTTGTTATCGACGGAGGATTTGGCGACAATATTCCTTCAACAATTGTCGATTGTACCAGCGATGTACCTGTATTAATCAGGCAGGGTAAAGGTGTTTTTGAGGAATAGATTTATCTTTTCCAGAAGGCCGGTGAAAATAATACCAGTACCGTAAATAACTCCAAACGCCCAAGCAACATTAAAAACGAAAGAAACCATTTCCCAACAGGATGGAGTGCATAGAAGTTTTCGGCAGGACCAAAAAATCCAAGTCCGGGACCAATATTTCCCAATGAAGTTGCAACTGCTCCCATGGCGGAAGATAAATCAGGTACGACCAGCATCAATAAAATGGTACTACAGAAGAAAACAATGAAATAAAACAGGAAAAAGGCCATCACATTGGTAATAATCTGGTCAGGAACAACTTTGTTATTAAAGTGTACCGGAATAACTGCGTTAGGATGAATAATTCTTCTCAGTTCGTAATAACTATTTTTAAGGAGCAATACGATCCGCATAATTTTCAGACCACCACCGGTTGAACCGGCACTTCCACCAAAAAAGAAAATGGAAAACAGTACGATAGTCAGAAAGGGAGTCCAGTGTAAATAATCAGATGTAGCATAACCTGTGGTTGTAATGATGGATGCAACCTGAAAAAGAGCATCACGGAATGAATGTTCAATTCCCAGCTCGCTGGTCAGCATTAACCCCGTGCTGATAACCAATGTAAACAGGATTATAAAAAACAGGTAATATTTAAGTTCTTCATTTCCAATTGCCTTTTTAAATTTCCCGGTCAGTATCAGATAAGATACCGTGAAGTTTGTCCCGGCAATAATCATAAATAAGGTGATCACATAATGAATAAATGGAGAAGTCCAGTAGGCAATACTGGCCTGTTTGGTTGAATATCCTCCGGTTGCCATGGTGGTAAAGGAATGATTGACCGCATCAAATAAACTCATTCCGCCTATCCATAAAAGAATCGATTCAAATGCTGTAAAAAATACGTAAATGACCCATAAACTTTTTGCAGTACTTTGAATTCGGGGACTTATTTTATCGGTTACCGGACCCGGCACTTCCGCGGCAAACAACTGCATTCCTCCAATGCCGAAAATAGGAAGAATAGCCAGGCTGAGTACAATAATCCCCATACCACCCAGCCATTGGGTCATGCTACGCCAAAAAAGGATTCCATGGGGCAGGGATTCGATATCATTTAATATGGATGATCCTGTAGTCGTGAAACCTGACATCGTTTCAAAAAAGGCATTCGTTAAATCGGGAATTGCATGACTTAAGATAAAAGGCAGACTCCCAAAAAACGAAAAAATCACCCAAACCAGCGTTACAATGACAAAGCCTTCCCTTTTTCCCATTTGTTGGCCGGCTTTTCGGTTAATAACCAGCGAAATTGCACCTGTGGCTATACAAATTAATGCAGACTGAAGCAAGGCCATTACATCCGGTCCATGGTAAATCAATGCGACCATCAATGCCAGCAGCATGAATATTCCTTCAAAAACCAGGAGAAATCCGAGAATACGGAATATTAATTTATAGTTCATGTTCAAACATGTTGCTTTAACGAATTACCTGAAGAACTTCTCTATTTTGTTGAGTGCAGTGGTTAAGGCGAATACCACTACCAGGTCACCCAATCTGATCTGAGTGTCACCAGTCGCAACAAACCCGGTATTATTCCGGATATATCCTCCAACAATGGCATCTTCTGGAAAGGACAGATCGCGTAACGGTTTACTCGTAATTTTGGCTTCTGAGGTAATCTTGAACTCAAAAACTTCAGCATCAGAAGCGGTCAGGCATTTAACCTTTGCCACAGAAGCTCCTATGGTATATTTGTATATATAGCTGGCTGCCAGTAGCTTTTTATTAATAATACTTCCAATTCCAATTCCTTCAGCCATATTCAGAAAATCAATATTTTCAATTTCGGCGACCGTACGCTTAACACCAAATGATTTTGCCAATAGACAGGACAGTATATTGGTTTCTGAATTCCCGGTGACAGCGATAAAAGCATCCATTTTATCCAGCGATTCTTCTTTTAATAAATCCAGGTTCCTGCCATCTCCATGAATGATAAGCGCATTCCGTACTTTCCCTGCCAACTTGATGCATCGTTCCCTGTCAGCTTCAATAATTTTTACATTATACTGGTCTCCAAGTTTTTCTGCGGTCTTTTGCGCTATCCGGCTACCCCCAAGTATCATGATATTCTTTACTTCATAGATTACTTTTCCTGAAAGTTCAAATACCAGTTTTTTATTCGATTTAGTCGTTATAAAGTAGACAATATCGCCGTTCAGGATTGAATCTTTTCCATGAGGCACAAATACCGTGTTTCCCCGGGCTATTGATACGGTGCGGATCTCAGCATTGGCATTTGAGATTTCTTCCATGGTCTGATTTAGAAAAGGTGCATTTTCGCGAATTTTTATGGCCATTAAAATAAGTTTGCCACCCGAAAATTCAATCATCTCACGGGTACCCACCTGTCTGATCGAATTTACGATTTCTTTTGCAGCTAAATTTTCAGGATATATAATCTCATCGACGCCAAAGCGGGTAATTCGTCTGCGGTTTATTTCACTCAGAAATTCTCCGTTGTTAACTCTCGCTACCGTTCGTTTGGCTCCTAAATCCTTGGCAATTAAACAGGCAACAATATTCCGGTCCTCAAAAGGTGTAACTGCAATAAATAAATCAGCTTCAGGCACTCCTCCTTCTTCGAGATCTTTGAATGAATTGGCAAAACCACCCACGGTCAGCAGATCAATCTGACTTGAAATGTGCTGAAGTTTTTCCGGATCTTCATCCATCAGGATAATGTCGTGGTTTTCCTTGCTCAACATTCTGGCCAGGTGAGTTCCTACCTCTCCTGCACCTGCAATGACTATTTTCACTTGAATATATTTAAGTTCATAAAATCGGTTTGTCAATATACGGCAAAATTAACTGATTTTTTAGGTTTTTCTGATCTCCGGTAATTCAATTCAGAAGTCCGGCATACAGTTCAGTTCAAACTTAAAAAATATGCTCCATTAAGTTTTGTCTTAAAATCAATCGAAAGATCCTGTTTGCCAATGAAATACGAACTTCCGGTGAATAGGGTTGTGCTTACAGGCACCTTTTTGTATGCATCTTTTTCCTGAACATTAAGTGTTATTATTTCAGGCAATTGATCTTCCGGATTGGATTGTTTTGAAAATTTAATGCTGCAATTAAGAAACTGTATTGAACTGTCCTTAAACATTAAATCATCAGCCTGAAATCCATTCGTGCTATTTCGCTCAATGATTTGTGGCTGGCCGAGTTTTAAATGATCCAAAACTTTTTGTACCATTTTAAGATCTGAATCAGGAATGTTATCCAATCCATTCTTAACCAGGTAATTTGTTCTGCCATTAATTAAATGAATCAGGGTATTGCGTGAGTTATACACGTAAATGGCCTTCTGATTTACTAATTCCAGATTGATTACCAATAAATTGCATTGCATAAAAATTAAAAAAATCAGACCCAAAAAGAGCCACTGTTTCCTTTTTGAAAATGCATAAATAAGAAATGAACTTAAAATAGCATAGATAATCCATAGCTGAAGTGATCCAAGAACAATTCCATTACTGACTGCATGGGGGAAGTCGCTGATTGATTTCAGTATCCATAACATGGATCCGGTGGTCCATTGAATCAGCTTTGCAATAAACACAGGAATAACTGGGAGTGGACTGCATAAAAAAAACGCGAAAGTCAGCCAGATGATGAGTGTAACTCCCGGAATCACAAAAAAATTACTTAACCAGAAAAAATTCGGGAATTGATTGAAGTAAAACAGCCCCAGGGGGAATGTTGCCAATTGGGCAGCTATTGAGACGGTAAGCAAATCCCAGGCCGATTTCAAAAATTTGTTTTTGACCTGAATAAATCCGGCCAGTTTAGGCTGAACGAGGACGATACCGAAAACAGCCAGAAAGGACAACTGAAATCCCACCTCGAATAAAACCGCCGGATGATGCAGGATTAAAACCAAAGCGGCGGCAGTCAGGGAATTATAGATATTTACCGGCCTGCGAAGAATATTTCCGAAAATTATAAACGTAAACATAACTGTTGCCCGTTGAACCGAAGGTGAAAATCCGGTAATAAGTGCATAACTCCATAATAGAATGATCATTAGTGCGGGGAAAATGAAGGCTCCAAACTTCATTTTCCGTATTCCGGACAGGACGAATCCGAGGATGAAATAGATTAATCCGACATGTAAGCCGGAGACAGCAAGAACATGCATGGCTCCCGTTGATGCAAAATAATCAGTAGTTTCAGGTTCAAGTTCTGCCCGGTAACCAAGCGTTAAAGCTGATACCACCGAACGTTCCTCCTTTTTAATCGGTGCTGAAGATAAAGTTGAAATGAGGTTGTCCCGGATCTGTTCCGCCCAATACATCAACCGGTTTACCCGATGTCCTGTTTTCAGGTATGTTCCTTCGGCTAAATATACTGAAAACCAGATGTCCTTCCTTTGCATCATCGATTGATAATTGAACTCGAAGGGATTACCCGAATTTCTGATTTCCTGGGGTCTTGTAAGTAATACCAGTTGTTCACCGGTAGTTATGGTTGAATCGAATTTAGCTTTGCTGAAATAGGCAATCACTTTTTCCGGTTTAGCCAGCGAATTATTGTTTATCAGAAGAATAGTCTGGAATGATCGGGCCTTTTCGGCCGGTTTTTGACAGACTTCAGCCAAATAATAATCTTTACGGGGAAAAGACGGGAGTTTTCGTTCCTGAACCTGAGCCGGATAAAATACTCCTGAAATGATAATTCCGGCTGAAATCAGCAGGTTCTGGATTTTTAAAGTGGAGTAATTACTGTTGTGCCATAAAATGATCAGGGCCGAAATCAGGATGGTACATACAATTCCTGTCCTTCGCAGGTCGAAGTCCAGGTAATGATTGAGCAGAATTCCAATCAGGAAAAGGCTCGTAATACGGATGAAAGGGATTTTCTGAAAAAAGCTCCTGGCAACTGGCATTTAGCGGTTTTTTTTGCCAGATACGTTATTTGCGAAGTGATGGTTTGCGTTTAGTGTCATATTTTTTTCAAATGTCCGATTTTTGACACGAACAGGGGGTTTTTAACACATTAACCGATCATTTCATTTCCCGGGAATTTTGATCCGGTATTTGGGAATAACCTTTCCTTTTGAAATGGCAGTTAATTTGCTCTTTAAGATTCTTTTTTTCAATGGATTCAGGTAATCAACAAACATGATTCCATCCAGATGGTCATATTCATGCTGGATTACCCGGGAAGTAAAGCCACTGTATTCTTCTACATGTTCGTTAAAGTCTTCATCGAAATATTTAATCTTTACGGTTTCGGGACGCAAAACATCTTCACGAATCTCGGGCAGACTTAGACAGCCTTCGTTCATGATCCATTCATCACCGGTTTTTCCCAGAATTTCAGGATTAATAAAAGCCTTAACAATTCCTTCCGTCTCATCTTCTTCCTCGATGGTGGTATCCAGCACAAAAACACGAATCGCTTGCCCAACCTGCGGCGCTGCCAGACCGACCCCATCAGAATTGTACATGGTTTCGAACATATTCTGAATAAATCCTTTTAAATCATTATATTCCTTTGTAACTGGTACTGCCTTTTTTCTAAGTACTGGATCGCCAAATACGGTAACCGGGTAAATCATTGAATAAATTTTTTTCGTTCTAAATAGCTTTGTAAAATAATCGTTGCACTAACACCATCTACAGTTCCCTTGTCCTGCCTGTCACTTTTCTTCAAACCGGCATCAATCATGGTTTGAAATGCCAACTTCGAGGTAAATCGCTCATCAACCTGTTCCAGGGGCATTTCAGGATAATCCTTCTGAAACTTCCTTAAAAACGGATTTATGTAGACAACGGCTTCGGAGGGTTGATTGTTCATTTGCATCGGATATCCAACGATAACTTTTTCAACATCCTCTTTTGCGAAATATTCCTTCAGAAATTTCCAGATTTCATGACTTGGTACTGTAGTCAGCCGGGTTGCAATGATCTGAAGTGGATCAGTAACTGCAATTCCAACCCGTTTTTTCCCGTAATCAATAGCTAAAATTCTTCCCACGGTATTCAATTTTGCGGCAAAAATAACATTATTTGAATAACAATCACGAAAGGCATTTATCGTAAAATGAATATTTAACGATAAATAACCGAAATAAATATCAGTAAATCAACACGATGCAACTAGTTTCCAGATGAATCTGCATTTTGGCACAAGCTTTGTTTAAGCTTACCCGTATTACCGGTATCGTTCTGAAATTGATTATTCACCTTAAAAATCAAAGCCGTATTATACCAATCATCCCCAATATGGCCGTGTTTATCAGCGGTTTGATCATAACCAGGTAGTATATAAATACAATCAATCAGTAATATAGTTCAATAAAGAGGCTGCCTTTGTTTTAAAGGCAGCCTTCTTTTTTACAGGTTATTCAGGAAGTCCAGAATATTGGTTTCGATTCGTTCCTGAATGCTGGTTAAGTCGGACCTGACAAATTTATCGCCTGTTATCTTTTCGTAAAGTTCAATGTAACGTTCTGATACAGAAAGAACAAATGCTTCATCCATTTCAGGGATTACCTGTCCTTCTTTTCCCTGAAACCCATTTTCAATCAGCCATTGACGTACAAATTCTTTTGAAAGCTGTTTCTGGTTTTCCCCTTTAACCAGACGTTCTTCGTACCCTTCAGCATAGAAATAGCGCGATGAATCAGGGGTGTGGATTTCATCAATCAGAAAAATACGGTCATCTTTTTTGCCGAATTCATACTTGGTATCAACCAGAATCAAACCTTTCTCGGCTGCAATGACAGTACCGCGACGATATACTTCGCGGGTATAGCTTTCCAGCAATTCATAATCTTCCCGGTTTACCAGATCCTGAGCGATGATTTCGTCCCGCGAGATGTCTTCATCGTGACCTTCCGAAGCTTTGGTTGTGGGTGTAATAATGGGTTCCGGAAATTTCTGGTTTTCAACCATTCCCTCGGGCATGACTATTCCGCACAACATTCGTTTCCCGCTGCGGTATTCGCGCCAGGCATGACCGGTCAGGTATCCGCGGATAACCATTTCCACTTTAAACGGCTCACAATGAAGTCCAACGGTAACATTCGGATCGGGAGTTGCAACTTTCCAGTTTGGCACGATGTCGCTGGTGGCATCCAGGAACTTGGCGGCTATCTGATTCAAAACCTGGCCTTTGTAGGGAATTCCCCTGGGCAAGACAACATCAAATGCTGAAATACGATCGGAAACAACCATTACCAGGTATTCATCATCGATGTTGTAAACATCTCTCACTTTTCCATGGTAAATACTTTTTTGTCCTGGAAAATTAAAATCGGTACGTGTTAATGCTTTGTTCATTTTTCTTTGTTTTTATCTGTTTTTACTTTCACTTTTTCCTTTTCACGTACTGCCAGCTCATGGGCATGGTGTTTTTCGTATGCAATCACAATATCCCTTACCAGCCTGTGCCGCACAATATCCCGGATATCAAACTGTACAAACGAAATATCCCGGATATTTTTCAGTATTTTTTTTGCAAGAATCAGTCCGGATGGACTTTGTGTCGGTAAATCAATCTGCGTTTCATCGCCGGTAACTACAAATTTGGTATTGATACCCATGCGTGTCAGAAACATCTTCATCTGGTTGATGGTCGTATTCTGTGCTTCGTCGAGTATCACAAATGCATTGCTGAGTGTTCGTCCGCGCATAAATGCCAAAGGTGCGATCTGAATGGTTCCGTCCTTCATAAATTCGTCAAGTTTTTTTGCCGGAATCATATCAAGCAGGGCATCATACAACGGCTGCAGGTAAGGATCAATTTTTTCTTTTAAATCGCCCGGAAGAAATCCCAGTCTTTCACCGGCTTCAACAGCAGGACGACTCAGAATGATGCGTTTTATTTCCCTGTTTTTCAATGCCCTGACAGCTAATGCAATGGCGGTGTATGTTTTTCCGGTACCTGCCGGACCAATGGCAAAAATCAGATCTGAATTCCGGCACACGTCAACCAAAACCTTCTGGTTCGGTGTTCTGGCACGGATGGCTTTCCCGTTTATTCCGAAAAGAAGTACATCTTTATCTTCTTCCCAGGTATCTGAAATCCCTTCCGATTCGTTCAGAAATACCTGGCTGATAACAGTATCCGGAAGAACGTTAAATTGGCTGTAATGGTCAATAATCAGGTGAAATTTCGATTCGAACCGAAGTATTTCTTCATCATCTCCTTTGATGATCACATCATTGCCCCGGTATACGATAATCAGTTTTGGAAAAAAAGATTTAATCAGGTTCATTTTGGCATTGTTTACACCAAAGAATTCCAACGGATCAATACCTTCAAGATGAATTAGCTTTTCGAACATAGGTAATTGCTGCTTTTAATGCCTTGCAAAAATAAACACTTTTCCGATCTTTTGTATAACTTTGCGTCCGAATAGGTTCCTAATTTTTAGGATTAAAAGGGAAACAGGTGAATCGGTCAGTTCCGGTAATTCCTGCACAGTTCCCGCTGCTGTAATTCCTGTATAACTCAGTGACCATGAACCACTGTCTGTCGGCCGACGGGCGGGAAGGTGTTACCGGGGGGATAAGTCAGAAGACCTGCCTGTACAAACCTGGATTTTGACGCTTTCGGCGAAAAAGCAAAAAACCGTGTATTCTTTTCATTTTTCATTTCTGAAAAGCTGCAAAATCCAAATTAGAACCTTAAGATTTTACAGCAGATGTTCCAACTTCGAAATGCATATCTATTCGTCATACTGGGAGTACTTTCCATCTTTTGCAGGAAAGCCGATGCCCAGTTTGTATCCGGAGTGAAGGATTATATACCTGCACCCGGTCAATATACCAATGCTGAATTTCTTGGAACACCGGCAGCTGCAAATTCACTCATCGGATCGAATAAGGGAATGGTCAGCCTGGGGGCATTTGGCGGTTCAATCACCCTGTACTTCGCACAAGGCATTCAAAACGATCCGGCAAACCCCTACGGAGTTGACTTTGCCATCTACGGAAATTCAACACCCACATGGTCTGAACCCGGAATTATCCAGGTGATGAAAGACGAAAACAAAAACGGAATTCCGGATGAAACCTGGTTTGAAATTGCCGGAAGTGATCATTACTGGAATTCAACCCTTTTCGGTTACGGGGTAACTTATCTGAACAGCGGACTGAATCAGGCATCCGATATTCAATGGACCGATAACCAGGGAAACACCGGTATTATTCCGGAAAACAGTTTTCATCAGCAGACTTATTATCCCAGGGCTGATTATTTCCCTGATGTTGCTGCCGGTCAATACACCCTGAAAGGTACCCGGATCAGCGGCCGGATTGATGTATCGAATCCCGGTGTCGTGAATTCGTATCGCCGGGCTTTTGGATATGCAGATAATACACCGGTTTTATCGGCAACCGAAAAATTGCCGGATAATCCGTATACACCTGAAATTGAAGGAAGTGGGGGAGATGCCATTGACATCGGCTGGGCCGTGGATCAGAACTTAAACCCTGTTTTACTGGATGAAATTAATTTTATCCGGATATCAACCGGCATGAATGCACTGGCTGGCTGGCTGGGCGAAATATCCACCGAAATTACCGGAATCCGTGATGTGGAACCGGCAGCGGTTCATGGAGTCCTTTCCAATGTGGTCATTCAGGATTTGCCACCCAAAATAATGCTTGGCGATACGTTAATTTTAAATGCCAACGTATTTGAAAGTGGTATCCGTCAGGAAAAAACCGGCATCAACTGGAGTGTCAGTAAGCCGGAACTGGCAGGTATCGAAAACGGTGTACTGAAGACCAAAAAGACCGGCATCTTTCGTCTTCGTGCCTCATCATCCGCGAATCCGGGCCTGTTTGCAGAAAATGAACTTGAAATCTTTTCAGCAGGAAAAGCCGTGATAACCATTTCGTCAGCCAGCTTAAATGTTAATGACAAGCTGGAATTGAGCGGTAAACTGACCGATCAGAATGGAAATATTTTGTCCGGGATTACTCCGGTCTGGAGGTTTGGCGATGAGGTCATGGCTGAAATCATCGTATCCGACGGAAAAGCCTACCTGAAAGGGAAACAGCCCGGAAAAGGCTGGTTATACCTGGAATCTGCCGAAATCGAATCCATCCGCGATTCAGTTCTTATTGAAATATTTCCTGAATCTCCCCGAAAAAAGGTATTCATTGCCGTGAAAAGCAGTGAAAAAACAATTTTTCCGCGACAATCAGTCCGGGTTGAACAGTTTGATCTGACTCCCAAAGTTGACAGGGCTCAGAAAGCCTATGGATTGCAGGAAATCAACTTTGTTTCTCTGGCTCATGCAATTGCCTCAGTCTTTAAAAATACCGCCTTAAACAGCGAATGGGCATTCCGTGACGATGCGGAAGGCGGATCAGCGCTTTACCTTTGGAAGATTCCTGAAATGCAGGAGGGTTCAATCCTTTACCACTTTGGATACGGCGGATCACGAACTTCGGAAGCCTTCCGGAGAACCTGGCTCGTTATGCTAAACCAGCAGCCTGTAATTACAGGCTTTGACAAAATAAAGGTCAATAACAACGATGAAATACTGATCTGCCACATTACCGATAACCTGTTGCCCTGGGAAATAACTCAACTGACTTCAGGCCCCGACAGCGTGAAGACCAATCAGAAAATTGAAATGCAGCTTCGGTACTATGCCTGTTCGATGGATGCCAGCCGGACTGTGACCATGATCTCATCCCAGGTCATTGCCGGTCAGAATATTCAGGTGGAGCATGCAACACAGGCCAGTATTTCCCTGGCTACCGATGAATTTGGGATAGCCTCATTTCAGGCTGATAAATCAGGAGATTTTCTCATCAGTTCAGAAATTGATGTTTCAAAACTGTATGCCGAACCGGTAACCGGAACCCGGAATTCAGTGATCAACCGGCAGTCGTGCAAGGTTCAGCCCAATCCGTTTACCGGATCGATCCGGATTGATTGTCCGGGTGAAATTTCTTTCATCGAAGTTTTTAATCCTGAAGGCCGGCTGATCTTACAGCAAACAGGTTCATCTTCACTGCTTAACCTGTCATCGTTGCCTTCGGGTCTGTTTATTCTTCGGATTAAGGCCGGGAACCAGGTTTTTCAACAAAAAATCATAAAAAAAACAGACCGGTGAAACCAGAAACCAAGCTTCAGTTACCGGCCGGAATCGGGATTGTTTTCGGATGCCTGTTTTTTTTGTTCTTTGCAGAAGAACTTGCAGCACAAAAACTTACCGATACAATTCCGATCCGGGAAGTTCAGGTTTTTGGTCAACGGAAGCTGGACGAGGCCGGTATCCTGATCACCCATATCGACACCATGGCTTTGCAGATGATGAAAACCCAGACAGTTTCAGAATTGCTATCCTCCTATTCGCCGGTTTTTATCAAGTCGTACGGAAGGGGCTCGACAGCTACAGCCTCGTTTCGCGGAACGGCACCTTCGCATACCCAGGTTTACTGGAACGGTTTAAAACTCAACTCCCCCATGCGTGGTGATGTCGATTTTTCACTTTTCCCGGTTTATTTCATCGATGATATCAGCCTTCAGCATGGAGGAAGTTCTTTGCAGTCGGGTTCAGGAGCCCTGGGAGGCAGCGTGTTGCTCAGCAATAAACCTGACTGGACCGATAAACTGAGTATCCGGTATATTCAAACGATCGAGAGCTATTCAACGGCCAAAGAATACCTGAATTTTGGATTTGGAACCGGTAAAATTCAGTTTAAAACGCGTTTGTTTTCCGATCACAGTAAAAATGATTTCCCGTATTTCAATTACGGCGTTCTGCCCATGCACGAATCAGTCCAGACAAACGCGGAATACAGTAAAACAGGAATTCTTCAGGAAGTTTATACCCGTGTGAAAAATCATACCTTATCGGCCAAACTGTGGGCATACCGTAGCAAACGTGATTTGCCGCAGTTAATGTCGTTCGAAGGCGTTACCAGAACGGAAACCCAGAATGATCAGAATCTGCGGGGCATTGTTTCCTGGAAATACTATACCGGAAAAACCGGAATGGAATGGATCGGTGGGTTGAACCTGAATGAACTGAACTATAAAAGGTCGGGCACCGAGGCCGGGTTCGTGAATTTCAACAGCCAAAGCAGGGAAAAAAGTTATACCAGCCTGTTCAACGTTGACTGGATGCCGGCGAAAATTCTAAGCCTGAACTGGTCATTCAGCAGCAGTTATCATGCAGTTTCAGTTTTTGATTTTGCACAGAAGCTGGGCTACAATCGGGATCGGGTAGAGTTATCGGTAATGAATGCAGTTCATATTCAGGCATTGCCTAAAGTTTCACTTTCATTACTGTTTAGAAGTGAACTATATGATAGTCGGTTAATCGGATTTATTCCATCGTTCGGACTTGAATATTTTACCGGCGTGAAGCAACAGCATTCGGTGAAACTTAACCTTGCCCGCAACTATCACCAACCGGGATTAAACGATCTGTACTGGCTTCCGGGCGGAAATCCCAATCTTAAACCTGAAGATGGTTATACCGGAGATCTGTCGTTCGCAGTTTCAGAAAAGAATGAAAATACGGCATTCTCAGGCCAGGTGACTGGTTTTGCATCCATCATCGACGATTGGATCGTGTGGCAGCCTTCAGCCGGCGGAGCATATTACTGGGAGGCTGATAACCTGCGTAAAGTATTTGCCCGCGGAGCCGAAATTCAGGTTTCATTTCACAGGCGGATTACGAATGACGTTACTTTTGACCTGAGAGGCAATTATTCGTACTCGTCGACCTCAAACGAGGATGCAGTCCCATCGGTCGACGAATCGAGAGGTAAACAATTGATTTACATTCCAAAACACAAGGCCAACCTGTTTGCCGAAACCAATTTTAAAGCCTGGTACCTGAAGCTGAATGCTCCGTTTACCGGGAAACGCTATACTTCAAGCAATAATGTGGAATCGGACTATGAGAAGATACTGAATTCCTACTGGTTAATTAACCTGAACGGTGGCCGGAAGTTTGAAATTAAGCCTTTCCGGATGGATGTTTCACTGGGTATTGAAAATCTGGTGAACACCGATTACATGGCTATTTTGTGGCGCCCCATGCCGGGCCGCTATTATTCACTAACCATTCAACTCAGTTATATCCGGTGAAAACGATTCAGAATAAAAATAGCAAGGCCATTATCGAAAGCAGGTCCGTTCCGTACCAAAGGTTCCGGATGTTCCGGCTTATTCTGGCCCTGGCCGCACTGCAAGCTCTTTTTTCCTGTTCCAAAAGTCCGGTTGAGACTGTTTTCTTTGATTTTGAGGGAAACCGTGGTGTTTACATCGTAAACGAAGGAAATTTCATGTTTGGCAATGCTTCCTTATCGTTTTATGATCCGGAAACCAAACGGGTCTATAACCAGGTCTTTCAGGCCCGAAACGGCGCTCCGCTTGGCGATGTGGCCCAATCGATGAGCCTATGGGATAACCTGGGCTTCATCGTAGTCAACAATTCGGGAAAAATATATGTCATCGACAGTCGTACAGCCGAATTCAAAGGAAGTATTACCGGATTAAGTTCACCCCGTTATGTCCATTTTATAAATGCCCGGAAAGCCTATGTCACAGACCTGTATTCGCAGACCATTACCATTTTTGATCCGCAGTCCTTTCAGGTTACAGGCAAAATACCGGTCAGCAATTCACAATCGGAGTTTAATCAGCACGCCACCGAACAGATGGTTCAGTATCGGAATCTGGTCTTTACGAATTGCTGGTCGTACGACAATAAAATTCTTGCAATCGACAGCAATACAGATCAATTGGTCGATTCAATTGAAGTGTTGAAACAACCAAACAGCATGGTGCTTGACCGTTTTGACAAACTATGGGTATTGACTGACGGAGGTTTTGAAGGCAGTCCATATGGCTGGGAACAGGCGGGATTGCTGAAGATTGACGCTGAAACCCGGGAAATTGAACGGTCATTCCGGTTCACCGCCGGAGATCATCCGTTTAACCTTTGCCTGAATTCCACCAGGGATACCATTTTATTCCTGAACAGGCATGTCTGGAAAATGGCTGTTTCTGACAAACGAATTCCTGAAGCGCCCTTTCTGGTTTCGGAATACACCAGTTTATACGGTGGATTCTACAGTCTGGCGGTCGATCCGGAAAGTTCGGAAATCTATGTGGGAGATGCCATTGATCACCGTCAAAACGGGACTGTCAGCCGTTACAGTCCGGTCGGCAAACGAATTGATCAGTTCAAAACGGGCATTTCTCCGGGCGATCTCGTTTTCAAGACAAGGTAAAAAACAGTTGTTGGGTTATGATGTTCAGGATGGAGGAGTTGCCGCGGTTTCTGTATTGCAGCATCCTAAAAAATCGGAACTTCCCGATTGAATGTTTCGTCGAGTGAAATAAACGTTTCAGTACTGGCAATTCCACTGATCTTTTGAATCTTATCACTCAGAATATCGCGCAGGTGTTCATTGTCTTTGGCATAAACCTTAACGAAAATGGCATACTGACCCGTCGTATAATGACATTCAACGATTTCAGGAATTAATTTCAGTTTTTCGGTAACCGTGGAGTATAAACTTCCTTTTTCGAGAAAGATTCCGATGTAAGTGCATGTTTTGTAATCGATTTTTTTGGGATCGATGTGGTAGCCCGAACCAACAATTACATTCAGCTCGATCATCCGGGTAACCCGCTGATGGACAGCAGCCCGTGAAACCCCAACTTCTGAGGCAACATCTTTAAACGGGATACGGGCATTCTTTGAAATAATATCCAGGATTTTCAGATCGATGTCGTCCAGCTGATTTCGTAATGTCATGATCGTATTTTGATTAAATAAAGTTATAATGCTTCAAAACTAGCTAAAAATCGATAATTTTGGTCATAAATGCGCCAAAATATTTCAAATTGTAAAATCAGAAAAGGGTGCCACTGCTGAATGACACCCTTTTCGCGAAATATTTTTAACCGTTTATTTGATCGGAACCTGGCGTTTGAATTCCATTTCGAGTGAAATGAAGGTCTCAGTCCGGGCAATTCCTTCAATTTCCTGAAGATCTTCGTCGATCAGTTTTTTCAGATGTTTGTTGGTTTTGGTCTGAACCTTAATAAAAATTGCATAGGATCCTGTGGTGTAGTGACATTCTACAATTTCGGGAATAGTTATCAGTTTTTCAACGACCTGCTGATGATATTTGGCTTTTTCGAGGTAAATGCCCATGTAGGCACAGGTGAAATAGCCTAATTTTTGCGGATTAACGATGAACTCACTTCCTGATACAACTCCAAGATTGAGTAAACGCTGAACCCGCTGATGAATGGCGGCTCCGGATACTCCGCATTCACGGGCTACTTCCAGAAAGGGTATTCTTGCATTCCTGGTGATCAGTCTCAGAATTTTTTCATCCAGTTCGTCGATATTCGGAAGTGGCTCAATATGCAATTCATTCATAATATGTTATTATAACAGTCGTTTGAAAAATTGAAACTCAAAAGTACAAAAAAATGACAATTTTTAAATATTCTTGTTGAAAAACATCAGAATTGTAATGATCTGAAAGTAAAATCAGCAAAACCAATACAGAATAAAAAAAATCAACCGGCAAATATAGATGATTTTTTCATTCAAAAACTGGTATTTCTACTCTTTTGGCGATTTAATCTGACGGGTGATTTTTTCAGTAAGATCCTTGATGTCGTTTCCTGAAGGAGACTGAAATGCCCGCAACTCAAACTCCGGAATTATGGCCAGGATATGATCAAAAATATCGGCCTGGATGGATTCATATTCATTCCAGTTTTTATTCCTGCTGAAAACATAAATTTCGATTGGCAAACCGGTTTCGGTGGGTTGCAATTGCCTGACAAGGAAAGTCATGTCCGGATTGATGTTTGGATTATTTTTCAGGTAGGCTTCCAGGTATTTCCTGAAAATTCCCAGGTTGGTCAAACGGCGTCCGTTGGGATACATATCATCGTCGATACCCAGTTTCCGGTTGAATTCCCTGATCTCTTCCTGTTTTTCGATGATATAATCCTTAATCAGCATAAACCGCTTGAACTTTTCAAGCAGGGGGCCATCGCAAAACCTGACACTTTGAATATTGATGCTGACGGATCGTTTGATTCTCCGGCCTTCCGATTCTTCCATTCCTGACCAGTTGAAAAACGAATCAGATATCAGAGCGTAAGTCGGTATGGTCGAGATGGTTTTATCAAAATTCTGAATTTTTACCGTATTCAGTGAAATATCAACCACGGTACCATTGGCATGGTATCCCGGCATTTCAATCCAATCGCCCGGCTTCAGCATTTTATTGGCCGAAAGCTGGATACTGGCAACAAGCCCGAGTATTGTATCTTTAAATATCAGGATAAGTACCGCGGCAACGGCGCTCAATCCGCCCAGCAATACCAGGGGCGACTTATCGAAGATAACGGCAATGATGAATATAGCTGAAATGAAATACATAAGTATCATCACCAGCTGAATGTATCCCTTTATTGAACGTGTTGTTGCATATGGAGTGGTCAGGTAAATATCGTTCGAGGCGTTCAGTAATCCGGATATAACCTTGATAAAGATGATTACAAAATAGATATTGGTAAATATTGAAATGAAGTGCGTTACGCCATCGATTCCCGAAAAATCGGCGGTATAGTAAAATACCAGGGCTGACGATAAATGTGACATTGACTGAAATACCCTTCGTTTCAGCAGGTAATCATCCCAATCCGTTTTGGATTTCTCGACCAACCGGTGAATAACCCTGATGATGATTATTTTAGTTATCCAATGTACAAAGACCGCCACCAGCGTGATGGCCAGGAAAGTCAGAATTACGGCTGTTAGTTTGGCGTACTGTTCCAGAAAATTCATTTCCAGAAGAGTCTCGTTCAGGAGTAAATAGATTGATCGCATGGTAGTATCGGTGTTTACAGGTTTAATGGTTCTTACCAGGGCAAAAATACATAAAGCTTCAGGAATTTGAGCCATTTTTACCGGTCAGGAAAAAATCGTAACAAAAGGTTAAACCGTTTCCGGTTAAACGCAGTGATATACAATCCGGTAAATTCCGGCCTTAATGCCTTCAAAATCATCCGGATTTATTTTCCGGGGATAGCTCATTAACTGCATCTTTACTTTATTCTTTCTCCATTCGGTTGAACAGTTTACCGGAATCAATTGGATCATACGGATTTATACTAATTCATGAATTCGGTTCGGCGTTAATCGTCAATCCGGGAGCGATTTTGCTTGATTTCCGATTTAATCCGTTTTCCCGTTAATCTTTTTTCAATTGAACCTTTGGTTGGTCTCGTGCTTTTGCGGCGTTTTACAGGCTTTAGAGCTTTTGAAACAAGCAGGTAAAACTTCCTTACTGAATCTTCCTTGTTGGCGAGCTGCGAACGATCGCGTTGTGATACGACACTCAGGATGCCTTCGGAACTGATTTTGGTAGCAAGTTTCACCAAAAGAATCTCCTTTTGTTCGCCGGATAACAAGTCTGAATTTTGAATGTCGAACCGCAGCTCAACCTTCGAATTCACCTTGTTGACATTCTGTCCTCCGGGGCCACTGCTCCGTGATGTAATAAATTGAAATTCAGCTGATAAATCAGGTATATTTAAACTTAATTCAGTCATTTACACTTTATTCTGAATGAGCGGATTTCGTTTTTCCCGTGGTTTTCTCACCGGTTTATTCGAAATGTAATAGGCAACCTTTTCAATGGCTTTCCGGATACTGACGTTAATCGGGTTGTAATCACCGGCCATCTGAGGATCAATAAAATAAATCCGGTAATAAAAATCGGTAACCACCGGGACATTCATACCCGCATTAATCCGTTCCATCGTTAATTTAAATTCAGCAGGAAATTCACTCTTCATCAGCGAACAGGTGTATACAGCCAGCTGATTGTTTTTATCACGCACACCTGAAGAGCCAAACAGCCGGCAGATCAATCCGCGTTGACCGTAAACCGAGCACCCGGCAGTAACGCCTGTAACCTGCGATTTTGCCAGGTTTATGCAATGCTCCGGATTGGTTTCCAGCAAATCAAGAGCTGCATCATGCAGGTTGTTTTTCACCAGGTACCAGGCCAGGGGCAGGAATTCAAGAACATTGGCTTCCAGCCCTTTTTTCCGGCAGCACAGGTTGCAGTTTGTTAAACACTTAAGCCCGGATTGTTTGCCAAACTTTTCAGTTTCCCTGTCCAATTGTTTAAAAACACGTTCAATTTTCCTGATTTTGTCCAGCATATATATACCTCGTGTAAGCGTGTGCCAAATTTAGTTGAAAAGTTGAATAATTGATCCGGCATCAAAAAAGATTGGTTGTTTCATCAAGAGGCTGTTTTTAATGCCTTGATCTTCTGCAAGCCTTATCCTGAACTCAGGGTTCCCAGGGAGATTGGTGATTGGATATGGTAAACCTTGTCTGGACTTTGAAATTATTTGAAAATTTGTATTGCAGGAACATGGAAGCGCCTTTGATGCTCATATCCTGAATGGTGGAATTCAGGCGGGGCTGCTCAAAAACCGACCGGGCGCCAAAGCTGTTCCCGCCCAGCGATAAATGGTCGTTCAGCCGGTAAGTGGTCTGATTAAAAACTGTTCCTCCCGGATAAAACGGGGAGAATCCAAATCCGGTAGCTGAGAATGAAGAAGTTGATGTTCCGGAGCCGGTCATGAACCGGTTTAACCCAAGGTTTTTGTTGTAATCGGGCAGAAGTGGCTGATTAAACAACTCCGGATCAATCAGCCTGATTTCCCCGCTTATGAATAAATCATCCGAAAGCATAGGTTTTCCGGGACTGATCAATCGGAAATCAGGCTCTTTATGCACTTTCCCGATACTATCCAAACGAATTTCCTCCTGTGCAGATGCGAACAGCATTACACAGGAGGAAATAATCGTGAGAACAAACCGTTTCATACGGTACTGGGTTTTAGAATAATTTTATGCCTAAACTGATTACAAACGTACCATTTTTAGAATCAAATTTAGGAGTTTCATAAAGATTATTGCTCAATGATTCCATTCGGGCATCAAGTGTCAGGAACAGAAAATCGACCCCGGCTCCATATTGCCATCCGAAGAAATTATCTTTTATGGCTGCTTCGGTTAACTGACTGCTGACTTTTTTGTTGGTTACAAACGAAAAAACCGGTCCGGCCATAATGCGAACATTCACAGCCTTCTGATCAATGATTTTCAGACCAAGCAAGGCCGGAACATCAATTGTGTTTAAATCAAACGAATTAATGGTTTCAGCATTAACCTTGTCAATGTATTCACCGCCTTTTGAATTGTAATAGGCCTCGGGCTGAAGGTAAAAACGGCCCATATTAACCCGTACAAATGCACCAAACAGGAAGTTGTTTATCGTTTGCGGGTTGTAGTCATCAATATTCGATGATATTTTCGAAGAATTAATTCCGGCTTTAATACCGCCGTCTATAAATCCCTGGGCATTACCTGCCAAAGCAAATACTGCCAAAACAAAAAGAATTGTAAGTTTTTTCATGGTCATATTTTATTTAATAAACGTTTAAACTGAATTTCTATTGTTTCCACTCTATTCCGTTCCTCAGCAAAGGAGACCGGGTTGAACAATATTCAGCCTTGCTTTTGATCCTGTAAATTAAACGTATTATTTTGAAGTAAATGTTACATAAAACTTGGTAAAAGTTGCATTATTCACACCTGAAAAGGGTCTTGTATTGTTTGTTTATCCCCGGTTTTCAGGCTGGAGTGTCCTGAATTACAGAAGGGATTTTACAGTGAACCACGGATAATCAGCTGGCTTGGAATCACTTCGTTGACCCTTTCCCTTGAAACAATAAAACGGGCGCAATCGCTGCCCATCCGGACAAAATCGGTCGAAATCACCGTGATTCCTGAACCGACAATTTCTTTCATTGGTGCATCGTTGTACGAGATGATGCCCACTTCAGTACCTATTTTGTACCCGTGTTTTTTACAGTCCCTGATTATTTTAACCAGATCGGAATCCTTGATTACCAGGTAAACCTGTCCGGGTTGAACCTCGCGGTTCTCAATCTGATCCAGCACTGTGTGGCTGAGCTGAAAATCATCACCAAAACGTTTAAAGGCATCAATGGTTTCAACCGGATGCGGAGTATTCTCCGGAAATACAAGTATAAATTCCCGGTACTTTTGAATAAGTTCAAGACCCGAATTCAGACAATCGTACACTGCCTGGTTAAAATCCTGCGTCAGACTTGAAACTTCATTCCGGGGGTCCAATCCCATATCCAGGATGAGGAGCTTCTTCGGATCTATTTTCCGGACTGCATCCTCCATGTTTTTATTGTCGATATTCATCACAATATACATGCTGTAACGCCCGATGCTGTTTAATATCAGCTGATTGAAAATCTCCGGATTGTAATGGTGGAATAAAAGGTCAACGGAATAATTATCCGGAAGATTGGCCCGGAACGATTTATACAGTTGTTCCTTAAACGCGCTGAAATCATCGAGCAGCATGAATACCCGGTACGATTCGGAGGCTACAAAATAACCTTTGGTCGGTGTGGAAGAAATGATGCTTCGCTGTTTCAGAACCGAATAAGCCTTAAAAATGGTATCGCGCGACAGGCCACTGTATTTGTTCATCTGGTTTACGGACGGTAAAAAGTCACCTTCCTTCAGTATGCCCATGCTGATCGCTTCGCTGACAGCATGGATGAGCTGCTGTTGCTTGGTCTGCGACGAATTTTCGTCGAATTTAAAAACAAATTTCTCCATCAGTCGGCCCTTTGGTGTGTGTTATTGTTGTCCGGTAAAAATACGGTTTATCCGCGTAAGTTAAACAAAATGAGCCTTACATGCAGATTACCGGATTTTACCGGACACCAATGGATTTCTTATTTATACAAAGGACCGTAGGTTGCACATGCGCGGAAGTCAGCACCTTCTTTTTCGGTACCAAAGGCCGACCAGGCACTGGGCCTGAAGATTTGATCTTCGCTCACATTGTGCATGTTGACCGGAATCCGGAGAATTGAGGCCAGTGTAATCAGGTCGGCACCAATATGTCCGTACGAAATGGCGCCATGATTGGCGCCCCAGTTAGCCATTACACTGTATACATCTTTAAACGCATCGTTACCGGCCAGGCGGGGAACAAACCAGGTGGTTGGCCAGGTCGGATTGGTGCGCTGATCCAGAACCTGGTGCACATCATCAGGAAGTTCAACAGTCCAGCCTTCAGCAATCTGCAATACCGGACCAATGCCTTTTACCAGGTTGAGTCTCGACATGGTAACCGGCATTTCACCGGCGGTTTTGAACTGCGATGAATAACCACCTCCACGGAAATAACCCAGGTCGGCCGGACACCAGCGTGTATTTTCGAGACAGGCAGCTGCTTCCTTGTCATTTATTTCCCAGAATGCCTTCATGGCAGGATGGCCATAAGCATCTGTCTGCTGAGCTGTTGCGTCGAGTGTTGTTGAACCTGAATTGATCAGGTGGATGATGCCGCCACTTGCCTTGCCGGTTAATTCGATGCCGGTAACACGTTTCACCGCGTCGGGACTCCAGTAGGTGCGGACATCTGAAAAAATCTGGGCTGTATTGGTCAGCAAATGGCCAAACAACATGGATACGCCATTCAGGCTGTCGTTTTCAGTTGCAAAAACAAACGCCTGGCGAATGCCGTTCCAGTCGAACGATGAATTTAAAATCGCTTCCGTAAAATCAGCATTCGGATAATAATCAGTCCATTGGCGTTGGCCCTGGAAACCTCCCAGGATGGCATTCCGGCCTTTTGATTCTTCTCCAAATCCCATTTCCTTAAGCTTTGGGTTTCCGATCATCAGGTCGCGGGCAATCAGTGTCATTTTCACCACAATTTCCCATTCCCAGTCTTTCCGATCGCGTGACGATTGTTTTTCAGTCTGATTGGGGTCTTCACCTTCCATGCAGTTGGCTTTGGTCCAGGCCATGGCTTTCTGATATTCATCCTGATCGAAAATACCCTGTTCAATGCGGCGGATAAACTCAATCGATTCAACAAATTCAGTCCGGATTCCCAGGTATTCCTGGAAGAAATCAGGATCAACCATCGAACCGGCGATTCCCATGGAGGAATAACCAATCGAGAGGTAGCTTTTCCCCTTCATTTGCGCTGAAGCCAGGGCAGCCTTCACAAAACGTAAAATTTTCTCCTGAACGTCTTCCGGAATGGTATTGTCGCCCGAATCCTGGACGTCATGTCCGTAAATTCCAAAAGCGGGCAAACCTTTTTGCGAATAACCGGCCAGCGCGGCAGCCAGGTAAACGGCTCCCGGGCGTTCGGTTCCATTGAAACCCCATACGGCTTTGGGAAGCAGGGGGTCAGTGTCCATCACTTCGGTTCCGTAACACCAGCAGGGAGTTACGGTGAGCGAAACGCCAACGCCTTCTTTTTCAAATTTATCGGCACAATAAGCGGCATCGGCAACTCCGCCGATCGTAGTGTCGGCGATCACACATTCCACTTTTTCGCCGTTTGGAAAACGAAGGTTTTCTTCAATAAAGCGGGCAGCCGCCCGGGCCATGTCCATGGTTTGAACTTCGAGCGACTCGCGCACGCCACGTTCCCGGCCATCAATCACGGGCCGGATACCTACTTTAGGTAAACGACCAATCAGTCTGTTTTTTGTATTCATTTTAAGTGTTTGAATGATAATATTATATACTCCTGGGTTAAAGATCTTGCATTGTGCTGTACTGTGCTGCTAAGTAAATACTTTTTTTCGGAACCCGGGATGTTGGGGAGCACATTTCAACGAATAAATAATCGCCCCGAGAGGACCGTTCTCCTGCAGCTTGTTTGCTGATTCATCCGATCGGAAAAGGGCGCTGCGATTCATTTCAACCACAGCCTCCCCCTTCCCCTCCGAAGCAGGGGGGACGGAAAAACCTAAGCAGGGCGCTAAAACCCACTGCAGGCATTGAGAATAAGAGCAGGAGAGCAAAAATTTGAAGTTAGATGGCAATATTTTAAATTTTGGGGCAAGAATTTAAGCAGGGGCCGGAATTTAAGGTTAGAGGGCAAGAATATCCACAGGACGGGCCAGAAAGTTTGCAGGACGACCAACTAATAATAGAAACAATTCATGTCGTACCATTGTACGAGCTTCGGCAAATTGTACACGAAATAATTGCTCCATGTGACTTGTGTGATCCATTAAAGAATCCACCCTCTAAGAGGGTGGACTTAAAATGCCCCTATAAGGGGCCAAAGTCGAAACTCTTTTGTTCTTCTATACGTTCTTGCTTTTCTTGGTAAATCACATACTTCTTGATCTTTTCTTCATCAAGTCCAAT
>JBBSBP010000025.1:0-62478 GCA_038251165.1 Bacteroidales bacterium | reverse complement strand
CGAGTTACCGCATCGATTACGGTATAAGCAGTAACGCTCGTACTCTTGACTTTCACACCTTTCTTTACGTGGTCATTGAATGATAACTGGCCCCAGTACTTGCCGTTCTTGATGCCGCCGGATACGCCGAAGGTAGCTTTGTTGCCGATCCATCCACCGCCGGTAACAAAATCCCTGCATGGCTCGGGCAACGTACCGCCGCCGCCGTCACTGCCGCCGCATACTGAAATCGTATCGGTAATCATCGTTACTGCGCCATTTATTGCCCATATTTTACCGGACACGTTTGCTCCGGAAGTCATGGTAATGGTTGTATTGGCTATAACGCTTCCAATGAACTGATCGCCATTGATAGTTGCGGAAGAACCAACAGCCCAGAATACGTTTGAACCACTGCAGGTCTGACTGTCATTATTGATGGCGACAACATTTGAACCAGCCATTGTGACCAGCGTGGTGCCCAACTGGAAAATAAACACCGCATCGTTGTTCCCCTGGAAATCAAGAGTAAGTGTTCCATTCACCTGCAAATTAGCTGAGGGTGCAAAGCTATAGACACCAGGAGTGAAAGTGAGCCCATCCAACTGAGTTACACCTGAGTAAACAGTATCTGGAACCTGAGCCACCAGGTAATTGTAAGCCAATACGGCATCAACATGAGCCTGAGCTGCAACAGGACCTCCGGCATAGATAGTCCCGTTCACAATACCAAGTCCAGCTGTCACTGCACCCGGTCCCATGATCGTGTTTGCTATAAGGTCGAAGCCGGTGAGCGCGGTACCCGGGCTGACACCAACATCTCCGGTGATCAGTGATGCACCATCATTGGTGACTGTCGTCCCGGCCAAAACTGCAAAGGTACTTGCACCCCCCAGAAGAGAAACCTGATTAGCTATCATTGTCGCGGATTTAAGCGAAACTGCTTCCGGATTTTCTGTGGCGACTTCATTTTTCTGGCAACCAGCAAATAAAACAAACGCCACTATCGTAACGGTTGTTAGTAATTTGTTCATTTTCATTTTATTAGAGATTAATAAGAAATAACTTTTATCGGAATAAAATTGGAGACTATTATTTCAAAAATCATTATACAATTCTTGAAATATATTGCAAAATTCACACGTTCTTATGCTAAGCAATTAGTTCCGGACAAAATTTTGGGCGGGGAAACAACTTTTTTAAGGCTCTATGACGTTTTGTGTGGGTAAATTAAATTGGTAATTGCTTTTTCGTTGATTTTAGCTTTTCCCGTAGGGAATTTATACCAATAGAAAATTATGAAAGAAGATCGCATTTTCCCGTAGGGAATGAACATACCGCCTGCCCCTCGTTTGAGCGCTAGCGGTAACAATGGGTAAATGGTTAAAGCGTTTGTAACGCAAATAGCTATAACACCAAACCCGGCCATTGTGCCTGGTTTGGTTGTACCATATGTCTGTTTCCGGATGTGGCGTTTTCCCGTTTTACTCAATAAACGAGAGCAGGTATTTGATTTCCTTGTCAGTAATATCATTCTGTTCCGATTTGTCATAAATGGCGAGTAAAAAAACATTGCTTTCAATTACCTGAACATGGGCAATAACCCTTGTTCCACCTGATTTCCCTTTACCTTTGGATTTTATGGCAACACGGATTTTATAGCAGTTATTTGACAGGGCTGAACCTTGAAAAGTGTCAGCTTCCAAACTTTCAATCAGTTGAGCGTATTCCGTTTTAAGAGAGGAGATTTTTTTTACCAGCCGTTTAAGCTGCCTGTCGAACGGGGGTATGGTAAGTACATTATAGCTCATCGAGCAAGTCTTTTGCAGGACGGGCTTTAAGTTTTCCCTGTTTGACAAGGTTCAGGTTTTCTACTGCTTCCTTAATTTCTTCAAGGAGTTGTGCTTTTGCTGGTGATATTGATTTAGCTTTTGCAAACGAAAAATTATTAAGCAGTTCCAATATAAAATCTCCCTTGTTGTCACTTACATCAACTAAAACTTTCATCTGTTTATTTTTTATAACAATCAAGACAAAAATACAAAACTTAATAGTTCAATTTACTGCTTTACGGGTGACCAGGAAGTAGATAAGAACTCCTGTAAATACACCGAGGCTGTTGGCCAGAACATCGTACCCTGAAAATGAACGGCCTGCATGCATGGATAATTGGAATATTTCCATCAGGATTCCCCACCCGATGGTCCCGGGGATTATAAAATACAGGCGGGAATAGTTCAGCTCGGCATGAAGCGCCCAACAGGAAAGAAGAGAAAAAATCAAATACATAAAAAAATGAATAACCTTGTCAGCGCCCCTGAACAAAGGTATTTGGGGAAGGTCCTGCGGCGGAAGCAGGGACAAGGCTATGATACAACCAACATACAGTATGACCATAAAGATCCGGACAGGTTGACGTACTGTTAACAGAAAAGATATCATATTTAAAAATTAATTCAGGTGTTTATCACCAACGAACAGGGGAAAGCCCTGGCAAGTTTATTTCAGGCCCAAATATCGGTTCTTTTTGACAAACCACCATCATTGAACATTTAAAACCTGCAAACGTTTTACAGTCGTTAAACTAAACCACGGGAAGTTTGTCCAAGGGCATTCATCTGGTTAAGCTTTAGGTTCATTTCGAAATCAATTTGCAGCAACCAGAGTGTAAAAACGAAAAAAATAGACTGAAAAACATGTAGTTTGAAATTATTCTATTCCTTTAACCGACTAAAATTTTAACCAACAAATACATGCAAAACAATACACTTCAGCATCCGGAATTATGTACTGAAAAGAAGGAGATTAAAATCTCCGGAACCCGGAATATTCCACATCCGGTTTTCCCGAATACCCTGTTAATTCCGGCATTATTCCTTCTGATTCTGTTTACATTTTCAGCCTGCAACAATAAGAGCCCGGGCGGTAACAAAACCAAAGGGAAAAAAGCCGGACCAATACCGGTTGAAATCCTGGTCACTCAACCAAAATTGCTTTTAAATACCGTTTCATCCACCGGAACTATCCTTGCCAACGAAAAAGTTGAAATTAGGCCTGAGATTTCAGGAAGGATTGTGAAAATCTGGTTTGAAGAAGGCGCTACGGTGCAGAAAGATAAACTTCTGATTAAAATCAACGACAGCGACCTGCAGGCACAGTTAAAAAGAAATGAAGCGCAGGGAATTTTATTCAAAAATGATGAATACCAGAAGAAAAAATTACTGGAATTAAAAGCCATCAGTCAGGATGAATATGATGTGGCGAGGAGCCAGTTGCTCGTCAATGAAGCCGATAAACAATTGCTTCTGGCACAAATTGCAAAAACCGAGATTTATGCTCCTTTTACCGGGAAAGTAGGACTTCGGACAGTAAGTGTTGGCCAATACATCGCCAGTAACACCTTAATTGCCACGATACAACAGCTCGATCCGGTAAAAATTGAATTCGATGTTCCCGAAAAATACAGCGCTTACATTCACCCGGGCCTGGAAATCAATTTTAGTACTGATGCCTCGGATTCAAGCTTTACCGCTAAAGTATATGCCCTTGAATCGGCCATTACTGCCGAAACCCGCTCGCTGAAAGTCAGGGCGCTGAGTTCCAACAGGGCCGGTTTATTGAATCCAGGCGCTTTTGCCCGGGTAAACATGATTCTTGAAAAGTTTCCCGAGGCCATCTCAGTACCTTCCGAGGCCGTGCTCACCGTGCTGGACGGCAATTCGGTCTTTATATGCAAAAACGGGAAGGCGAAGGTTCAACCGGTAACCACCGGTATCCGGACCAGCAGCGAGATTCAGATTACCCAGGGTTTAGCCTCAGGAGATACCCTGATTACCACGGGACTTCTGCAGTTGACAAACGGAGCCCCGGTGCTGGTTAAAAAGTAGAGTATGCCGGAAAATGAAGCTGCAGTCCGATCAAACCCCGGAAAGGATTGCATCAGAACTTATCGATTGAAGTATTAAAATTCAGCCCATTAATTACAATTACGAATGAACTTTTCAGGAATATTTATAAAACGACCGGTACTGGCAATGGTCCTTTCCATTTTGATCGTACTATTCGGAATCATCGGGTACAGTTTTTTAGGCGTGCGCGAATATCCCAGCGTTGATCCGCCAACGGTTTCTGTCAGTACTTCATACCCGGGTGCCAACGCCGATGTCATCGAAAGCCAGATTACCGAACCACTGGAAGAAAGCATCAACGGGATAGCAGGTATCCGCACGCTGACATCCGCTTCACGCGACGGCGGAAGCTCCATTACCGTCGAGTTTCAGATTGGGGTTGATATGGAAGCTGCTTCCAACGATGTACGTGACCGGGTATCGCGGGCCAGAAGCAAACTACCTCCGGATGTAGACCCTCCGATTGTTGTGAAATCGGATGCTGACTCCAGTCCGGTCTATGTTATGACTGTTCAGAGCGACAAACGAAACATGATGCAATTGTCGGAACTGGCAAATAATTTCCTGAAAGAACGGTTGCAAACCATTCCCGGCGTTAGTGAAATCAGGATATACGGCGATAAAAGTTATGCCATTAAATTGTACATCGACCCGCTGAAACTGGCCGGATACAAGCTGACTCCACTGGACGTACGCGATGCCCTGAACCGTGAAAACGTGGAACTGCCTACCGGAAGAATTGAAGGGTACGGATCGGAACTATCGGTTCGCACACTGGGCCGGATGACGACTGCTGAAGATTTCAACAACATGATTATCAAAGAATCGGCCGGAACGTTGGTGAAATTCAGGGATATCGGGAATGCGGCGCTGACTGCTGAAAATGAAAAAACTATTCTGCGCGGTGAAGGTGGCAACCAAATGGTGGGCCTGGCCCTTTCGCCCCAGCCGGGAGCCAACCACATTGCCATTGTCGATGAACTGAAAAACCGGCTCGAACAGATTAAAAAAGATTTACCCGAAGATATTACCCTGGGCATGTCGACCGATACAACCATCACAATCCGGAACGCTATTACCGAGGTACAGGAAACAATCCTGATCTCCTTCCTGCTGGTTGTTATGGTGATCTTCTTTTTCCTTCGCGAATGGAGAACAACCTTAATCCCGGTTTTCGCCATCCCCATTTCACTGATCGGAACCTTTTTCCTGATGTATATGGCCGGTTACACCATCAACATCTTAACCCTTTTGAGTATCGTTCTGGCAACCGGACTGGTCGTCGATGATGCCATTGTTGTACTTGAAAACATATACAGCAAAATTGAAAAAGGCATGAACCCGATGGAGGCCGGCTTACTCGGATCAAAAGAGATTTTCTTCGCCATCCTTTCAACGACTGTTACACTTGCTGCCGTTTTTCTTCCGATCATCTTTCTCCAGGGATTTACAGGTAAATTATTCCGGGAGTTTGCCATTGTAATGGCCGGCGCGGTCATGATTTCCGCCTTTGTTTCGCTGACCCTGACTCCCATGATGAGCGCCCACTGGCTCCGTCACAGCGACCACCACAGCAATTTTTACAACCGGACCGAAAAATTTTTCGTCTGGCTTATTTCCCGGTACAACCGTTGGTTAAAAGGATTCCTGAATCACCGCTGGATTGCATTCGTGATCATGGGTATTTCGATTGCACTGATCGGCTTTTTATGGCCGGTGATTCCCTCTGAACTGGCCCCCATGCAGGACAAAAGCAGGATTTCAGTGAACGTTACCGGTCCGGAAGGCGCTTCTTTCGAAAAGATGGATGAGTACATGAAATCGCTCATCGCGGTTGTTGATACCCTTCCTGAAAAACAATCCTTTATTGCCCTGACTTCACCCGGATTTGGCGGATCGTCGTTAAATTCAGGATTCATTCGCATTACCTTGACTCAGCCTGGTGAGCGGGAACGAACTCAGTCAGGAATTTCGGATATGCTCACCGGAATGTTCCGGAAGATGACTTTCGCCAGGACCATTGTCAGCCAGGAGCAAACAATTCAGGTAGGACGGGCTTCCGGTTTGCCGGTTCAATATGTCATCCAGGCTCCTACCCTTGAAAAACTAAAAAAATATTGCCCGAATTTATGGAGAAAGCTCAGGCTGATCCGGCTTTTCAGGTGGTTGACCTCAACCTGAAGTTTAACAAACCTGAAATGACGATCCAGATCGACCGCGATCGTGCCCGGACCCTGGGGGTTACGATCCGCGATATTGCAGAAACCCTGCAGCTGTTTTTCAGCGGGCAGCGAATGGGCTATTTCATATACAACGGCAAACAGTACCAGGTAATCGGTCAGGCCAGCCGTTCTTTCCGCGACGATCCGATGGATCTGAGCACCGTGTATGTAAGAAACCGCCGTTCGGAACTTGTTCAGCTCGACAACCTGATACAGGTCAGGTACAATTCGAGCCTGCCGCAGTTGTACCGCTTTAACCGGTATGTTTCCGCAACAGTATCAGCCAATCCGGCCAACGGATATACGCTCGGACAAAGTATCGAAGCGATGAACCGTATCGCATCCGAAGTGCTGGACGATACCTATTCAACGAGTCTTTCAGGTCCTTCACGCGATTTTGCCGAAAGTTCGAACACCCTGCTTTTTGCTTTTGCACTGGCGCTGGCGCTCATTTACCTGATCCTCGCGGCACAGTTCGAGAGTTTCCGCGATCCGATGGTTATCATGTTTACCGTGCCGCTGGCTTTATCCGGGGCATTGATATCGCTGATACTATTTGGCCAGACCATTAATATTTTCAGCCAGATCGGTATGATCATGCTGATTGGCATTGTAACAAAAAACGGAATTTTAATCGTCGAATTTGCCAACCAGAAAAAAGAAGCCGGGGCCAGCCTGAAGCAGGCAGCCATGGAGGCAGCTTCACAGCGATTCCGGCCAATCCTGATGACCAGCATGTCAACGGTTCTGGGAGCGCTTCCCATTGCATTGTCGCTGGGAGCAGGGGCCAAAAGCCGCGTATCGATGGGGATTGTCATCATCGGGGGACTGATATTCGCCCTGGTTTTGACCTTGTTCGTAATTCCGGCATTGTACACCTTTTTCTCACGTGAAGAAAAAAAGAAGGTACCAGCTTTTGAGGAAGAAATAACAGTTGAAATCAGTTAGAATTGGATGAACAGTTAAAAAGGGACGTACGGCCGTGCATCTCTTCCGAATTTGAAATGGGAAATTACAAACGTACGGCCGTACGTTTTAACCAAGTTGAAAAATGAAACTTCGAATCGCGGTAACAGTTAGTATCATTTCCCTGGGTATGTCGGCCATGGGCCAGGATACCCTCAAACTGAAAGATGCCATTGTGCTGGCCCTTCAGAATAATTATTCCATCTCGCTGGCTGAAAACACGGCCAGAATATCGGAAATCAACAATTCACCGGGAAATGCAGGAATGCTCCCTAAACTTGATCTGTCTGGTACACGGTCGATTTCCATTAACAATTCGCATGTTGAATATTTCGATGGCCGGGTCCGTGATGTGGCCGACGCGAAAAACAACAGTCAAAATGCAGGCATCCAGCTTTCGTGGACAGTTTTCGACGGTTTGAATATGTTTATCCAGCGCGACAGGCTGACTGAATTGCAGCAATTAAGTTCTATTCAGTTAAGAGGGGTCATCGAAAATACGGTTTCCCAGGTGAGCAGGGTCTATTTCAACATGGTGGTTCAGCAAAAACTACTCGACTTATACCATGAAGCCCTGTTGATTTCAGCACAACGCAAACACTTTTCAAAAGCCCGGCTCGATGTGGGCAACGGCTCTGAGCTGGCCTATCTCCAGGCCATAGTCGATATGAACGCCGACAGCGCCAATTTTATGAAACAGGAAGCCGTCGTCCGGAATTCCGTGGCTGACCTGAACCTGCTCCTGTGCCGCGATTTAAAAACCAGGGTCCTGGTTGAAAGGAATATTCAGGTCAATGATCTGTTGATCTATGAAGAACTATGGGCCAAAGTACAGGAACAAAGTCCGGATTTGCTTGAGGCCCGAAGTGCAGTTAACCTGGCCAACCTGGCTACCCAGGAAGTCAAATCAGCACGATTGCCCCGGCTCAGTATCAATTCAGCCTATTCGTACAGTAAATCCTTATCGGACGTCGGAATATACAACAGCAACCGGAATCTGGGATATTCAGCCGGAGTTACCCTGAATTACAACATTTTCAATGGTTTTACCAACAACCAGAAGCTAAAGATTGCCCAAATCAGGGAAGAATCGGCCACTCAGGATGCTGAACTTCAGAAACTGAGTCTGGAAGCCAATCTGCAACAGGTTTTTACCGACTTTCAGACCAACCGGAAACTGGTGCGATTCGAACAGGAAAACATGAAATTTGCCCATTTAAACTGGGACATTGCCCAGGAAAAATATAAGCTGGGTGCGCTGAATGACCTGGAATTCCGCGAAACCCAGAAAAAACTGATGGATGCCGAAAACCGACTTTTACAATCTGTTTTCCTGTGCAAGTCTGCCGAAATTGAATTACTGCGCATCAGCGGACAACTTTCCGGCCCGGTCATTACCTTTTGATTTCCCCAACGGTTTCCTGTTTTACAACAATTCGGCGACTTTGGTCGTATGGTCTGTAGGTTGCTCATTAATAATTACTAAGTTAGTCATGCACTTTGAAGAGTTGAATTTTAATCCAACATCATACTATTCAGCTCACTACATTTTCGCAATTGGTACGACAAGTGACAAATTAACGGGTGAACCGATGTTTTACGTTAAAAATAAAAGCTGAGTATGATGCAAATCAATTTATCCGAAATTCAGATTCGTAAAATCGGCGTGGGCGAAGTCGAACTTTTGACGACTTACAGGATGGCTTACCTCCTGGAGATGCAGGGAGAAAGAAGTGAAGAATACCAACAGAAGTTATACCGGGAACTTACAGCCTATTTTACCCAGGCTTTGGCTGAAGACCGCTTTTTTGCCTTTCTGGCCGAACTGAATGGTGAAATCGTAAGTTTCGGGGCCATGGTACTTAAAAAAATCCCCGGAGACCTGAATCAATCGTTGTATCTTGAAGGTGATATTCTGAATATGTACACCGTTCCTTTCGTTCGTCGTAAAGGTATTTCGGCAATGATCCTGGAACACCTGCTCACGGAAGCCCGTCGGCGCGGAATCAACAAAGTGTCGCTGCATACCTCGAAAGACGGCGAAAAGCTTTACCGCAAATTCGGATTCAGGGAACCGGTTTATCCGGTGCTGGAGCTGTATCTATAGAAAACCAAGGCTGAGGTGGAGGCACAGGCTGAGGCGAAGATAAAAGCCTGGACCTTTCAAAGCCGACATGGAATGATCTAAAGATACAACCTGAAACTTGTCCAGGAGCTGACGGAACTTTAAACTTTTGACCTGGAACCTGGAACCTGGAACGTGAAACTTTGAACTTTTTTAATATGACTGAACCACATTTACGCATTGGCATTATGTACCAGCCCGAAATTATATTCAGGCTGAACGAACACTACCTGCTGGCTCCCAACGGTGTGCCTTATGAAGGAATACAGAAAGTAAATTACCGCGAAGGTCAGATCTGGCTGAATGACGAATTGGTGGATCAGGAAATCCTCGTTTTTGAACCGGTCCGTTATCATAAAGCATCTTTTGAACTGAACGATGTGACCATTGGTATTCAATTCCACTGGGAACGAAAAGAAGATCAGCAATTCAAAGGTTCACTTGAGTTCCGGATTGAAAATGAAAAACTTACCGCGGTCAATATTTTACCCCTGGAAGATTACCTGGTCAGTGTAATTTCGTCGGAAATGAGTGCCACCAGCAGCATGGAACTGCTGAAATCACACGCCATCACTTCGCGCTCGTGGCTCTTGGCTCAAACGATAAAAAGCAAAAAACTGCAACAGTCCGGGAAAACCTACCGGACCATTTCAGAAACTCCGGAAGAATATATTCGCTGGTATGACCGCGAAGATCATTTGAATTTCGATGTTTGTGGTGATGACCATTGCCAGCGTTACCAGGGAATTACCCGCCAGTCGACCCCACTGGTTGAACAGGCTGTTGCCGAAACACGCGGAATGTTACTCATGGATGGCGGGAATATTTGTGATGCCCGTTTTTCAAAAAGCTGTGGCGGAATATCGGAAACATTCGGGAATGTTTGGGAACCCGAAGCTCATCCCTACCTGCAATCCATTGTCGACAATCCGGCGCTTTCCGAAGGATTCGATGCCGATCTGACCCGTGAAGAAGCAGCAGATCACTGGATCAGAAACACTCCTGAAGCTTTCTGCAATACACGCGACAAAGAGGTTCTTTCGCAGGTACTGAACGATTACGATCAGGAAACACATGATTTTTACCGCTGGAAAATTATTTATCAGCAAGCTGATTTGGCTGAACTCATTGCCAGGAAATCGGGAAGGGATTTCGGTGCCATCACCGACCTGATTCCGGTTGAACGTGGGAAATCGGGACGGCTGAAAAAATTAAAAATTGTTGGGACCAAACTGACCCTGATCATTGGTAAAGAACTCGAAATCCGCAAAACATTATCCGAATCACATTTATACAGCTCTGCTTTTGTGGTTGATAAACAAAACATCACCGGTGGCATTCCCGGAGAATTTGTCCTGACTGGGGCCGGCTGGGGCCATGGCGTTGGACTTTGCCAGATTGGCGCTGCCATGATGGGAGCCAAAGGATATCGCTATGATGAGATTTTACTGCACTATTTCCGTGGAGCGGAAATATCGAAGGAATATTGAGAAACAGTTAACATGAAATATATCCCATTCATATTTTTTGTTGTCTTATCATATGTTTCTTTTTCTCAGAATTTTAAAACTGGAAACTGGAAAGGTGAGATTCAATTGCCTGATACTCTTCTGAAAGTTGAGCTAAGAGTTTGGGATCAGAAAGATACAACGATTCGGGCTGTGTTAGTTGAGCCAACTTCGACCATACTCTATGATAGTTGTTTTTATGGGTATGAATTTAATATGAAAGCACCAGATTCTTTTTTAATACAAAGAAATGAGAATGCAAAAAAAAAAGAATTAAAACAAAAGAAAAAATCCAGGCTATATTCCATTGTTGAACTTTCTGGTTCTCTGGATCAAAACAAAAACCAGCTAAACGGAAAACTCACACTCGACGAAAAGGTTTTTCAAGTGACCCTTTTCAGGGATAGTGTACCAATCTTTCGGCCTCAAGAACCGAAAATGCCATATCCATATTTTTCTGAGGATGTTCGATTCAGAAACCCAATAGATTCTGTTATTTTATCCGGAACCCTGACAATTCCTGCCAAAGAAGGAAAATTCCCGGCTGTGATCTTGCAAAGTGGGAGTACTCCTTTAACCCGCGATGGAGATAGCAATCATCATAAACCTAATTTAGTGTTGGCAGATTTTTTAACCCGAAATGGAATTGCAGTTCTTCGTTATGATTCCCGGGGAGTTGGAAGATCATCCGGTAATTTTTTCAAATCAACTCCGCTTGACCTTTCCGGAGATTTGCTGACAGGGCGTGAATTTTTAGTCTCCCGGAAAGAAATAATCACAGACAAAATTGGAATAATCGGACACAGTGAAGGAGGAATGGTAGCAACTATGGCTGCCAGCCAAACCAGTGATATTAATCTTATTGTGATGCTGGGAGCTCCGGGACTTCGTCTTAGAAAAGTTTTTGAGGATCAACAATATTTAAGATTTGAAGATGGGGAGTTTTCTGTAAAAAAATACGAGCTTTACAAAAAAATAGACGAAAAGCTATATGAGTTGGTAGACAAAACCATTGAATCAAAAGCAATCAGGGACTCACTTATGCAATTCAAAGATCAATTATATCATTTAATGGCAGATACAATCCCACTCAACTCTTCCAAAAGGCAAAATATTGAAACGAATGGGGAATTTTTATTGTCGTTGAAGGCCACTCCTCACAATGTATTCAACCTATCTGTGAACCCAGCTGATTATATTGAAAACGTTACTTGTCCTGTATTATCCCTGGGAGGAAGCCTGGACCGACTGGTATCTTCCAAAGAAAATCAGGAAGCGATAAAGGAAGCCTTGATAAAAGGCGGAAATAAAGATTTTCAGATAATTGAGTTGGAAGGTTTGAACCATTCTTTTCAGGAGTGCGAAACTGGTACGATTAAAGAAACTATGAAAATTGAACAAACATTTTCGCCCAAAGCACTCGAAATTATTACCAATTGGATCTTAAACCATGTTGATGAACAAAAATAGCGGGAGCGCAAATTTTATATCGATGCAATTCATTTTGTTTCAATGCTGGGAATCCATTTTACTTTCCATCGCTTTTGAACAAAGAATGACTATAAATGACTATTCAATGACAACTTTATGACAAAATAAGCTCACTTATGACAGATAACAAAAAATCATCAACAACCGCAAGCCGCAACCCCTGGGCCTGGATTCCTACCCTGTATTTTGCGGAAGGAATCCCCTATGTAGTAGCCATGACTGTCGCTGTGATCATGTTCAAACGACTGGGGATTTCGAATACCGATATTGCACTTTATACCAGCTGGTTGTACCTGCCCTGGGTAATTAAACCACTCTGGAGCCCGATTGTTGATCTGCTCAAAACCAAACGGTGGTGGATTATCATCATGCAATTGCTCATCGGTGCAGGATTGGGGGGAATTGCCCTGGCTATTCCTCTGCCCGGCTTTTTCAAAATCACCCTGATCTTCATGTGGCTTCTGGCTTTTAGTTCAGCCACCCACGATATCGCGGCCGATGGGTTTTATATGCTCGGACTCAATGAACACCAGCAAGCCTATTTCGTGGGTATCCGAAGTACGTTTTACCGCATCGCCATGATTACAGGACAAGGATTGCTGATTATTCTGGCCGGATTCTTCGAAGTATCCACCGGGCTTCCACCCATTGAGATCAATGCTGAAGCCAACCCCGCTTTTGCTTCGGAATTCCGGATGCCTGAAATTCAGCCACAGGACCCGACCGGTGCAGGCAATACCTTTTTTGCTGTTTTTCCGCAGCAGCCCGAATTGTCAACACAGAATATTCCGGCCGAAAAAATGGATTCAATCCGGAAACTGGTTACTGAGCACAACCTTCAGTTTGGTTTTGTTACCCTTCAATCCGGAAACCTACAGGATTTAAAAGGCGGAGGACAAGGTTCATGGTGGTCGGAATACATTTCAGGCCCTTTAAAAACAACACTGAAAAAACATTTTCAGGCAAAAGTTGAAACGGTTTCAGGAAAAACATTAACCGGTAATGTGGCAGTAGTAGCCGTTAAACTAACCAGCAAGCCGGAAGAAAACAAGGAGATGGTCCTCAATGTCAAATTCAAAAACGGCGACAGCAGCATCCGGTTGATTGAAGGTGAACGGCTGATGTTTAATAAAAAAAACTACGATCAGCCTGCTTACCTTTTACTGCAGTGCGATCAGAAACTGAATCGCCCAACACAGGCTGTATTTAAGGGAATTTCCGGGAACATTCACCTGGCCTGGAGCATCACCTTTCTTATACTTGCCGGGATGTTTGTAGTTTTTTCAATCTACCACCGGTTTATATTGCCTTTTCCTAAATCAGACAGGCAGGCCGGAGAAGAAGGACAAAACCTGGTCAGGGAATTTTTCAAAACTTTCGCCTCCTTCTTCCGGAGAAAAGACATTGGGGTAATCATCGCCTTTTTAATGCTTTACCGGGTTGGAGAAGCACAACTGGTCAAAATGGCTTCGCCATTCATGCTCGATCCCAGACAGTTGGGAGGACTTGGCTTAACCACCGGCGATGTGGGACTGCTTTACGGCACTTTCGGAATACTTTCCCTAACGGCAGGAGGAATACTGGGCGGTATTGCAGCATCCACCAAAGGATTTAAATACTGGCTCTGGTGGATGGTTATGGCTATCAATGTACCGCACCTGGCCTATGTTTACCTGGCATTCGCCCAACCCGAAAGCCAGTTCATCATTGGCATATGTGCCGCCATCGAACAATTCAGCTACGGTTTTGGGTTTACAGCCTACATGCTTTACATGATCTACATCTCAGAAGGAAAAAACAAAACCGCTCACTTTGCCATAGCAACCGGGTTCATGGCCCTGGGAATGATGCTTCCCGGAATGTTTTCAGGCTGGTTACAGGAAATAATCGGATACCGGAACTTTTTCATTTGGGTGATGTTATGTATGATACCCGGAATGATACCGGTATTCTTTCTGAAAGTAAATCCGGAATTCGGCATCAAAAAAAAGGGTGAATAAGTGGTATCCAATCCAGAACCAAAAACTTCAACCAGTCATTTACCCGACCATCGGGTTTGATTTCAAAAATACCTGCAAAAAAAAGTAGGGTAACATCTCTTTTGATCGGATAGAGATTAAAACAATCAAAGTTTAATTTTTAACAAACAATCAAAGTTATGAAAACAACGATCAAAGCATTAATGGTTCTTTTCACTTTCGCATTTTTCTCCTGCCAGAAAAATGAAGTGATCGACACTACAACGGATTTAAGCGCGTTACAGTTAAAATCTGCGACCATGACAGTGAATGATGTAGCTGTTGAGAGTGTTTCGGAAGAAGCTAATTTTGAATCCGGATTTTATGCCGGTTACGAACATCTGCTCAGGCAACTTTCTCACCTGAAAGGTAGAAAAACCAACTTAATGGCTGGTATGCGCGGCATGCACTACCTGGAAGGGCAAATGCCGGTAGTTTCAATCGATACTGCCGCTGCCGGTTATCCTATTACCATTACCATAGAGTATGGCGAAAAAACGGAAACCCGCCACGGAAGAGTAATCAGTGGTACGGTGATTATTGCTATTTCCGGAGCAAAAAATACCGATGGAAGCACACGTACCATTTCATATGTGAATTGTGCAATTGACTCGATCGGAATTTCGGGCACAAGCGCCGAAACATTTAACGGGGACAATACAACCACCCGCAAAATGACAAGTTCAAGTGATATTACTTTCACTTTGGCCAATGGAACAGTGATTAACCGCGCTGGAAACGATGTTCGCGAATGGCTCCAGGGATTGGATACCCCACTGGAACGCGACGATGATATGATTCAGATTACCGGATCAGTCCAGGTGAAGAGCTCTGCCGGCGACACGTACCTGAGAACCATTACCGATCCGCTGATCCGCCTGGGAGATTGTTTTCACCCGGTTCAGGGAATTGTGGATTTTAGTCAAAATGGGACTGTAACTGCCAGCCTGGATTATGGGACCGGCGTATGCGACAATTTAGCCATGCTGACAACCGATGGAGCAGCTGTTGAAATAGAATTAAAAGAACATGCAATGCCCAAGGCAAAAACGGATGGTCATCACAAGGGAATGGGACAACGCAATGGAATGATGGGAGGAGACCACTAAAGGCTAAAACCCGGAATAAAAGGATCATGTTTCAAAAATTTTGAGACATGATCCTTTTCAATTGTTTCATCTATCTTTAGGGCAGACGAAAATGACAAGAAATTGAAAAAAGAAGAGTTCAAATCGCTGTTCGACACGTACTTTGATGACGTCAGAAAATATATACTCTACCGGTCGGGTGATGAGGAAACTGCAACCGATATTGCACAGGATACGTTCATGCGTATCTGGGAAAAGCAAATGATCCTTGACCCTAAAACAGTTAAAGGTTTACTTTTTAAAATGGCCGGCGATTTATTCATCTCGCAGTACCGCCGTGAAAAATTAGCTTTTAACTTCTTTAATACCTTTGAACCAAATTCCAAAAGTACCACACCGGAGGACGAATTAAACTTTCAGGAATTAAAAACCGCCTATGAAGCAGCTTTAAATTCGATGCCGGAAAAACAACGTACCGTGTTTCTGATGAACCGGATTGATGAATTGAAATACAGGGAAATTGCCGATCAGTTGGGATTAAGCGTAAAAGCCATCGAAAAGAGGATGAACCTGGCGCTCGAACATTTAAAAACTCAGCTCAAAAATAAAATATCGGGTTTAATTTTATTCATGATTGGATATCGTTTAAACCGGATCAAAACTAAAGAAAACAAGTGAAACAAAACAAGGAACATACCGACCTGAGCGCTGTTGACCAACAAAGCAAAACTTTTTTTACCGGAGGAGAATTCCGGTGGAAAAAAAGAAAGGCCGACGTTTGGGAAAACCTCGAAGCTCAACTGGAAGAAAAGCCCGGGGGCCGTTCCGCGATTCTTCGTTTCAGCATAACCCAATGGGCGGTAGCTGCAGGTATTGCACTGATCCTTGGGCTGGGCAGCTTTCTGCGTTTTTACAGTATCCGCATCGAAACACCAGCCGGCCGGCACCTCCTGGCTGAATTACCCGATCATTCAAAAGTCAATCTGAACGCCGAAAGCACAATTAGCTACAATCCCTACTGGTGGAAAATAAAACGGATCGTCAGACTCGAAGGAGAAGCATTTTTCGAAGTCGAAAAAGGCAATCAGTTTACTGTCAATTCTTCCAAAGGAATAACACAGGTATTGGGCACCAGTTTTAACATTTACTCGCGGGATGATATTTACAAAGTAACCTGCATTACCGGAACGGTAAAAGTCAAATCCAGATCGGGATTCGAAGCGATACTAAAACCGAACAGTAAAGCAGAAATCCGGACTGATGGTAAAATAAATGTAATGGTTAACATTGAAGCTTTATCCGAAATTTCATGGAAGCGGAACCTGTTTTTATTCACAGCCACACCTGTACATGAAGTATTTTATGAAATTGAACGGCAATACGGAGTGAAAATCGAACTCAAAATTAATTCGTATTCGCTCTACACCGGAAACTTTACCAGGGATCAAAATGTTGAAGAAATATTGAATTATGTTTGTCCGGCACTCGGGTTAAAATCTATCCGAAAATCGGCCAGGGAATATGTCATTATCCAGGAAAATGAATGATCAGGAAAATAACGATATTTTTGCTACTTCTTGTACTCACTCTTTGGGGACATGCACAATCCATTTCCTTCCGGATTGAAGTTGAGAATAAACCCCTGAGCGAAGTTCTGCTTGAATTGCGCAACAAATACGACTTTCAGTTTTCATACAACGAGAACAAGTTGTCCCGGTATAAAATCACCGTTTCAAAAACCTTTGATTCAAAGGATGAAGCCATCAAATACCTGATGAAAGACCTTCCTTTCAATCTTCAAAAAACTGGTTATGTATACGTTATCATTCCGGATAAAAAGAAACTTAAAGAGATTCAGGAAAAGGAGCTAACCCATATAACCGGTCAGATCGTAGAGGCCGGTTCGTTTGAACCACTCCCCTATTCGCAAATACTGATTAACAATCAACCCATGATCGCGGATGTGACAGGAAACTTTAATTATACCGCTTCGGCCGACAGCAGTTTTCATGTCCGAATTTCGCATTTGGGCTATTACATTTATGACACCCTGCTTTATGCAGGCATTCATCAGCAATTTAAACTTATTCCTTCATCCGTAAACATCCCGGAGGTGCTTGTTCAGGGTAATGAGGTGGAAAAAGCCACCATGGTGGGTGAAAAAACAGGCAAGATTACAATCAACAGCAACATCGCACGTTTCCTGCCCGGACAAGGCGACAACGCTGTCTTCAACCTGATTCGCCTTATGCCTGGCATACAGGCGGCCGGGGAACGGTCGGGGGACCTGCTCATCTGGGGAAGTTATGAAGGACACAGCCTGGTTACCTTTGATGAATTTACGCTGTTCGGATTAAAAAACTACAATGACAACATCAGTGTGGTTAACCCGTTCCTGGTGAAAAACATCGAGATACTGAAAGGTGGTTTCGAGGCCAAATACGGGAACCGGGTCGGAGGAATTATAAACATTACAGGGAAGAACGGCAACATGCAGAAACCTGTTTTCAGCTTAAATATCAATCCGACCACCCTCAACGGGATGGCTGAAATCCCACTGTTTAAAAAATCTTCACTACTACTGGCTTACCGGCAAACGTATTACAATCTTTTCAGTTCCGAAGATTTTAACATTTTTGCACCTACTCGCCCGTTGCCAAAAGAACCAAATAAATCGGCACAACTTCGGAATATTCAGTTCGATTTGAATGTTTACCCCAACGATTACAGTTTTCAGGATCTGAACCTGAAATACAGTTATAAGTTCAACAACGGGGATCAGTTTTATATCAGCATGTACGGAGGAGGCGACTATTTTAGTCTGGAAGCCAAAGCCAATATAAACCGCGAAATGCATGGGAATCATGGAACAATGAATACGACTCCAATAAGCATCGACATACTGAATAAGGAAGAAAACCGGCAACGGGGGTTGTCTGTTTTTTACCATAAAACATGGAACGATCAACTGGTTTCAAAATTTGTTTTTTCTCATTCCGATTTTTCAAAAACACTTTCCGATGAGTTCCAGTCGGCAAATTCAAGTACCGACAATATTTACAATAACGACAGGGCCAATACGGGCAATAAAGCGCTTGAAAATTCGCTTCGGACCGAGAATATACTCAGCTTCCTAAACGGTCATCAGCTGGAATTCGGAGGCGGCCTCTACAGCAATGAAGCAGAAATTAACTTCAAAACCAATTTACTCGACACCTTATCCATCGATAACCTGAACCAATTCAGGAACAGAAGAGTGTTTGTTTATGCACAGGATAATCTGCCGGCAGGTCAACGCCTCATTCTGAAAACAGGAATTCGTTTAAACAAGTCGTTAACCAGTTCCCGGTTTTATCTGGAGCCCCGCATCAGCGCCACCTTTAAACTGAATGAACAGCTGAAGCTGAATGCTACCATGGGCCGTTACCATCAGTTCATGTATAAAGTGGCCAATGTCGACAAGGATCAGAACTATTCGTACCTCTGGGTTACCGGAAACGAAAACAGCCCGGTATTAAGTGCTACCCATTGGGCAGGTGGAATTAATTATTTCAGAAACAACCTGACTTTCAACGTGGAAGCTTATTATAAACTGACCCAAAACATGACCGAACGGGTATTCGAACATCGGTTGGTCAAAGGAAAATTTAATAACGGTTATTTCCCTTATAACGGCAATGCCAAAACCTATGGCATCGACTTTTATGCGAAAAAAGATTTCGGAAGACATTCCATCTGGGCCTCTTACACCTTGAGCAAGGCACTCGAACGTTTTGCTCCCCTAAACCAGGTTTTGCCATCCTATACCCTTGCGCCACAACACCAATTGCATGAAATCAAGTTAGCCGGGTTGTTTGCTGTTCACAATTTCTATTTGTCGGCCGACTATATCTACGGATCAGGAATGGAAATACTTCGTCAAGTATTTAAGGCAGAAACCAGTGATGTTTCGTATAACCGGATTGATGCCGCTGTGACGTATAAGTTTAGGCCCAAACGATTCTCGGGGGAACTTGGCTTGTCGGTATTAAACCTGCTGAACACCCATAACCTGAAGTATGCCAACCTTAAAAACATTCATTTAACACCCGAACTGGGCGACATCCGGGTTTATTCACAGGCTGTTCCGTTTACTCCTGTTCTGTTTCTGAAGCTCGTGTTTTAAATGCACCTCATCAGCTAATGGCCTGATTATTTTTTATTCCAGCAATTCATAGTCGTGCATTTCCTTCATAAACGAAACAAAATCGTCTTTCCTTTCCGAATCCATCCAGGCCATGGCGCTACGCGGATGTTCATTTAAAGCGCCTGTAATCAGGTAAGGGACATGATAGCCCCAGTCAATCTTTTTATTCCAGGGAAGTACCTGTTCCTGAATAGCTTTCAGCAAAGGCAGCAGGCGGTATTTGGGATTTTTCAGGAAAGCGATCAGGATTTCGATCGGACAGTTACCGGCACCACGGCCCATGCCCAGCAGCGTCGCGTCGAGGTAAGTTGCACCACCCATAAGGGCCGTTATGGTATTCGACATGGCCAGCTGCATATTATTGTGTGCATGAATCCCGATTTCTTTACCGGGCAAAGCTTCCTGGTACTTTTTCAGGAGGTGCTGAGTCGTTTCACAATACATACTGCCGAAACTATCCACAACATATACGATTGGAACACGCGACTGGGCCAGGTCCGAAAGCGCTTCATCCAGATCCCGTTCGTTCACTTTCGAAACGGCCATCAGGTTAACGGTGACTTCGTAACCTTTGTCCATACAATGATGTGCCAGCTCAATGGCCTTATCCATCTGATGGACATAACAGGCCACCCGCATCATGTCAATCACACTGTCGGCCGCCATGGGAATATCCGCCATGTCGATGCGGCCAATGTCAACCAAAGCCGATAATTTCAGATTGGTATTGTTGTCGCCAACCACTCTTCGCAGATCTTTTTCAGAACAAAATTTCCATGGGCCTACTTCCTTCCGGCTAAATGCTTTTTCACTGCTGATGTAACCAATCTCCATGTAGTCAACACCGGCTTCAACGCAGGCATCGTAAACACCTTTCACAAATTCGTCGCTAAACTGCCATTTGTTCATCAGGCCACCATCGCGGACGGTACAATCAACAACTTTAATATCTTCTTTATACATCCTGAACTATTTTTATTGGTTTTATTTCTTTTTTGTCTTTTCGGTGTCGCTTAAAATCTCCAGCTCTTTTTGTACATTCCAGTCGATTAGAGTCCGGTAGATTTCCTCAAACAGATCCGGATCCAGTCCCAACTCTTCAGCCCATTCCCTGCGTTTCCTGAAAACCTCCTGTTGACGTTCCGGGGCAACAATTCCGTTCTTGTCGGATTTAAACGCTACAATCGCTTTCACGTATTCGTGGCGTTTCGCAAAAGAAGCAAGTATCTGCCGGTCAATCTCATCTATTCCATTCCGTATCTCCTGTATATTCCGGCAATCTTTGGCTTCCTTCATAGTCGTAATTTTGCCGTAAAAATAACGATCTAAAATTAAATACCTAAATGCCGTGTTAATTTATAACCAAAACAGATAAGAATCAGACTTTTCAACACGAAAAAAGCAAACGGATTTACCTCAACTTCTGCATTACCCAGTCCATATTTTCCCCCAGGGTGCGCATGGTACGAATTCCTTCTTCGTCCTTCAGCACATCGCCGGGAGCTCCGCCAAAAGCAAAGTTCCAGTAACTCGATCCGGGAATAATCATCTGGTTGATCAGATCGTTTTTAATGTGGCAGCGTCCATCCCGGATTTCGCGGCATTTCATACAGGCCGTACATCCGTGCACCAACTTTCCGCCCAGTTGCACCAGTTCGGTTTCAATACCTTCTTTTTCCAGTTCCTGAAATACAGTTTTTATAAGTATTTCTGTGTTGCCGTTTTTGCGCGGACTTCCGTTTATCCCAATGATTTTCATAAATATTATTTTTAACACCAGGACACGAAATCACAAAAAACAGTTAATTCTATCCACAAGTATAATTTGTGTTTTCGTGTCGTGTTGGAATACTTTTCATTGATTAAATACATACGAAATAATATTGGCGCCCATTTGCAATGCTTTCCGGCGAACATCTTCCGGATCGTTATGAACTGAACGGTCTTCCCATCCATCGCCCAAATCGCATTCGTAGTTGTAAAAACACACCAGCCGGCCTTTGTAAATCAGTCCGAATCCCTGGGCCGGTTTGTTATCATGCTCATGAATTTTGGGCAATCCGTTGGGAAAAGAATATTTCTGATGATAGATCGGATGATCGAAAGGAAGTTCAATAAAATCCAGTTCCGGGAACACCTTTTTCATTTCTCTCCGGATAAACGGATCGATTCCGTAATTGTCGCTGATCTGTAAAAAACCACCGCCTTCGAGGTAATTCCGCAGGTTGGCGGCTTCCGATTCCGAAAAATACACATTACCGTGCCCGGTCAAATCCACATAAGCATAGTTGAACAAATCCGCACTACCCGGCTCAGTAATTCCCGGTTCCGGATCAATGTCAGTTTTTAAGTTATCATTGCAAAAGGCAATCAGGTTACCTACAGAGGTTGGATTTGCATACCAATCGCCACCTCCATTGTATTTCATCACTGCAATTTTAACCGAATGAGTTTGCGAAAAAACAATTACAGGCAGAAAAATCAACAGTATAAATCCAAGCTTTCTCATGTCAAAATAAAAAATGTAAAAAAATCTTCGTCTCCGTACTCCGGAAAATCCGCGTTCTCAAAGATAGAAATATTGAATGGTTTGAGCGGTTTGAGCAATTGAATTTGACAGAAGCGTAGTTTAATTGAAAATTTTGCCAATTTTGCCTTCAAAGTAAATTCAAAACAAACCAAACGACTGAAGAGATGTTTTGCTTGTATTTAAACTTTGTGCTGAATAATTTCAATTTCTGAAAATGAAAAGTTTTACAACCCGTTCGCTCCATGCACCATTTCCAAAAAAAGATCCGCATAATGCTTTAGCTATGCCTGTCTATGAGGCTGTAGCATTTGAATTTGCTTCAGCTGAAGATATTGCGGCCAATTTCCGTGGCGAACTACCGGCTCATACCTATTCCAGAACCAGCAATCCGACGGTTGAATACTTCGAAACCAAGGTAAAATCCTTAACCGGGGCACACCAGGTTTTAGCTTTAGCTTCAGGAATGTCAGCCATATCGGCTGCAATAATGGCCATATGCAAACAGGGAGATAACATCATTTCAGGCAATCATTTGTTTGGTCATACCCTGGCACTTTTCGAAAATAGTCTTTCGGCGTATGGATTGGAAACTCGTTTTGTGGATACAGGCAAGCCTGAGTTAATTGAATCATTGATCGACAAAAATACCCGGGCCATCTATTTTGAAACGGTAACCAATCCTCAGTTGGAAATTTCAGACATCAGCCGAATCGCAGAAATTGCCAATAAACACGAAATATTGTTGATTGTGGACAGCACAGTCACACCACCTTCAGTCTTCAATTCAAAATCATTGGGCATACACGTGGAAGTGTTGTCTGCCACCAAATTTATTTCAGGGGGAGCCACTTCTGTTGGAGGTGTGGTTATCGATAATGGCTTGTACGACTGGAGTAAAAATCCGAATTGTCTGGCTTTTTCCGTAAAATTCGGGAAAGATGCATTTATTGCCCGACTCCGGAAAAACTATTACCGGAATCTGGGAATGCCCATGACAGCCCACACAGCCAATTACATGATTGCCGGACTCGACATCCTGGAACTGCGTGTTGAACGTTGTTATCAGAATTGCATGAAACTGGGTGAGTTTTTTCAGAATAATCCCCGGGTCATGCGGGTTGATTATCCCGGATTAAAAGATTCAGCCTTTTACCAGCTTGCCATGAAACAATTTGGAGGCGTGCCGGGAACAGTAATGACTTTTGATCTGGCAAGCCAGGAAGCTTGTTTCCGTTTTATGAACAGGCTGAAAATCATCCGCCGTGCCACCAACTTAAACGATAATAAATCCCTGATCATACATCCTTATTCCACCATTTATGCTGAATTTCCGGAAAGTGAACGTTTGAAAATGGGAATTCGTCCAACGATGATGCGCCTTTCAGTAGGCATTGAAGGAGCCGGTGATTTGATTGAAGATATGGAACAGGCATTAAGTACAAAATAATTTTAAAAGATTCTGCAACCAGCTAATATATAATGAAAAAAGGATTCGCACTTTTCATACTACTAATGACCTTTATTTCCGTGATTCAGGTAAAAACAGCAAACGGTCAGACGTACTGCAATCCGCTGAACCTGAGTTATCGGTTTAGTTTGAATCAGGCCTCGAAACGTGAGATTGCCGACCCAACTGTTGTGCTGTATAAGGACAATTATTTTTTATTCGCTTCAAAAGCAGGCGGGTATTGGCATTCCGGCGATTTGCTTTCCTGGAAATTCGTAACAAACACCAGACTGCCATTTGAAAACCAGGCGCCAACAGCCGCTGTAATTGGCGATTGGCTCTATTTCTTTACATCGTTCGGCGATACCATCTTCCGTTCCAACGATCCGATTAGCGGAAAGTGGGAAGTGTATAATACGTCAATCCTGCTATCCCTGATCAGCGATTTTGCAATTTTTGCCGATACCGACGGTAGGATTTATTCCTACTACGGATGTACCAATAATGACGGAGTGATGTCACGCGAATTGGACGCAAATGATGGACTTAAGCCTATTGGAGTGCCTGTAGTCTGTCGTATAACAAATCCTTTGAAAAACAGCCGGAAAAAAGCCTGGGATAAGTCCGACAAAATCGCTTTCCTCAGTGTTAAAGGTTCATGGATGAATAAATACAAGGGGAAATACTATTTTCAATGTGCCGAATTAGACAATGATTTGCACAGTTACAGCGATGTTGTTTATGTTTCCGAAAAACCCACAGGACCTTTTGTTTATGCTGTGAATAATCCATTTTCATTTCGGCCTGAAGGTTTTGGCTGCGGAGCCGCTAACGGGTCAACTTTTGAGGATAAATATGGTAACTGGTGGCACATTGCAATTCTGACCACTTCCGCAAATAACGAATCAAACCCCAGGCTGGGGCTCTTCCCCGCGGGTTTCGATCAGGATGGGAACCTGTTCACAAAAACTGATTTTGGCGATTACCCGATCATCATGCCAAACCGCAAATACCCCGATCCGGATAAACTCTATCCGGAATGGTCATTACTTTCCTTTAATGCAAAAGCAGAGGCATCTTCAAGTATGGCTGTAAACCCGATTTCTTTAGCTTTTGATGAAAACTCAGGAACTTTCTGGAGTGCTCAATCCGGGAAAAAGGATGAATGGCTGACTGCCGACCTGGGTTCAGTTTGCACAGTCAACGCCATTCAGGTGAATTTTGCTGAGAATAATGCCAAACTATCAGGGCGTGCTGACATACTTGCCCACCAATACCTTATTGAATATTCCACTGATGGTAAAAACTGGAAAAAGTTGAGCGATAAAACCTCCAATACGGAAGACCTTTCGCATCAGTATGAGGCATTTAAAATTCCGGTTCAGGCCCAATACGTGAAAATCACCAATTATCGTGTACCGGATGGTACTTTCGCCATTTCGGGATTCCGGATCTTTGGAACCGGAACAAACAATAAACCGAAAAAAGTTAAATCATTTCGCGCAATAAGAGATTACAAGAATACGGAAATAACCAAACTGTTTTGGGAAAAACAGGAAAATGTTACAGGCTATAATATCCGGTATGGTATAGAGGAAGACAAATTATACCACAGCTACCAGGTGTATGAAAATACACCGTTAAAAATTCGTTGCCCGGATAAAAACAAAACGTATTGGTTTGAAATTGATGCATTTAATGAAAACGGGGTTACGCCCGGCAATTCACAGCTTTCTCACTAAAGAGTTGTCAAACAGTGCGCTATTCATTCAGCAGGTTAAACGTATGGCAGGCAACCACACCGGCAGTTTCGGTGCGCAGACGGCTGTCGCCCAGAGAAACCGGCCGGAACCCGGCCGTTAGTGCAGCGTCTATCTCTTCGGTTGAAAAATCCCCTTCAGGACCAATTAATATTAAATAGTTCTGATTTGGTTCCACCACATGTTTTAGCAATTCGCGGTGCTGTTCTTCACAATGAGCGATAAACTTTTGTCCTTCGAAAGGTTGCCGGATGAATTCATCAAATTTGGTCAGTTCGTCAAGTTTCGGCAAATAAGCTTTCAGGGACTGTTTCATGGCCGAGACCATGACTTTTTCGAGCCGGTCGTGTTTGATTTCCTTTCGTTCCGAATACCTGCAAAGCAAAGGAGTAACCCGGCTGATACCGATTTCAGTTGCTTTTTCAAGAAACCATTCCATCCGGTCGGTATTTTTGGTAGGCGCAATGGCTAACTGAACCTGGAAATGCCGGAGTCCGGAATTCAGTTCCCGGCGTATCACTTTTACCGAACAGCGTTTGGGGTCCGGATCGGCAATTTCAGCAGAAAAAAATCCTCCACGTCCGTCAACCAGCGTAATTTCATCACCTTTTTCCAACCTCAATACCCGAATACAATGTTTCGATTCGGTTTCGTCGAGCGTGTAAATGTTTCCTGAAATGTCAGGAGTGTAGAATATATGCATCCTGTATCTGCTAAAAACACAAAAATATTAAAATATTATTTTACGGCGTCAGGTATTTTTTGGCGTAAGTTGAAAAGCCACCTTCCCCACCCGGGCTGAAACATCTTCCCATTTTTCAACCTGAAAATCAAGGACAACCGTTGAACAGGTAGGCATATCCGAATTGAAATATTTTACCAGGTTGAAAACCAGGTAATAAACAGCCGGGTTATGGCCAAAAACGAATACCGTCTGAGCCTTCTCTGGCAACGACTGAAGCATATCAACAAAACTCTGGGTGGTCACTCCATCGTACAATTCATCCTCCACCTGGATGGTTGAACTGTCATATCCCAGGTTCCGGCAATAAATGGTTGCTGTATGCATGGCCCGTGTGGCCGGACTGGTAATAACCCATTCGGGAAAAACGTCCATTTCACGGAGCCGCAAACTTATTTTTTCGGCATCTGAGATTCCCCGTTCGGTCAGATCCCGGTTAAAATCATCGTCGTATCCGTAGGGAACCGACTTGGCATGTCGTACAATAATAACCCTTTTCATAGTTTTCTGTTTTCTGCAAAATTAATCTATTTTTAACGCGCACAAAATGCATTTTTTACATGAAACGAATAGGCTTATTATCAGATACACACGGAACATTAAGTTCACGAATCTTTAAATTCTTCGAACCGGTCGATGAAATCTGGCATGCCGGGGATATTGGGAATACCGAAACGGCCGACCGGTTATCCGATTTTAAACCTTTGAAAGCGGTATACGGAAACATTGACGATCATATTCTGCGCCGTATGTTTCCTCCCGATCAGCGTTTTTTTTGCGAGGAAGTGGATGTTCTGTTCACGCACATTGGTGGTTATCCCGGAAGTTACGAAACACGAATCCGCAATTTGTTCCGGATAAAACCTCCCCAACTTTTTATCTGTGGCCATTCACATATCCTGAAGGTGATTTTCGATCCGAAAAATCATTTGCTTTTTATCAATCCCGGTGCCGCAGGAAACAAGGGATTTCACCAGGGTTGTACAGCCGTACGGTTTGTTATTGACGGGAAAAACATCAGAGACATGGAAGTGCTCGAGTTTGAACGGTCAGCATTTCAGGAGGTTTAATTCGAAAGAACAGGGAAAAGTTTGCATCCTGTTGGACCAATAAACGAAGTCGCTTACTCAACATTTTTCATCGCTGTCTGTTTTGAATTGAAAAACAAAAACAATGACAAAATTTCTTTTCACATTAATTTTTTTAGCAATGACTCAACCAAGCAGTTCAGGACAAACAGAAACAGCAACTTTCGGTGGCGGATGTTTCTGGTGCACCGAAGCCATTTTTAAAAGTCTGAAGGGCGTTGAAACCTTTGAATCAGGCTATTCGGGCGGAAAAATTAAAAACCCGGCCTATAAGGAAGTTTGCAGCGGGGAAACAGGCCATGCCGAAGTGATTCAAATAAGCTATGATCCAAAAGTGATCAGTTTTCACGAACTGCTCAAAGTGTTTTGGGAAACGCACGATCCGACTACACTCAATCGTCAGGGTGCTGATGTGGGAACCCAATACCGTTCCGTAGTTTTTTACCACTCCCCCGAACAGAAGGAGATTGCCGAAAAATACAAAACTGAACTCAACAGGCAAAATGTGTTCGACAAACCGGTGGTGACGGAGATTACACCATTCGAAAAATTCTGGCCGGCCGAAAAATACCATCAGGATTATTACGCGAACAACCCGACACAAGGTTATTGCCAGATCGTGATCGTACCTAAACTGCAAAAATTCAGAAAAATATTTAAAGACAAATTAAAATAACTGAAGATGATTCACAAGTCACTTATTTTTTTTCTGTTTGTTTTTTTATCTGCCATCCAATCCTTTTCACAACAGGAGTTTAAAATGAAGTCCATATTCTGGTGGGCAGCCAAAGGCAGTAAACTTCCATAAGCTTCAGGTTCCCGGTTTCAGTATCCGGCGAATCTAATATTTCAGGTGGCTAATTAGTGAGTTACCGGCAGAAACGCCTATATTTACCCTTCTGATTCAAAATTTTAAAATCTTCCAGACCTATGAAAAACCTTCTTTGGACACTTTTTATATTCGGTATAATGACTTCGTGTTCGGCTCCTGCAAAAAAATTCACCATGTCGTATTCAAAAGCGGATTTTGAAACGGAAGTGAACGGAAAAAAAACCACCTTGTTTACCTTAACCAATGAAGATGGAATTGTAGTTACCCTGACCAACTACGGGGCAAAAATTGTTTCGGTTTTTGTTCCTGACAAACACGGATCCATGGAGGATGTTATCCTGGGGTATTCATCCATCGACGGATACATCAAGGGCAGTGCCAGTCAGGGTGCAGTCGTGGGCCCTTTTGCCAACCGGATTGCCAATGCACAGTTCGAAATCGACGGAAAACTGTATCAGTTGCCGGTTAACAATTTCCAGGCGTGTATCCATTCGGGACCCGAAAGCTTTTACCGGCAGGTTTACGATGCGCAGGAAATTCAAACTGAAGACGGACCTGCCGTTGAAATGACTGTGACAAGTACCGATGGTCAGTGGGGTTTTCCCGGGAACAAAATCCTGAAAGTAACTTATACATTGATGAAGAATAACAGTTTAAAGATTGACTACGAAGCAACTACCGATAAATCCTGTTATTTCAATTTAACCAACCACTCCTATTTCAACCTGAAAGGTGAAGGAAATGGAGACATTCTGGACCATCGGCTCGTGGTTGACGCCAATTTCATTACGGCAATTGCCGATTCACAGATGATTCCAACAGGAGAAATTGTTGACATACGTGGTACAGCCTTCGATTTTAATACCCCGCATCCCATCGGCGAACGGATTCACGACCGGAACCCCTTGTTGCGGATGGCTAAAGGATACGACCACAATTACATCCTGAACAAAGATCCGGACAACAATTCACTGAGCTTTGCAGCCAGTCTTTTCGAGCCGGGTTCAGGCCGTTACCTCGAATGTTTTACCACAGAACCTGCCGTTCAGATTTATTCCGGGAACAACCTGAAAGGTGACATCGGCAAACGTGGAAATCCATACAATGCCTTTAATGGTGTTTGCCTCGAAACCCAGCATTATCCTGACTCCCCGAACCACCCCAATTTTCCGAATACCCTGCTTAAACCCGGAGAAACACTTAAGTCGACTACAATATTTAAATTCTCGGTAAAGGAGTAGAAATCCACACAGAGGAATCAAATCCAATACTGATCCTTTAGAACTTATAGTTTACTTTATTCGTTTCAGGAGGAAAGATTTAAAATTGAATTATCGGCATAGAATAGTAAATCTTTTTTTAAAACATCCAAAATCATGATTAAAGTACTTTTCCTACTTGCAGTAGTGGTCTTCATGACCTGCATGAATGTTATGGTGTGGCATTTGATCAGGCCGCCAAACGTATTTTTGCCTCCAACGGCGAAGGCACAATGACTGTGATACAGCAGGTCAGTGCCAATCAGTATAATGTTGTGGAGAATGTCAACACTCAGGCAGGTGCAAGAACGATTACGGTGAATAAAAAAGCACATCATATTTATGTTTCGGGCGGAGAATATGAACCCGGAACCGGAAGAAGACCTGTTAAGCCAAATACATTCAGGGTATTGGATATTGAACCGGCAAAATAGTCCGGATTATTCCACTTATTTCATTCGTTCAGGATTTTCTTAAACAGGCACAAGTCATCCGGCATTTCATAGCTAACTATGACCAGGATAATCCGTTCGGACAGCATATTCAGAGCGACCGGAAATTCAGGAGAAAATCAAAACTAATTTGGGGAGAAATATAATCAATCCGCAAGCCAGGGCTACGATGGAACAAACCAAAACAGCCCCGGCTGCCATATCTTTGGTTATTCGTGCAATTTCATGATATTCAGGGAATAAATGGTCTGCAAGTTTTTCAACAACCGTATTGAATGCTTCGGCAGCCCAAACCAATGAAATCACAAGAAGCAGAATGCACCATTCAGCATTTGATACCTGAAGTAAAAATCCGGCGAAGACAGTGCCAATCGTTGCTGCCAAATGAATTTGTGCATTTGGTTCCGATTTAACAAGTTCATACAAACCATGAAAAGCATAACCGAAACTTTTAATGCGCTTTTTGATTCCGTTTTTACTGCTGCTCATATTTTTCTCTATGCGGTTTATTGATCCATTTATTTATTTTATATTTCGTATTGCCCTTTCGTTCAAAGCTACAATTTATTTCCAATCCCGGCTGAATGTAAAGGCCATGTAATTTGTTAAATTTCTATAACTTTCGGTTTTTATCAACAGAACAGGTATGCCCAAACACGACATGATTAACCGCATCGCAAAGGTACTGCGTAAGCTGCTGCTAACATCCGGAATCCTTTTCCTCGCAGTTCTGATGCTGAGTTTTACCAGTTTGCCTTACTGGGGTTATTATTGGTTGGGAACCAGTAAATCAAAGATCATCGAAAAACCTGATTACATCGTGTTGCTCGGCGGCGGAGGTATGCCCAGTGAATCGAATCTGATGCGGGCATTCTTTGTTTTCCGTGCAGCAAAAGAATCACCCGACAGCCGCATTATTTTATCGATTCCCGGAAATCCAACCGATTCAACCAGCACTGCCCGACTGGTGGCTGCTGAACTGATCAGCAAAGGAATCGGTCAGCAACGAATTTTGTACGAAGAACGGGGAACCAATACTCGCTCACAAGCCATCAATCTGCAGCAATTTAATGCGGTAAAACTGACCGGGAAACCGGTATTACTGGTTACCTCGCCCGAACATATGCGGCGGGCTGTATTGGTCTTCCGGAAGGCCGGATTTACCAGGGTGAGTGCTTTACCTGCCTTTGAAAATGCGCTGGAAGCCAACCTCTTCTTTGATGATGATAAGCTGGGTGGCAATACCATGGTTCCCGATATTGGTGGCAATACCTCTGTCCGGTATCAGTTCTGGAATCATCTGAAATACGAAATCCTGATTGCCCGCGAAATGGCAGCACTGGGATATTACAAATTACGCGGCTGGATTTAAGGCAATACGACTGCACGAAAGGAAGACCGGAGACGGGAGACTGACTGGCACAATGGCACTAAAACATGAAAGGTAAACCAGCAAGCCGGAACACATATCTCCTATCCTGAAACCCCTTGTCCTCTTCTTTAAAACCGAATGTTATACTTCAGCTTGAGGCGCAGGGCACTTTCATTCATTACATACCGGTCAGTAGGCTGCGACCAGCCTGAAGTCCAGGCCAGGATAATTTCATTGCCCGGTTTCAAAATCCATTGAAAGCGCGATTGCCAGCCCATTTTTTCTGTGGCATTATCATATTGGAAATAATTATTCAGGGTGACAGTTGGACTGAAAAGGATATTCAAATTCAATTGATAAATCTTAGCGGTGAAATCACCTTCTGGAAGCGTTACATGATTTAGTGTGTAATTTCCGCCAACAAATAACGGAACTGCAACTTTATAGTTAATTGTCAGTTTCATATCGTTTCGCTTGCCGTTATAAAAATCTCCGCCTCCAAAGCTAACTGCTCCGGCTAAATTCCGGCTGCCTGCTGTAGTGAGTAAAATATTCTGATTCCAAAAAGTATAGTCATTCATAGGTATAACAAATCCGGAGAAAATGGCAAAATCTTTTGCGAGCGATTCATATTGCTGATGAATTGAATAGGTAAGTTCCTCGCCTGATTTAAAACGTATTCCAATAGGTGAGATTTTGACATCGCGGGTGACCATCACATTGTCGAAGTTCGTTATGTAATTAATTCCGGCACCACTTTTTACCTGAAGAATTCCCCATTTGTCTGGTCGCGGACCGACTGAAAAACTTCCGTATGAGGCCTTGATGTTAGTCCGGGGAACAAAACCAATACCGGCGACAAAATTTTCACCAACTTCATAATGGCCAAGGCTTAGGTTTAAAAAGTCGTTTGGGTAAGCGATATCAGCTCCCCAGGACGAATTGTGATCCTTCTTGTCGGGAGTGTTCGAAAGTAATCCGAACGTAGTGAATGCAAGATTTTTATTTTTCCTGAATCTGGAAGTGGCCAGCTTCATGTCGAAACCACCCACCATATTTTCAACATCCGACAGCGTATTTCCCCATGTTCCGATTACACCGATCGAAGATTGACGGCCCAGATTATGACTGATCCGGCCAACCGAAAGGTTTGAGTTCCCATAATCCCGCTGATCGCTGATGTACATCATACCGATGTTCCAGTTTTTTTGTTGGCCTGTAATTTTAGCTGCATACCTTACCGGCAGCATATTCCCATTGTTATCGAGCCCAAGTCTTCGCGAGAAAAATGGTACGATTGAATTCTGGTATGGATTATTATCGTCGCCACCAAACCCAAAGCTAAAGAAGTTGGCTCCATCCAGAAAGAAGTCACGCTTCTCCGGAAAGTGAAGATTAAAACGGGTAAGGTTGATTTGCCGGTCATCTACTTCTGTTTCGGCAAAGTCGGTATTGATGGATAAAGATGCTTTCAGACTGGGCGTTACCTGGTAAAACAGATCCAACCCTCCATCTGCAGTGTATTTGGTTTTTTCGCCCTGGACTGTGTTCATCCCGCCAATGAGGTAAGGAGAAATGTCCAGTCCAATTCCTTGAGTGATACCTTCAAGTCCTTCCAGAAGTCCTGAGTCTGAGACCTGAAATTTGTAGGTGTTCAGGTTGGCAACCGGCCAGTAGGAAGATTCCAGCTTTCGTTTGATGTGCCGGATCAGTTTCATTCCCCAAACATTTTTTTCTGGATCGAATCCCATAGTTTTAAATGGAATTGCCATTTCGGCTTCCCAACCATCTTTGGTGATACTGGCTTTGCCATTCCAAAGAGCATCCCATTCCTTGTTAAATGAAGCGCCATTTTCGCTGACGAGCGCATCGCCAATTGATCCCCGCGGACCGATCTGAAACCAATAACCGTTTCGATGGTCAAGGTACGTATCCAAAATAATCTGAATTCGGTCGTCGTTGCCCAGACTGACATCACGAGCCATTTCCTTGGCTGTAATTTTTTTAGGATCGTCGTAGCATTTTGCGGCGCAGTATAAAAAATTATTGTCGTAACAAATGTAGAAGATTGTCTTTTCAGAAACTTCCGCTCCGGGGTTTGGTTCACGTTGATACAATTGATCTATTTGGCAGGCTTGTTCCCATATAGCTTCATTAACATGACCATCGATCGTTGGAGGAGTATTTACACGAATGGCTCTGGCAGTCGGTTGTGAATAGGTTAATTTGCCAGCCAGAAGCAAAAGAACCAGAGTTGGAATAATTTTCAAAACAGTTAATATTATTGGTTTTCAGTTGGTTAAAATTTCAAAGCGGTTAAATCTTTGAAGGTGTCGAAAATAGTAAATAAAACCTTTAAATCAATTAAGTGTCGTTAAATGAAATACTAAAATGATTTTTTATATCTTCGTTTGAATCAAATCCTTAACCTATGAAAAAAATTCTCCTTTCCGTACTGTGTGTTTGCTTTTCCATTGGCCTGTTTTCCCAGACAGAAAAAAAAGAAGAACTGATCAAGAAAAACTGGAATTTTGGCGCTTTACCAACCATCACCTTCGATACCGACCTTGGATTTCAGTATGGCGCCCTGGTGAATCTTTACGATTATGGCGATGGCAGCCGCTTTCCCAAATACAACCATTCACTTTATTTTGAAGTTTCGCGTTTTACCAAAGGCAGCGGAATTAACCGGTTTTATTACGATTCTGATCAGCTGATCAAAGGCTTGCAAACATCGGTGGACTTGAGTTATCTTTCGGACCAGGGATATGATTTTTATGGTTTTAACGGTTATGATGCGGTTTATCAGCCAACATGGATCGATTCAGACGATCAGGATAATTACAGAACACGAATGTTCTATAAATATGACCGGAAACTGTTCCGGTTTAAAGTCGATCTTCAGGGTAAACTTTCCGGCGATCATATCCGATGGATCGGAGGATTTAACCTTCAGAATTTTGCCATCAAAAGTGTAAACCTTGAAAAACTCAATAAAGGGAAGTCCGGAAGCGATGTATTGCCCGATGTTAATGGTTTGTTTGAGAATTATCAGCAATGGGGCATTATTTTGGGAGAAGAAGCCAACGGAGGATTTGTACCAACTGTTAAAGGTGGTATAGTATACGACAGCCGCGATAACCGGCCCAACCCGATGAAGGGAATCTGGACGGAAGCAGTTCTGGAAGGAGCTCCGGAATTTTTAGGATCAGAAAGCTCATTTGTAAAACTCAGCCTGATTCACCGCCAGTATTTTACCCTGGTCCCCAAAAATCTTTCCCTGGTTTATCGCCTGGCTTACCAGTCTACCGTTGCCGGTCACACTCCATTTTATTATCAGTCGCAGGTCATTACTTCAGTTTTAACCGGAGCCCTTTCCGAAGGATTAGGCGGGGCCAAAACCATGCGTGGAATACTTCGCAACCGGGTTGTGGGTGATGGTTTTTTTTACGGAAATGCTGAGATGCGCTGGAAATTTGTACGTTTTCATTGGATCAACAATAACTTCTACCTTGGGCTAAATGCCTTTACTGACTTTGGCAAAGTGACGAATATGATTGATTTGTCGAAGAGTAATCTCACAACACTTCCCACCAGTTATTTTAAAACTGACGCCGAAAAATTCCATTATTCCTATGGAGCTGGTTTGAGAATTGTCATGAATGAAAACTTTATCATTGCAGCCGACTATGGTATGACTCCCAATGAACAGGATGGCACATCAGGCATGTATATTGGACTGAATTACCTGTTTTAACGATCAGCAGCTGCCTCACTAATATCCCGGGTTTTGAGTCATCCTTGGGTTCAAATCCAGTTCATCCTGTGGTATCGGAAATACCTCGTTGATATTTTTACGGAATTGTCCTCCTTTCCCGGTATTCCAGCGTGCCGCAAAACGATGAAAATGCGCTTCGGGGTCACCCCAGCGGATGATATCGTAAAACCGTTTATTTTCCATGGCAAGTTCAACCCTTCGCTCATGCCTGACAGCCTGCAGGACTTCTGCCTGATTACCGGAATTGACATCGGGCAATAAGTTCACCTTGTCATTTGCAGCATCCCAGTAGTTGTATTTCACAAAATCATAAGGTGCATATTGGTTTTTAAGAACCTGGTAATGATTGATATTTTTGAAAGTGATTTTCCGGTCAACAGCGCTGCTTTGCCTGGCACGCCTACGGATCTGATTCAAAGATGTAAGTGCTTCCTGCAAATCACCATTTTCGCAGGCTGCTTCAGCATGGATCAGCAGTACCTCAGCGAAACGCATCACTTTCAGGTTAAACGGGGCGTCAGAAGAATCAAAACCAACCCGCTCCGAAGGGGTCAAAAATACTTTTCGCGAAGATAAATGAGAAGGACTGTACTGGTTGAATTGAACCTCACCTTCAAAATTATCGCCATCGAACAGGATGGTATGTACCAAACGCGGATCGCCCGGCTCAAACTCATCCAGCAAATCGTAGGTTGGACAGTTAAAGCCCCAGCCTCCTGAATTCCTGCTCCGGCAAAAAACCGGAATCACGGTTCCTTCATTTTCGTCACCCCAGCCTGTATTTGTTGATATATGAGGCACTTCCAGCACAGATTCCATTCCATAATCGGATTCACGTATTTGAAATAAATCCTGAAACTCAGGCTCGAGCTGATATTCGCCGGAAAGAATCACTTCTTTGGCTTCCTTTTCGGCCAGTTCCCATTTCTTCTGAAAAAGGTAGGTATTTGCCAGCAGAGCCTGTGCCGCCCCTTTGGTAATTCGTCCCAAATCGGCTTTCGGGTACTGCGATTTAAGCGGGAGATGATCCCGGGCATAAATTAAATCCTGCTCAATCTGGTTCCAGATTGTCGTTTTGGATGCTTTAGGCAGGTGATATTCATCGGGTGTAAGCGTAACGATAACCAGGGGCACTTCGCCAAAAATATTCACCAGGTAAAAATAGAAATGAGCCCGGATAAACCTGACTTCGCCAAGTAAACGCTCTTTCAGCTGCTCATCCATGTTGATCCCTGAAATATGGGTAATCGTATTATTTGCATGGTAAATGGCGGTAAAACAAACATTCCACATCCCCCGGCATGACAGGTTATCAGAGCGGGTTCTGAAATATTCCAGGTCTTTTACGAAAGGCCGGTCATTGTCTGATTCACCACCTTTTTCGGCATCGTCAGAGGCAATGTCACCAAATTCAAATTTATGAACTTCAAAATCGTAGGACTGGAAATAATTATAAACTGCAGTAACAGCTTTTATGGCATCGTCTTCGGTTTTATAGAAATTTTCTGTTGTTTGTACAGCCAGCTGAGGCCGGTCAATGAAGCTTTCATCGCAAGCCGAAATCAATAGCAGTATAAGAATTGTATGTATCCACCTGTTCTTCATTCTTTCATGTTTAGAATTTAACACTCAAACCGGTTAAAAAGGTTCTTGACTGCGGATATTTTGCAAAATCAATTCCCGAATTCAGCGGATTACCGCTTAAATCAGCCAGTTCAGGATCGAGTCCGCTGTAGCGCGTAAAGGTATACAGGTTCTGGCTTCCAATATAAAAGCGGCATTCAGCTATCCCGATTTTCTGGCAAAGCCACTTATCGAGGTTATAGCCAAATTGCAGATTTTTTATCCGAAGAAACGACCCATCTTCAATATACCATGATGAGGACCGCAGATTGTTATTGGCTGTACTGGCCGAAATCCTGAACTGCGAATTGGAAGTACCTTCACCATGCCAGGCTTTTTCAAGCATGTCGGCAGGAGCATTAAAATAACCGGTATTCTGATGGGTATAATACTTAAATACATTAAAAATATCTCCACCCTGACTTCCCTGGAGGAAAAGACTGAAATCGAAATGATGGTAATCCGACTGGAAGGTTAATCCGTATGTAAAGTCCGGATGCGGTGATCCGATGAATCCACGGTCTTCTCCGGTAACTTTACCATCGCCATCCAGATCTTTAAACTTAAAATCGCCGGGACGGGTCAGCTTGTCCTGGTAATACTCAGCTTCACTCGATAAAGCATTGGCAGCATCAACTTCACCCTGGTTCTGAAAGACTCCTTCGACCACATACCCGAAAAATTCGCCAATCGGGTGACCAACCATGGTTTTGGTGGTATAGCCCAGCCGCTGCTCTCCACCCATAATAGGTTCACCTCCACCCAGTGAAAGAATCAGGTTTTTATAGGTCGAAACATTCAGATTAACGCTGTAGTTCAGATCATCCCATTTATTCCGGTAAGTGACAACCAATTCAAAGCCTTTGTTCTGAACATCACCGGCATTGGTCCATGGAGAACCCGGCAAACCGGTCGACAATGGAACTGGCAAACGAAGCAGCATGTCTTTTGTTCTTTTCCGGTAGAAATCAAGACTCCCCGAAAATTTGTTCTGCCCGAGAATGAAATCCACACCAAAATTAGTCGATTCAGTCGTTTCCCAGGTCAGTCCCGGATTGCCAATGTTTATAGGAGCATAACCCTGACTTAATGCTCGCCCAAACAAATATCTTCTTGAATTTCCACCTGCGATTAAAGTCCGGAAGGCATTATCCGAAATATTCTGATTCCCAACCTGACCCCATCCCAACCGGATTTTCAGATCATCGACATATTCGGTAAGTTTTACCGTAGTAAAGAATTTTTCGCCGGAAATACGCCATCCACCGGATACGGAGGGAAAATAGCCCCATCTTTCGCTGCCTGTAAATTTCGACGAACCATCGGCCCGTACTGAAGCAGTAAGCAGATAGCGCGAGCTATAAGAATAATTGATACGCCCGAGATAGGAAATCAGGGCGTAATCAGAAACCTCGCCTGTAACAGTCGGATCAATAGTTGCTGCGCTCAGGTACCGGAGGTTCTCATCATTTCCGGGAACACTTCTTTTTGACGCCTGGAGTATGTTGTATTTTCCCGATTCGGAAGTCATGCCAAGCAAGGCCGTAAAATCGTGGTATTGTTTAAACGTTTTTTTATACGTCAGCATGTTTTCATATACCCAGTCAGTATTTTTTCCGGCTTCCTGATTTACCCTGTTAATATCATTTTTTGAATCCGAATCCATCCAGTAGGAAGGTGAAAAACTATCATAATCAGACCGCCGGGCATCCAGTCCAAAGGTTGTACGATACGAGAGGTTTTTACTGAATTCATACGTAAAGGATAAATTCCCGAAAAACCGAAGTTGAGTCCATTTGTTGATTGAACGCCCGATTTGCGCAACCGGATTATATTTATTACTGTAAATCGATTCGAACCAGCGCGAAAATTCACCGTATTTCTCCCTGATCGGGTCATGCAACGGTCTTTCTCCTCCTGAAGTTATCGGATCAAGAATTATGGAGGTAAATACAATACCGCCATCCAGGTCATCTTCCAGGATGGTCTGCCGATTGGCCTGACTGATGTTTGTATTAAAGGAAATTGTAGCTTTTGGGGAAAGCTGATATTCGTTATTTACCCTGAAAGTCAGACGATCGAACTCAGAACCTTTAATGGTACCATTCTGGTTCAGGTATGATAAACTCATCAGATACTTGTTTGATTCGGTTCCTCCCGAGATTGAAAAATTGTGGTTATGCACCAACGCTTCCCGGGTAATTAATTTCCACCAGTTAGTTCCGCCTTTAAACTGGGCGGGATCTTTAAATTCTTCGATGTATTGATAGGCGCCTTCACCTTCACTTTCCATCCCGTTTTTAACGGCAAGGTTATGAACCGTTGCAAACTGTTTACTATCGCCCATTTCAGGATTTTTCCATACATTGTTAATCCCAAGGTACGAATCGGCTGTAATTACCGGACTGCCCGGTTTACCTTTTTTGGTATTAATCAGGATGACCCCGTTGGCTCCCCTGTTGCCATAAATCGCTGTAGCCGATGCATCTTTCAATATCTCAATGTTGTCGATATCGTTCATATTCAGAAAGCGGATATCATCGGTAGGAATGCCATCGATCACAAACAGCGGATTGTTGTTGTTTACCGTGCCAATACCGCGTATCCGGACTGAAGTACCACCACCGGGCGATCCTGAAGTAGATGTAATCAGCACTCCTGCTGCTTTTCCCTGTAACGCCTGGTCAATACCCGATACCGGAATCCGGCGGACTCCGTCAACCTCGATGGTGGTAATCGATCCCGTCAGATCCGACTTACGCTGCGCACCGTAGCCAACAACAACAACTTCATCCACATCCAATATATCGGATTCGAGAATCACATCCACCTGGTTCTGTTTCCCGAGCTGGATTTCCTTCCTTCTCATTCCGACATACGAAAAAAGCAAGGTATCCGTATTCAGCGGAACTTCAATGGTATAATAACCATCACGGTTACTGATGGTGCCGGTTGTGGTATTTTTGATAACGATAGCAACTCCCGGGAGGGGCTCCAGGCTTTTGTTGGTAACCAGGCCTTTTATGGTCCTTGCTAATTTAGAACCAAATTTATCGGAGATCAGTGCTTTATCCTGTGACAAAATAATATGACGGTCAATCAGTTGATAGGAATATGGAGATCCACGGAAAAGTTTCTCAAGAACTTCCTGAATCGAAGCATTCCGGATCTGAATCGATGTTTTCACTGTAAGATTAATTCCTGATTGTTCAAAGAAGAAACGGAAATCGCATTGCTTTTCAATTTCAGGAATAATACGTTCGATCGGTACATCCTTGAAATTAAGCGAAATATTTCTTTCCTGCGAATAAACATTCACAGAAAAAAGGATGATAAGAATGAATAAAAGAAACTTTATTCTCATAGACACAGGAGGTATCCTATCTGATACGGCATCCGTAAATATCCACTTTTTTTCCCGAAATTGATAAATTACCGGTAAAAAATAAATGCCCGGGTACTTTAAAACAGAATAATCAGGGCAGATATCTGTTATTTTCTGCGGATAGTAATTTTATTCCGGTTGGTAGTGTATTCAATAGGCACAACGGTCGACCTCCTGAATATTTCAAGAATCGTGTAAATGTTATCGTCTACTTTAAAATCGCCGGTATAGGTTTTTTCTTTTAAGGAAGGATCTTCAAAAATAATTTCCACATTGTAAATGCGTTCAATCCGTTTGGCCAAAGTTTCAAATTTTTCATCTTTGAACACAAATTCACCTTTCATCCAATAGGTGAAAAACTCAGTCGAAACCTGACTTTTGGTCATATGATTGTTGACTTTATCAAAAGTCAGACTTTCACCGGGACTAATCGCACTTTCAATTTCCGGATTTTCGATCGACTGAACATTTACTTTCCCGGAGATCAGCGTAGTTTCGATAAATTTATCGTTCGGGTATGCACTTACATTAAACTTTGTACCTAAAACCCTGATGTGAATATCCGAGGTTTGAACGATAAAGGGCACTTTGGAATTATGGGCAATTTCGAAATAAGCTTCTCCGGTTAAAATAACTATACGTTCAGCGTTATTGAATTTTTTGGGATAAACCAATTTACTGCTGTTGTTAAGCCATATTTTGCTGCCATCGGGTAAAAACACTTCTGATTTGTTCCCTTTTGGTACTGAAATGGTACACAATTCATTATTTGCACTTTCAGCAGTAATATAATAATACGATAAATAAGCGAATGAAAAGATGAAAATAAAAATTGCGGCGTACTTTACAAATTGATTAACCTGAAAGGAAATTTCCCGAACTCTGGATTTGGACTGGGCTACTTCAGCGAATTTAATCCGGTTAATTAATTTGTCGTACGCCGCAATTGCTTGCGAATTGTTTGTTTGATCCTGTTTGTGGTACCAGAGTTCTTTGATTTGAAAATATACTTGCTTGTTTGTGGTCGATGAATTAATCCATTCCTTCAGGACTTCTTCCTCATCCGGAGACAGATCACCCTCCAACTTCCTTCCTATAATGCTCCAAATGGTTTCCATGTGTTTCCAAAATTCATAGTTAAAGACAAGACTTTTGAAAAAATCTACCAGTTAACCGGCCGATTTTTTCAAATTATTTATGCCCGATTGTGTAAATGCCAGAAAAAGAATAAGATTAATATCTTCAGTAGTCAGATTTTTTAGCGACAAACTGAGTTTTTTGATGGCTGTGGCGATGTGATTGTCGATTGTATTCACTGAGATATCAAGGATTTCAGCGATTTCCTTGTACTTCAGGCCTTCAACTTTGGCCATCTGAAATACGAGTTTGGTTTTAGGCGGAAGCTGATTGATGGCATGCTCAATTTCACTGCGGACTTCACTGGTAAAGAAAGCGGTTTCAGGAGTTAATTCATCGACTTCAAATCGCACCAAAACATCATCCAAAGAGGTATTCCTTTCTTTCCTGAATTTGCTCAGGTAATTAAACGAAGTATTTTTGGTTGAAATAAACAGGTAATTTTTCAGGCTGCTGATGTTCTTCAGATTGCTCCGTTTCTGCCAGATATTCAGAAAGACATCATTTACAGCCTCTTCGGCAAACTCAGCTGAATGTAAAATCGAAAAGGCAAATTTATACAACCGGTCGAAAAAAACCAGGTACAATTCCTTAAAAGCCTGCTGATCCGAATTCTGGCTTATCTTTTTACAGAGTATTTCAATGTGCTGGTGATTATCCAAAACTTTTATTCTGCTTGTTATTTTAAACGACAGTTCGAATATACAAAATAAACATGAAGCCAATCCGTGAAAGTTTTTGGATTTAAATTCAACGAGGTGTCAATTCATGAATGTTACAGGCCTCAAGTGATGTTTGCGGTTTATTTTCCCGATTTACCATACGTCTGCCACTATTTTGTGAAATATGAACCGATTAAGTATCGGAATATCTTATATTTGAAATTCATAAATCCGGAATAAATAAACAGAACTAAATGGAAAAAGTAAATTGTACAACTTGTGGAACAGACAATCCCGTCAATTACAAATACTGCTCGAATTGCGGCTTTGAACTGCCCAAAATCAGTACGGAGAATTTGGAAAACACTGAAAAACAACCGGCAAAAGAAAAAACGGGCACGGGAAAGAAAATATTAACCTTTATCGTAGCAGTCCTTGCATTTGGACTCACCTACGTTGCAGTTCAGCAGGTATTTTTCAAAATGCCGTCTATCGACAAAGCAATGATGGCAATGGCAGGCGAGATCAATAAAACCTGTCCCCTGATGGTTGACGCAGAAACACGACTAGACAATGCAGTCGCACTCCCTCAGAATGTTTTTCAGTACAACTACACGCTGGTTAATGCCGAAAAAGCCACTGCTGACATTGAAGGAATGAAAGAATACCTTGAGCCTGTCATTGTAAACGTGGTGAAGACAAATCCGCAAATGAAATTTCAGCGCGACCTCAGGATGACGATCAACTATTACTACAAAGACAAAGAGGGGAACTATTTATTCCTGGTTTCAGTAACACCTGACAAATATGAATGATCAGATGCAACGAAATAATGCAGCCAATCTCCAGTTTCCCTTATTGTCTATTTCATCCCGAATTCAATCAGTTCACCCAATTTCAGGTATTTGGTATACAACGCCTGGTATTTGGCTGCATTTTCAGGAATCGGGGTATAGCTCGTTTCGAACCCGCCACCCATTTTTTTCTGAGCTTCGGTTGTATTCGGGTAAATACCGGCAACAACAGCAGCGGCCATAGCCGAACCCAGCGCGCAGGCCTGTTCCGAACGGGCTACCTTGATCGGCATATTCAGTACATCGGCAACTATCTGCATGACAAAAGGAGATTTTTTGGCCACACCACCCAATGCAATCACACCATCGATGCGTACTCCTTCACGAACAAACCGATCGACAATTGCTTTCGATCCAAAGGCAGTCGCTTCAACCAAAGCACGGAAAATGCGCGGTGCGTCCGATCCCAGGTTTAAACCGGAAATGACACCTTTCAGGTTTTGATTGGCATCCGGTGTACGTCGGCCGTTCATCCAGTCGAGTGCTACAATGCCGCTGTCTTCAATTGGAATTTGTTCTGCAGCCCTGGTCAGTTCAGGGATGATTCGGGATGAAATTTCATCGATCAATTTTGTTTTGGTGGCCTCGTCGATCAGTGTACTGCTGACAATGATCTGTTCTGCCGGCCATAACAACACATTCTTAAACCAGGCATAGATATCGCCAAAAGCCGACTGACCGGCTTCCATTCCCAGCATTCCGGGAACAATAGATCCATCAACCTGTCCGCAAATACCACTGATCAGTTTGTCTCCCACTTCTTCCATCGGAGCGATCAACATGTCGCAGGTTGAAGTGCCCATTACCTTACTCAGGAAATACGGTTCAATTTCGGCACCCAAAGCTCCGAGGTGAGCATCAAAAGCCCCTACCCCAACTTTTACCTTCGTTGACAAGCCCAGTCTGGCTGACCATTCAGGAGTTAAAGTACCGGCCGAAATATCACAGGTAAAAGTTTCTTTAAACAGACGGTCTCTTAAACCACTCAGCAGCGGATCCAGTTTCACCAGGAATTCTTCGGTTGGCAAACCACCAAATGCTTCATGCCACATGGCTTTGTGTCCTGCTGCACAGCGTGAACGTTTTAATGTTTTCGGGTTGGTATTTCCGGTCAGGATTGCAGGAATCCAGTCGCAATGTTCAACCCACGAATAAGCGGCCCGGTAGACACCTGCATCGTCGCGGATTACATGCAGCAATTTGGCCCAGAACCATTCGGAAGAATAAACTCCGCCTTCAAACCGGGTAAAATCGACGGCCCATGCGTTGGCCAGCTGATTGATTTCATCAGCTTCCCGAACCCCGGTATGATCTTTCCAGAGGACAAACATGGCATTTGGATTTTCCTCAAATCCGGCGGTTAACGAAAGCGGCGTTCCTTTTTCGTCCACTGCGACCGGAGTCGATCCGGTGGTATCAATCGAGATGCCGACAACATTTTCAGCCACTCCGGCCGGAGCCTGTTTCAATGCCTCAACGATAGTATACTCCATACCTTCCAGATAATCTTTCGGGTGCTGACGGAAACTGTTGTTGGGTGCATCGCAGTATAATTGTTTTTTCCAGCGGGGATATTCGAAAACCACACTGGCTACTTCTTCTCCGTTTTCAACATTCACAATCAGTGAACGAACCGAATCGGTACCATAATCCAAACCGATCGTGTATTTTGCCTGACTCATAATATATAGTTTAAAGTTGTATGTTTAAAGTTTAAAGTTAGGGTTTCAAATTCCAGGTTCCAGGTTTCAAAACACTCCTAATCAGAGCAAAACCTGTAACGTTGAACTTGAAACCTGGGACTATTTCTGCCCGTAATAAGCGTCCTTCCCGTGTTTCCGTAAAAAGTGCTTATCGAGAAGGATTTGTCCCATCGAGGTAGCCGGATTCAGTTGAAAACTGCGGAAGGTCATTTTGGCAACCTCTTCCAGAACCACTGCATTGTGGACTGCATCGTCAGCATTTTTTCCCCAGGCAAACGGAGCATGGTTGTTAACCAGTACCCCGGGAATCCTATCCGGGTCGAGTTCGTTAAACCGCTCGATGATCACGTTTCCGGTTTCGAATTCATATTCTCCACGGATTTCTTCCGCTGTCATTTTGCGGGTACAGGGAATTTCGCCGTAAAAATAATCCGCGTGTGTTGTACCAATGGCCGGTATTCCTTTCCCGGCCTGTGCCCAGCTTGTAGCCCATTCCGAGTGGGTATGAACCACTCCTCCGATATTCGGGAAATGACGGTATAAAACAATATGGGTTGGCGCATCACTCGAAGGGTTCAACTTACCCTCAACCACTTTGCCATCCAGATTAAGCACAACCATATCCGACGGTTTCATATGATCGTAAGAAACTCCGCTGGGCTTAATCACGACCAATCCTTGCCGGCGGTCGATACCACTAACATTTCCCCAGGTAAAAATGACTAATCCGTGTTTCACCAAATCAAGATTGGCTTTACAAACTTCTTCTTTTAATTCCTCGAGCATATTCTTCTTTGTTTCAAGTTTCCAGTTCCAGCTCATTGATTGTCATTCCTGGTAAAAATCAACTCAAACGAATAACAATCAATGAGCTGACGACCATACTTTTCTCACTTCAGGCACTCCGAACTACTATTTCAAAGGAACCAGGTAAGCGGCAAAACTACCTCCCGGAGCCATTCATATTTTCACTAAATCACCTTTCACCACATTTTTTGAGTTACGCATCACTTTTTCCGCGTTTATTGCAGCATTCGGAGCATCTTCGAATGCAACCATCCGGTATTTTCCTTCACCCAGAAAATCAAGTTTAATTTCCAGAGTACGTGTTTCACTGTTGGTCATCGAACCAATAAACCACTCTTCTCCCGACCGGCGGGCTGTTGTAATAAATTCACCGATCTGCCCGTTCAGGACTTTGGTATCATCCCACATGGTTTTTACCCTTTTCAGGAATTCAGTACCTTCCTGATTCCTGTAATTGTTGGGATGATCGCAGGCAATCATAATTTTGATATAAAACTGTCTTCAAAATATAAAATGTAAATTTAACACTTATCTTTACATCTCAAACTGTAAATTTCAGGTTAACACTTTATTCCTTCCTCCGGAAGAATTATTTACCGTTCCGGAAAATCCATACAGATTAATCCACAGATAAGAATAAATTGAAAAATAATGGCTGAAATTAACTGATTTATCTGATTTTTACTGATTTTTACCAGTTCATTTTATTTTCAGTAACGGCAAACAAACTACCCCTGTTAATCGTTTAAAACATGTCGTAAAACACAAATTTAAAAGAGATCATGAATTTCGATTCACATTCAATAAACATAAAATGCCAGTAAATATTCCGGAAACGGCACAAAAGCGCATTGTTATTTTAGGAGCAGGATTTGGAGGCCTCAAATTAGCCCAGAAACTTATGGGAAGGGGTTATCAGGTTGTATTGATTGACAAGAACAATTACCATCAGTTTCAACCTTTGTTTTATCAGGTAGCCACTTCAGGAATTGAACCGAGCTCCATACTTTTCCCGCTTCGAAAAATTTTTCAGAAACGGAAAGAGATGTATATCCGGGTTGCTGAGGTTCTCTCAGTAGATCCGGATAAAAAAGAACTGGCAACAAGTCTGGGTACAGTATGGTATGATCACCTGGTCATTGCGACAGGTGTAAATTCCAATTTTTTCGGCATGAAAAACATGGAAGAATACGCCATTCCAATGAAATCTGTATCAGAAGCCATGGCCTTACGAAACCGTTTATTGTCAAGTTTCGAGAGAGCTGTAACCCTGCGCGACCAAAACGAGAAAAAAGCCTTGCTGAATGTGGTGGTAGTTGGAGGTGGTCCTACAGGTGTTGAAATTGCAGGTGCAATTGCCGAGATGAAAAATTTCGTTTTACCCAAAGATTATCCGGACCAGAATTTTGACCTGATGCAAATTAACCTGGTGGAAGGATACGGATCACTGTTGGCAGTGATGTCGAAACATGCTTCAGAAAAAGCCTTGTTCTACCTTAAACGTTTGGGAATAAATGTATGGCTAAATACCCGGGTTACCGATTATGACGGTAGAACGCTGAGTTTCGCCGATGGAAATAAGATCCGGACACAGACAGTGATTTGGGCCGCCGGGATCAGCGGTGAAATTCCGTCCGGATTACCTAAGGAATCAATTGGCCGGGGAAATCGACTGATCGTTGATGAACAGAATAAGCTGAATGGATTTGAAGATATCTGGGCGATTGGTGATGTATCTTTCATGTCCATTTCTGAATATCCGAACGGACACCCTCAGGTGGCTCAGGTGGCTATACAGCAGGGAGCAAATCTGGCCAGGAATTTTATTTCCTCACTGCAAAACGCCCCGCAGAAACCTTTCAGGTACATTGATCGTGGTACGATGGCCACCATCGGGAGAAACAGGGCCGTGGCCGATTTGCCATTTCTGAAGTTCAGCGGTTTTACAGCCTGGCTTACCTGGATGTTTGTGCATTTAATGGCCATTGTGGGAGTTAAAAACCGTATGCTGATCTTTATCAACTGGATGTGGAATTACATGACATACGACCAGTCGTTGCGCTTAATTTTATGGGCAACAAGAAAGATCCCACTCCTTCCTCCTCCACCTCCGGATGAAAAATAAAAAAATAATGCCGGTCAAACTATATTGTGTTTGACCGGCATCACTTTTTTTTCGGATAAGAATTCAATTTACCAGATCACAGCACGGTCAGCTTCATTCAGGAACATATAGTCGCCTTCTTTGACGTTGAATGCCTGGTAGAATTCGGGCATGTTGCGCAATGGCCCCAGCACCCTGAAACGCCCCAGAGAATGAACATCATTTTTGGTGCGGCGTTCAATTTCCTTGTCGCGGATATTCTGGGCCCACAAATGGGCATAAGCCAAAAAGAAGCGCTGATCGGGAGTAAAACCGCCAATAGGTTCTTCTTTCCCGGTAAGTACGTTCTGCAAAGCCTGGTAAGCGACATTCAGACCACCAATGTCAGCAATATTTTCGCCCAACGATAAGGCACCATCGGCCTTCAAAGTATCTAAAACAGTGAAATTACTAAACTGGTTTTCCAGAACTTTGGTGCGTTCGTTAAATAATTTCGAATCTTCTTCAGTCCACCAATCAGTCAGATTTCCTGTCATATCATACAGACGACCCTGATCATCAAAGCCGTGAGTCATTTCGTGTCCGATAACTACTCCAATAGCGCCGTAATTTACGGCATCATCAGCGTCTGTAAAAAAGAACGGAGGTTGAAGAATTGCGGCAGGGAACACGATTTCATTTATGCTTGGATTATAATATGCATTGACCATTTGCGGAGGCATCTGCCATTCCGAACGGTCAACCGGTTTGTTCACCTTCCCGATCATGTAGTTGAAATCAAAAATACGGGCCCGTAAAACATTGGATACATAAGAATCCGTTGATACTTCAAGCGCAGAATAATCGCGCCATTTATCCGGATAACCGATTTTAACTGTGATTGCATCCAGTTTTTCCTCTGCTTTGGCTTTGGTTTCATCGCTCATCCACGCCAGTTGTTTAATTCGGTCGCCCAACGAAATTTTCAGGTTTCCAACCAAAGCGAGCATCCGTTTTTTAGATTCAGCAGGGAAATATTTTTGAACGTACATTTCACCAATGGCTTCGCTCAAAGCATTATTGGTAGCACCCTGAACTCTTTTCCAGCGAGGCCGCTGAGCCATTTGTCCGGAAAGAGTTTTCCCGAAGAATTCAAAATTCTGATCGACAAATGCTGAAGCCAGGTAAGAATTCAGACTGTTCATCACTTGCCATTTCAGGTAAATCTTCCAATTTTCCACAGGGACTTCCGTCAGCATTTTTCCGAGTTCTGCCACAAATTCAGGCTGACCGACAATAAATTCACCGGGATTTTCAAGTCCGATATTTTTGAAGTGTGAAGACCAGTCAATTTCCGGAGAGATCTTCTGAATTCCGTTCAAATCCATTTTATGATAGATTTTGTGCGGATCGCGTTGCTCAAGCATTGTCATTGATGCAGCAGCCATCCGTTTTTCGATGGCATATACTATGGAGGAATTTGCTTTGGCGATCGATTCCTCATCACCGGTCAATACAAATATTTTTTGCAGATGTTCCCGGTAGACGTTCTGAATTTCCTTACTGCGCTCATCTTCCTTCAGGTAATAATCACGGTCAGGCATTCCGAGTCCTCCCTGGAAAAGATAAGCGACTACCATTCCTGAATTTTTCTGATCGGCATCGGAGAAGAATGAAAACATCGGGTGAATGCCCTGGGTATGCAGGTCCGCCACCACCTTCATCACATCGTTCTTATCCTTGATCAAGCTGATCTGGTCCATTAACGGCTTTACCGGATTCAATCCTTCAGCTTCAATTTTAGCCGTATCCATCCCTGTATTGTAGAAATCAGCGATTTTTTGTCCGATACTACCTGATTCATGCTTTTTTGAAGCGATTTCGGTAATCAGGTTTTTAACTTGCACTTCACCCGTATCAGCAAGCAAATCAAACGACCCAAAACGACTCTTTTCGTCCGGAACAGGAAATCGTTTTTTCCATCCTCCGTTGGCATAATTATCAAAATCGGCGGCAGGATTAATGGTGGTGTCCATATCAAGCGGATCGATAGCCTTCACTTTAGGCGCTTCCTGTCTGCATGCCATACTTACTATCATTAAAAAGATAAATACCAATCGAATTAAATTTCGCATAATAAACGTTTATATAGTTGTAAATATTCAGTCTTACCGGTACAAAAATAAAATTTATGATCTGAGTTCAAATGAAGATTCTGTTCCTGTGTACCGGTGGCAATTCCTGCCGCAGCCTGATGGCTGAAGCATTTCTTCAGAAAATGAATCAATCGCTGGAAGTTTTTTCTGCAGGACTTCACCCTGATGAAGAAACCGATCCAATGGCAGCTTCAGTTATGAATGAAATAGGTATTGATATCAGTCAAAAAAAACCGAAAAGTTACAGGGTGTTTGAATGTTTGAATGTAGATTACCTCATTACTCTTTGCGATGGAACCAAAGATAAAATTAGAAAAAAACAAATTCATCATGGAAAATGAACCGGATCCATTTCGTGACAATTTAAGATTTGACATACCACTTTCAAACCAGGGTGTAAAAATTTAGTTCATTATATTTTCAACTTCATCCGGAGTAACCGGGATCCGTTCACCAATAATTTCACATCCGGTTTCATTCACTAATAGATCATCTTCCAGTCGAATTCCTCCAAAATCGAGGTATTCTTCCAGCTTATCGAAATTGATAAAATCTGCATTAATCTTTTCGGACTTCCATTTCGCGATTAATGCCGGAATAAAATAGATTCCGGGTTCGTTTGTAATCACAAAACCGGATTGAAGTTTTCGTCCCAACCGCAGGGATGCCGTCCCAAACTGGTCAACCGGACGGGTTTCGTCGTCGTATCCAACGTATATCTGGCCAAGGTCTTCCATATCATGAACATCCAGACCGAGCATATGTCCAAGTCCGTGTGGCATAAACAAAGCATGTGCACCATTTGCTACGGCCTCTTTAACATCGCCCTTCATTAATCCAAGGGATTTTAAACCTGAAGCAATAATTTCAGCAGCCTCCAAATGAACCGATAAATAAGTTGACCCTGGCCGGGTTAATTCCCGGGCATGATTGTTAGTTGCCAGAACAATCTCGTAAATCTCCCGCTGTTTGCGGGTAAATCTGCCACTGACAGGAACTGTCCGGGTAAAATCGGAGGCATAGTGTGATCCTACTTCGGCACCGGCATCTACCAGTAATAAACGTCCATTTTGTAAGGATTGAGAATGATCGTGGTTATGCAGCGTTTCCCCGTTTTGGGAAAGAATCACCGGGAAAGAAACCATACCACCACCTGAATTTGCAATTCCTTCAATAGTTCCGGCAATTTGTTGTTCCCAAACACCTTGTTTGGCCATTTTCATTGCTGAAACATGCATTTGATAACCCACAGCACAGGCTTTCCTGATTTCTGCAATTTCCTGTTCTTCCTTTACCGATCGTAAACCAACAATGGCTTTAATTAATTCGAGCGAAGCATAGGCTTTTTGTTTCGAAACCGAAATGCCCAGTAATTCCTGGAGTAAAAGTTTATTTTCGGCACGGTATGGAGGCAGAAAATGAATTTTCCGGCCTGACTGAATAGCCTTCCCGATCACAGACTGAAGATTCTGATAAGCCTGTGTTCTTGTTATTCCAACTTTTTCTGCTTTTTCCTTCAGGGATATCTGAGGCCCCATCCAAATGATGTCTTCAATGCTTACATCGTCACCAAAAATAATTTCCTCACCTGTTTCAGTGTCAATAACTGCGGCAAGCCTCTGGAAGTCAAGTCCGAAGAAATACAAAAAGGAACTATCCTGCCTGAAATAGTAGATATTATCAGCATAATTCATCGGAGAATCAACATTTCCAGGGAGCAGAATGATTCCATCAGAAATTATCTGTTTTAACTTTTGCCGGCGTATAGTATAGGTATCCGAATTAAACATCACGTTATGATTTAAATTAATATCTGAAAGATAGAAAAAAATACCTGCTAAAAAACTGACAAAACCGCAGCGAATGTTATACACCATATAAACAACTGGAAATCATTTGAAAAAATATCAAACCAGCATGAAAATAATTCGTAAATTAAACCAGACCAAAATTTCAACGCCATGAATAATACTATGATGGTTTATTTGAATAAAAGGCTGCATCAGAATGATCCCAAATATCAGCCAGCCAATACTCAACCAGGACCTGTAATTTGTATTTCAAGAGAAGTAGGGTGCGGAGGCGTAAATATTGCCAAATTACTTGCCGCAGAACTCGACAAATTAAATGGATTTAAAAAATGGAAAGTTTTGAGTAAAGAAATTCTGGAAGAAAGTGCCCGTGAGTTAAACATGGATCCAAATAAACTCCGAAGTTTCCTGAAAGAGGGAGACCGGAATGCCTTCGATGATATTTTGAGCGCATTCAGTGAAAAAAGATTCAAAAGTGACCGAAAAATCAGAAAAACCCTTGTCGATCTGATTTCCAGCTTTGCAAATGATGGTTACTGTATCATTGTCGGACGTGCCGGACATATCATTACCCATGATATTGAAAAATCGCTGTTTATTAAACTGACTGCTCCGCATGAATGGCGGGTTAAACAGATCATGGAGAAGAACAAGCTGAAACTCAGGGAGGCTGTTGATTTTATTGAAAAAACAGAGAAGGAAAGGGATAATCTCCGCAAACACATTTCAGAAAATAAGGACGAAGAAGATGAATTTGATCTAACTATTAATTTATCCAGGATGAACATCGACGATACACTCTCCTTGATACGTTTTACAGCCCAAATCAGGAGTTTGCTCGAAACCGCCAAAAGTAAGGTAGAAGTTTTTTGAATTTCAGAATCCGGATTCCAGGTTTAGATTTAACCTGGAATCCGAAATATCTGATTACTTGAGCCATTTATCCAGCCACTGTTTAAATACCCGTTGCCACAAAATACCATTCTGAGGCTGTAACACCCAATGATTTTCTTCAGGAAAGATTAATAACTGAGCAGGAACACCTCGTAAAACAGCAGCATTGAAAGCTGCCATTCCCTGAGAGGCCAGAATACGGTAATCTTTTTCGCCATGAATTACAAGAATTGGTGTATCCCATTTATCGACAAACAAATGCGGTGAATTGGCATACGAACGCTGTGCAACTGCATTGGATTTATCCCAGTATGGACCACCCAGATCCCAGTTTACAAACCACATTTCCTCCGTTTCAAGGTATTGTTGTTCCAGATTGAACATCCCATCGTGTGCAATGAAAGCCTTGAATCGTTTCTCATGATGACCGGCGAGCCAATACACTGAATATCCGCCGTAGCTTGCGCCGACACAACCCAGTTTGTCCTGATCCACAAAAGGTTCTTTGGCCATTGCATCAATTGCCGAAAGATAATCTTTCATGTTTTGACCGCTGTAATCACCACTGATCTGCTCAAGCCATTCCTTGCCAAATCCAGGTAGGCCGCGTCGGTTTGGAGCTACAATGATATATCCGTTGGCAGCCATCTGCTGAAAATTCCAGCGATAGGACCAAAATTGGCTGACGGTCGATTGTGGACCGCCTTCACAGAATAAAAGAGTTGGATATTTTTTGTCCGGATCAAAGTGAGGCGGATAAATAACCCACATTTGCATTTGCTTATTGTCGGTTGTTTTCACCCACCGTTCTTCAACTTTAGCCAGGGTAAGCTGATCCAGGATTTGTTTATTTACATACGTAAGTTCAGTCTCAGCACCGCTTTCCGGATCGATTGAATATATTTCGTCGGGTTTACTCATTGAATGTTTAACACCGATAAGCTTGTTTTTCACTTCAGCGACAATCGCGTAATCATGAACACCGGTAGTTATCCGGCTGATCTTTTTTTCCATGATATCCAATCGGTAAACCTGAGTAACTGCATGCCAGCAGCTAACAAAATAAACCGATTTACTGTCGGCACTCCATGACAAACCGTTTGCATTCTGATCAAAATCAACCGACATATCCGATTTTTCTCCGGTTTTCAGGTTCATTACAAACAGGCGGATTTTATCGGCTTCGTATCCATCGCGCTCCATACTTTCCCAGGCAAGCCATTTCCCGTCGGGCGAGAAAACCGGGTTCTGATCATAGCCCATCATCCCCGGCGTTTTGTTCTCTGTCTGCCCGGTTTCAGTATGGTAGAAATAAATATCTGAATTGGTTGAAAGTGCATATTCCTTTCCGGTTTTCTTTCTGCAGGTATAAGCTACTGTTTTGCTGTCAGCACTCCAGGCGAGTTGCTCTACACCGCCAAAAGGCTTCATCGGACTTTCATAGGGTTCTCCATCCAGCAAATCAACAGCATTTTCAATCTTGCCGTTTTTATAGTCTGCAACAAAAGGATGGGGAACAGTTTGAACCCATTCATCCCAATGTTTATACATCAGGTCGGATTCCAGGTAGGCATTGGCTTTCGGTAAATCAGGAAACAGATCATGAATATCCTTCTTTATTTTAACATCTGCCGTGTATAAAATCCTGGTACCATCAGGAGAATATTTAAACCCGGTAATACCTCTCTTTATTTCTGTTATCTGAACGGATTCAGAACCATCCGGATTCATTTCCCAAAATTGCATTTCTCCGGATTTTGCCGACAAATAGCCAATTTTTTCGCTGTCTGGCCTCCAGACTGCAGATGATTCTTTTTCGGGAGTAGAGGTGATACGCAAAGGATCACCACCATGAGCAGGCACAGTGTATAAATCGCGGTAAGATTTGTTCTCTACAATGTTGTAATTGGTAACCGAATACAGAATCGTCAGTTTGTCAGGTGATACTGATGGTTCAGCCATCCGGCCAAAGCTCCATAGCACTTCAGGAGTCATGATATCTGAAGTCAGGTTTGGAACTTCAGGCAAATAATTTGTCGTCATTTCATTATTCATTTTCGGATGTGAGCACGAGAACAAAATGGCTCCCAATGCAAGAAAATACACTGTCTTCTTCATGTATGCTGTTTTAGTTGATCGTAGCAACAATCAAGCTGCAAAAGTAAAGATAGTATCCCAATTAAAAAATGAAAAGCACCTGTCATTCGCTAACAGATGCTTTTATAAAAAACCGAATTGATTGAAACGATCATTAATATTTGTATTCTCCGGTATATTCAAAATCATCACCATCAAATCCTTTGGCAATAATTTTAAACGGAGTCCTGTTTTCGCCCTGAACTTTGAGTGTACTCAAATCGAAGGTAACAAGTGCCGAAAGCGGAATCCTTTCCGTATCACCTTTGGAATTATGTCTCAATTCCAGTACAACAGGTCCATCGTTGAGATTTATAGCTCCGGGTTGTTTCACTAAATTTATGTAATGAATTTTATTTCCTCCCCGGTATTGCAGTTCAAAATTCAGCATGTTATTTTTAACCCACTTATCCTTCACCAGGATAGGATCATTACCAATACTGTCTTCAATGGCTGGTGTAATATCCATAATTCCTTTATACAAAATCTTTCGTAACGAATTGATTTTCACATAGTAATATTCATTGTGATCAGGATTTTGTTTATTTCCCAAAATAGTAAAGTTGGTCAATACGCGTTCGTTATTCTGCACTTCATTCCAATATCCGGAATGTGTAACCGGGAAAAGCACTTCACCATCATCCATTACAATGGTAAACGACTGATCACCTGAATCTATTTGTATCAATCCAAATCCAACCCAGGCATTGCTTAACGAATATTCATCATCATGCATATTACAGCCTGGCAACAAACTTAAGAGGATACCCGTCATTAAGAAAAAAAGTAACTTTTTCATTTTAATACTATATTTATATTGTTTTTATTGATTTATTCGTTAACGGAATTTTCAAACCGTAAACTGAATCCATTAAGGAATACTGTCCGTATCCTTTAAATTGGTTACCCTATAGATTACGAAAGTCAACAATTGGTTGCGTCAGGCGAATATTTTTTTGAGGATTCTTCCTGTGACAAAAATGCTTTTGGTATAAATATTGATAACACATATACATATATAGATTTTTTAATACTAAAAATACCGGCAAGAATTCGGAAGTATTACAGATGCCGGGAATGATTGCATATTATTTAATCAGGTTATATAACGAGCATGTTCGTTTAAAGCAAATACGAATGAAGATATCACATGCAATTTTCATTCGGTCTAATAAAATATTTAAAGATGAAAAAACAAATTTTAACATTGATTGCTGCAGCCCTGATTATATCAGCTTGCGGAAATCAAAAAGCTGAAGGAATAGGGAATACTGAAATCTCCGGATCTGTTGCCAATGCAAAAACGGAAGGTGTTTCTGAAAAATTAACAAAAGCCATTTTTATTCAAAAGATCTGGGATTACACCAAGACACCAAACGATTGGAAATACCTGGGTAGCACACCGGCCATAATTGATTTTTATGCTGACTGGTGTGGACCATGCAAAATTGCCAGTCCTATTCTCGATGAAATTGGAAGCGAATATGCTGGTAAAATTGTTGTATATAAAGTCAATACCGATCAGGAACGTGAATTGGCGCAGGTCTTCGGAATAACCGGTATTCCTGCATTTCTTTATATACCAGCCACGGGGAAACCTGTCATGATGTCAGGCATTGGCCGATCGAAGGAAGAAACAAAAAAAATGTTTGTTGAAAACATTGAAAAATATCTTTTAGTCAAAAAATAAATCTGAAAAATATTGGAGGAGTTAGAAACAAAAGTGTGTGCAATTGAGAAAAGTATTCTTGATACTGTTTCAGTCAAACTCCTGCAACGGATGGAAATTGGAATCTGAATTATTCAAACCGTATCACTAAGCCGATTCCCAACAGTTTATATTTGATATTAAAAAAGCCCGGAATTTCCATTCCGGGCTTTTTTTTTAGTTGAAGTTTACTCCTGAACAGCAAAATTATTTTGCCTTTCCAAAACAATGGTTTTGGTGGGCTGATCGCAAACTTCAGTTGGCCCCCAGTACTGAATAGGTCCGGGATAAACAAATGAAGTTTTAATAGCCCATTGATCACGGTTTGCAACCAGATACTGATATGGTGCACTATCCAATTCAACCAGGGCTTTCTGAATAACAGGCTTCATATGGCCGTGACGACGTTCCATATTCATCATCATCGTAATAGGCACACCGCCGGCAATCCATTCATCTGCTGGTGCGGTCAGGTTACGAACCGATGACATGTACCCTGTTTTGCCTTCAGCAATAAGGAATGAAGCATTGTAACCCAAAGAATAGCAATAGTCCGCATCAAAGTTTGACGGGGCAGCACAGCGACCTTCGTAGCCAAAGAAGTGATACTGAGTACCGAATTTGCTGGTGTACTTACCTGCTTTTTTCATTTCTTTCAATTGGCTTTTCACCATTTCTCCCAATAATTTTTCAGTTTCAATGAGCGAAACCTGTACATTACCATGCGGGTCACGGTCCAGGGTTAACTGATCGGCAATGCTGTGGGGTAAAGACGTATATAATTTCGAAGTTTCAGCAGATAAAATTCCAGCCACAAATGCACGGCCTTCTGTTTTACTGCTAAACGATTTGAATTTTTTTTCTGTTTCAGAGTCTTCAGCAAGCAAATTGTTCAATTCCGATATAAGGGCTTTCATTTCGGGAATAAACTCAACCAGGCCTTCAGGAATTAAAGCTACACCAAAGTTTTCGCCATTGGCCGCACGTTGTGCAATAATAGTGGCCATATAGTCAACGATTTCTCCCAGGGTTTGTTCTCTTGCAGCTACTTCTTCCGAAATCAGTGTAATGTTCGGCTGTGTCTGTAAGGCACATTCCAAACCGATATGAGAAGCAGAGCGTCCCATCAGTTTAATAAAATGCCAGTATTTTTTTGCGGAAGTGGCATCGCGTTCAACATTACCGATCAATTCAGAATAAACTTTAGTGGCTGTATCAAAACCAAATGAAGTTTCGATCATGTCATTCTTCAGATCACCATCAATCGTTTTTGGGCAACCAATCACCTGAATTCCGGTATTTTGTGCAGCATAGTATTCAGCCAAAACGCAGGCATTGGTATTACTATCGTCACCGCCAATAATGATCAAAGCCTTGATGTTTAACTCATGCAGAATTTCAGCGCCCTTGTCAAATTGAGCTGTTTCTTCCAGTTTGGTACGACCTGAACCGATGATGTCGAAACCACCGGTATTGCGGTATTCGTCAACAATCTCAGCGGTCAGTTCTACGTAACTGCGATCAACCAGACCACCTGGACCACCTAAAAATCCGTATAGTTTACTGTCCGGATTAAGGTTTTTAATCCCATCGAAAATACCGGAAATTACATTGTGACCACCTGGCGCCTGACCACCTGAAAGAATTACGCCAACATTTACTTTAGGGTATAGCGTTTTTTCATTGCAGGCCTCAAAAGTAATGATAGGCATGCCAAAGGTATTGGGGAAAAGTTCCTTTATTTCTTTCTGATCAGCAATCGATTGTGTTTTTTTACCTTCAATGAGCTGGACTGACGATTTCAATGAGCTGGGAAGTTTCGGCTGATATTTAGCCCTTTCTGATTGCAATGCGCTAATGGTCATAGTTATTTTTTTTGTTAGGATTTACTGTTTTAATCGCTGCAAAAATAAACTAAAACCACGGTTATTACGATCAGATTGTTAGCATATTCCCATAATTTAAAGAAAATTTAAACAGATTGATTAACCAACCAGAAAATCAGCAACATTTCCCAAAGTACTGGCTTTCCCTTTGTATAATTCGCAGTATTTGCAACGGGTACAGGTAACAACTGTAAATTTCTTGTTCTGAATATCAAAAAACCTGGAAAAGCCTTTTCCTGTTGTTCTGATTTCATCTAATTCTGCTTGTGTATTTCCACATTTTGGACAATGATATTTGCTTTGTTGCATGACATATAGATTTTAATAGTTAATTCCTTGTTACAGTTTACTTATCCTCTTCGGTTTCAGGTTCTGCCTGATTTGTTTTATTAACTGTTCGCCGGGCATCACGGAGTGCCTTGGTTATTATCCATTCAATTTGCCCATTTGCACTGCGGAATTCCTGTGCAGCCCATTTTTCAATGGCATCGTACACATCAGGATCCATGCGCAATACAAATGATTTTTTCTTAGTCATAACTTCCCCTTCACATTTTATTCATAAAAAATCATTGCTTTATGTCTCCGATTAAGTCTGGAACTAATAGTTATACCTACTTCGTCAAAATAAAATTACACAGCGATTCAGCCAGTTCGGTATTCAACGGAAGTTCCGGCTGATTGTATGTCTGTATATTCTTCATCCGGTCGGATTCTGCATTTTTAAGGATATGATTCATTCCTTCAATCAGGACCAGTGAAGCATCAGGTTTTGAAGCCTTAAGCAGCCTGGCATCCTCAACACTCACCTGAATATCGGTAGTTCCCTGCAGAATCAGGCCTGGCTTTTTTAATTTTGCAATCTCAATCTGAGGATCATATCTGAACCAGGAAATCATATAGGACTGAACACGGGGACGAAATAAAGAATTTAACATCGGTGGAACATTTTCGACTGTATTCCCTTTTACCAGTTCGTCTAAAATTGGAGTTGACTGCTCCAAAACAAATGGAGGTTGGGCTTTCAACTGTTCCCTGAGAATTTGATCGGCAGGCCGGCCAGCTCCGGCAATCGACACGTACTTCGATACATTCTTATCCTGCGAGGCAATCATTCCGATCAGCGAACCTTCACTGTGCCCGATCACTATTACCTCACTGAAGTTTTCATTTTGCTTCAGCAACTGAATCCAACTGACAGCATCATTGATATACATCTCAAACCGTAAGTCGGCTTCCTTCATTCCGGCCTTTTGGCTTTTGGCAATTCCACGTTTATCATACCTCAGAGCAGCAATGCCTTTCTTCGCCAGTTCATCTGACATCATTTCCAGTGAATTATTTGTCATCACCGGATTGTTCCCATTCCGGTCGGTTGGACCAGAGCCGGCAATAATCAACACAACCGGAACAGGTAGTCCGGACTGAGGCATGTTTAATGTTCCCTCTATTTCGCCTGTTTCTGTTTTAAGGGTAATTATTTCTTCTGACTGACCTGCTACAGCAGTTGAAATGAGTACCGCGGCAATAAAAGCAATAAACATTATTTTCATTTTTATATTTTTTACTGATAAAGTGTACCTGTATTTACGACCGGAGTTGCTTCTTTATCACCACACAAAACCACCAGGAGGTTGCTAACCATCGTGGCCTTTTTATCTTCATCAAGGTTCACAATATCACGTTTACTCAATTCAGCCAAAGCCATTTCAACCATACTTACTGCACCTTCCACAATTTTAAACCGTGCCGCAACAATGGCTGTCGCCTGTTGACGTTTCAACATGGCCTGGGCAATTTCCTGAGCATAGGCAATGTAATTAATACGGGCTTCGATGACATGAATTCCAGCAATATCGAGGCGTTCACGTATTTCGCTTTCAAGCATATGGTTTACTTCTTCACCACCATCACGTAAAGTAATCTTGGCGATCGTCTTCAATATTATCATAAGGATACAAACCTGCCAGTTTACGCAAAGCCGCCTCACTCTGTATGACAACAAAATGTTCATATTCATCAACACCGAACGCGGCCCGGTAGGTCTCTTCCACTTTCCAAACCAGAACCAGTCCGATCATAATTGGATTTAAAAGAGACAATTGCCAACACCAGAAACAAAGTTTCAAGAGCAAGGACTAAATATCACAAACGAGTAATAAATGTTTTTTCCATACCATCAGATTTAAGTTGTTTTGATACTATCTTGATATCACAAATATAAATAAAAAAAAGCACCTTTGTCAAGATGCTTTTAAACATTTCTTTTGAGTTCAATTCAGATTCAACTCAATATTTCCGGCATTTTTTGATTTTAAAACCTCATTTTGTGCTGCATAACTTAAAATGGCATCAATACAACTCTGTGAAGGTTCAAATCCAATTTGATCATCAATCATGTTATTTAAGGAATTATTTACTGAAAACCGTATGATCTCAGCTTCTTTCTTTCCTGAATAATATGAATTGAACAAATAGTCTAAGGTAGAGAATTTACTCATAGGCATTATACTTCTGTTTTGGTTACTAAGCAATAACGCCCCCAAAGTAATTATATTGCCATCAGACTCTTAAATTTTCGTAAGACTTAAGTTTTTTTTCTCAATCATTTTCCTCAGGTTGATTAATGCATACCTCATCCGACCTAAAGCCGTATTAATGCTGACGTCAGTCTGATCGGCAATTTCCTTAAAACTTAATCCCTGGAAATGCCGCATCATGATAACCTGACGCTGATCATCCGGTAATTCCTCAATCAACAGGCGCACATCGCTGGTAATCTGGTCGTACACCAGTTTATCTTCAATATTCTCCTCTGAATACTTTGGCGAATTAAAAAGATCAATGGTCGTATCATCGTTCGATGTCGTCTGAAGTAATTTTTCCTTCCTGAAATGGTCGATAATGAGGTTATGCGAAATACGAAGCACCCAGGAAATAAATTTACCGTTTTCGGTATATTTCCCGGTTTTCAATGATCGGATAACCTTAATGAAGGTATCCTGAAATATATCCTCAGCCAGGTGATGATTTTTGACGATTAATACGATGTAGGTAAAAACTCTCTTTTTATGGCGGGCAATTAGAATTTCGATCGCATACTGATCGCCATCGATAAATTGTTTAACGAGCGAATTATCGCTCAATTCTTCCGTTCTGAACATTACTCTGTAATATTACGTGATTGATTTCAATAATTAAAGAGTAGAGTTCTATCTATAAGCAGGCTTTTTTTGAATGAGAGTTAAACAATTTACTAATTTTGTGCTGTAAAAGTGAATCATTTTTTTCAAATAAACAAATTTTTGCATTTAATTATAACATAACGAATGAGTTCTTCCTCAAAAAATTCTTCATATATCCAGATTAAGGGCGCCAGGGTTCACAATCTAAAAAATATCGATCTAAATATTAACCGCAATAAATTCATAGTAATCAGCGGATTGTCCGGTTCCGGGAAGTCTTCCCTGGCCTTCGACACACTTTATGCTGAAGGTCAGAGACGGTATGTTGAAAGTTTATCTTCTTATGCCCGGCAGTTTCTTGGCCGTATTAACAAACCTGAAGTTGATTACATCAAGGGTATTCCGCCGGCAATCGCAATCGAGCAAAAGGTAAATACACGCAATCCCAGGTCTACGGTAGGCACTTCGACCGAAATTTACGATTACCTCAAACTTTTGTTTGCACGGATTGGGAAAACCATTTCACCTGTGTCGGGAAAAGAAGTCAAACAACACCATGTTAGCGACGTAATCAACTTTATTCAGTCATTTCCTGAAAACACCCGGTTACTGATTGGTTCGCCCTTAAAATTAAAAAATGAGCGTACTTTACTCCAGGAGGCTGAATTATTGCTTCAACAGGGATTTACGCGACTTGAAATAAATAACGAAATCAGGAAAATCGACGAACTGTTAAAGGAAAAAAGAGAGGATTATTGTAAAGATTCTCCCTGCATCATCGTCATCGACAGGGCAACGGTTTTGAATGATGAAGACAATCTGAGCCGTATTGCCGATTCGGTTCAGACAGCGTTTTTTGAAGGACAGGGTCAATGTATTGTTAAAATTTATGACGGAACTGAAGTAAAAGAAGAACATTTTTCCAATCTTTTTGAAGCCGATGGCATCGAATTCGAAGAACCTTCGGTACATATGTTCAGTTTCAACAATCCGGTTGGAGCATGTAAAACTTGTGAAGGCTACGGAAAAGTAATCGGAATCGATGTAGACCTGGTTATCCCGAACAAATCGCTGTCTGTATACCAGGATGCTGTTGCCTGCTGGAAAGGTGACAAAATGAAAGAATGGAAAGATGAGTTGGTTTATGCAGCCGAAAAATTCGATTTTCCGATCCACAAACCATTTTACGAACTAAACAGTCAGCAACGGGAACTTTTATGGACAGGCAATAAGTATTTCCAGGGTTTAAACCAGTTCTTTAAAATGCTGGAAGAAAACGTCTATAAAATTCAATACCGGGTGATGCTTTCGCGGTACAGGGGCAAAACCAGTTGCCCGGATTGCCGTGGCACACGCTTAAAGAAAGAAGCTATGTATGTAAAGGTAGGCGAACGGTCAATTCAGGATCTGGTTTTACTGCCCATTGATGAATTGCAGGTATTCTTTGCTGATCTGAAGCTTTCGGAACATGAAACCAAAATAGCTGAACGAATCCTGACAGAGATTAATAACCGGCTTGATTTTCTCACCGATGTCGGACTTGGCTATTTGACCCTGAACCGGCTATCAGCTACCTTATCAGGTGGAGAATCGCAGCGGATCAATCTCGCAACTTCGCTTGGAAGCAGCCTGGTAGGATCGATGTACATACTTGACGAACCAAGCATTGGCCTGCATTCAAGGGATACAGCACGGTT
>JBBSBP010000024.1:0-62826 GCA_038251165.1 Bacteroidales bacterium | reverse complement strand
GTTGGCAAATAGGTAGTAACTCCTTTCTTCCAAAGTTCGCGTGTGGCTTTCAGTATTCCTTCCCGGGTTAATTCGCTCTTTCCAAAACAGAAGGAAACTCCGGCAAAACCGTTCACCTGATTATCAAACAAACCAGGGGCAACATACACAGGATGTGCTTCATCCGATAGTTTTTCGATTTCGGTGATACTAACTATTTTACCGTTTGAAATTTCTATTGAAACAGGTTTGCCAGTCAGGTAAAACAAACCTTCGATTTTGGCTTGGGCCATTGCTGAATTCATGATCAGGAGTAAAATAAATACCAGATTTTTTTTTGAAGTAAACAAAAATAAATTGTCCATGCTTTGTTATATAAAAATTGCTAAAGGATTACTTCTTCCCATTGTTCGTTTTGAGACGACCGTTCCAGTGCTTCGAGTACGGCAATGCATTTCAGGATACTTTCGTGTGCGAGGGGCTCTTTCCCGGTCCTGAACATTTCGACCAAATCGCGGTAACACCTTTCCGGACTGGTTTCCTGAACCCTGGATTTCAGCTCAACGACTCCTTTTTTGGTTTCCGCAAATGTTTCCCAGCCATAATGAAGGGTGCTGAATACCAGGTTGGCCTGCAATCCACTTTCGAAAATGAGTACCGCACCGGCTTGTTTTCCGTATTTATTAATTTTCACCACCTTGATGTCATTGCCAAACATATACATGAGTGGTTGCACCAGATGAATTCCATAAAAGAATATGCCCCCGTATGGTGATTCAATATCTGCAGGGCCATAACGCAATACATTATTAAATTCACCCAGTGATTTCACCTGTTCGGCAATATCAAAGGTTGAATCGCTTTGAGCTATGGTGCTGTACGAAGTGACCGGTGTACCCAGTTCACGGGCCATTTCCAGAAATTCTTTTCCCTCCTGAACCCGGTAACAAAATGGTTTGTCGATAAAAGTCGGGATACCGGCTCTTACAAATGGTTCAGCGGCTTTCAGGTGATATTTGGCATGACGGTGATCAACAATCAATGCATCTATTTTTCCGAGCATTTCAAGCGGATCGGCAACCTGATTTGGAATCTGCCCCTTGGCCATGGCATTTTTTGCAAACTCATCTGTTTCGCCCCAAACATATTTTACTTCCACTCCGGGAAATTTTTTGTCGATGTTAAAAAGCTTCCCGAATCCAACGGTGTGCGAATTTTCAGCGCCGATAATCCCGATACGGATCGGTTTTTCTTCCGGAGAATCACCTGAAATCATCCTGGCAGCCGGAATTCCGAAGCCTGAAAGGGAAAGGGTCGAAAGTGCCGTCCCCGCCCCCACTGTTTTTATAAATGAACGTCTTGAATTCATCTGGATTTAATTATATATAACCGTAAGTACTGTTTCCTTTTATTATTCTTTGGGTTTCTGCTTATCAATGTTTACAATTTCATTTCCCAGCCTTTTTCGTAGCTGCGCGACCAGTAATTCATCGCTTCTTTATCGTTCAGGATATGACCATTCCGTGCATCAATGTCGAGTGTCCGGCCAACGCGCTGCGAAATATTTCCGAGTTGAACGAGCAGGGTACTTTTATGACCTGAGTCGATGTCAGAGTTTAGTTTTTCGCCCTTAGAAATGGCTGCAAAAAAGTTTTGAATGTGATTGCTGTCCAGGTCACCTGCCGGATTTGCCAGATTCCGTGAATCGATTACCTTCGTATTCTTCACTTCCTTTACAATTTTACTTTGCAGATCGAATATTGTATAGGCATTTCCGTCGATGAGCAAACTTCCGCTTTCACCATAAAACAGTGCTCCCACGGTAATTCCTTCAACAGTTTTACCATTGCAGCTGCGTCCTTCCCAGGTCATGGCCATGTTGTTTCCGAATTCAAGATTGATGATTTGTGTGTCGGGAGTTTCCCAATCGTCCTGATATCGGTACCTTCCGCCCGCAGAGCTCACTTTTGTCGGAAAATCGACCCCCAGGCCCCATCGCATCAGATCGACCATGTGGGTGCCGTTGTTCAGCGCCTCACCTGTTCCCCAATGCCAGCGCCAGTGCCAGTTGTAGTGTACAATATTGTCCTTGTAAGCTTTTCGCGGAGCAGGTCCCTGCCATAAATCCCAGTCAAGCCACCCGGGAACGGCAACTTCATTTCCAATTCCGATCGGACCACGGTTGTTGGTATACCATCCTTTGCCCAGGTAAGGACGGCCAATCACACCTTTTTTCAGTTCAGCAATTGCTTCAATCACATTGGGATACGATCGTCGCTGGTTTCCCATCTGGATAACTTTCCCATACTTTCCGGCAGCCTGAATCAGCATTTCACCTTCGGCCGGATTGTGGCTACAGGGTTTCTCAACATATACATGCTTGCCGGCCTGCAAGGCCAAAAGAGCTGCAGGAGCATGCCAGTGGTCGGGAGTGGCAATTACCATTACATCGGTGTCCCTGCTTTCGAGCGAGCGGCGAAAATCGCCCATTCCGATTGCCTTTGTTTTTTGTTTTTCATTTACTGAAGCCAAACATTTCTCCATGGCCATGCGATCGACATCACAAATATGAACAACCTCACTGTTGGGCTGACTGGCATAATTATCGGCAAGGGCTTTTCCTCTCGAATTAACACCCATTACCGAAATCCGGATTTTTTCATTGGCGCCCGAAATACGGCTGTAACTGCGGGCACTGAATCCCGGCAAGATACCTCCGGCAACCATCACTGTCGTAGCTGCAGCAGTTTTTTTCAAAAAATCTCTTCTTGTGTTTGATACTTTCATTTAGTTTAGGTTAAGTTTAAGAATCATCAAAGGTGTGGCTTATCTTTTTCAACCCTTGCTGAACAAAAAATGTGTGACTTTAAAAGTAAGAAAATTTGGGAATAAAATTTAAAATAAAGGCGTTTGGATAAATTCAAAAATAAAATACTTCGATATTGGGGAATGCTCCCTTCGACACGCTTCGCTGCTCAGGGAGCGTCACTTCGAGAATCATTTGTAGCCATGAAATAAAAACATTCCTCATGCCCGCTGCCTGAGTCGTTGCCTGAGTTTATCGAAGGCAGAAGGCAGTTTGTCGATTAGAAAGGCAAATTAAAGAACAGAATTTCCTTGTTTGTATATTTGTTAAAAACACTGCTTTTCAATAAATTTGGGTATGAAAGGTTTCGTTTACATTTTACTTTGTGTTGATGGAAGTTTCTACACCGGAAGCACCAATGACTTAGAAAGACGACTAATTGAACACCAAAATGGTGCAGGTGCAAACCATACAAGAAAAAGATTGCCTGTTGAATTAGTTTATACTGAAGAGTATGACCGGATTGATGAAGCTTACTATCGCGAAAGACAAATTCATGGTTGGAGCCACGCCAAGAAATTAGCCCTGATTGAAGGAAGGAATCAGGATTTGCCGGAGTTGGCAAAAAGTCACAAAAGGAAACAACTGTGAAGAATGCTCCCTTCGACACGCTTCGCTGCTCAGGGAGCGTCACTTCGAGAATCATTTGTAGCCATGAAATAAAAACATTCCTCATGCCCGCTGCCTGAGCTTGTCGAAGGCAGTTCCGACCTTAGAGCAGCAAACAGAAAATGGAATTATTGGTGGCTCCGACCTTTATCAATGCCCACTTTGACTGCCTTCGGCTACTCAGGGAGCAGAGCTACGAGGAACATTTATAGACATGAAATAATGCCCTTCATCAAACCCGCTGCCTGAGCAGCGAAGCGTGTCGAAGGCGGTTCCTCAATTAATGCTCCCTTCGATACGCCTATCGGCGCTCAGGGAGCGTTGCTTTTTGGAACATTTGTAGCCATGATATAAAATCCATCATCATACCCGCTGCCTGAGCCTGTCGAAGGCGACTCTTAAAACTATAAAAAATCCAAAAGCCCCCGCCATCCTTTCCGGACAACTAGGGCTTTCTCTTCTATTTTAGATTCACGTCCGTCAGTTAAAACTGACGGCAAAGGATATCTTCTCATTGTTTGAGAAAATCCATCATTCAGAGCACTATCCTTTGCCGTTCACTTCAGTGAACGGACATGCAATACAATCCATATTATACTCCCAGTTTATTCCTCCTAATCTGCTCAGCACTGGTGAAATTATTTTTCACCACATGGCCTTTCAATGGAAGCATTTTTTCGTGGATGGCATCAATAATCCAGTCAGCACATGGGAAGAATGAATCTTCGAGTTCGTAAGCCGGAATAATCCAGTTACGTGAACCAACCACAACCGGTGGAGCATCCAGTTCGTCGAATGCCAGTTCAGAGATGGTTTGTGCCATTTCTTTCATGAACGAACCACGCGAAGAAGCATCACCTGAAATTACAATTCTTCCGGTCTTTTTCAACGAAGCAATTACCGGTTCATAGTTGAATGGCGACAAACTGCGGGCATCAATCACCTCAGCGGAAACACCGTATTTTTCCTGAAGAATATCAGCTGCTTCCAGCGCACGGTACAAGGTTGCACCGATGGTCAGGATGGTCACATCTTTTCCTTCACGTTTAATGTCCGGTTCGCCAATCGGAATTTCGTAATAACCTTCAGGCACACCACCTTTGTGGAACATCTCACCCATGTCATACAAACGCTGGCTTTCGAAGAAAATCACCGGATCAGTTCCCTGAAGAGCAGCATTCATCAAACCTTTCGCATCGTATGGAGTAGCAGGGAAAACAACTTTCAGTCCGGGAATCTGTGCAGTTAAGGCAGTCCAGTCCTGCGAATGCTGGGCTCCGTATTTTGAACCTACTGAAACACGCAGCACGACCGGCATTTTAATCACGTTTCCGCTCATGGCCTGCCATTTCGGAAGCTGGTTGAACACTTCATCGCCGCAACGGCCGAGGAAATCGCAATACATAATTTCAGGAATAACCCGACCACCACACATGGCATAACCGATAGCAGTTCCAACAATCGAAGCTTCCGCGATCGGGGAGTTGAACAAACGGTGATACGGCAGTGCTTCAGTCAGACCGCGGTAAACGGCAAAGGCGCCGCCCCAGTCACGGTTTTCTTCTCCGTAGGCAATCAGGGTTGGATCTTTGTAGAAACGATCGACAATGGCTTCAAAAATTCCGTCGCGGTAGGCATATGTTTTTATTTTTGAGTGCGCTTTGCCATTTTCGTCGAAAGCAAAACGTTCTTTTTTAGCCAGCTGCTGAACACGCGCATTTTCAGCCATCGGATGGTTTACATCCGGAGCCCGGTCTTCCATGCGGTCAACCGATTCGTTGCTGAATATCATTTCACCGATCAGGTTAGGGTATTTTGCCATGTCCATCCGTGGAGAAATTTCAAGGTCAATAGCCAGTTTCATACTTGATTCCATCAGGCTGATGATATCGGCTTTCATTCCTGTTAACTGTTCTTCGGTTGTGACACCAGCCTTTACCAGTTCGCTGCCAAACCAGGCAATCGAATCCTGAGCTTCCCATGCTTCCACTTCTTCTTTTGAACGGTATGACGATGCATCCGAAGGTGAGTGACCGCTGTAACGGTAGGTCAGCACATCGAGCAGAACCGGTCCGCGTTTTTCTTCCAGGATTTTACGTTTGCGTTTGTAAGCGTCAATCACAGCCAGCGGATTGTAACCATCAACACGTTCAGCATGAAGCTGATCTTCATTCAATCCGGCTCCGATGCGCGCAGCAATGTTGTACCCTGCTGTTTCTCCGCAGGTTTGTCCGCCCATCCCGTATTGGTTGTTCATGATGTTGATGATCAGCGGCAGTCCGCCTTTCATATCACCTTCCCACAATTCATTAAACTGATCCATGGTCGCGAAAGTAAGACCTTCCCAAACCGGACCGCAAGCCATTGAAGCATCACCAATATTGGCCACCACGATACCTTTTTTGCGGTTTACTTTTTTATAGAGGGCTGCACCAACGGCAATATCGCCTGAACCACCTACAATGGCATTGTTCGGATATACTCCAAATGGCGTAAAGAAAGCGTGCATCGATCCGCCCAATCCTTTGTTGAACCCGGTTTCACGTGCAAAAATTTCAGCCAGTGTTCCGTATATAAGGAACTTAATGGCCAGTTCTTTTACTGTTCCTGTGTGACCTTTTTTAACCGGCGCAAAAGTGATTCCGTCGAAATGACTTTCCATCACATTCATCAATTGTTCGTCGCTCAGTTTTGCGATTGCTGATAAACCTTTGGCCAGAATTTCACCATGACTACGGTGCGATCCAAAGATAAAATCCTCAACACCCAGCGTGTAAGCCATACCCACAGCAGCAGCTTCCTGTCCGATCGACAAGTGAGCAGGACCCGGATGATCGTAGGCAATACCGTTGTAGTCGCCTCGGATTTTAATCAGGTTCAGCATGGTTTCAAACTCGCGGATAACCACCATGTCGCGGTAGATGCGCATAAAATCTTCATTGCTGAAGTTTACTTTTTCTTCTTCAACAGTTTTGTTGTACTGGTTTACAGGAATCGGTTTAAATGTGATTTCACCAGCTTTCCTTACTTCGGTCGGATCAATAAATTGTACTTTTGGCATATCTTCTTAGTATTATAGATTTTCGTATTTAAATTAATTTTAGTACGCTTTCGATTGCTCTTTAAGGAGCAGGTTCCAAGTTTCAAGTTCCAGTGTCCAAGTCCGCTTGCGGAGGTTCTGAATATTGAGTATTGGTTATTCTGAATTCTACATTTTTTAGTTTCAAGTTCTAAGTCTGGTTACGAAGGTTTTCTATTTGAACCTATTGCCCTTCATATCAGAATCTTTTAGGTATTGGATAAAACTTTTAAGCATTTTACTCTCTTCCAGTGTCATTTTGTAAGCTGTATCAAATTCCTCCTGAGTGATGTACTGATAGTCCAATGCCCGATAAAGCTGTGAGCGTGTTTCTCCGCACGAACCTTTTGAAAAAGTAAGGAATTGAATAAACTCTTTATTTCCATCACGTTCAAATCCCTCGGCAATGTTGTCCATGATTGAACCGGAAGAACCATTTATCTGGCCTACAAGCTTAAAATCTTTTGAGAATTGATCTTTGATTGTCAGATTATGAATGATCTGACTGAGTTCTCTGGCTAACTGCCAAATCTTCAAATCTTCAAATCGTTCTACTTTAGACATATCTGAAATTTTAATTGTTATGTATAAATATTCCTCAGAGCTCCACTTGGAACTTGAAACCTGAAACCTGGAACTAAAATAAGAAGCAAGTTTCTCTGATGATTTCACTCACCGTTGGGTGCGGGAATACGATTTCCTCCACGTCCTGAACGCGCATTTGCGCTTCGATGATGGCACAGGCGCCCCAGATCATTTCGGAACAGGCACCGCCAACCATGTGAATTCCCAGAATCTCACGGTATTTTTTCCCGACAATCACTTTACAGAAACCATCTTTACCTTCATTTTCGGCAACGAATCGTCCGGCATAAGCCATCGGCAGTTGTTTCACTTCCACTTCAATGCCTTTTTCTTTGGCAGCCGATTCGGTTAAACCAACTCCGGCAATCTCAGGATGGGTGTAAACAACACCAGGAATGGCATCGTAACGCATCACATCTTTACGCCCCAACATGTGGTTTACTGCAACTTCACCTTCGCGACTGGCTGTGTGTGCCAGCAATGAGAAACCTGTGATGTCACCTGCTGCATAAACATTCGGCACATTGGTAAGGCAGTTCTGATCGATTTTTACGCCTCGCGGAGTAAATTCAACACCGATATTTTCCATGCCAATTCCTGCAACGTTGGCTTTGCGGCCAACCGACAATAAAACCTGTTCTCCGGTAATTTTAAATTCCTGACCGTCTTTTTCGAACACCACTTCTTTGCCATTGAGTTTTGTAACTTTGGCATTCAGGTGATATTCCACGCCTTTTTTAACAAACTCTTTGCGTACAAAAGCGGCAATTTCCTCATCCACTCCGGTTAAAATCTCCGGAAGCATTTCGATTACCGTCACTTTGGTTCCCATCGCATTAAAGAAGTCGGCGAATTCAGTACCGATCACTCCCCCACCAATGATTACCAGGCTTTCGGGCTTTTCCTTCAACTGAAGAATTTCGCGGTTGGTCAATATCTGGGAAACATCGAGTCCCGGAATGGGTGGAACAGCAGCTTCCGATCCGGAACAGATCAACAGCCGGTTAGCCTGATAATCCTGACTACCTGCTTCGATGGTGATGATCTCACCACGTTTTTCTTTAATAGTTGCTTTGGCCATCACCACATCGGCTTTGGCATGTTTCATTTTGGCGCCAATTCCGGCAACCAGTTTACGAACCACTTTATCTTTGCGCCCCATTATTTTTTTGAAATCGATGGAAATATTTTCCACATTGATTCCGTATTTTCCTGCTTCCTGTGCATATTCCAACACTTTGGCCGATTTCAGTAGCGTTTTGGTCGGGATGCAACCTTCATTCAGGCAAACACCGCCCAGAAAACGCATGTCGAAAATGACCACGCTCAAACCTTTGGCTCCTGCCCTTTCAGCTGCAACGTATCCTGCAGGACCGCCACCAAGAATTGCCAAATCGTATATTTTGCTCATTTTATAAATTTTAAGCCCCCTCCAAACCTCCCCCGAAAGGGGAGTCTAAGAATTCCGCGAAATTCACTGGGAATTGGGTATTGGTTATTCAATATTGATTTATTTTTTAAATATCGTTATTTCCATTTCAACCGAAAATTGGAACTTTCTTTTCTCAACATTTCCTGCGGACGACTTTTTTCCTCTTCTATATTTCCCCGGGTTGAAGCCTGGGGCTAAAAATATTTTGCTCCTACGGAGCAGGAATGCAACTTGTTCAAATGCCCCAAACCTTCCCCCTCCGGGGGAATTAGAAGGGGGCTTCCAGATTCTCAATCTGCTCCTTAATCTCCCTCAGGAACAAGGTTGCTTCTCCGCCATCAAGCGCCTGATGGTCGTATGTGAGTGACAATCCAATCATTGGAACAAATCCGTAAACACCGTCACCCAAATCTTTCGGACGGGGAACTATGGTACAAACACCCAGAATAGCTGTCTGCGGAATGTTTATCACCGGAGTAAACATTTCGACCCCGTAATTTCCAAGATTCGAAATGGTGAACGAAGCAGCTTCGGGCGCCAGCAATTCCGGATTCACATTGCCTTTGCGGCATTGTCCGGCAATGGCCTGCAACTGGGCCGAAAGTCCTTCGAGTGAAAGATCGTCCGCATTTTTAACAGCCGGAACCATCAGGCCGCGTTCAGTGTCAACCGCCAGGCCCAAATGTACTTTTTTGAACCAGCGCATGCTGTCACCAATAAAATGGCTGTTAACCTGTGGGTATTTTTTCAATGCTTTAATCACTGCAAAACAAACCAGGTCGTTAATGGTAATGTTCTGTGCGATTTGTCCTGCCTCCAGCGCTTTTTTGAATTTTTTACGCAGAGCCATAATCTTGCGGGCATCGGCGCTCATATGATGGGTAAGCTGGGCCGAGTTTTGCAACGATGTATGCATTGCTTTTGCAATCAACTTGCGCATGTTGGTGAGTTTTTTCACTTCAAAGTCATCGCCATAAACCGGATTGTATGCAATCAGGTCTTTTGCAGTTGTTCTTCCGCCTAATCCTGAAGCATCTTCATTTGGCTTCAAACCCTCAGTTTTGGCTTTTTCCCGTGCCAGGGGGGTGAGTTTTGGCAAAGCCTGCGCTGCAGCCTCAACATCACGTTCAATGATGCGACCTTGAGGACCAGAGCCCTGAAGTTGTGTATAAATTACACCCAGTTTTTCAGCCGCATGTCTGGCACGCGGAGAGATTTTCACATTTCCTGATGGCTCAGAAAGAGTTTTAACTTCAGGAGCAGCACGATCAACTTCGGTTTTTGCTTCAGGAGCAACAGGTTCAGCCGCAACCGCAGCCGGAGCTTCACCACCCGGACGGAATTCCTCAACTGATTCACCGGGAGAACCGATTACGGCCACATTCACCAAAACCGGAACTTCATCGCCTTCAGCAAAAAACACTTCGAGTAAAATACCATCTGCTTTGGCATCTTCTTCAAACGATGCCTTGTCTGTTTCATACGAAAAAAGAATATCGCCTGTTTTCACTGCGTCACCTTTTTTCTTTACCCATTCGCCTAAAATACAGGTCTCAACTGATTGTCCCTGACGAGGCATTAATACCGGAATTGCCATATCTGATTTATTTTATCAATTTTAGCTTACTTGTAAATACAACTGAACGAAACAATAACCGATAAACGACCAATGTTCCAATACTTACAGCGTATATTCATTTCACGCAACAAAACTAATTCATTCTACTTGTATTTACAAGTTAAAAATGAAAATTTAGATTATTTTATTACTTTTGAATCAAAATCAGTCAATTATGTCCGAAGAGAACCGGATCCCGCAGCATAAAAAAATCTACGAAATACTCCGGAAGCACATTCTTTCAGGAGTTTACGAAGAAGGAAGTCTTTTACCATCCGAAAATGAATTATGTGCCGTACACAACATCACCCGGCCAACAGTTCGTCACGCACTTGAGGCATTGGTGAAAGATGGCTTTATTTCAAAAAAACAGGGCAAAGGAAGTATTGTCAGAAAACCTCCACAGGACATTGGGATTCTCAGCATTTCCGGAACAGCATCGGCCATCGGGAATCAGTATCTGCAAACCCAGATTCTGCAAAAACCTCAGATTAAACCCTGGCCCGGGCATTTTCCTTTTGACCTGACCGATATGGAGCGGGAATCAGGATGTATTCATATGGAACGGCTTCGTTTGGTAGATGAACAGCCAGTATTTTATGATATCAATCACATTCCGAACATGAATCTGCCACGCTTTTCGAGTCGTACATTCGAAAATAAATCCCTGTTCGAAACACTCCGAACCCATTACCAGATTGAAGTCAAGGGTGGCGAACAAAAATTAAAAGCAATCAAAGCAGATCAGCTGATCAGCCAATTGCTCAAGCTTCCGTTGGGAGAACCTGTTTTATACCTGGAACGAAAATTAATGACCAACCGCAAAGGATTTCACATTTATTCGACCATCTGGTTTAATTCAACCAGGCATTCCATTTTTGGAACGTTTTAACTGAAGTTTAATGATTAATTCTGAGCCCCTGAATGGCGAATTGAAAATAAAGTAAAAACCCTTGCAACCAGAACCCTAAAAGTTTATTATGACCTTCCAATAACAGTCAACTTTCAAAATGAAAGCAATCATTTTAAAATCAACCCCGATAACACGAATCTTTAACAATTTACTATTATTTGCTTCCGGATTGGATTATAATTATACGTTTCCAAAAATATTTCTCATCTTTGCACGCTCAGAAATTACAACTAACTCCTTAAATAAAAGAGGATTATATGAAAGTATTAAAATTTGGAGGAACCTCCGTAGGATCGGTAGAAAACATGCATGTTGTCATGCAGCTGATAACTGATGGGAATCAAAAATTAGTTGTTTTGTCGGCCATGTCGGGCACGACCAACTCGCTGGTTGAAATTGCCAACTACCTGAAGAAAAAGAATAAAGATGCAGCCAGGCAGATCATTAATCAACTGGAACAGAAGTACTATAAGGTGATTAATGATTTATATAAAACTCCGGATAAAAAGGAAAAGGGGAAGATGATCGTTTCTGAAATCTTCCGGACCATCAAATCATTCACTTCAGGAGAATTTAGCGAAGTAGCCGAAAACACCATCGTTGCCCAGGGAGAATTGCTTTCGACAGCCCTTTTCACCGAACTGATGCTCGAAAACGGCTACAATACGGTGTATCTTCCTGCCCTGGATTTTATGAAAATCGACAGCGACAAAGCTGCAGATCTGTATTTCATCCGTGAGAATATCGCTAAGGTTATGCAACAATCAGAAGTTGCTGATTATTATATTACACAGGGATTTATCTGCCGGAATGCCGAAGGCAACATCGACAACCTGCAACGGGGAGGAAGCGATTACACCTCAACCCTGATTGGTGCAGTGATTGAAGCTGAAGAAGTAGAAATCTGGACTGACATTGATGGATTTCACAATAACGATCCCCGCTTCGTTGAAAACACCAAAAAGATTGATCACCTGTCGTTCGATGAAGCAGCCGAGCTGGCCTATTTCGGAGCAAAAATTCTTCATCCCCAAACCGTACTGCCGGCCAAACTTCATAATATTCCGGTGCGTCTGAAAAACACCATGAACCCAGGCGATGAAGGAACTTTGATCACCGCGACCTCAAGTGGCTATGGAATTAAAGCAGTAGCGGCAAAAGACGGCATTACAGCCATCAAGATCCGTTCGTACCGAATGTTAAATGCTTATGGGTTTCTGAAAAATATATTCGAGATTTTCGAATTCTTCAAAACGCCCATTGATATGATTTCGACCTCTGAAGTCTCGGTTTCACTAACCATCGACAATACCAAACACCTGAACGAAATTGTGTTGGAACTCAAGGAATATGGTGAAGTAGAAGTAAACACCGAACTGACTATTGTTTGTATTGTTGGCAATTTAATTGCTGAAGAAACCGGTTTGGCCTCCCAGGTATTTTCAGCGCTTAAAGACATTCAAATCCGAATGATTTCATATGGTGGCAGCCGACACAACATATCGGTACTGGTTAAAACAGAACTAAAGAAACAAACGCTGCAGGCTCTGAGCAATAACCTTTTAAACAATTGATAAACAAGCCAAAGTTCAGGTAAAGGGAGTCTTCGTCAACAACCTTTTCAATGGTTGCCGGAAGAAACGAATGTTATAACCGTACAATCATTTTATTCAAAACCAGTATTTTTTTAGCATTTTTTAAGGTTTGCATATTAATTTCCCTATATTTGCAACAATATTTCAATTTTTTTATTAATTATTATGAAAACAGGTAAAGTTAAATTTTTCAACGAATCTAAAGGATTCGGTTTTATTAAAGACAGTGAATCTGACAAGGAATACTTCGTTCATGTTTCAGGTTTGATTGATCAAATCAGAGAAGATGACGATGTAACTTATGAACTTCAAGAAGGAAGAAAAGGATTAAACGCGGTAAATGTTAAACTAGCATAATAGTCTAATATTTTAAAGATTTAAAGTCTGAAGCTCTGCAATATTTTTGCAGGGCTTTACTTTTGCCATTTTTTTCCATTCCTCCGCCCGATTGGTCAGCGAAGTCGGCACAACTCACTAAACGTATGCCTTGAGGTAAGTTTCACATTAAACCTGTCGGTTAAACTTAGAAACCGGGCAGCAACCAGTTCAGGCCGGTTATTTTCACCGGAAAGATGACTCAGAAATATATGTACCAGTTCGGGTCCGGCATGATCGCGAATCAGTTCAAATGCCTGATCGTTGGATAAATGACCATGCGATGATGCCACCCTCCGTTTCAGGATGTAAGGATACGGTCCATCCCACAGTAACTTCTCATCGTAATTGGTTTCAAGAAATAAGGCATGACACTTACGCAAATGATGTTTAACCTGCTGACATGCCTCTCCGATATCCGTAAAAACACCAATATGCCAGTCGTCATGCTCAATCCTGAATGAGCAAGGCTCTGCAGCATCATGATTTTTCAGAAACGGATGAACCGTCAGTGAACCAATGGTAACCGCTCTCCCTGGAATAAAAATGCCTGTTAATCCGGGTTGTTCCGCTTCACTTAGGGTATTGAATGTTCCCTGACTGAACCAGGCCTGAATGCCCAGCCTTTTACTCAAAATTCGGACGCCCCTGATGTGGTCGGAGTGTTCATGAGTGACAAAAATTCCTCTTATTTTAGAAGCATCCAGGCCAGCCTCAGCGATACGAATCAGGATTTGCTTTGCTGATATGCCGGCATCAACCAACACTGCATCCTTCTCATTACCGATATAGTAACAATTTCCGTTACTGCCCGAAGCCAGTGCACAAAGCTCAATCATTTTTAAAATTTTCGTTTTTAAAAGTCTGTGTCAGTAAAAAAGAAGTTATTTTAATTCTTCCGATACAAGAACTATTGAGCCGATTTTACCAGTTCAATAATCTGTTCCGGAGAAATTTCCGATCCTTTCAGTATATACCTGGATTTTTCATAGAAAGGACGTCTTTTTTGCATCAACTCTTCGATATATCCTCGCAGTTCTTCTATCGATTTTCCCATGATTAGCGGTCGTTCCGTTTTTGCATGCATCAGGCGACTGACCAGCGAATTAACAGCCACATCCAGAAAAATACACAGGCCGGAATTGTTCATCAGATCCATATTATCGAAAAAGCAGGGAGCACCGCCTCCTGTCGCTACTATAACATCATCGAATGATGAAACTTCTTCCAGGACCTTTCGTTCTTTTCTCCGGAAACCATCTTCGCCTTCCTCTGCAAAAATCTGAGGAATTGTCCGGAAATATTTTTCTTCCAGGAATGAATCCAGATCAATAAAAGTCAGGTTTAATGCCAAAGCCAGTGGACGTCCGACCGTAGATTTTCCGCAGCCCATAAAACCAATCAGGAATATTCTCATAAACCAGGTAAAAAGTAATAAGTAAAAAGGTAAAAGTTTCATCCTGCCGAATTCGGGAAACTCCTACCTCATTGAGACGATCACAACCTAAAACTCCAGTGACATTTGGTTTGGGGGATCATCATTGTCTGTCGGCTTTTCTGTTCCAAAGAGAAGATCTTCAATATCAGGAATAATAATTTCATTGCTCTTCTCTTCAACCTCTGGTTCCTCAGGCTCTGCATCAACGACTACCGGCTCCAATTCGTTGATTTTACTGATTTCATATGTGGATAAGCGTTTACCTTTGGCCTTGTATGATTTGACACCAATAAACTCATCAACATCAATGACTTCAGGTTCGCGACCTTCATTTTTACCTCCAAATTCAATTTCAAGACGCGGATGACCAATCCAGCTGTATATAATCAGCCTGTTTTCCGGGGACTCCCCGATAAAACCAACTTTCCGGTTTTGGACATCTTCCATCTGGAAACGTTTCACGTAGTAGAAGCCCTGTTCTGCATCAAAGTAAACAGTCGTCAGAACCATTTGGGGATTATATTTTTCGATCAGCAAAATTCCGCTGTCGAAATGGTTCGATAAATCAAAGTTGCACAGCAGATATTCACCGCTTTTATAGATGACCAGGATCATCTCGTCGCCACTGAATTCGCCAAGATATTTACCCCTGTTATCCGAATTCAGCCGTGAAACATCTTCGTCGAACCAGATTTTACGGCCACCCAATGTTGAAACTCCTTTTTCCTTGAGGGCAATTTTATGAATTTCATACTTGGTCAGGATATTACCCATTGACGAACGTCCCTTGATGGCCAATTCGCTGAAATCAACTTCAAAAATAAGTTTTTTGATTCGCGGTTTTGGTTTCAGGGTTACCCTCAGCACCTCAGCTTCTCCGTTGGGATTCTCGCTGAAATACATGATTCGTGATCCCGGGGTTCCCTGTGACATGTCGTATTCCTTGTCGCGTGTAACTCCAGTCACAGCCACCCGCTTCATGTAAACGAAACCGTTTTTACCATCGCGGTAAACGATGTTATAAATGGTTCGGTTATCATTTTTCTTAAAAAGGGCCACAAGCAAGATATTTTTCCCGATGAAGGCTTTTTCCGAAACTTTGTAAACGATGTAAGTACCATCTTTCCGGAATACAATCACATCATCCATATTGGAGCAATCGCAAATATATTCCGCCTTTTTCAGGCTTGTACCCATAAATCCTTCCACCCGGTCAACATATAGTTTTTCGTTGGCAATCATAACCTTCGATGCTACAATGTTTTCAAAATTCCTGATTTCGGTGCGACGTTCACGGCCTTTGCCATATTTGGATTTCAGCCGCAGATACCAGTCGATCGTAAACGGGATGATATTCTGGATATTCAGGTTGATTTCTTCAATCTCAGCCTCGATGGCCAGCAAATGATCGTTCGCTTTATCTGTATTAAACTTTAGAATGCGTGCCATTTTGATTTCCATCAGGCGCATAATATCGTCACGGGTAACGTCACGTTTCAGTCTGGGTTTCCAGGGAATCAGACGCATATCGATGTGGCTCACAGCCTCATCCATATTGGCCGAATCTTCAAACGCTTTATCCTTGTAGATACGTTCTTCAATAAATATTTTTTCGAGCGAAGAATAGTGCCAGGCTTCCTCCAGCTCACCACGCCTGATTTCCAGTTCCAGTTTCAACAGGGCAACCGTCTGATCGGTATTGATTCTCAGGATTTCGCTGACACCAATAAACCTGGGTTTGTCGTCTTCAATAATACAACTGTTGGGCGAAATGGAAACCTCGCAATCGGTAAAGGCAAACAGGGCATCGATCGTTTTATCAGATGACATTCCGGGCACGAGGTGGATCAGAATTTCAACCTTATCGGAAGTATTGTCATCAATTTTACGAATTTTGATTTTGCCTTTATCGTTGGCTTTAATAATTGATTCGATGAGTGTGGCTGTTGTTCTTCCAAACGGAACTTCGGTAACAACCAGGGTTTTGCTGTCTTTCTTCTCAATTTTTGCCCTTACCTTGATCGATGAACCGCGGATTCCATCGTTATAGCGCGAGAAATCGCCTGAACCGCCGGTTATAAAATCGGGATAGATTTCAAATCCTTCACCCTTCAGGTAAGCAATGGAAGCATCGATGAGTTCGATGAAATTATGAGGAAGAATTTTGCAGGCTAAACCCACAGCAATACCTTCAACACCTTGCGCCAACAGAAGCGGAAACTTCACCGGAAGAGCCATTGGCTCACGGTTACGTCCGTCGTAGGATAATTTCCAGTTGGTTGTTTTCGGGTTAAAAACAACATCGAGCGCAAATTTTGACAGGCGGGCCTCAATGTAACGGGGAGCCGCTGCTCCGTCGCCGGTCAGTATATTTCCCCAGTTTCCCTGGCAATCGATCACTAAATCCTTTTGCCCCAGCTGAACCAGCGCATCACCGATAGAGGCATCACCGTGCGGGTGATACTGCATGGTCTGACCAATAATGTTGGCCACTTTATTGAACCGTCCATCGTCCATCATATTCATGGCATGCAGAATACGCCGCTGAACAGGTTTCAGGCCGTCTTCCACATATGGAACTGCACGTTCGAGAATAACATAGGAGGCATAATCAAGAAACCAACGTTGGTACATTCCCGACAAATAGGTAATTCCATCCTTCTTTTCTTCCTTATTGAACTCTTCCTTATTGATATTTTCTTCAGTCATTTTGCTTTTTGCAATCTAATGTTATACTGCTTAAAATCACAAACTTTAATCCCACTGCTGAAGAGTGCTGATTTAAAAATCATCCTTTTCAACATATAAATTTTCAATAATAAAATCCTGTCGTTCAGGTGTATTTTTGCCCATATAAAATTCGAGCATGTGTGCCACCGATTCATGCTTTTTCATTTGTACCGGATCAAGACGGATCTCAGCGCCAATGAAGTTTTTAAACTCGTCAGGAGAAATTTCGCCCAAACCTTTAAACCGGGTAATTTCGGCAGTTTTTCCCAGTTTCTGAATGGCCGAAACCCGTTCTTCTTCCGAATAACAGTAATAAGTTACCTTCTTATTGCGAACCCTGAAAAGCGGTGTCTGAAAAATAAAAAGATGCCCCATGCGTACGATTTCGGGGAAGAACTGCAGGAAAAAAGTAATAAGCAACAGCCGTATATGCATACCGTCGACATCGGCATCGGTAGCGATGATTACTTTGTTGTAACGTAAATCATCCATACTATCCTCAATGTTCAGGGCTGCCTGGAGCAGGTTAAACTCCTCGTTTTCATAAACTACCTTCTTGGTTAATCCGTAGGTATTCAGTGGTTTTCCTTTAAGGCTGAACACTGCCTGGGTATTCACATCACGCGATTTGGTGATTGATCCGCTTGCTGAATCCCCTTCAGTAATAAAAATCGATGAATTTTCGCGGGCATCGCTGTTACTGTTCAGGTGAACACGGCAATCGCGTAATTTGCGGTTATGCAGGTTCGCTTTTTTTGCCCGCTGTTTGGCCAGTTTTTTTATTCCTGAAATAGCCTTGCGTTCGCGTTCCGATTCCTGTATCCTGCGAAGCAACACTTCAGATACGTCCGGATTCTTGTGCAGGTAATTATCCAGTTCCTTCTGAACAAAATTCCATACGAAATTCCGGACGCTGGGACCTTCCGGTCCAATATCCTTTGATCCCAGTTTGGTTTTGGTTTGAGACTCAAACACGGGTTCCTCAACTTTAATGCTGATAGCGGCAACAATTGAGGCCCGGATATCGGAAGGATCAAAATCTTTTTTATAGAAATCGCGAATAGTTTTCACAATGGCTTCGCGGAATGCCACCAGATGACTTCCTCCCTGTGTGGTATGCTGTCCGTTTACAAATGAATAATAGTCTTCGCCGTACTGGTTCCCATGGGTAATGGCCACTTCAATATCGTTACCCTTCAGGTGAATAACCGGATAAAGCGATTCCGATTCCATATTTTCCTCGAGCAAATCGCGCAAGCCATTTTTAGAAAAGAACTTTTCCCCGTTGAACTCCAGGGTGAGACCTGAATTCAGGAAAGAATAGTTCTTCAGCATATTGACAACATAATCATCAATATAATGGTAGGCTTTGAAAACTGAAAAATCAGGAGTAAAAGCCACAAAGGTACCATTGGGCTCAGTACATTTTACAACCTCTTTTTCTTCAATCACATGACCTCCATTGAAGCTAATCTCTTTGACTTCGCCTTCACGGAACGACTTGATTGAAAAATGACTTGACAAGGCATTTACGGCCTTGATACCAACACCATTCAAACCAACCGATTTTTTAAATACTTCGGAATCGTATTTGGCACCTGTATTCATTTTCGAGGCCACGTCGAGCAATTTTCCAAGCGGAACACCCCGGCCAAAATCACGGACAGTCACCAGTTCGTTGCTGACACGAACCTCAATCTTTTTCCCGTTGCCCATCATGTACTCATCGATGGAGTTATCCAACACTTCTTTCAGCAAAACATATATACCATCATCGGCCGCAGAGCCGTCGCCAAGCTTGCCAATATACATTCCTGGTCTTTTCCGGATATGTTCCTGCCAGTCAAGTGTTTTTATTGAACCTTCATCATAATTCGGCATCATATTCCTTTCCAATTTGCAGCAAATATAAAGAAAACAAAAGTGTATTGGTGTTTCATTGCCCCGAGATTAACTAACAACCTTTGGTTGAAAACTTATTCCGGATCAATCTGCCGCAAAGTAAAACAAGATCCGGTGCCTCCATTTGGTAATCCGTTTTAAATATTCATTTTCTGATTGTTATGGCCATCAGGATATATTCTTATGATCGTTATACATTTTTATTGATTTGTACGTTTGACTGAAAAAGAACACACTCGTATCCTGCACGCAGGAAACCAGCCCAGCGGCAGATATGCAATGCTAAATCCCGAATGAACTTCTTTTCTGATTATTGACGAGGTTTTTATATTTAATTATCTTTGCGGCGACATGTTTAGAAAATATATTTATATAGGTACGGCAGTTCTTCTGATTGCATTTCAGGCCAATGCCCAAATCAACCAGGGACGTTCAGGAATGAACCGCATGCAGAATTCAGGAACGAATTCTGATGAAGATTCAGAGACATCCTCAAATGAAGGTCAGGAAACCGATAGTCCCAAAATCCCCTCTATGATCAGTGCCTGGGAAATACACGAACAAGGCGCCCTGATTCAGGCAACTGAAATCGACACTGCACTGACTTTTTTTCATAATTACCATGAATTTAATAAAAAAAGCATCAGTAACACCTTCACCGGGAATTACGGCGGAGCCTATATCTCCAATGATTTTTTCAAGCGTACGTTTAATTCCGATTTTTATTTCACCCGTTCATTTGATGCCTATTGGCTGACCCCCGCTCAAATAAAATACTACAATACGACCACTCCATTCACTTTACTGGATTATACCCAAAGTGAAAACCGAAGCACCAAAAACGAAACCCGCTTTAATGTTTTTTATTCTCAAAATGTGAATAAAAAACTGAATTTCGAATTCATATACAATCAAAGCCGTTCGCAGGGACATTACCAGAATCAGGAAAATAAATTCCATAACATCGGATTGGTTACATCATACATTTCAAATCCGTTTTTATCTCATTTTAATATCCTTTTCAATCGACTGGAGGGGCAGGAAAACGGAGGAATTGATGCCGGACAAAATTTCAGCGGAATAAAGACTGAGTATCTTACCACCAGGATGGACGATGCTACCAACATCCTGCAAAACAACAACCTATACACGGTCAATGAATATCGTGTCGGAAAAAAAACTGAATCAGAGGCCGACACTTCAGGTTATATAGTTGAAACATTTATCCCCCGGGTTGGCTTTATCCATGAATTTGAATTTTCGGGTAACATGAGAAAATTCACCAAAGACGATCCCTATAATTTTTTCAGTCATGTTTATTCCGATACCCTCAGAACCTACGACAGTACCAGGTATACCCGTATGACCAATCTGTTTCAGATTAAATTCTACGAAGCGCCTGACCGTAAATACACTTTCGGGAAACGCCTTTACATTGGCAACGATCAACTGTGGTACCACCTGACAACAAAAACTGGCTATTATCCCAAAAAGAATTCAAACACTTTTGTCGGCGGAGGAATTTTCCGAAATGAGGGTAAATTCTGGCAATGGGAGGCCAACGGCAGGATTTACATCACCGGATACCGGGCCGGACAGACAGAACTAAACGGATTCGTCAACAAACCGCTGAAAATCGGGAAAGACACTACCATCTTGCGAATTGAAGGAAACCTGAAAACACTGGTTCCGGAATATTTCGACAATTATTATTATTCGAACCATTTTAAATGGATAAACCGGTTTGACAATATCAAGGAAATGACCATCCGGTCGAGCATTTCTTCGCTGGAATACAAAACTACCGTAGGGGTTAATTATTCACTGACAGGAAATTACATTTACAACGACAAAGATGCACTGCCGGCACAGGCCAGCGGCGAATTACTGATCCTTTCAGCTTACCTCAACAAAGATTTCGACAGCAAACACTGGCTGATCCGAACCCAATTTCTGGCACAGAAGGTCAGCAACGAAAACTACATTCATCTGCCTGCCTTTGCCGGTTTCATCAGCATGAACTACCGGACCATTATTTCGAAGGTAATGCACTTCCAGCTTGGCGCCGACACGCGGTACAACTCGGCTTTTTACGCTGATGCCTACGAACCTGCAACTGCCCGTTTTTACCTGCAGAATGAGCAACGGATTGGCAATTACCCGTACATCGACCTGCATGCAAACCTCAAGCTGAAACGCACACGTTTCTTCTTTATCCTGATGAATGCAGGATCGGGTTTTGCCGGTGACAACTATTATCAGGCTCCAGACTATCCTTACTACCGAAGAACATACCGCATAGGTATTTCATGGTCATTCTATGATTAGAAAGAAGGTTACCTGTATTTTTTCAGGATCTCAATCAATTCGGATAAAATCATAGCTGTGGCACCCCAGATAAATTCCCCGTTGAACGGATAGTATTTTACCTGGAGCGGACCGGAAATGGTTTCCAGAATGGTTTCCAGGATGGTTTCGTCAGTTAAAAAAAGATTGAGCGGTAATAAAATCAACTCTTCAACCTCTCCTGCATTGACTGAAAATTCAGGTTTCTGATCGGCCCAGGCTAGAATTGGCTGAATGGAGAATCTGCTTACTTCCACATATAAAGCAGACAATTTTCCGAAAATTTCAATGGCTGAAGGATCAATGCCCACTTCTTCACGGGCTTCACGTAAAGCGGTCATTTCTTCTGAAAGATCATCCTTTTCAACCTTTCCACCCGGGAAACTGATTTGCCCGGGATGGTGCCTCATGGTTACCGGTCGTTTCATCAAACAGGTATACAGCTGATCTCCGTCCGGGAAAACCAGCAACAATACACTGCTCATTTTCACCTCGGGAAGTTCATGGTCATACGATTTCAAACGCCGGCCCGGAGGAAGCATTTTGATGTGAGCATTCATGCCCGGTAATTCTCCGCACAAAGATTCTTTCAGATATGTTTTAATCGACGAATGCATTGCCTGATGGTATTATTCAAACCGGATTGTTTTTTCAGGAGAAACCTTGGTAATAAAATAGGAAGGCAGAAGCAGCATCAGGGTGGTAATCACTATCGTACCAACATTCAGCCACAACACATACCAGAAAGTAAGATTTACCGGAACATATTCGAGGTAATAGGAAGTGGGATCCAGTTTGATCACATGCGTGTATTGCTGAATCAGGCAAATGCCAACTCCCAATATATTGCCCAGCACCAGGGCTTTCAGAATCAGCATTACCGAAAAATATAAAAACACCCGTCGTATACTCCAATTCCGGGCCCCCATAGCCTTTAAAATTCCAATCATCTGGGTACGTTCAAGAATAATTACCAGCAGGCTCGAAACCATATTAAAACCGGCCACCATAACCATAAGAACCAGGATTACCCATACATTCATGTCGAGCAAACCTAACCAATCGAAAATATGCCTGTACTTATCCTTAATACTGACTACCTGCAAAACAGGGGAATCAGGATTCGTATTTCGCAGCAACAGATTACGGACCTCCTTTTCCTGTTCCGGCAACATTTTAAAATCGTCGACCAGAATTTCGAAGCCACTCACCTCATCGTTTTTCCAGTTATTCAGTCTCCGGATGTGATTGATATCAACCAAAACGAACATGCGGTCGAACTCATCGAGACTGGTTTTATAAATTCCTGCCAGTTCAAATTTCCGCTGACGGGGAACAGCATCCAGTTCGTTAATGAAAAACATCGACAGATCATCTCCCAGCTGAAGCTGAAGCTGGTCAGCCATTTGTTTCGAAATCCAGATTTTATTACTCCGGATCGAATCCTCAACGAGAAAAGGTTCTCCGGCAATTTTATTTTCGAGAAAAAACGACCAGTCGAAGTCGGGGCCGATTCCTTTCAGCACAACACCCTGAATTTCATCCTCGGTCCGGATGATTCCCGGTTTGGTAGCAAATATTTGTACGTGCCGGACACCTGCAATAGCTTTTAGATCCTTCAGAAATGGCTGATTCTGACTGATCGGAACGGTTTCGAATGATTGGTTGGAATCCAGGTTGACGATTTGCAGATGTGAGCCAAACCCGATGACCTTGCGGGCTACTTCTGATTTGTATCCGGTAACGATCGCAACCGACAAGATCAGTACCACCAAACCCAGAACGATGCCGAAAAGGGCAATATTCACGATCCGGTGCGATAAATTATTCCGGTTTTCTTTCGCTGAAAAAATCCGTCGGGCTATATAAAGATCTGTATTCAAAATGAAGTTTTAAATTATAATCATGTAGACAAAAATAACCAATTTCAAGAGTAACAATCAGTAACAACTGATTTCTCAACCCTCATCCCTGATCAGTTCACTTTTTTCATCGCCGGATTCATTCACGAAAGGTAATACCAGCAGCGAAATCAGGCCGAAAACAATCAGCATGATGGTTGTGCTTCCGTGAGCAAGCAAGGCAAATACCTTTCCGTCGGCCCGATCAATTCCATACAGCGCCAGGCCTTCGATGACCATAAAATGCCAGGCCCCGATGCCTCCCTGGACCGGGGCAACCATACCGAAACTGCCCAGTACAAAAACAGTCAGTCCGGCCAATGGCAACAGGTGTGACGTAAAATCAAAGGCAAAAAACACACAGTATAGCATCAGGTAATACAAAACCCAGATAAACACCGAATGAAAAATAAATGCACCTTTCTTTTTAATGTTCCGGATACTCCGGAAGCCTTCCACAAACTTATCCACAAGACCCATCAGTTTTTTCACGAGGGAACTGCCGCGAATTTTATGGCGGCTCAGCCAGACCAGCAATACCAATAATACGATACTGCCAATCAATACGGGAGAATAGATCACTTTCGAGAGTTTTTCCTTTACTTCCGGATTGTTGTTCAGAAATTCCAGTACCTGTCCGAACTGAGTGAAAATAACGATAACCAGCAGAAGAAGCAACATCAGCATATCGATCAGCCGCTCCAGAACAACCGTACCTACCAATTTGGTAAATGAGATTTTTTCGTATCGAGACAATACGCCACACCTCGAGATTTCGCCCATACGGGGCAGAGCCAGGTTCATCAGGTACCCGATCATTACAGCCAGAAAAGTATTCAGCATACGAGGTTTATGTCCAAGTGGTTCAATCATCAGGTTCCAGCGGATGGTACGACTGATATGACTCAGTAAACCCAGGAATAAAGAGATGATAAACCAGAAATAATTGACTTCGTTGCTTAAAATACTTTTAATCCGACTGATGTCCTGATCTTTGTATACCATCCAAAATATCAGTATCCCGATTAAAAAGAAAGAAAGGAACTTGAGGGTTTTGAATATTTTCTGTTTCAATTTTAATTTATTAAATGATAGATATGCCTGACAGACGAATTAAAACCAATTTTCAGCTCATTTACGAAACCAATATTCCGGCTGCCTCTTCATTTTGCCTGTTTACTTTTGCCTTTCACACCAATACGGTGCATTTCGAAATGAATTTAACGTACTTTTGTTGCGGCAAGCCGGAGAACCTTTATAACACTCCTCCTGCTGTCAGCCATAAGGGCAAAAATACAGATTTGTTTTAATTCGGGCGGTTTTTTATAAACAATTTAAAAATCCGACCGTGAAACACCGGAAAAAGATGACGACAGTAAGAGCAAAGAAGAATTTGGGGCAACATTTTTTAAAAGACAAAAACATTGCTAAAAATATTGTTGACAGCCTGGAGGCAGCCAACGTGGACCGAGTTTTGGAAATTGGCCCGGGAATGGGTGTTCTGACCCAATATTTACTTCAAAACAAAACCTATGAAACCACTGTGGTTGAAATCGACCGCGAATCGGTTGACTACCTGAACCAACATTTCCCTGAACTGAAAGACCGCATTATATCCGATGATTTTCTGAAGCTAAACCTGAATGACTATTTCCAGGAGCCTTTTGTCATTATTGGCAATTTTCCCTACAATATTTCATCCCAAATATTCTTCAAGGTATTGGAATACCGCAATCAGATTCCTGAAGTTGTAGGGATGCTTCAGAAGGAAGTTGCTGAACGGCTGGCTGCTCCTCCCGGTTCAAAAACCTACGGCATTTTAAGTGTATTTCTTCAGGCTTATTATACAATTGAATACCTGTTTACAGTCAATGAAGATATGTTTTCGCCACCACCCAAGGTAAAAGGGGGAGTGATCAGGCTCACCCGCAACCAGACCAAACACCTCAACTGCGATGAAAAACTCTTTAAAAGCATCGTAAAAATGGCTTTCAACCAGCGTCGGAAAACCATGCGCAACTCACTGAAAAGCATGATTCACAACGATGAACTGAAGGCCAATCCCATTTTCGACAAACGTCCGGAGCAGTTGGGAGTTGCTGAATTCGAAGGGATTGTACGAATGATTGGCGAACAACCCAAAACCACTGAGCAGGCAGACCCGGCAATCCAGTGAACAATCAACGTTTGAAGTCGTTTAAACCTTAAACTTTGAACTGCCTTTTTTATGAAAATTGAACTGAACAGGGATTTTATTTCCCAAATCAACCAATTAATAGATCAAAAAGCCGATCAGGAAATTATCCTGATGATCAGCGAGCTGCATCCGGCCGACATTGCGGAAGTGATGGAGCAACTCGATACCAATGAAGCGAAATACCTCTTTATGCTGCTCGACGGGGAACTGGCGGCTGATGTTCTGATCGAAATTCCGGAACACGACTGGAATAACTTCCTGAAACTGCTGCCTCCGGATGTCATCGCTCACCGGTTTATCGAGTACATGGAATCGGACGACGCGGCTGACGTAATGGCTGAACTCGACGAAGATTTGCAGGACGAGATTCTGCAGCAAATGGACGACAAGGAACAGGCCGGGGACATCGCCGACTTGCTGGAATACGACGAGGATACTGCCGGGGGAATCATGGCCAAGGAATTGGTGGCTGTGAACGAAAACTGGACCGTGCAAACCTGTCTCAAAGAGATTAGCATCCAGGCTGAAGACATTGATGAGATCTATTATGTGTATGTAGTTGATGACAATAATATTCTTAAGGGTACTCTTTCGCTGAAAGACCTGATCATGAAACCGACTCACACGATTATAAAGAGTATGGTTACTGAAGAAGCGCTTTTTTCACGCACCGATGACAGCCAGGAAGAAGTTGCAACGATCATGGAAAAATACGATTTGGTTGCCCTGCCGGTTGTCGACCAGATTGGCCGTTTGAAAGGCCGCATTACCATTGATGATGTTTTGGACATTATACGCGAAGAAGCAGATAAAGACTACCAAATGGTTTCGGGTATTTCGGGAGATACCGATGCCGGTGACAATGTTTTTCAACGGGCCTGGACACGAATTCCGTGGTTATTTATCGGCATGTGCGGTGGCATTATTGGAGCGGGGGTGCTGGGATCAAATTCTTCGCAACTGACCCAAATCCCGGCAATGGCTTTTTTCATTCCGCTTATCGCGGCAATGGCCGGTAATGTTGGTGTTCAGTCGTCGTCGGTTATTGTACAGAGCCTGGCCAGCGGAAATCGAAATTTTGATTCCATTTGGAGGAAACTATTAAAGGAGCTCTCAGTGGCATTCAGTATTGCTGTTTTGTTTTCAACACTCATTTTCTTTTACAACTACATTTTCACAGGAAATATGGGACTAACATACTCCGTGAGCATTACCCTGTTTATTGTGATGATTTTCGCTTCCGTTTTCGGAACTGTTATTCCATTAGTTTTAAACAAACTAAAAATCGACCCGGCTGTCGCTACCGGCCCGTTTATCACGACTACCAACGACATTTTAGGTTTGCTTATATACATGTCGGTAGCCAGGTTGTTTTTTGAGATTTTATAAAACTAGTCAGGGTTTCACTTTGCAATGAAACCCTGACTAGGTGCAAGTTGTTATTTGTTCATTAGTGCTTTACAATCAATTTATCGCTTATCAGATTTTTTCCAATTCTTGCTTTAATGAAATAGACTCCTTCTCTCCAAGACGATGTATTGATCGTTTGGCTTGATGTTTTTATTTTCTGTTGTTTTATCTTCAAACCCTGTGACGAATCATAAACATCAAAATCCCATTCCTCCACCAATTCCGATTTTTTATTAGTTGATGAAACCAGAGTGATAGTTGTTTCTCCAGAAGTTGGGTTTGGAGTAAGAACTAACGAATATTGCGCACAAGATGTACTGTATTCAAACAGTTGCGAAATAGTAAACTCTTCTGCGCAACAATCACCGACTGCATCAACCGTTAATGTATTATATGGATCGTTGTTTGTGTTAATCGAAATGGTACTTCCATTATTGTAATTTATAGTCCAGGATGATGGTACATCCCAAACTTGATCATAACTATAACAATGCAAAAGGTCATTTGCCAGAATGTGAATTACATAGTCAGTATTTTCACAAAAAGACAAATTTCCATACTCATCATTAGTAACTGGATATCCGTCTGGTCTTGTAACCTGAAATGAATATTCAGGACTACCAACCCAAAACGTTGCATCTTTAGTGAAAGATTCGCCACTTGGCATTTGGAAAGTATAGGTAATCGTACCTTGCCCGCTTTCACCGGCAGCTTTGGTAACATTTGCATCTTTTCCTGTTCCACTTGTAGTCGTAAATAATGAGCTTGGCGATAGAACCCAGCTAATATTTGTCGCCAGAGGATCAACATCCAAAGAGATTGTGCCAGATGAACATATAACAGAAGGACGAGAAATTTGAGGAGCAAGGAAAAACTGCTTAATTTTGACATAGTCAAAATACGATGTCTGAGGACATTGAATATATCGACAAGGTAAATCAGCAACTTGTTGGCTCAACTTAACATTTAACCGGTGAAAAGGAAAAAATTGTTGGTAAGCGGATTCTTGTAAAGTACTTTTTAGTTGATTATCCATATAAAAGTCAATTTTATCAGGAGTCCAAATACATTTGTAAACATGAAAATTATTGTCCATTGACGAAGACATAAGATTGTTATAATAATGTGTAAATTTACTATTTTCACAATCGTCTGGAGGATAGTAACGGTGGCAATTATTTTCAAGTTTAATTACCGAATAGCACTGACCTATCAGGTTTAAACCAGATACATTCCAAAATTCTGAAATATCTATTTCGTCGCCAGCTCCACCCCCTTGCTCACAAGGAATACCATCTCCCCCAATTGCCCAGAAAGCAGGCCATGAACCTAAATCATTTGCATACTTAACACTACATTCATAACTCCCATATAAGAATGTACTATCTGATGTAACTTCACCTGAAATGTAATCAGCAGTAATTGTGTCACCATCCCACATTATTATTGTATAACCCGGTGAAGCAAGCATAGTAAGATTGAGTTTTCCATTACTTTGGCTGACGGTATTCGAACTATTGACCCAAATATTCATTGCATTTTTCCGCTTCCAACCTGCTTCAACATTCCAAATATCTTCGTTCAATGTAGGCCCATCAAAACCATCATATAAAAGCGTGTACATGTAATTTTCATTTGTCATTCGTGGGTTTGTCTGAGTGTAACCATTTATACATGCCAACAACGTCATTGTACAAATAATAAATTCTAATTTCATTTTTTCCAAAATTTAAGTTCATAATTTATTTGAAGTCCATAAAAAAACCGGTGCCGATAATAACCCATCCAGTTGTCTTTCACCCTGTATCCTATTGACGGTGCAATTTCAATATTACTCGAAGAAAGAAAAAATCCGGTAGTAAAAACAGCATCAATAAAAGCGTTGTTATTGCTGTAATTCTCAAGATATGTTGTGCCAAAATCATTCCAGTCTGCTATATGCCCATGAGATTCACTAGCCATTAACTTCATTCGCCCATAAGATAATCCGATCGACGAGTGTAGGCCATTTTTTTTATTTCTAAAAAAATAATGCTTAAAATAAACAGAAATGCTGGGTTCCCTGTATCGAAATCGCAGTATACCATGCTCGGTAGAAGCAATATGGCAAGCCTGGTAATTAATACCTGAAAGGAGGTAGCTTTTTTTTTCAATTTGATATTGGTACAAAATTCCTAATCCTGCGTTCACTGGGAATGTGTAATAACCTAATATATCACCCGCATCATTGTTTTGTTTCCCTTGAAAATGCATAAACGACCCGCTAAAAATCAGGCTGCTTCTGCTTTCTTGTTTTGTGGCTGAAACGACAAAACTGTTTCCGGGCTCCTGGCCCCAAAGTAAACTGTGCCCTATCGAAATGAATAGGATAAAAAAAATACTGATTTTTATGATTGTTGTTTTCATGTTTTTAATTTTTCAATAAACAAATTAGCTTTTGAGGAAATAGTAATTTTGGGTGGTGGCCGTTCCATTTCTTTAGTTTTTAAAGTTTAATCAAAGTTAGATAGTACTATACTATTAATTCCAAAAAACAGCAAAAGTTAACTCTCTGGAGTGGATGATTAATAACATAATTAATATTTATGAATCGATTAGCTTTTAAGTTATAAAAGAGTACTTTCAATAACAAGGCAGGGATTAACCTGGTTGAAAAGTAAGGATTTCGTCCCTTTTTTGAAGGATGGAGTCCCTTTTCTTTCTAATGTTTTACTACCAGTTTTTCACTGATCCAGTTATCGCCAGGATGAGCGCGTAAGTAGTATGTACCGTCTTTCCAGGTTGAGGTATTCAGTTTGGTGATATTTCCTATTATTTTGGTCTTCTTTTCCTTTAACAGTTGGTTCTGGTTATACACTTCCAAATCCCAATACTCGTCAGAACTTAAAGTTGCCCCACTCTCATTAAACAATTCAACCGTACTTTCGCTTGTTGCGGGATTAGGGCTTAAAATCAAAAGGTACAAACAATCGGGCTCAAATACCAGTTTGTAGGATTTGGCTGATATACCGCAGCCGTTGATGGCTTCAACCTCCACATGGTTTTCATAGTTTCAAAATTTAATTGAATAAGTTAATTTAATTCCATACATAAACCTCTTTTCATGCAGGTTTAACCAGGTTGTATTTGTCCTGTATTTAAGGAAAGGGGCTATTGAAATTTCGTTTTTTTGAAGATCGTCCGGGAAAATCCAGCATCCAGGTAATAATCGGCAAAAAAGGTATCATTGGAGTTTTTTTCAATAGAGTCAAAATCATCATAAACATGCCAATCTTCATATTTGTCGGGTGATTCAGCAATTATATTTATAACATCTCCAACGACGAACCCAGTTGTAAAAAAGAACCTGTAATTCCGGCAAAAGGTAAAACCTGTTTGGAAAACTAATGGAATACCAACTTCATCGAACCTAAATCTTCTTAGTCCGCTTAAGTACGAAGCAACCCTACCCTGTTGCCAACTAAATCCTGTGCCAATACGAGTATTGGGAGTTAAGCACCTGTAATATAACGCATCAATGCCTGGCCCGACTGGACTTTTGTAAAATCCATAATGTGGTCCATATAAATTATAAAGTTCGATATTACTAAAACGGGTAACCATACTACCGAATACAATCATATTTTTCTTTTCTTGTCCCCAAAGAGAATTTGATCCCATTACTGTAAATAATAATAGCAAGCAAACAGCTATTTTTATCTGTTTCATAATTTGTATTGTTTGTGTTTTTATAAAAAAATTAACGCAATAATGAAGAGCAATAAGGCAGTGGTCGTTCCAAGTTGGTGGTTTCTAAAGTCAGGTAAAGTTAACTAAACATATAAGGGAGATACCATAAACCGACAAAAGGTTGCTTCATGGCCCAATGTTTGAAAACATAAATAAATACAGGGTTTAAATTGCCTCTGAAGTGGTTGCTAATCATGAGGTTGAACTCTTTTGAGACAGCTTCTATCTCTTGCATGCGGCACTAAAACAAGTCAGGGCTTCACCTAAATGAAACCCTGATTTGCCTTTAACCAGGAACCTGAAACCTGGAACTTGAAACCTGAAACTCGCTAAACGCTGTTCATCGCCTCCACCGGGTCGAGTCGTGAGGCAGACAGTGCGGGAACAAAACCAGCAAGTACACCGATCGCTCCTGAAATGGTCAGACCCAGGATAATGTTTGACATGGTCAGTGCAATCGTCATGTCGGCCACATAGCTAAAAATGAGTGTACCGGCAAAAATAAGGATCAATCCGATAATACCACCCAGCATCGAAAGCACAACAGCTTCGAAAATGAATTGAAGCAGGATGAAGTATTTTTTTGCTCCGATGGCTTTTTGAATTCCGATAATTTTTGTTCGTTCCTTGACCGATACAAACATAATGTTTGCAATTCCGAATCCACCTACCAGGATACTGAATCCACCAATGACCCATCCGGCTAAATTAAAAACCTTAAAAAACGCATCAAACCTGTTCGATATCAGGCTCACTTCGTTGATGGCAAAATCGTTTTCCTCCATGGGTTTCAGACGGCGCAGCGAGCGCATAATTCCTTCCAGTTCAGCGATAAACTCATCACGATCGGCATTGGGTTTGGCTTTCACGTTAATGGTCTGCCCCTGGTCACGATTGCGGACATCCACCATGTTCATGGCATAAACCACCGGGATATGAACCCGTTTATCCATGCTGGTACCGAACATGTCGGTTCCCTGTTTGGTATAAACGCCTATAATCTGGAAACGGTGTCCCTGCATTTTAATCATTTTGCCAACAGGGTTTACCTGTCCAAAAAGCCGTGTTGCAATTTCGTTTCCCAGTATGGCCAGAGGAGCGCCTGAATTCGATTCAGACTCGGTAAAATACCGGCCCCTTTCGATTTCCAGATTCCAGGTAGCAATTAAATCATGCGTGGTAGCCAAAACTTCGGTATTCTCAGCCTTGCTGTTTTCATATTGCAGCGTTCGGTTAAATCCAAAAAAGTATACGGCATCCTCGATGTTTCTGGAACGGCGAATCAGCTCATCACTCTCCTCCATGTTAGGTACCGGTCGGTTCAGGTATTTCCACCACGGATATTCTGATTCACCTTCAGGAGGCGCCCACGGCCATTTCTGTATGTAAACCATATTACTTCCAAGCGAATTCAAGCTGTTCCGGATGTAATTCTCCAGCGAATCGATTACCGTAAAAACCGAAATAATTGCAAAAATACCAATGGTAATGCCCAACAGCGAAAGAAACGTGCGCAGCTTATTCCCCTGAAGCGAATTGCTGGCAAACGAGAAACTCTCCAATATTAATCTGGTTAACAGCATATCTTTTAATTTGAAAAGTAAATGTATACCAATCCTGAACCGAAATTACCTTTTGCCCGCGAAAAACCACGGATCGTAAAAAAATCCTTCAGCAGATCGGGAATCTGAAAAATTAGTTGCCGATTTTTGAAAAGATTACAGAATTTATGAAAAAATAAATCCCTGAGCGTACAATTCAGGCTTTAAGTTAAAAGTATTGGGCATCGTATAATATCTGCAGAATACTATTGTAACAATAAGATTAATTAGTCGGTTTGTTAGGAAACAAAATCGAGGTGTTTTATTATCTTTGAGGCCAAAATACAAAAGGATTATAGATGAAGGACCTGAAAAAAATTAAATCGGCCTTAATTTCAGTGTATCACAAAGATAAGCTGGATGAGATCGTAAAAAAGTTAAATGAATTAAACATTATTATATATTCAACAGGCGGGACACAATCATTTATTGAAGAATTGGGAATTCCGGTTACACCTGTTGAAGAACTGACCAGCTATCCATCTATTTTAGGGGGACGCGTAAAAACCCTCCATCCAAAAATTTTCGGCGGAATACTAAATCGCAGAGACAATTACGGCGATCAGCAACAGATTGCCAAATATGAAATTCCTGAAATTGACCTGGTCATTGTTGACCTGTATCCGTTTGAAGAAACAGTTGCTTCAGGCGCTTCAGAAGAAGACATTATCGAAAAAATCGATATCGGCGGCATCTCACTGATTCGTGCAGCAGCTAAAAATTTCAAGGATGTGGTCATTGTTTCCTCACGCAGTCAGTACCAGCGTTTGCTCGATTTGCTGGTAGAAAAAGAAGGTTCTGCATCAGTGGAGGATCGTAAAGAATTCGCGCGGCTGGCATTTGCCAACTCCTCACATTACGACAGTGCAATTTTCAACTATTTCAATCAGGATAAATCAGAAGAAGCCCGAATCAGTGTAAATGACGGACAAGTTCTTCGTTACGGAGAAAATCCCCATCAATCGGCGGCTTTTTTCAAATTCAGCAACAGCAATTCCGACCTGACACTTTCGAATGCCAAAGTACTGCAAGGTAAAGCGCTATCGTACAACAACATGCTTGATGCTGATGCAGCCTGGAAATCGGCCAGCGATGCCTTCCATTCCGTATCACATATTGAAAATAAAGCAGCCGTATCGGTCGTTAAACATTTAAATCCATGCGGACTGGCCGTTACCAACAACCTGATGAAATCGCTCGAACTGGCCTGGGCAGGTGATCCGGTCAGCGCCTTCGGAGGCATCATCTGTTTTACCGGTCAGGTTGATCAGTCCATCGCAGTATGGTTCGAAAAACGGTTTGTCGAAATTATCATTGCTACCGGCTACACTCCGGAAGCTTTGGAAGTTTTAAGCAAAAAGAAAAACCTTCGTGTTCTGGAAACGCCGGTAAAACCCGAAATTACAGGAGAAAAACTTTACCGCTCCATCAGTGGGGGATTACTTGTTCAGGATGAAGACGAAGGTATGGAAACAGAATTTAAAAATGTAACACGGATCCAATTCGATCACTCCAAAATAAACCTTTCAAAATTCGGCATCACGGCATGCAAGCATCTGAAAAGCAATGCCATTGCACTGGTAACCCAAAACGCGGACGGATCGTTCTGGCTGACCGGAGCAGGAATGGGACAACCCAACCGGCTCGACAGTTTGCGCCAGTTAACCATACCGCGTTTCAACCTGAAGGAAGGGGTGAAAATTGAAGATTCAGTATTGATTTCAGATGCATTCTTCCCATTCAGAGACAGCGTTGAAGCTGCCAACGAATTCGGAATCAAATACATTGTGGAACCCGGAGGCAGTATACGCGATGAAGAAGTGATCGCAGCATGCAACGAATTCGGAATCGCGATGGTATTTACCGGAGTCAGGCATTTCAAACATTGAGTTGTAACAGTACAACCGATCAGTTTAATTTTTAAAATAAAAGAAAAATATACACATGGGATTATTTTCATTTTTAACCCAGGAAATAGCTATCGACCTTGGAACAGCCAATACAATTATTATCCACAACGATAAGATTGTCGTAGATGAGCCATCTATAGTCACCATTGACCTGAAAACCGAAAAACTTGTGGCTATTGGCGAAAAAGCCAGGCAGATGCAGGGTAAAACACATGCCAACCTGAAAACCATCCGTCCCTTACGTGATGGAGTAATCGCTGATTTTAACGCGGCCGAACAGATGATCAGAGGCATGATCAAGATGATGAATCCCAAATCAAGATTTTTTGCTCCTTCACTCCGAATGGTCATTTGTATTCCTTCCGGTTCAACCGAGGTGGAAATACGTGCGGTTCGTGACTCGGCTGAACATGCCGGCGGTCGCGATGTTTATATGATCTATGAGCCTATGGCTGCCGCCATTGGTATTGGGCTGGATGTGGAAGCCCCCGAAGGAAACATGGTGGTGGACATCGGTGGCGGAACAACCGAGATTGCTGTAATTTCGCTTGGCGGACTGGTTACCAATAAATCAATCCGTATTGCCGGGGATGACCTGACAGCCGACATCATGGAATACATGCGTCATCAGCACAACATTAAAATTGGAGAACGTACTGCCGAAGAAATTAAGATTAATGTGGGATCGGCCTTGTCGCAACTCGAAAATCCTCCTGCCGACTATGTGATTCAAGGCCCGAACCAAATGACTGCCCTTCCGATTGAAGTACCGGTTTCGTACCAGGAAATTTCACACTGTCTGGAAAAATCGATTGCCAAAATTGAAACGGCCATCCTCAGTGCTTTGGAACAAACACCCCCGGAATTATACTCCGATATTGTTACCCGCGGTATCTGGCTGGCTGGTGGTGGCGCTCTGCTGCGTGGATTGGCAAAACGATTTACGGATAAAATAAATATTCAATTCCATGTTGCGGAAGATCCGTTACGTGCTGTGGCCCGCGGAACCGGAATCGCGCTGAAGAATGTAAATAAATTCTCCTTCCTGATCAGGTAAAACTGAAACAGGAGGAGTAAACCTTTCGGATAATGAGAAGTTTATTTCGTTTCTTCTTACGAAATTATTTTTTGATGTTGTTTCTGGTACTTGAAGCCATTTCATTGGTTCTGATTGTCAGTTTCAACAATTACCAACGGGTAACATTCTTTAATTCGAGCAATATTCTGGTTGGTACTGTCTATGAAAAATTCAGTACCCTGGACGATTACTTCAAGCTGGGACGTGTAAATGTTCGTTTGTCCAATGAAAATGCTTTGTTGCGTAAACAGTTGCAGGACTACATCATCGCTCAGGAGAAATATCCGACCAATCGTCCCGATACCATTGAAACACCAGCTTATATTTTCACTTCGGCAAAAGTAATCAGCAACTCGTCGAACAAACAATACAACTACATAACCCTGAATAAAGGTTCGAGGCACGGAATAAAGCCTGATATGGGAATCATGAATGACGAGGGAGTTGTCGGAGTAATTACCGATGTCTCGCTCAATTATTCAACCGGATTGTCATTGCTTAACAAACGGTTGAGTATTCCTGCCAAAATTACCAAAAACAACTATTTCGGTGCATTGGTCTGGGATGGTGAGCATTACAATACAGCTGACCTGAAAGAAATTCCGTTTCATATTATCATAAACGTGGGCGATACCGTAGTAACCAGCGGATATTCGAACATTTTCCCTGAAGGAATTATGATCGGGACCATCAAAAAATTTGACGTTGAGAGCGGAACAAACTTTTACAACATTAAGGTTGAGTTGTCAACCAATTTTAAAACACTGAAGTATGTTGAGGTGGTTCAAAACACGAAACGTGCGGAACAGATCAAACTTGAATCAAACAACATCAGCGAATGATAAGAGACATTGTGAAATATGTGATGATGTTTGTGGCGCTGGTTTTAGTCCAGGTCCTGATTTTAAACAATATCCAGGTCAGCGGAATGATCAATCCGTATGTTTACATTTTGTTTATCCTGTTACTTCCCTTTACCATTCCCGGGTATCTGTTACTCGGACTTTCCTTTTTACTCGGACTATCGATCGACATATTCAGCAATACGCCCGGGATACATGCCGGAGCAACCGTTTTACTTGGATTTCTAAGACCGGGAATTGCCCGGTTGATTTCATCGCGTGAGTTAATCGAAAAAGGGAGCATCCCCAACATGACCCAGTTGGGATTTACCAGTTTTCTGAAATATACCGTTCTTTCAGTGCTTGTTCATCACCTGTTTCTTTTCTATGCCGAGACCTTTTCGTTCAGCGGTTTTTTCGACACCTTTATACGTTATATTATTAGCAGTATTTTTTCGATTTTGATTATACTGGGCAGTCAATTCATTATCCTAAAAAAATAGCAGCAGGTGGATACTTTCTCGAAACGCAAGTACATTATTGCCGGCATCATGCTTGGAATTGGAGTTATTTTTATTCTCCGGCTTTTCACGATACAGATAACCAACAAAACCTATAAACAATTTGCAACCCGGAATGTATTGCGTAAAATTATTACTTTCCCGGCCCGTGGATTGATTTACGATCGTAATAATGAACTGATGGTATATAACAAGGCAGCTTACGACTTGCTTGTTATTCCAAGGGAAGTAAAACCGTTTGATACGATTGCGCTCTGTCAGATTATACAGCTGGAAAAAAAGGATCTGATTGATGCAATCCGGAAAGCCAAACAATTTTCCTATTATAAGCCTTCGATCGTTGCAGGACAAATCTCGCCGGAAATATACGCCCCGCTTCAGGAGAAATTGTATAAATATCCCGGTTTTTTTGTTCAGACGCGTACGCTGCGTGAGTACCCCAGCAAAAGTGCTGCCCAGGCACTTGGATTTGTGGGCGAAGTGAATCAGCGAATGATCGAAAGCGACAGTTATTACCGGTCAGGTGATTATATTGGGGTAAGCGGACTTGAAAAAACTTACGAAAAAGAGCTGCGGGGTATCAAAGGGGCGAACAATTACATGGTTGATGTTCACAACCGGATCAAGGGAAGATACAACGATGGGGAGGCAGACACTACGGCCATCCTGGGGCAGAATCTGCTTACCGGCATGGATGCTGAACTTCAGGCCTATGCCGAAATACTGATGACCAATAAAAAAGGAGCTATTGTGGCTATTGAACCTGCAACCGGCGAGATTATCCTGATGGTTAGTACCCCATCGTATGATCCTAATTTACTGGTTGGACGGCAACGTAGCATCAATTACGGCATTCTCGACCGTGATTCGGTTTATAAACCGATGTGGAACCGGTCGATAATCGGCCAGTATTCACCGGGGTCAACCTTCAAACTGGCGAATGCGCTAATTGCTCTCCAGGAGCATGCGCTGACTCCGTTTGACCGGTTTCACTGTTCAGGCCAGGGCTCTACACCAATCAGGTGTACACATAATCATGTATCTCCGATAGCAATGCGCGAAGGAATCCGTGAGTCGTGCAATCCTTATTTCTGGAATGTTTTCAGGTCGATCATTAACCACTTTCCTTCTCCGGAACAAGGTTATAATGCCTGGAGAAAACACATACTTAGTTTTGGATTCGGACAACAGTTAGGTACTGAATTATCTTCCGAAGTAAAGGGGAATATCCCTGAGTCAACATACTATGACAAATATTTTGGCCGGAACAGGTGGAATTCCCTGACTATCCGGTCACTTGCCATCGGACAGGGCGAAATTCTGGTTACGCCGCTTCAGATGGCCAATATGACCGCGATCATTGCCAACCGGGGCTATTACATTACACCTCATCTGGTAAAGGCAATTCAGGATACGAACAGGGTATACCGTGAGTTAAAATTCGATAAAAAAATTGTGGACATTAATCCGGAATATTTTCCCGTTATTATCGAAGGAATGCAGGCGGTAGTTGATGAAACAAGACTGAGGTATACCGTACACCTGGACAGCATCGCGGTTTGCGGAAAAACAGGAACCGTGCAGAATCCGCATGGTGCTGACAACTCGGCATTCGTAGCTTTTGCACCGCGCGACAATCCCAGGATTGCCATTGCTGTTTACATCGAAAATGCCGGATTTGGCGCAACCTATGCAGCACCAATAGGAGGATTACTGATTGAAAAATATTTAAACGATTCGATTGCTCCGCGAAGAAAAGATCTGGAGCAACGTTTGATTGAAACAAATTTGTTACACGTAGTTCAAGTAAAAAAATAACTGACCGTGCCAAAAAGAAACAACGTTTGGGCAAATACCGACTGGATCACAGTTTCCATTTACCTGGCCATGATGCTCATTGGCTGGATAAATATTTATGCTGCTGTTTATAATGAGGAACATAAAAGCATTTTTGATCTTAGCCAGCAGTATGGAAAACAGCTGATCTGGATTTTTGCAGCTATTTTCATAGCTGTTCTGATGATCAACATTGATTCCAGGTTTTTTGTCAGTTTTTCCTTTCCCATATATCTTTTCTTTATTTTGGTATTAATTTCCGTACTGGTGATCGGATCGGAAGTTAAGGGAGCTAAATCATGGATCCAGATCGGCAGTTTTTCACTTCAACCTTCCGAATTTATGAAAATGGCCACATCGCTGGCTATTGCACGATACATCAGTTCGTACAACTTCAAGATGCACAGTTATAAGTCGCTGTTGACTTTGGCTGCAATCATTCTTGTACCGGTTGCCCTGATATTCTTACAGAATGATACTGGCTCGGCCATTGTTTTTGGGGTATTTCTGCTTGTACTATACCGGGAAGGCCTTAATGGCATTGTTTTATTCTTCGGCTTTCTGATCGCGTTGGTCTTTATTTTCACGATGGTACTTGATCCATTTACATCCATTGTGGTATTAACAATTGCGGCCTTTCTGGTCAATTACCTGATGAAAAAGAAAGGAAAACGCATACTGGTCGGAATGGGTATTTTTCTGGGTCTTTTCGGAATTTTCTGGCTGATTAATTACCTGGTGCAGGGAACAACCGATCCGCTGTATTTTATCCTGGCTGCAGCAGTCGTCTCATCGGCATTATTCATCCTGTGGGCTTTGCTACTGCGAAAAAGAAGTTTGGTCATTCTGATAGGTATTTATCTTGGAAGTGTGCTCTTTGCCGTATCGGTTGATTATGTTTTTCACAATGTCATGGAACAACATCAACGTGACAGGATTAATGAGTTGCTTGGTATCAAGTCTGATATTCTGGGTGCAGGATACAATGTCAATCAATCCAAAATTGCCATCGGATCAGGTGGATTATTCGGGAAAGGATTCCTTCAGGGAACCCAAACCAAATATGATTTTGTGCCGGAACAAAGTACTGATTTCATTTTCTGTACGGTTGGTGAAGAATGGGGATTCCTTGGAACAGCAACTGTTATAGGACTCTTTATCGGCTTGCTTATGCGATTAATTTACCTGGCGGAGCGCAACCATTCCAAATTCAGCAGGGTTTATGGTTATTGCGTTGCGACCATCCTGTTTTTTCACTTTGCAGTAAACATTGGAATGACCATCGGCCTGGCTCCTGTAATCGGAATTCCCCTGCCCTTCTTCAGCTACGGAGGTTCTTCGTTATGGTCGTTTACGTTGCTTCTTTTTGTTTTCGTGCGACTCGATGCCAGCAGGTTCGAACAATTGAGCTTCTGAAAGGAGATTCAGGGTTTTACCGAAAGTGTTTCATCGATGATTCGTATTTGTCTTCGTTGGAATTGAAATGCTGATCTGCCACCTGAGAGAATCCTGGAGGGTTCAAATGTTCAAACTATAACTGGAATTGGGGGCTGTTAAACAATCACTTTCTCCGGCTTTGCAATTTTTACAGCAAAATCCGTCTCGACATAGTCAATTAATTCATCAAAAAAATGCCTGAACAGGTCCCCAAACTGTTCATATTCCTGATGCAGAATCTGAATGGCCCAGGCACTGTTGGCCGGCAACGAAGTCCGGGTTGACATGATTTCAAGCACCTCATAAAGGTTTTCGGGTCTGGCATAAGATTCCAGCCGTTTGTGCCGGATCAGAAAAGGAAGAAACATTTTCACCCGGAAAGGAAGAAGTCCGAAATTGGAAAGAAAGACGGCATGGGAATATTTGGAAAACTGCCGTAAGGTTTCAACCGAATAATTGTGCCAGGCAGCTGCCAGAAAATGATCAAAAAAAACATCGGTTACAACACCTGAATATCTTCCATATCCTGGTCTCAGCAGTTTCATACATTCTTTGACATCGGCATGCTGATCGGTAAAGGAGTCAATGCTGCGGTGCATGCGAATACCAAAAGCAACCTGTTCCGGGTATTGCAGGTATTTGTTTCCTTTCACATGATCAGCAATAAAATTGCCCACTTTGATCTCGTCCGAATCGCCTGATAAATAAAGATGTGCCAAATAATTCATGGAACCGGGTTAACTATTTTTGTATTTTTTCCTGTGAACAGGCCAATTAACTTATCACTTCATAACAAACAACCGGCGAAGAAGTTAATTGTGCTGTCAAAAGTAAACAGTTTTCTGCAATTTTAACTTTTGAATTTTTCCTATCTTTCGGCAATTATTAAAGAAAAATTATGCCGAAGAAAATAGCTGCATTTGGTGAATTGTTATGGGACATACTTCCAAACGGAAAAGTTCTGGGCGGAGCACCTGCAAATTTTATATACCGGATTAATTCATTCGGCGATCACGGTACTTTGCTCAGCAAGGTTGGCAATGACAAAGCCGGGAAAGAAGCCCGGGAAGCATTGCGAAATCTTGGTGTTTCAGACGAAAACATTCAAACCGATTATGAATTCCCTACAGGTTCGGTCAAAATAAAGTTTGATACTAACGGAAATCCGGACTTCAACATCATTCCCGATGTTGCATACGACCATATTGAAATCAATGCCGAAATGATTGAAGCATTCAGTGAGGCTGACTGTATATGTTTCGGCACGCTGGTACAGCGGTATGGGATTTCGAAAAACACATTGCGTGAACTGATTCACGAATCACCTGACGTAGTCAAGTTTCTGGATATCAATCTTCGGAAAAAATGTTATACCGCCACTTCAATCGAAGAAAGCCTGCGTATGACTAACATTTTGAAGACCAATGACGAAGAATTGCTGATAACCAAGGATTTACTGAATTTAGAACAGGAAAATCTGAAAGATCTGGCTCAGGAAGTTATTGAAAAGTACAACCTGGATATTTTACTGTGTACCCTTGGCCTCAACGGAGCCTTCTGCCTCACAAAAGATGATGTATTCTATTACGATCTGGGGTATCAGATCAGTCTGGGCGATACGGTTGGATCAGGCGATGCATTCTCTGCCGGATTTGTACATTATCACATGAACGGATATCCGCTCAACGAAGCGCTTTGTTTTGGTAATGCCGCAGGAGCATTGGTTGCCACTACAACAGGGGCTACAGCTCCGATCAGCAAGCAGGAAATCCTTGATTTCATGGTAATTCCACACAACCGTAATTCAGTACGTTTTCATCAGTAAGCTGCGGAAGCCGGCTAAACCAGTTCTTTCTTCCCTGCCCGGATCAGTCCGCTTTGGGCCATGGTCATAACGAGTACTCCGGCAATGGTGATTCCGCCACCCCACAATTGAATGGCAAGCGGAAAACTACCGAAGAATGAATATGAGATGATCAGAACAAAGATTCCCTTCAGACTCTGGATAATGGATGAACGGGATGCAGCTATGTACCTGTAGGAATAAAAAAAAGATAATATGCCTATGAAGGAACCAAAAAATGCTCCCAATGCGATGTTCTGAAAAGCCTGGAAAGGAATAGCCAAAGGCTGTCCGCTCCATAGAAAATAAGCCAGAAAGAAAAGAAAAATCCAGCCATTGGAATTCAGATTAAACACTTCCGGACTGGCTTTCCCGACATTCTTCTTCACAATGACAGACAGCGTTGCAGCAAACAGTGTATTGATAATCACCAAACCTGTTCCGGGAATTAAAATTTTTTGCCAACCGATTTCACCGGTGTAGCTGATAATAAATGCTCCGAAAATCGCCATAAAGGCCCCAAGAGCTTCAAGCCAGGTGAAGCGCTCCTTCAGAAAAGTAAATCCCAGGATACTCATGAAAACCGGGAACAAATTGCCTAAAAAAGAGGTAACCGAAGGATCGGCAATTGCCCGGATTGACATAAAAAAAGTAACATTGGAGAGAATATCAATCACACCAAGGAGAATCAGTAGCCCAATCAATTTTCGGGGAATAGCCGGCAACTGCCTGATTTTTCCGGAACCCAGGATAAAAGCCAGATTCAGCATAAAGCCCATCCCAAAATAATACAGGCCAAACTGAGCCAGATCAACCTGATTCAGACCGGCTTTGCTAAATACATACAAACTCGAAAAGGCAATTGTGCCGGTTAAGGCATATACATATCCTTTCCACTCTTCCGATTTAATTGCTGGCATTTTTTATCATAAAAAAAAAGAGGCTGTCTCAAAAGTCATTGACCGAGTCATCCTGAACTTGTTTCAGGATCCCATCGTACTGAATATCAGACCCCGAAATAAATTCGGGGTGGCAGGTTCATCGATTAATTAGACTTTTGAGACAGCCTTTTGGCAAGATAAAGTATTTTTTAAACTACAGGCGTTTTTTAATCGCTTTTGTTGCTTCTTCAAAACCCGGTTTTTCGAGCAAGGCAAACATATTTTTTTTGTAGGCTTCAACACCCGGCTGATCGAACGGATTTACTCCCAGCGTATAGCCGCTTAATCCGCAGGCCAACTCGAAGAAATAAATCAACTGTCCGAGATAATACGCATTGAGTTTCGGAATAACCAGCTGAATGTTCGGTACACCGCCATCGACGTGGGCAAGCATGGTGCCCAGTTCAGCCATTTTATTGACTTCATCGACACGTTTGCCAGCCAGGAAATTCAGGCCATCGAGGTTTTCTGCATCAGTCGGGATACGAACTTCATGATCAGGACCGGCAATTGAAATAACGGTTTCAAACAAGGTACGTTCGCCTTCCTGTATATACTGGCCCATGGAATGCAGGTCGGAAGTAAAATCAACAGCGGCAGGGAAAATGCCCTTATTTTCTTTTCCTTCACTTTCGCCGTACAATTGTTTCCACCATTCAGCCAGAAAATGAAGTTTTGGGTTGTAATTAACCAGTATTTCAATTGATTTCCCGTTTTTGTACAATTCGTTTCGAACGGCAGCATATTGTGCGGGCAGGTTTTCTTCAAACGGAACATCCGGCCCGGAAGCATTTTGCATATCCACGGCCCCTTTCACGAGGGCACGGATATCGAATCCGGCAACAGCAATTGCCAGTAAGCCGACGGGAGTCAGCACCGAATAGCGTCCGCCAACATCATCCGGAATCACAAAAGTTTTGTATCCTTCGATGGTAGCCAGGGAGCGCAATGCACCTTTGCTTTCATCGGTGATCGCAACAATTCGTTCGTTGGCTTCAGTTTTCCCGTATTTATCTTCAATATCCTGTTTCAACATGCGGAAAGCCAGGGCAGGTTCGGTCGTCGTTCCGGATTTGGAGATCACTGCCAGTGCAAATTCTTTGGTTTTCAACAGTTCCCGCAATTCGAACAGGTAATCTTCACTGATGTTTTGTCCGGCAAAAAGTATAAATGGATTTTTGCGTTCTTTCAGGTGAGCAAAACTGTCAGAGAGAGCATCAACCACAGCTTTGGCTCCCAGGTATGAACCACCAATTCCGATGACCACCAGGATGTCGATATTTTTGGCAAGCAGCTTAGATGCTGTAGCTTCGTAATCAGCCAGTTCAGCCTCCGAAATTGAAGCAGGCAAAGTAGTCCAGCCTAAAAATTCATTCCCTTTTCCGGTTTTATTGAAAAGGGCCTGATTATGTTTCCCGATTGCTTCCTTGTATGAAAAAACCGAGTCCTTCGAAATAAAATCAAAAGTCTTGTTAAAATTTAACGAAATGTTTTTCATGATTATTTTAATCTATAGAGTTATCTGAGGTGTTCGGTTAACAACCGGATTTCGATAGCCGGCGAGATATTTTCATATAAAATATTGTATACAGCTTCGGAAATGGGCATATTGACCCTGAATTCCTCGTTTATTTCCTTAATGGATTTGGCTGCATAATAACCTTCTGCCACCATATGCATTTCGAGTTGTGCCGACCGGACGGAATAACCTTTTCCAATCATCGTACCGAAAGTCCGGTTACGTGAAAATTGTGAATAGGCAGTAACAAGAAGGTCGCCCAGGTAAGCTGAGCTTTTAATGTCACGGGTAATGGGGTGTACTTTGTCGACAAACCGTTTAATTTCCTGGATCGCATTCGAAATTAGCACAGCCTGGAAATTATCGCCGTAACGCAATCCATGAACGATTCCGGAGGCGATGGCTACAATATTTTTCAATACCGAAGCGTATTCAGTTCCGTAAATATCGTCGGAAACATGTGTTCGTATATAAGGGCACTCGAGACGAAATGCAAAAGCCCGGGCTTTTTTGACATCCGGACAAGCAATAGTCAGGTAGGATAAACGTTCCAGAGCCACTTCTTCAGCATGACATGGACCGGCAATTACTCCAATCCGTTCGTAAGGTACATTGAAAAACTGATGCAGATACTGTCCTACAATCAGATTATCTTCAGGAACAATACCTTTAATCGCTGAAACCACGAATTTTCCGGACAGGTCAACAGTCAGGTTCATCATAGCTTCCTTCAGGAAAGCCGAGGGGATGGCAAGAATGACGATATCGACATTCTCAACCGCTTTGTTAATGTCGGTAACGAAATTGATCCGGCTTACATCAAACTCAACACCACGCAAATAGCTGGGATTGTGTTTAAACCGGTTAAATTGTTCAATATTGTCTGAGTTCCGGAAATACCAATTGATACTTTCAACATTGTGCAAAAGAATTTTTGCCAAGGCTGTAGCCCAACTTCCACTTCCTATAATTGCTATCTTCGAGTTTGCAAACATTTTCACCTTTCTGAATTATGACAACCAATTGTTTACATCATCTATGGACGGGTTGACTAAACCCAGTTTATTTTTTTTATTGAATCCACAAATGTCGTTAAAAAACTTACCGACTTTAACTTCTTTTAAATCTTTAACTTTTTTTAACCCTAATTTCCGGATTACCTCAATCCATTCAGCCGGGATGCCAATTTCAAGGAATTTCTCATCCGGATCAGTTGTTTCTGCCGGTTTTTCAGGTTTCATCTGAGGGAAGAAAAGTACGTCCTGAATCGACAGATTATTGGTCATAAACATGGTCAGACGGTCAATTCCAATTCCCATTCCTGAAGTTGGCGGCATTCCGTATTCCAATGCACGCAAAAAGTCCTGATCAATAAACATGGCTTCATCGTCGCCTTTTTCCGATAATTTCATCTGGTCTTCAAAGCGTTCACGCTGGTCAATCGGATCGTTCAGTTCAGAATAGGCATTGGCAATTTCTTTCCCGTTCACCATCAGTTCAAAACGTTCGGTGAGTCCTTCAACGGAACGGTGTTTTTTGGTCAGTGGCGACATTTCAACCGGATAATCGATGATGAATGTAGGCTGGACATAATGATGTTCACATTTTTCGCCAAAAATTTCGTCAACCATTTTTCCTTTTCCCATCGTCGGATCAGTTTCAATTCCCAGCACCCTGCAGATCTCACGCAGTTCGTTTTCGGTTTTTCCTGCAATGTCAAAACCGGTATGTTCCCTGATGGAATCGTACATTGTCACTCGTTTAAATGGGCGTTGAAAATCAATTTCCACCTCGCCAAGCTGAACTTTGGTCGTTCCGTGCAGGGCTATGGCTACCCGTTCAACCATTTCTTCGGTAAAATTCATCATCCAGATGTAGTCTTTGTAGGCTACATAGATTTCCATTACCGTAAATTCAGGATTGTGCGTGCGGTCCATTCCTTCGTTGCGGAAGTCTTTGGAAAATTCATATACCCCATCGAACCCGCCAACAATCAGCCGTTTCAGGTAAAGTTCATTGGCTACCCGCAAATAAAGCGGAATATTCAGGGCATTGTGATGTGTCATAAACGGACGGGCAGTAGCTCCGCCAGGAATAGATTGCAAAATCGGTGTTTCAACTTCGAGGTAACCCTGCTCGTTGAAAAACCGGCGCATGGTATTGATGATTTTGGCCCGTTTGATAAAGGTATCTTTTACCTGCGGATTCACGATAAGGTCGACATAACGCTGACGGTAACGCATTTCAGGATCAGTCACAGCATCAAACAATTGACCATCTTTTTCTTTCACCACCGGCAAAGGGCGAAGCGACTTGCTCAGGACCTGAAATTCCTTCACATGAACTGAAAGTTCGCCAACCTGGGTAATAAAGACAAAACCTTTAACCCCAATCACATCACCAATATCGAGAAGCTTTTTAAATACATCGTTATAAAGCGATTTATCTTCGTCCGGAGCTATTTCATCACGGTTGATATACAATTGAATTCGTCCTGCTGCATCCTGTAATTCAGCGAATGAAGCTTTCCCCATAATGCGTCGGCTCATAATCCGGCCAGCCAAAACGACCTCCTGATAATTATTCAATTCAGGGGTATATTTTTCTTTAATCTCAAGAGTGGAAACATTAACAGGAAATTCAGCTGCAGGATAAGGATCAATGCCCATGTCCTTCATTTTCTGTAAGGAGGCTCTCCTCACCAATTCCTGTTCGCTTAAATCGGATATACTCATTTCGTAGTACTAATAAAAAATCAAAAAAAAATTTCCCGCAAAGATAGCAAACTATTGCATATTCGAAATGACCCGAACCACGGAGTTTTGATGAACTCATCATTATTCAAAGGTAAGCTTTTGAGAAGATGAACCTTAAGAATGGGACCCGCCAATTATATTAACAAAATATGAATTAATGTATTTGAATTACTTTCCAGATATGAGTTCATTTTTTATCTTTGAGAAATTTTTGCGGAAAATTAAATTGGTCTGATACTCATCGAATGGATAAAGTCTGGAATATTAAAAAAGAGGGCGATATAAATATCATAAAACATTTATCGGCAGCGTTAAATGTGAATATGGTTATTGCCAATCTTTTAGCCCAAAGAGGCATTACTACCTATGCCGAGGCTCAGGCTTTTTTCAGACCAAAATTATCTGATCTCCACGATCCTTTTCTGATGAAAGACATGGATAAAGCCGTTGAGAGACTTGAGCGGGCCATTGAAACCCAGGAGAAAGTACTGATATACGGCGACTACGATGTGGATGGGACCACTTCGGTTGCCATGATGTACCAGTTTCTCCGAAGCCGTATTAAAGACCTCGACTATTACATTCCAGACCGCTATTCAGAAGGATACGGCATTTCGAAAACCAGTATCTTGTATGCTGCCGAACAAAAAATCAGCCTGGTCATTGTGCTCGATTGCGGAATCAAAGCCATCGAAAAAATCAAGATGGCCAAAGATCTGGGTATCGATTTTATTATCTGCGACCACCACAATCCCGACAATACCATTCCGGATGCCTATGCAGTTCTTGATCCCAAGCGACTGGATTGCAGCTATCCTTACAAGGACCTTTCCGGTTGCGGTGTTGGGTTTAAGCTGTTGCAGGGCTATTCGAAAAAAAACAATATCCCCTTTGCTGAACTGGCTGAATTATTGGATTTACTGGTTGTCAGTATCGCTTCTGACATTGTTCCCGTCACGGGAGAAAACCGGGTTTTGGCCCATTACGGACTTAAAAAACTCAATTCTTCGCCTAGTATAGGACTGAAAACCATCATGCAATATTCAGGCTTAAATACTGAAGAAAAATCGGTCAGCGATATTGTATTTAAAATCGGACCACGACTCAACGCTTCAGGAAGAATCGAACACGGTAAAAAATCGGTTGCCATTCTGACTGCAACCAACGAGGACCAGGCCCTGTTGCTGGGTGATGAAATTAATTCGTATAACGAAATCCGTAAAACGCTCGATCGTGACATCACACAGGAAGCTTTGGAAATGATACAGCGTGATCCTGAACATGAGGGTAAAAATGCCACAGTGCTTTATAACCGCGACTGGCATAAAGGAGTTGTAGGTATTGTTGCATCGCGACTTACCGAACACTATTACCGGCCTACCGTGGTACTGACTGAATCGAATGGTTTGGCAACCGGATCGGCCCGGTCAGTCAGGGATTTTGATTTGTATGAAGCAATCGGTGCCTGCAGCGATTTACTTGAATCTTATGGCGGCCATATGTACGCGGCCGGTCTGACCCTGAAAATCGAAAATATCTACGAATTTTCGCGCCGGTTTGAGGACATCGTAACCAAACAGATTACCAATCAGCAACAAACCGAATCCATTGAAGCTGAAGCAAGAATTTACCTGTCGGACATTACACCAAAGTTTTACCGCATTCTGAAACAATTTGCACCCTACGGGCCACATAACATGGTACCGGTTTTTATTACCGAAAATGTTCTCGATAGCGGAACCAGTCGTGCAGTAGGTAAAAACCTGGAACATTTAAAACTGGATTTAATAGAACCTACAAGCAACTCTTCCCAATTTCCCGGAATCGCTTTTAACCAGGCTCACCATTTTGAGGCTATCAACCAGGGATTACCTTTTGACATTTGTTATTCCATAACCGAAAATGAATTCAGGGGAAAAACAAACCTGCAGCTTTACATCCGCGATATCAAGACGAAAGGCTATTAGTAGTCAATTCCACTTCTCTGGTCCATTCTGACTTTTAAGAAATTTTTCCAGCTGCATTTCACCTGGAAATCCTGTAGCTAGAATCATCCAAACATATTTTGGAAGTTGACTTAAAACTTATTGGGCATTAAAATGTTATTTTTTTAGAGCAGAAAATCCAATTTGGCTAGAAAAGTATATTCGTGTAAAAAGGAAACCTGCTTTCAGTCGTTTTAAACGATTTGAAAGCAGGTTTTCACTATTTATTAAATCCACATCGGGAAGCACACAAAATCGTTATTCTCCATTCGTCATTTTGAGTTTCCCGAAACCCCAGAAAATTAATGACAGAATCACACCGACAATAGCAGCGAAAGCCATTCCTTTCAACTGAACCGTACCTATATTGATGCTGGCGCCGCTGACACCTACCACGAAGGTGACTGCCCCCAGGACCATGTTACTGTTTTTGCTGAAATCAACTTTTTGTTCCACAAACATGCGGAATCCCTGAACTGCAATTACTCCGTACAACAACATGGTGATTCCACCCATAACGGCATCGGGTATGGTTGAAATAGCCGAAGATACTTTCCCGATTAATGAAAAAGCAATGGCAAGTAAAGCTGCGCCCCGAATAATCCAAACCGAATAAACACGGGTAATTGCCATAACGCCAATATTTTCACCATAGGTTGTATTCGGTGGGGAACCGGCAAATCCTGACAATACATTACTAATGCCATCGCCAAGCAATGACCGGTGCAACCCGGGGTTCTTCATCAGGTCCGATTCAGTAATTTTACCGGTGACTATCAGGTGACTAATGTGCTCTGCCAATACAACAATACAGGCAGGTGCAATAATAACGATGGCATTCAGATCAAAGACCGGAGCCTGGAATTTTGGCAGGGCAAACCATGCTGCATTGCCAATAGTGGCAGTATCAACCAAACCCATAGTCAAAGCCAGAATATAACCGGCAACAACAGCAAAAAGGATTGGGATAACCTGCATAAAACCTTTAAAAAGAACTGAACCTGCAATTCCGACAATCAAGGTGAACATGGAAACAATGACCACATTGGGTGTCATTACAAATGGCTGAACTACTTGTCCGACCGCGGTGGCCCAGGGAGCAAGCCCCGCCATTTGTGCAGCGACTGGTGCAAGTTCAAGTCCGATAATGGCCACCACAGCTCCCATTACAGCAGGCGGCATTACAATATCAATCCATTTTATACCCCAAAATTTAACCACATAAGAAATCAGGATAAAGAACAGTCCGAAGAAGATAAAACCCGACTGGGCGTGAGCAAACCCACCGTATGAACCGATAACCAGCATCGCCGGTGCAATAAATGCAAAACTGGATCCCAGGTAAGCAGGAATTCCGCCTTTGGTAACCCAGGTATAAATTAAGGTACCTATACCATTCATCAGCAAAGCTATTGCCGGATCGACACCCAATAAAACAGGCACCAGGATTGTCGCACCAAACATGGCAGTCAAGTGCTGAAAACTGAGCGGTAAGCTCTCTAAAAAAGGTAGTTTCTCATGAATACCAATAATTCGTCTTGCCATTTGTAATTCTCCTTTGTGTTTAAAATTTAGTTAATTACCAGAGTCCGGTGAAAAGTGAAAAGACAAAAGAAAATTGGCAAAATGAAAAAAAAATGACACTACAGACATTCAAACAGCTTGCACATTCCTACTTTCGGTATTCGGTGATTCACACTTCCCTGTTGGATTTTGGGAATTTATTTAAAAAACCGGATGAAATTAACAATAGTTTTTAAATATGAACAGCAGGAGCAGAATTATTTAAATTTTTGCAAGGATCAAATTGCGAAAGGAAACAGGAATCCGGAATATAAATTCCTGACAACAAGACAACCCCGCAACACAAATCCGTAAAAGGAATATTCAGGCACTATGATGCTTTCGAAAACCACGCTGGTTCGGATTTGCAATCCGGATCATAAACCAGGAAATTTGCAATCCTAGTTTTCCGTGAACCGTTCATCCAACTTAAAAACAAGAAACCGGTTGCTTTTTAGAATTTGAAAACCGGCAACCGGTTTTCGCCGGACCTGTTTCGGATAAATTTCTGCATTTTGAGTCTCCGAAACTTTTTTTGAAATCAGTGTTCTTTTCCTGATCTTTAGTTTGGCGGGGATTGTATCGTCGATCTTTTTTGTGCATTTTTGAAATCCTAATTTTACAATCAAATCTCATGGTTCCTATCCTGCTCGTCATGCTTTCCGGAATTATCACTGGCTTTTTCATGAATCGCTTTCCCCGGCTAATTAAAGTGAACGATAAATTGACTTCATGGACAATTTATATTTTACTTTTTCTACTAGGTATTTCAGTCGGACTGAATAAAACCATCTTCCGGAACCTGGATCAAATAGGATTTCAGTCGGTTATAATTACCCTTGGGGCCATTTCCGGAAGCATAATTGCCCTGTGGTTCGTGTACCGGTACTTTTTCAAATCGGATGAAACCAATCCATCCCATGAAGAATAGCCTGATTATACTTTTCTTTTTTGTTGCCGGAGTCGTACTGGGATTCAGTAAAAATCTTCCTGACCGGATACTTGAAACCGACTTTAGCATGTATGCCTTGTATGTGTTAATGTTTCTGGTAGGGGTTGGTATCGGAGCCGACCGGAAATCATGGACCATTTTGCGTACGATGAAAATTAAAATCATTCTTATACCATTGGGTGTTTTGACCGGAACCCTAGCCGGAACTGCCATTGTTTCACTTTTACTGCCCGGGTTGAAGTTAAAAGAAGTACTGGCAGTAGGTTCAGGTTTGGGCTATTACAGTCTGTCGAGCCTGATGATTACCGAATTCGGAAATGAAACACTGGGAGTTATTGCCTTGTTATCGAACATCCTGCGCGAAATCCTGACTTTGGTAGCTACACCGCTTCTGGTTCAGTATTTTGGAAAACTGGCAGGTATTGCTTCGGGAGGAGCGACTTCGATGGATACAACTCTCCCTGTAATCACCAGGTATTCAGGCAAGGAATGGAGTATTATTTCCGTTTTCAGCGGAGTCGTTTTAACTTTACTGGTGCCGTTTCTGGTTACCTTTTTCCTGAAGTTCTTATAGTATCTGTGTAATATACGGGAAAGAAATTAAATCCTGAAATATACCTTCAATACGATTAACCATTATGCTGAATCAACGAATTACGTTTGTTAATTAAGGGATTTACATACATCTGAAGATACATGTCACGAATAATTTCTGAATCTCCCGGGATAAGGGAAACAGCTTCATCGAGCATGGAAACAAATTTAGTGAACTGTTCACTGGTGTAGTATTCGTAATTTACACGCGTTTTATTGAGGATATCTTCGGCAATGTAATTATTTGGCCAAAGTTTGAAATTGCGGTAAATCTGCCTGTCGATACAAGCTGCAAATTTCTCAATCTGAACTGGAACAGGTTCATCGCCGGAAATGCAACCATCAGGATTGACAATAGGTTCTCCAAAACTAAAATGAACCCTTCCTTTGGGTCGGACCAAACCCTCACCCATGCTTCTTAAATCATCTCCCTGGGTTTTTTCGAAGCCTTCTGTCTGCCTCATATAAAGCTCAGCCACTTTAGATATTCCGCAGGGTTCAATTTCATAGGATATTGAAAGCGGGACTATCCGCAATTCCCTGAATCCTTCTGAAAATTCTTTACTATTACTAAAATTCAGCATTTTCAATAATGCAAGCTGAGTTTTATCGTTCCCATCTTTGGTTCTTCCTTCGCGCTGTGCAATCCAGACTGAATTATTTTCGACGGTTATATCGCGGCGTATATACTCTGAAAGTTTTTTGGAGGCCATCAGCAACTCCCTGGCCGGCAAATTACGACGAACAACAAATGCCCGGTTAAGTTTTACGGCATATTCAATCCATTTCTCAATCAGCAAATTATTCCCAATAGCAATCTGGGTGGTATTCATTCCCTCCAGTACAATCAGGTAATTCATAATGGCCGAATCGAGGATGATATCACGGTGATTTGAGATGAAAAGGTAGCTGGTGTGTTTTTCCAGTTTTTCCAAACCGCTTGATGTCAATCCATCAGTGGAACGCTTCAGAATCAGGTCATCAACCAACTTATACACAAACTTAAACTGCAGATCCTTAACCGAATGTATGTTGGAAAGCATTATTTTTGCCTGCTCAATCATTGCAGGATCTTTGAACATGAATTGTAAAATATGTTGAAAATCATCATCCTCCAAAAGTAACAGAAGGTGCTTGTTTACCTCCGAATCATTGAACGGACGAATATCGTCGAAGTTAATTTTATGAACCATCCCAGTTGTATATTTGACGCGCAAAGATAGTAATTGAGAACGAACATGCTGTACAATATCCAATCTTTTATTATTCAGGACCAGATATAACCGTCTGATTTCCGAAGCCTTATAACACCAGCCATTATGCCCCGACAAACCTGAATAACACACAAAATCAGTACATCACAATAATTATTCAATTGATTTACAGTTAAAACTGATAACGAATCTGAATTTTCAGGTCTGATTTTTTTGTTGCAGCAATCAGCTCCTCTCCATTGTTTAATGCAAACTTACGGGTCGATGCGAACTTCAGCCAGAGCGTAAAACGATCGCCTAAATGAACCTGAAAGTTTAAATATCCTCGGATTCCGTTTCCGTAATTTGCCGGAATCGAAAATGAATAAAGCAAATCATTTTCGTAAGCATAAATCCGCGAATTGTATCCATCTGTTTTAAAATAAGCCATACGCCCGTTTAGTTCATAGGGTTTCATTGAAGGCTTATAAATGACATCCTGTGCCATAAAAAAGCCCTTTTCGCTGCCTTGTTTCGAATAAAAAGAAAATTCCAGCCTGCTCTTCAGACTAATCTGTTCATTCATCGCTTTCGAAAAATTAAAACGGAGCCGGTTAATCAATTGTTGTGTATTGTACTTCAGGTTTTCCGAAATGAGTCGCTGCTCTTTTTCTTCCTGAAAAAACTTCAGGTAAAAACTTGTTTCCCGGTTGTACTGGTAAGATATCTGACCCAGGAATTCGGTTCCGTTTGCAGGAGCAGCTGTCAGGTATTTAATCCAGTTAAAGCTGAAAAAATCGGCATAGGCCTGAATAATCCATTTGGGAGCAGGAAAAACTTTCATTCCCAGGTACAGGCCATGTTCATCATTCACCCGCGACGATTCGGTAAATGCATTCGAGAAATAACTGAAATAGGTTTTGTTTATATTCCGGTAGACTGCCGATAATTCCGCATTCGGTGCCGGCTTCAGAAGAACACCTGCCAGCAAAGCTTTCCCTCCGTTTTTGCTTCCAGCAGCTTCTCCAAACAGGAAGATATTTTTTAATGAACCTTTCCAGTTCAGCCCTGCCACCAGATTTTCCTTCCCTTCAGGAAAAAACTGGTTGTAAGGAACCTCACTTCTGATCATCGCCACATCAAACCGGTTATAAACCGCCGAAAAACCAAATGACCAGCGTTCATACATAAAAGCAACATGTCCACCGCCGGCCAATTGTTTCAGGCTGTTTTCCCCTTTAATTTCAGAAGCAGTCCGGTGGTATCCGCTGGTTTGAAATGCCCCGAAAAATGATTTTTCTTCCAGTGAGTCAATATGTGCATCCAACCTGTTCCACGCCAGAAAAGGATAAATAATAAAATTACCGGTTTTAAACTGAGCAGCCAACCCACGGAAAAATTGATTTTCATCGGTCGATGAATACGATCTGATTCCCTCATTCGAACGAAAAACCTGTGTCGTTTCAGTCGATTTTCCCATTGAAAAACCCTGCCATGCAACCAGCCCCTGTCCAAACTTGACATGGTAGTCGCCTGCGAAAATTCGGTTCCCGGCTTTTCCGGTACTGAAATTTACGAACGCACCTGAATAATCAAAACCATACGTATTCGATTGGCTAAAAAGAGCTTCACCCGGATCTTTTTCGGCTACCAGGCCATATTCAAAATTACTGCCGGATTGTTTTATCCGGAGATAATATCGTTCCATGGAACCCTCGAAATGAGTAACAGTCGCATCAGCTGAAGAAAATGACCGGGTTGATCTCAGAAACAGGTTACCGGATGATTTTTTCTTTCCGGAACTAATCACCTGTTTATCGAAGCTGATAAAAGGTTCTATCTTTTGCAGAATATCGGGCGTAAATCCATCAACCGAAGCCAATTCGTACAGACTGTATATGGCGCCCGTTTTTTGCCTGAATCCGATCAGGTTATTGATTTGAAGTTCTGACAATACATGCAGATGCAAAAGTTCTTCCCGGCCAACCTGATTGATTTCCAGGGGGTTTTGGATCAGATACTCCAAATCATCCAGAATCTCCTGAAAATTGGTGTCATCAGTCAATTCCTCGCCTGACGATTCCAGTAATTCTTCTATGACACGCTGAGCTGCAGGTTCCTGTGCATGAACATATACAGCCATTCCGCAAATCAGGATAAACAGTGTAAATTCTTTTACCATTAGAAATGATATTGAAATGAGACTGACGGAGAATTACCCAGATACTGATGGTAAGAGCCTGACAGATCCATTACCAGTTGATGGAAACGGAAACCAATTCCGGCCGAAAACAAATACGGTTTTCCGGAAATACCTGTCCGTAGAATAAAACTTTCAAAAATGATATATTCCAGACCTGAACGGAGCCTGAAGCGACTGTTAAACTCATTTTCGATTTCAGCGATGAGATTAAAGGAATCTGAAATGTGGTACATGACTCCCGTCCTAATCCGGGAAGGATAACGGAAATCCCCGGAAAGTGTTTTTATTCCTGTTTTATAGGGATTTAAAAGATGTAGTCCAAGAACAAGCTGACTGTTTGCCAGGTATTGAAATCCCAGTTCCAGTCCGCCGGAACCTGCTGAACGATTTTCTTCAGAAAGAAATAATCGATAATAATTGAACTGTACGCCGAAGTTTAGACTGGGAAAGATTTTACGGGCATAGGCTATGCCAAATTTTCCCTGACGAAAGGGAATTTCACCAAACTGCCAGAGTGAAAAGGCAAATGCCGAAGATTGAACAGGAATTACGATCAAGCCTGCCTGTTCTGATAATTCATTCACCAGAAACCGGTTTTCATAAGATCCGCCAATTTCAGTACTGGTGATACCGGCAAGTCCTGCCTGGTTACCAAAAACCGACCAGCAATCAGCCAAAACGACTGTTGCTCCCGCCAAAGCCTGGCATCTCGAACCAGTTTGAACTACATCCTGCCCCACTGAAATCAGGGCAGAAGCAGCTATAAAAAGTACACATGCGGACGCCGGTAACAATTTCATAACATTCAGACAAAAAAAAGAAAACCGATTTTAGCCAGTGCTCATTTCATTGTCTAAAAGTTATGACTATTTTACAAAACAACCAAATGCAAATACAAATTAAAAATCAAATTGATAACAAGCAATTCGAACTGAATTTAACCAGCTTAGAGCATATTTAAACTGTTGGTAAATTCGATATTGATTCCTAATTAGTCTTAAACCTGAACTTAATTTCTGCAAGATCTTGATTCGCTTTTTCAATTTTTGTTTTCAGGCTGACTTTAAATAAATCGAGCCTGACAGCCAGTTCCGGATCAGCCAGCGCCATCATCTGTACCGCAAGAATACCGGCATTTTGGGCTCCGTTAACAGCGACGGTAGCTACCGGGATTCCAGGAGGCATTTGTACAATGGCAAGCAAAGCATCGAGCCCATTCAATGAAGCATTGATTGGAACTCCGATGACCGGCAGTGTAGTCATTGCAGCAATTACCCCGGGTAAATGAGCTGCCATGCCGGCAGCTGCAATAATTACCTGTATACCACGGGCCTTGGCTCCTTTGGCAAATATCTCAACAGCTTCAGGAGTACGGTGTGCCGACAAAGCATTGATCTCGAAAGGAACTTCAAATTCGTCCAGAATTTTTGCCGCAGCTTCCATCACCCCATAATCGGATGTACTTCCCATGATAATGCTTACTTTTGGATCCATGTTTTCAATATTTAATTTTTTCAATATAAATTAGTTTTGTTACTTTGACACTTTATTTTTCAAGCCAAAAATAATTGAAAAATACTTAGAAAAAAATCACTCTTATTCATTGAATATTTTCAACTTAGAGCTTAATGAAAAACGTAACTATTATTGACCGGGAATTCGAAATTTTCATTCCTTACGAAAAAATCAGATCTGTCGTTGAAGAAATGGCAGATAAAATGAACAGGGACTTTTACGGTAAAAATCCACTGTTTATATGTATCCTGAATGGTTCGTTCATGTTTGCTGCTGAAATCTTCAAACGCATTTCATTGCTCGATGCTGAAATTTCATTTATTAAACTGGCCTCCTATTCAGGTACTGAAACTACCGGTACTGTTAAAGAATTGATTGGACTAAACGAAGAACTGACAGGCCGCACAGTCATTGTCCTTGAAGATATCGTCGATTCAGGAATTACTATTCAGAATACCATTGAACAAATTAAAGCCAAAAATCCGGCAGAAATTAAGATTGCAACTTTACTTCTGAAGCCAGATGCGCTTAAAATTAAAGTACAGCTTGATTATGTAGGGATCGAAATCCCGAATGATTTTATTGTTGGCTATGGTTTGGATTACAACGGAAGAGGTCGTAATTTAATCGATATTTATAAAGTAAAAGAAAAATAACCTATCTAATATTTAAATGTTAAATCTCGTTTTATTTGGTCCACCGGGTGCAGGAAAAGGCACTCAGGCGAATTTTCTCATCGAAATATTCAACCTGATTCACCTTTCGACCGGTGATTTATTAAGAAGCCAGATTGCAGCCAGGACAGAGCTGGGATTGGCAGCAAAATCTTATATCGACAAAGGTTTCCTGGCACCTGATTCGATTGTAATCGAAATGATTAAATCGAAAATTCAGGAAAACAAAGATGCCATTGGATTCATCTTTGATGGTTTCCCACGAACTGTTGCACAGGCCAAAGTTCTCGATGAATTATTAAACCGGAATGGTACTCCTGTTTCAGGAATGTTGTGCCTGCTGGTTGAAAATGATGAGTTAATCAACCGTTTGCTCAGCCGGGGAAAAACCTCCGGCCGTCCCGACGATCAGAATGTTTCAATCATCGAAAACCGGATTAAGATCTACCACGAAAAAACAGAGCCCTTAAGAGATTATTACAAAGCACAGAATAAATATTTCAAAATCGACGGAACCGGTACAGTTGAAGAAATCGCACAACGGGTGAAAGACACCGTATCGGCACTTTAAGATTCTGATAATAAACACAAAAGACGGGTGGCTGGCTAACCATTCGTCTTTTTTTTACTTATCTTGCGCCACATACAACTGGGGAATTTAGGAGTAATGCATTAATTTCCAATATTCAATATTGAATAACCAATATTCAAGGAAAATTTCAAAATAGACAGCAAATAATCATGTTGGCCTAACCTGAAACCTGAAACTTGAAACTTGAAACTTATTGTCGATGTCAGATACTAATTTTGTTGATTACGTTAAAATCTACTCCAGATCAGGAAACGGAGGACCGGGTTCAGCGCATTTCCGGAGAGAAAAATCGGAACCCAAAGGAGGACCGGACGGTGGTGATGGTGGTCGTGGAGGACATATTATCCTGCAGGGTAATTCACAAATGTGGACTTTGCTCCATTTAAAATACCGCAGGCATGTTTTCGCCGGCCATGGTGAATCGGGAGGAAAACAAACCAGCAGTGGCGCCGATGGAGAAGATGTGATCCTTGATGTTCCATTGGGAACAGTTGCCAAAGATGCCGAAACAGGTGAATTTCTTTTTGAAATTACACAGGATGGTGAATCCAGGATTATGGTTCCAGGCGGAAGAGGCGGACTTGGAAACGTACATTTCAAATCGTCGACCCAGCAAACGCCCCGGTTTGCCCAACCCGGCGAACCATTTACCGAAGGATATTTCACGCTTGAATTAAAAATCCTGGCCGATGTCGGTTTAGTTGGTTTTCCCAGTGCCGGGAAATCAACCTTGCTTTCGGTGGTGTCGGCAGCCAAGCCCAAAATCGCCGATTATCCGTTTACCACACTAGTCCCTAACCTGGGTATCGTGAGTTACCGCGATAATCAGTCGTTTGTTATGGCCGATATACCGGGAATCATCGAGGGAGCTCATGAAGGCAAAGGACTTGGACTCCGGTTTCTTCGACACATCGAACGTAATTCAATGCTCTTGTTTATGGTTCCTGCCGACGCCAAAGATTACCGCAAAGAATTCGATATTCTTATGAATGAATTGCAGCAATACAATCCGGAATTGTTGGATAAGGAACGTTTTCTGGTTATCAGCAAAAGTGATTTTTTAGACGATGAATTAAAGGTTGAAATCAGTAAAGAGCTGAATGACATTCCGCATCTGTTCATTTCTTCCATTACCGGACAGGGAATTACACAATTAAAAGATAAAATCTGGCAAATCTTAAATAAATAAGTCCGATGTACCCGGAGTTGAATAACTGACCAATTATAGATTGACAACCGACCATTTATCCCGCTCATTTCAAATTCAGAGCGTAAATAGTAAATGGCTGATTAGTCAATCTTATTTTTAACTTTAGGTACTTTAAATCTTACAGGCATTTTTTCATGAGCATTTTAGAAGGAATCCAACAAATTGACCAGTCGCTTTTGCTTTACCTGAACAGTTTTCACAACAACTTCTGGGATAAAGCAATAACTATTTTTACCAGCACCGAAATCTGGATTCCGTTTTATTTACTGATCGTTTATATGATCATTAAAACCTACAAAAAAAACTCGATCTATATTCTCATTCTGATTGCCTTATCGATTGTTGTGAGCGACCAGTTTTCAGGTTTGATTAAAAATTCCGTTCAACGTTTGCGTCCCACGCACGATCCGGTTCTGGGGGATCTGGTTCATAACATATATAACCGTGGCGGAATGTTTGGATATTTTTCGGCACACGCTGCAAATGCATTTACCATCGCCATAATTGCTGCCCGCTTATTCAAGAATCATCTTTTTACTATATTGATTTTTATGTGGGCCATCATGGTATCCTACACCCGAATCTATCTGGGACTTCATTATCCCGGCGATATTCTGACCGGCTGGATCTGGGGTATTTTATCCGGACTGGCTTTTTATCAGTTGATGGTTTTTATCCAGGAAAAGTACTTCAAATCCAATTTTCCTGAAATCTGGAAAACCTCCATTTCGCCCACAGATTCAATACGCCTGTTCTTATTCGTGATTATATATGTAGCCACGATTCTTATTACCATCAACAGGTTAACCAAATTTCAGTTTTTCAGTTCATGAATGTAGAAATACTCCGGAATTACCAGTCACTGGCCAAACAATACCAATCGGTGGCCGACTCCAAGAAGCAACGAATCAAACTTATCTCTTTTGCCCGGTTTGTTAGTTTTGTTGGCATCATCCCCGCCTACTATTTACTAAAACCGGTAAATAATATTCTGGCTATTTCAGTTTCATTTTTCTTGCTGGGCATATTTCTATTCCTGATTAAAAAATTCATTCAGACCGAAAAAGAACTTTCGTATAATCAGAAACTTCTTCAAATTAATCAGGATGAAATCAGTGCATTAAACCGCGATTTCAGCCCCTTTGATCCCGGGAACGAATTTACTGACCCACATCACGATTACAGTTACGATCTGGACCTTTACGGGCCAGTTTCATTTTTTCAATTCCTGAACAGAACGGTCACCACCCGCGGGAAAAAGCATCTTTCATCGCTTCTGAACCAAAGTCATCGAACAGTTGATGAAATAACCGAAAAACAATCGGCCATTCAGGAGCTTGCGCAAGGATTGAGCTGGAGGCAGCATTTTTTGGCTATTGGAAAGGAATCCGAAGATCAGAAAAACCAGATTCAGATTGAGGAGTCGATGAGCAGCAGATTAATCCTCAAACACACTGAAGTCACGAAATATCTGCCCCTGATATTTCCTTTTGTAATTCTTGTTTTTGCCGGGTTAAACATTTCAGGGATAGTTTCCTGGCAAATCTATTGGATTGCCATTTTAATGCAATGGATAATCTACCGGTTTTACCGCAAAACCATCGCGAAATTTCAGGAACAATTCGAAAGTCAGGTCAAAATATTAAGCCGTTTTGCTGAAATGCTTCGGCAAATCGAAACAATGCCTTTTAAGGACGATTATCTGGCTGCTTTTAAAGTCCGGTTAATACACAAGGGAAAAACGGCAAGTACAATTACAGCAGAGCTTCAAAAAATACTGAATCAATTCGACTACCGGCAAAACTTTATTTTAGCAATTATTCTTAACCTGATTTTTCTCTGGGATATCAGGTGTATCTTCAGGATGTACAACTGGCAACAGAATTTTGCAGGCGATTTACCCCAATGGTTTGGTGTAATGGCCGAAATGGATGCCCTGATTAGTTTAGCCAATATGAATTACAATCATCAGGAATGGGTAACACCTAAGGTATCCGGTTCCGGATTTCACTTCAAAGCTGAAACCATGGGACATCCCTTAATCGATGAAACCCGATGCATTAAGAATTCATTTCAAATAACCGGAGAAGAACAAATTGTGATTATCACAGGAGCAAACATGGCCGGCAAAAGCACCTTCCTGCGCACGACAGGCATCAACCTGATACTGGCATCGAATGGCTGTAAAGTTTGTGCTTCCGGCTTTGAATTCAGTCCTGTACGCGTCTATACCAACATGCGGACATCGGATAACCTGATGAACGATGAATCCTATTTTTATGCTGAATTGCTTCGATTGCAAAGCATGCTCAATTTAATCCGGAAAGGAGAGCCACTTTTTGTGATTGTTGATGAAATGCTGAAAGGAACCAATTCAACCGACAAACTGAATGGATCAAAACAATTACTCCATCAGTTAATTTCGTTAAAAACACACGGCATAATAGCCACCCATGACCTTGGACTCACCGAATCAGCTCAAATTTACCCGGAAATCAAGAATCAGTGTTTCGAAGTTCAGCTGCATAACGATGAATTAAACTTTGATTATAAACTGACAGAAGGAGTAACACGCACCATGAATGCCACCTTCCTGATGAAAAAGATGGGCATCATTCCAGGCGCTTAAAGGATTGCTATCATTAGGCCTTATCAAATAGTTTTAATCCAACGATACCGGTAATAATAAGCAGGATACAAACCATTTTAACCACATCCATGGGTTCTTTAAAGTAGGTTACACTGTAAATAACGGTCCCTACAGTTCCGATTCCTGTCCAAACTGCATAGGCTGTACCCAGCGGCAGAGATTTAACTGCCAGGGAAAGAAAATAAAATCCAATGATCATGGATACAACCGTAAAAATACTCGGATAAAGTTTCGTCCAGCCTTCAGAATGTTTCATCCCAACGGCCCATACAATTTCTAAAATTCCGGCAATTAATAAATATACCCAGGCCATAATTTGAATTGAGTTAATAAGCTGTAAAAATGGGATTTTTTGTTTGAAGCTGATCCTGGAATCAAGATTTAAAAAGATGTTTTCCATAAACAGTGATTCCACCGGGGTCGGATCGGGTGCGGAGATTTTCAATCTCCGTTTTTCTTCGCGCGATTACAAATCTCCAACTAAGAAGTGCAGATTGCCGTTAGCTGCCTTCGCAACTTTTAGAGTATATCCGGAGGAGCTTGGGTAAATGTAAAAACCTTTAACAGATAAAAAATCCCATCGGAATAACTCCAGTGGGATTTTTTTTGTTCTGCTTCGGGAAGTGTATGCTTTTTATACCCTTATGCCTGAGGTATACTCCTGCTGTTATATCTTTTTAGCTCGAACGTGTCAGTCAGCCTGCTTT
>JBBSBP010000023.1:0-63165 GCA_038251165.1 Bacteroidales bacterium | reverse complement strand
GTTTGAAGGTTACCAGTTACGATGAAAAGGGAATGATCATGTCGATGAAACACGATCATTTTGATGTGGAAGGCGTTCAGTTTCATCCAGAATCGGTGCTAACTCCATTGGGAGAGCAAATGATTGAAAACTGGTTAAGGATAGCCTCCCCCAACCCCTCCGAAGGAGGGGAGTAAAGAGCTTCAAAACAATAGTTATACATAAATTATTACATTTTCCAATCCTTCCCCTTCGGGGGAATAAGAAGGAGGCCTTATGAAAGATACTTTAAACCATTTATTTGAAGGGAACAGCCTGAATAAAGCAGAAGCACATCAGATGCTGGTCAGGATCGCTGAGGGGCAGTTTTCGGATGCCGAAATTGCTTCTTTTCTGACTGTTTACCGGATGCGCCCCATTCAGGCGGAGGAACTGTCCGGTTTTCGGCAGGCACTGCTCGAATTATGCGTGGCCATTGACTTTTCCGAATACAATACGATCGATGTTGTCGGTACGGGTGGTGATGGAAAAAATACGTTTAATATTTCAACCCTCAGCGCTTTTGTTCTGGCAGGAGCCGGCATTAAAGTTACCAAACACGGTAATTACGGGCTGTCGTCCGTCAGCGGATCGTCGAACATGTTCGAGTATTTTGGCTATCAGTTCAGCAACGATCAGAATAAACTGCGTCGTGAAGTGGAGAAAGCCGGAATCTGCTTTCTTCATGCCCCCTTGTTTCATCCGGCCATGAAAAGTGTGGCTTCGGTTCGTAAAGCGCTAAAAGTAAAAACACTGTTTAATATGATGGGACCAATCATCAATCCCTCATTTCCTAAAAACCAGCTGGTTGGGGTTTATGATCTTCATGTGATGGATCTTTATGACCAGGTTTTCAGGGAAAGTGGTCAGAATTATCTGATTGTGTACAGCCTGGATGGTTACGACGAGATTTCGCTCACCGGCGATGCCCGTTTTGTCTCCAATCAAACTGAAGACAATTTGTCTCCTGCTGACTTTGGATTTTCTGTTGTTGCCCAGGAAGAACTTTTTGGCGGGGAAACGGTTGCCGAAGCGGCTAAAATCTTCCTAAGTGTGCTGGAAGTTACTGCGACTGAAGCTCAGCAAAATGTTGTAATTGCCAATGCGGCTTTGGGTATTCAGTGTGTTTTTCCTGAAAAATCATTGACTGATTGCGTCGCTGAAGCTGATGAAGCGTTAAAAAACAAGAAAGCCCTGGCAGTCTTTAAAAAGCTGATGGCCTTAAACAGAAAGTAGTTGTCAGTCATAGTCCTGGTCGCCAGATGCTATCTACAGGCAATAAAAGTTAAAATTTAAATTGAGATTCCGATATTTTGCCTATCGTTTGCAGGTCATGTCATTAAGGATCATTTTAGTAGTAGAAAAACAATGAATGACAATGAATGACAATCAAATGACAATAAGTGACAACATTTGACAGCGAGAAATCCCAAATCGGAAAGAAAACGGATATTCATAATATTCAATAGCCAAACTCAGAGTCGGGAACCTGAAACTTTTGAACTTGAAACCTGAAACTTATTTATGAACATACTGGACGAAATAAACAATCATAAACGAACCGAAATCGCAAGGTCGAAAAATCTTGTTTCGGTTGAACAATTAAAAGCTTCGCCTTATTTTAAACGGAAAACCAACTCCTTGAAAGCTGCTTTGCTGGCCAGGGGAGCGAGTGGAGTGATTGCAGAGTTTAAAACCAAATCACCGTCGAAAGGCGTAATCAATGACGAAGCAGAAGCATCGGAGGTAACTTCCTCCTATGTTGCGGCAGGAGCCAGTGGCTTGTCGGTACTTACCGACGACCGGTTTTTCGGAGGATCGTTTGACGATCTGGCCAAAGCACGCTGGGCCAATCCGGATATTCCGATTTTACGGAAGGATTTTATGCTGGATCCTTACCAGATTTATGAAGCCCGGGCTCATGGCGCTGATGTGATTTTACTGATAGCCGAAAGCCTGAGTAAAAGTTCGTTGCTCGAGCTGACCGAAACTGCGAAGGAAATTGGGATGGAAGTGCTGGTAGAAGTCCACAGTGCCGAAGAACTGGAAAAACTGAATCCGATGGTTGATCTGGTTGGCGTTAACAACCGTAACCTGAAAACATTTGAAGTGGATATTCAGACTTCAGTTCGCCTGAGTGCACTGATTCCGGAACAGTTTGTCAAAATATCGGAAAGTGGATTGTCTGATCCTTTCAGTATTGCTGAACTTCGTGCTGCCGGTTTTAAAGGTTTTTTAATCGGTGAAACCTTTATGAAAACCGAAAATCCGGGTAAAGCATGTGCTGAATTTATTGAAAAGCTAAAGTAGCTGATGAACCGGGAAAGAGAGGGCAGGTGACTCCAGGTCAACTGCTCACTAAAATACATAACGATGAAAGAGTTGAAAATCAAAGTTTGCGGAATGCGTGATCCTGAAAACATTTCAGGAGTAGCTACTGCTTTCCCTGATTATCTGGGATTCATTTTTTATCCGGGAAGCAGACGTTTTATTGGATTGGAACCTTCTTCCGAACTATGGAATGCTGTTCCGGATTCAGTAAAAAAGGTGGGTGTTTTTGTGAATGAAACTCCTGAGAAAGTGCTTGAAACCGGTACCCGCCGGGATCTGGATGTCATTCAGTTGCATGGACATGAAAGTCCTGAATATTGTCAGCAAATCTTAAATTCCGGTAGGTCCGTTTTTAAAGCATTTTCAATTGATGAGCAGTTCAATTTTGAAAAATTAAAGGCATATTCCGGAGTTTGCAATTATTTTCTGTTCGATACAAAAGGTAACTTGCCGGGCGGAACTGGGCAAAAATTTAACTGGCAATTGCTGGAGAATTATACAGGTGATATTCCTTTTTTTCTGAGCGGTGGGATCGGACCTGATGATTTGGGAGTTCTGCTGAATTTCCACCATCCGCAACTTTTTGGCATCGATATGAACAGTGGTTTTGAAATTAGTCCGGCTCTGAAAGATGTTGAAAAAGTTCAGCGCTTCATCTCAGAAATAAGGAAAATAAATTATTAATAATCATTTATCAATCAGATATCAAATGAATTATCAGGTAAACGAAAAAGGTTATTACGGCGAATTCGGTGGAGCATACATTCCTGAAATGATGGTGCCGAACATCGAAGAACTTCGCCTGAAGTACCTCGAAATCATGAACTCATACGATTTCAGGCAGGAATTTATCGGCCTGCTCAAAAATTACGTGGGCCGGCCATCGCCTTTGTATTTAACCAAAAGGCTTTCAGAAAAATATCAAAGTAATATTTACCTGAAACGTGAAGATTTAAATCACACGGGCTCTCATAAAATCAACAATACCGTTGGTCAGATCCTGGTTGCCAAAAAACTGGGTAAACAACGTATCATTGCCGAAACAGGAGCCGGTCAGCACGGATTGGCAACAGCCACCGTTTGTGCACTGATGGGTTTAAAATGTATTGTATACATGGGGGCCGTTGATGTGGAACGCCAGGCTCCGAATGTGAAAAAGATGCGCATGTTGGGTGCCGAAGTGATTCCGGCAATCAGTGGAAACCAAACGCTCAAGGATGCCACCAACGAGGCCATGCGCGACTGGATCAACAATCCGGTTGATACGCATTACATCATTGGTTCGGTGGTTGGACCACACCCTTATCCCGATATGGTGGCCCGGTTTCAATCGGTTATTTCGGAAGAGATCCGCTGGCAGCTGGAGGAACAGACCGGACGTGAAAATCCCGATCGGGTAATTGCCTGTGTGGGTGGCGGAAGCAATGCTGCCGGAACTTTTTATCATTTTCTGGACCAGGAAAATGTGGAACTGATTGGTGTTGAAGCTGCCGGTAAAGGTATTGATACGCTTGAAACAGCAGCAACACTGACGCTTGGTTCTCCCGGAGTATTGCACAGTTCAAGAAGTATCCTGATGCAGACAGATGACGGTCAGATTACCGAACCGTATTCCATTTCAGCAGGTTTGGATTACCCGGGGATTGGCCCGATGCATGCCAATTTATTTGCCACCAAACGGGCCAGATATCTGTGGGCTACCGACGATGAAGTTCTTGAAGCGGCACTGGAGTTAACTCAGCTGGAAGGAATTATTCCGGCACTTGAATCGGCTCATGCATTAGCCGCGCTGAAAAAAATTCAACTCAAACCGGAAGAAGTTACTGTTATCAACCTCTCCGGAAGAGGAGACAAGGATATGGAAGCTTATTTGACACATTTTGGATATTAAAAACTATTGATATATACTCACGGGGTGACTCAAAGTCAACCCGTGAGTATCACAGCTATTTTACAGCCGTTGCATGTAGCGGCTCCAACAGAAAATTTTAAATCATGAACAACAGAATCAATATACTTTTTCAGGAAAAAAAGGAACGAATACTTTCGGTTTATTTTACGGCCGGTTATCCGGATCTGGAAAATACCGTACCGGTAATTCAGGCATTGGTGAAAAACGGAGTCGATCTCATTGAGGTAGGAATGCCATTTTCGGATCCGGTAGCCGATGGACCGGTTATTCAGCACAGTAGTCTTGTTTCGCTGCAAAATGGAATGAGTATCCGTAAACTGTTCGATCAGTTAACAGACATCCGCAAAACGGTTAAAATTCCGCTCCTGTTAATGGGTTACATCAATCCGGTTCTTCAGTATGGCGTGGAGGCATTTTGCCGGAAATGCAACGAAATTGGCATTGACGGACTGATCATTCCTGATTTGCCACTGGAGGTTTATGAAGAAGAATTCAAAACGATTTTTGAAACGAATAACCTGCACAATATTTTACTGATCACGCCACAGACTTCCGACAAGCGGCTCAGATTGATAGATGACCTTTCTTCCGGATTTATTTACATGGTTTCGAGTAATGCAACTACCGGAGCCAGGTCGAATGTTTCCGAGTTTCAGAAACAATACTTTGAACGTATAAACTCAGTTGGATTAAAGAACCCCCGCTTAATCGGATTTGGAATTTCGAATGCCGAAACCTTCGAAAATGCGGTTCAATATGCCAGTGGAGCAATCATTGGAAGTGCCTTCGTAAAAGCATTGAATGGACCGGGTTCTCTGGACCAGAAAATTTCCGGTTTTATTCATACGATTGCAATCCAGTCGTAATTTAGAAGTCGTTTTTTTGCTGTATGAAATTATGTCATCAAAGATGTTAAGAAACAGTTTGTATTCAGAAATGATATCCGTTTGTAATTCAGTATTTTAAATATCCGAATTAACAATTGCAATGTTAAACTGTGTTAATCCTGTTTTTTGGCATATCAAAACGTGAAAAAATACGTTATTTTCATGCAACAGTTTTAGAAACACAACAAAAACAAAAACAATGCTTGAGTATGCTAAAGTTATTTTACCAAAAGTTAGTTTTAGCCGCAAATTATTCCGGAAAGAATTGACCAAGTGTATTAACTGGGTAGGAAAATCGGAAATGAATAGTCTGAAAGAATGGTGTTTTGATAATTTTATGGACATGTATTCCGATATCCTTATCGATGCTTTTGCGAAGAAAGCGGCTTAAAAACCAAGGTAAAAGGATTTTTTTTAAGGCTAAATGCCTGGTATTATTTCCCGAAAGGGATTAGTTATAAACTATAAGGCTTCCTGAATTGGAGGCCTTTTTTTGTGGATGCGATTGCAGGTAAACAAGACCCATCAGTGGAATATTGCGTCATGATTCAGCGCTTAAAAAAGTTGGGTTCGAATTTCAATCCGGTTTCCGGAAGGTATTAAATTTTCAATTTTTCTGATGACCCCGTTTCAGCAGATTCCCCAAATCCCGGCCAATTTTCTGAACCTTCTCCAGGCCCTGATTTAATGGTTCAGCATTCATTTCACCATATTCAGTGTATTTGCTGTCGACATGGTAAGTTCTGGGGTAAATAATGATTTTACTGGTTGAATCGAATTCTTTTTCGAGCTTTTCCTGAATATTTTCCATACACACATCGTACGAAACTGAAGCGCGGCGGGCTGCAATATATACAAGCAGGTCTTCGGGTAAAACATACTGATGAAGGAGCACAGCATCAGGCAAATCAAATGATGGTGAGAAGGAGACACTGACTCCCAGTTTATACTGCTTTAACTGAGTGGTGATCGCTTCTTTTGATTTGGAATTGCAGTAACAGAAAATATCCAGGCTTAGTTCTTTGGAAAGAGCAGACATTCGGGTAAGCCAGATTCCAAAGCCATGTTCCAGTTCCCCTAAAGGAGGGCAAACAACCACAAGCCTTTTATGGCTGACCAGCGGATATTCAAAGTTACAGATGTATACGGCTTTACTTGTTCTGGATATGATTGAAGATGTTTTTGTTTCAATGAACCGCTCAATCAGTCCTGTTTTTCCCGGCCAGCCAATGATGATGGTATCGGCCATTAATTCACGCGAAGCCCTGATGATACCTCCTGCAATGTTGTAATCGATGGTTGCTGTAATGTTTACCCTGGTTTCGTTTGCCGAGGCAATATTTACCAGCGATAGCAGATTCTTCCTGGCCTTTACCAGGTTCTTCTCCGCTTCTTCGTTGTTGGGTACTACTGAAAGTATGGTAATCGGGTGGTTTGATTTTTTATTTTTGATGTAGACTGCCAACTCAAGCAGCATTTCCATATTGCTTAAATTCGCTATCGGCATCAGAATGTGCTCATCTTCTGAAGTGGGATTTTTAAGAACAGGCTCATCTTTTTCTGAAGTCAGGATTTGACGTGAAGCATTTTCAGTAACCAGGGTGGCCACCAAACAGGTAACAAGAATTAGTAAAATCGTACCGTTAAGAACATATTCACCGATGATCCCGGTTTGAAAACCCACCATGATAACGGCCAGGGTAGCAGCGGCATGAGAACTGCTTAATCCGAAAATAAGTTTGCGCTGATCGGCCGAATAGCTGAATATGGAACTAGTCACACTGGCCGCCAGCCATTTGCCGGTTAGGGCCACAAGTGAAAGAGTTATGGCTATAATGAGTGCAGCAGGGCCATTCAGCAAAACTGACAGATCAACCAGCATCCCAACGCTGATCAAAAAAAACGGGATAAAGATCGAATTCCCGATAAACTCAATCCGGTTCATCAGTATTGAAGAGTAGGGGATGAGCTTATTCAGTGCAAGACCAGCTACGAAAGCTCCGATAATAGGTTCTACCCCTGCCAGTTCAGCCAGGAAAGCGGCAAAAAATACGACGGAAAGTACAAAAATGTAATGCGAGGTTTTTTCACTTTCCAGTTTCTGAAAGAACCAGGTGGTTACCCTGGGTATAATAAAGAACATAATGCCCGAAAATACGGCCAGTGAAGCTGCCAGCTGTATCCAGAAAGCCAGGCTCAAATCTCCTTTATTTGAGTTCAGGATAATAGCTAAAAGTATGAGGACAGCGGTATCTGTCAGAATCGTTCCCCCAACTGTAATGGCAACCGCTTCATTTTTCGAGATCCCAAATTTGCTGACAATGGGATACGAAACCATGGTATGGGTTGAAAACATGCTTGAAATCAGAAGGCTGGCGGTAAAACTGTAATCAAGAAAATAGTAGCAAACCGGAAATCCAATAACAAGGGGAATGGTAAAAGTCAAAAATCCAAAGACCAGGCTTTTATTTTTATTTCGCTGAAATTCTTTTAAATCAAGCTCCAATCCGGCAATGAACATGATGTATAATAATCCGATCGTGGAAAATAATTTAACGGCCGAATTTTGTTCGAGTACATTCAGTCCATGGGGCCCGATGATAACGCCTGAAATAATTAATCCGATAATTCCCGGAATTTTGAGTTTGCGAAGCAAAATCGGGGAAAGGAGAATGATAAATAAAATGACGGCAAAAACCAGGACCGGATTTTGAAACGGTCTTTCAAATTGGTGGGCTATCTGACTGAAAAAACTGCTTTCCATTCCTGATCAATTTTTTTTTTTAATCATTCATCAAATACAGTGCAAGATAGTTGAATAAATGAGTTGTTGAAAATATATAAATTAGGCTCTACTGCTATTTTAATGGTAAACTCATAGGACTCCTTTTCAATTCGTTCTATGCTTATACATATTGGGGCTTTGCCCCTTATTGCCAACTCTGTGCATTCTCCAAAGGTCTGAAAGACCTTCATGTAATAGCACTGGGTAAATGAACCCTGTGTATTTAATAAAAAATCATATTTCCCATTAAATTCGTGGTAGAACCATTAAAAAATTATTTTTTTATGTTGTCAAATTGTTTTAACTTTTAGCTGACAATTTTTTTATAATCCCAAAATCAATCTGCTATGTCTTCGTTAAGCGATTACAATGAACTTTTATCCGTTATTCAGGCTATTAACCCTGAAAATACTGTACCGCCCAACATGCCGGTTGATGTTTATCTTCAGGAATCTGAAGACCAATATCACTGGTGTGTCGACGATGAGGATGCTTTAACCCATGCAGGATTGGACTGGAGTCTGATAACCAGTCTGCCCACCCGTGCCGGTGCTTGCCTCGAAGCACAGTCGCTCTGGAACAAAGAGCGAACGGAAAAAAGACAGCGAAGCAATGATTATCCGCGACCAGGCTTTTACCTGCCTGAAACAAGCCATGTACGAAATCCGCCGTTGCGGCAAGTATGTGTTCTGGCGCAATGCCGACCGCCTGAAAGGATACAGCAGCGACTACTGGAAAGCAAGCAATGCTTCCAAGGCGAAAGTTACTGCGGAAGCAAAAGCTTAAATTCGGTTTGAAAAAACTCCGTATTTGCGGAGTTTTTTTTTGTCCTGTTTCAAATAAAAGTCACCCTTTTGATTGAAAAAGGAACCTGTTTTTCGTTTGGGCATCTGGTATAATATTTCGTCATCCTGTTCTACAGGACACTGAAAAACTTAACAGGACGGCCAGAAACTTAACAGGGCGATGAAAATATTAACAGGACGGCAAAAGTATTTACTCGTTCGCTCAGAATCTTAACAGGACAACGAAAAAACATACTTGAATGGCAAGAAACTTAACAGAACACTGAAATTTTTAACAGGGCGACGATGGATAGGGATTTTGAAAAAGAAGTAATAAACACCATCACTAGATTTGATTTGCAAACATAACCGTTTATTTTTAACTCATCAAAAAATCAAGCAATTATAAAATAGCATAGCGGATCGGGAATAATCCAAATTTCAGGAAAGTACTAAAAGCTTTTCTCTGGTTACTAGTTACCAGCCATTTTGAAAGAAAAAAATGGAATTATGCTGATAAATAATTACATTTGACAATAAAAAAGTATGGCAAATAATCAATCAAGAAATTATTCAACTTTAACAATCAAAAGACTTTATACTCTTTCAGGTAATCGTTGTGCATTTTCTGGATGTGATGTTAAGTTCCTGAACTGGGAAGATGATACAAATTTCTCGAACATTTGCCACATTGAGGATGCAAACCAAAATACACATAAAGCAGATAGGTTTAATCCAAATATGTCGGATAATGATAGAGCAGATTATCAAAATTTAATATTGCTTTGTCCCAATCATCATATAGAAACAAACGACACAAGTAAATATTCCGTGGAAACTCTTAAAACTATGAAAAGAGAACACGAAAATAAAATGGATGTTCTTCAAAGCGGAAATAATACAATAGCTAAATATCCCTCTATATTAAGTATTCTGATAAATCAAATTGGTTCTAATTTATTGGAAGATGAATTTGACGCGATTGGTAAAAATGCTCCAATTACAGAAGAAAAAATCAAGTATAACAATGTTGTTTCATACAAGCCAGTTATTGAAGAATACAGCATTTATCAAGGTAAGCTAAATAGTATCTATGATGAAATAGAAAAACAAGGTTCCAGTAAAAAAGATTTTTTACTTCAAAATATTAAATCACTTTATTTGAAGGAAAAGGGAAAATATGAAAACATTGAAATTATTAGACAAAATGCCGATTTAATCTTTGAAAATATTGAGAATGAAATTTGGAAGATTCTAGAATCAAGTTCAAACTTAAGTCCTAGTTTGCCAATTGAATCAATAAAAATGGGTATTTTAATTGTTATGGTAGATGCCTTTATGAGGTGTAAAATACTTGAGGAGCCAATAAGACAATGATAATTAGTAGCGACATAAAGCCAGATAGAGACTTATACTTTCTTGGAAGCAAAGTGATTGAAGTGCTTATTGATTCTGATGAAAAGAAGGTTGATTATTTTGAACTATTTCAAAAAGTTAATTCAGAATTAGAAATAAGTTTGAATCTTTATACCCTTGTTTTGGATTGGCTATTTATTATTGGTGCCATTAAGAATGCAGAAAACAGATTGATTGAAAAATGTTTCTAAAATCAGTAAAAATATTAAACAGGGACTCATTAATAAGAGAAATTACCTTTCATAAAGGTATAAATCTTATTGTTGACGAAACACCTGAAGACCTTTCAAAAACATCAACTGGAAATAATGTTGGTAAGACTACAGTTTTAAGACTTGTTGATTATTGCTTTGGAGGTGACGGTAAAAATATTTATCAAGACACTGAATTTAAAAAACAGCCAAATACATTTGTTGAAAACTTTTTGAAAGAGAACGATATAATTATTGAAATTGAACTTGTTGATGATTTGGAGGACAAAACCTCGGAAAATGTATTGATTAGAAGAAATTTCTTACAGAGAAGTAAAAAGATTCAAACAGTAAATGGCGAGAACATAACCAATAATAATGAATTTGATAAAAAACTTAAGGAATTCATTTTTAAATCCGAAGTTGATAAACCCACTTTCAGACAAATTATTTCAAAGAACATTAGAGATGAAAAAAATAAAATGACCAATATTGTAAAGGTCCTTAGCTCTTTCGCTTCTTCCGAAGTATATGAGGCTTTATATCTATTTTGGTTAGGGATTAATACTGATGAACTTGACCAAAAACAAAAATTATCTGAGAGTAAAAAAAGAGAAGCGAATTTCCAAAAAAGATTAAGGAAAGAAGGGGAACTTTCTTTAGTTCTACAACAATTGACGTTTATTAATTCTAAAATTGAAGAGTTAAGTCAAAAGAAAAATCTATTTGTAATAAATGAAAATTACGGCGATGACATTGATGAATTAAATAAAACCAAAGCTGAGCTCAACTCAGTTTCGACTTTATTAAGTAGGCTCGAAATGAGACGGGATTTGATTCTTGAAAGTAAGGAAGAATTAGAAAATGAACACTCGAATATTGACTCTTCTCAAATCAAAAAGCTTTATGAAAGAGCAAATTCCTTAATTCTTAATTTGCAGGTGTCTTTTGAAGATACAATTAAATTTCATAATGATTTATTAAACGAAAAACTGAAATACATAACAAAAGAACTGCCGGAATTAGAAGTTTCAATAAATCAAACCAAAATAAGGCTAAAAGCACTTCAGAGGATAGAGTCATTATTAACTATAAAAATAAAAAAATCAGGGTTTACAGAAGACCTTGAATTAATCGTAATTGAGCTAAACAAACTTTCAGAAAAGAAAGGAAGTCTCGAAGAACAAAAAAGATTATGGGAATCGTCAATTGAGAAATTAAGAAATATTGAAACCGAACTTAATGGTATTAATGAAGGTATTACTTCAGGAGATGATTTAATTCAGAGTCGTATTACACTTTTCAATAAATATTTTTCAGACTTTTCCAATCAACTTTATGGTGAATACTATCTTCTTAGTACCCAAAAAACTGATAAAGGATATGAACTGATTGTAACGAATATTGAAGGGAATCCTAGTACAGGTAAAAAGAAAGGTCAAATTGCCGCATTTGACTTTGCCTATATGAAATTTGCAGATTCTTTAGATATAAACTGCCTCCACTTTGTTATGCATGACCAGCTTGAAAATATTCACGACAATCAAATAAATACAATTGCAGATGTTGCTAATCAGCTAAGTGGACAGTATATTGTCCCAATACTTAGAGACAAAGTACCCGAAAATATTGACATAAGTGAATTTGAAGTTGTATCACTTTCTCAAACTGATAAACTTTTTAGAATATAAGGACTGACATAAAAAAAACCAGCACTTCCAGATATATGCTAACGTTTGCAACCGCTGGTGCTGATTTGAACAAATGAACCCGAAATGATTTGATTATTCATATTTTAAACCTTTTTATTGTTCGCTAATTTCAATATACAAAGTTGCCGATTCCAAAAATCGAATGGCAGGTTTTTCCCAGATATTCTGTATTTAACCCATGAGATTCCTGAAAACATACTTAAAAGGCATAGTTATTGATAATCAATTTCCGAATTTTCTGTAAAAAAACCGGATTGAAAACACTATTCCTGATTCTCCTGTCATTTTTTTGTCAGCTTATTTATGCCCAGTCGGTTGTGGTCTGTGATTTAAAGACCGGCAAGCCGGTTGAGGGCGTAGTAATTTATGCCAACCAGCTATCAGTTCATACCAGCAAGGAAGGAAAAGCCGATATCAGCCTGTTTAAAGACGCCGAAAGGATCAGTTTTGCACATTCCTCCTATGTCGGACTACGAACCAGTTATCAGAATCTTTGGGCAAATAATTTTATAGTCAGGTTGACCGAAGATCCTGTTCGTATCGATGAAATCGTGGTTTCGGCCAGCCGGCGCGAACAGTCCAGACTTGAAATTCCAAATAAAATTATTACAATCAGCCGGAAAGAGATCGATTTCCAGAATCCTCAGACTGCCGCCGATCTGCTGGAATACAAAAGCGGGGTTTTTATTCAGAAAAGTCAGATGGGTGGCGGAAGCCCGATGATCCGCGGATTTTCGGCCAACCGCCTGTTGCTGGTCGTCGATGGAATCCGGATGAACAATGCCATTTACCGGAACGGGAATTTACAAAATGTAATTTCGCTGGATGCAGGAAGCATTGAAAGTGCCGAAGTGATTTTCGGGCCGGGATCGGTCATTTATGGCAGTGATGCTTTGGGCGGTGTAATAAGTTATCAGATGCTGAAACCGAAATTATCCAGTTCGGAAGATTACAGCCATCGGGGAAGTATTTTTACCCGTTATTCGAGCGTAAATTTTGAAAAAACTGTTCATGGTGATGTAAATTTTGGTTCAGCAAAATGGGCCGCCTTAATCAGCCTGACCTATACCGGTTTCGATGACCTGAAAATGGGAACTGTCGGGCCGGCTGAATACCTGCGTCCTCAGTATGTTGTTCACAATTCCTTTATTAACTCCGGAAGTGATCAGATCGCTGAGAATACCGATTCCAGGAAGCAGGTTTATACAGGCTACTCGCAATTCAATTCGATGTTCAAATTAAGATATCGCCCGGGTGAAAAGCTGGATCTGAATTATGCTTTTCATTATTCCGGAACTTCGGATATTCCGCGTTACGATCGGCTGATTCAGTACAGCAACAATAAACTGAAATACGGTGATTGGTATTATGGTCCGCAAATCTGGGGCTTGCATTCACTTCAACTTTCATACACTGAAAAAACAAGTTTATTTGACAAGGTGGACTTTTTAGCAGGCTGGCAAAACTATACAGAAAGCCGGCTTGACCGCAAACTGAATAAGAAAGAATTAAATGAACGAACCGAGAATGTGGATATTTTCAGCCTGAATATTGATCTGGACAAGACAATCGACAGACACAATGTTATTTATTACGGTTTGGAAGGAACCTTCAATAGGGTGGGATCAGAGGGTATTTCGCGTAACCTCCTTACCGGTGAGCGCAAAAACATCGATACCCGTTATCCCGATGGTTCAAAAACAAGCAGCCTGGCAGCATACTTTAGTTATAAATTATTGCTTAACCGCTATTTTACCATTCTTGCAGGCGGACGTTATACATTGACTGGTTTGGAAGGTAAATTCTCAACCGAATTTTATGATTTTCCTTTTTCCGAATTCAGCAATAAACATGGAGCTGCTACCGGAAATTTGGGTATTGTGTATCACCCAACCGAAAACTGGCAGCTTAATGCAAGTGCATCAACCGGTTTTCGCTCGCCAAATATCGACGACATGGCCAAAGTGTTTGAATCGACTCCGGGAAATGTGTTGGTTCCCAATCCGGGTCTGAAACCCGAGTATGCCCGCAGCGTTGATATTGGCATCATACGTCGTTTTCAGAAGTTAGCTAAGTTCGAACTGGATGCTTTTTATACTTTCCTCGATGATGCAATGGTTCGAAGCGATTTTAGTTTCAATGGGAAAGATTCGATCAACTACGACGGTTCAATGAGCAAAGTGGAAGCGATGGTGAATGCTGATTATGCAAGTCTTTATGGAGGTAGCTTCTCGATGGAACTATTGTTTTCGTCGCAAATCACAATGAAAAATTCGCTTAGTTATACCTGGGGTGAAGACAGTTTTGGTGATCCGGTTCGTCATGCTGCACCTTTCTTTGGAAGTTCACACCTGAGTTATTCAGCCGAAAAATATAAACTTGATTTATATGCCCGGTTTAACGGCGAAATTTCGAATGCCGGCTTAGCTCCCAGTGAAAAGGAAAAACCTGAAATTTATGCCACCGATGCCAACGGAGAACCGTATTCGCCTGCATGGTGGACACTCAATTTCAAAACATCATTTCAGCTGGTGAAAAATCTGAGCATGAATGCCGGGGTTGAAAATTTGCTCAACAAACGTTACCGGTCCTATTCCTCCGGAATTGTTTCAGGAGGCAGAAATCTGATTGTGTCGATGAGATTCAGCTTGTGAGATTTAAAAGAGTATATTTTTGATTGCCCAAATATGAAAAGATTCGATTTTATGACTCCGCAAAAAGTATTAAAGGTTCAAAATTTCCCTGGTCTGCTTCCCGAAGTGCTGATAAATATTGTTTTCATCTTCATCTATTGGTGTTTGTCCGTCAATATAATCCAAATCTAATCCCATAGATATATAAGGGGGTGTACGACAAAATTCCCTTGAGCATAAAATATCAAAATATGAAATTACAAAGTAATTGTTTACTGGGATATAGCCCGAATAATAAACCCGTTTAAGGTTACGACGGGAATATTGAGCTTTTTGGTATAAAATAAAAAAACAATTGATTATCCGCATTTGGATGTTCCACAGTCGGGACAGGTTAAACACCCTTCCTGGTAGATCACATTGCGTTGTCCGCATTCGCCGCATACTGCTCCATCGGCCTCTGTTCCGTCAGGAACATATTTCTTCAGTGCACGGGCAACACCTGCTTTCCAGCTGTTAATGGTATCGTTGTCAAATTGCAGACTGGTAACCGTTTCAACAACTTTGTGAATTGGCATACCATGGCGCAGCACTCCTGAAATGAGTTTGGCATAGTTCCAGAATACCGGATTGAATTTGTACGACAGACCTTCAATGGTTGTTTTATAGCCTTGTTTGTTGGTGTATTGAAAATCGTATCGTTTGGTACCATCGGGATTGACATTTTTAATGATTTTCCCGCTGACCACCGAGCGTGGCAAAAGAATTCCATCTTCATCGTCGGATAGACCGGTAAAAATCTCGTATGGACGGCCATCAATGGTTCCGATAAAAGCAACCCATTTGTCTTTTGAATTCTGGAAACGAACAATATCAGCTTCCAGGATGGTTGGTCTTGTTGTTGGGAAGATGCTGTTTTGCGATTCTTCAACTTCATCCTCTTTTTTATTCGAGATCAATACTCCTGAGCGGCATCCGTCACGGTAAACAGTAACTCCTTTACAGCCGCTTTTCCAGGCTTCGAAGTACAGTTTGCCCACCAGTTCTTCATCAGCATCCGCCGGAAGGTTAATGGTTACACTGATGGAATGGTCGACCCATTTCTGGATTTTCCCCTGCATACGAACTTTATTCATCCAGTCAACATCGTTCGAAGTGGCTTTGTAATAAGGTGATTTGGCAATTAATGCATCCAGATCAGCCTCAGGATAATTTTTCTTGAGTTCAAATCCGTTAATTACCATCCAGTCTTTGAATTTGTGGTGGAAAACAACATATTCCTCCCACGAATCACCCAGTTCATCTACAAAATCGACTTTTATATTTTTATCACCCGGATTTACTTTCCTGCGACGTTTATATACAGGCATGAATACCGGCTCGATTCCGGAAGTTGTCTGGGTCATTAAACTGGTGGTTCCGGTTGGTGCAATAGTTAATAAGGCGATGTTCCGACGGCCGGATTTGACCATTTCCTGGTACAATTCTTCGTCCTGGGCGCGCAGACGCTGAATCATCGGGTTATTTTTTTCGCGTTCAGCACTGAAAATGGTAAACGCACCACGTTCTTTTGCCATATTAACCGATGAACGGTAGGCTTCAAGAGCTACTGTTTTATGTATTTCTTCACTGAAATCAGTTGCAACATCGCTTCCGTAACGCAGACCCAAAGCGGCAAGCATGTCACCTTCAGCGGTGATCCCAACGCCGGTACGGCGTCCTTCCTTGGCTTTGGTTTGTATTTTCAACCACATCGAGCGTTCGATGTTTTTGATATCCTCGTTTTCGGGATCAGCGTCAATCTTTCCAAGAATGCCGTTAATTTTTTCCAGTTCCAGATCAATGATGTCGTCCATCATGCGTTGAGCGAATCCGACGTGTTTTTTGAACAGTTCGAAATTGAACCTGGCCTTTGGTGTAAACGGATTTTCAACATAGGAATGCAGATTTACTGCAATCAAACGACAGCTGTCGTAAGGGCACAAAGGAATTTCGCCGCAGGGATTGGTTGATACGGTTTTGTAGCCAAGGTCAGCATAACAGTCCGGAACGGATTCTTTAATAATGGTATCCCAGAACAGAATACCCGGTTCGGCTGATTTCCATGCATTGTGTACAATCTTACTCCAAAGACCGGCCGCATCAATTTCCTTTACGTATTTAGGATTTTTTGCATCAATCGGATATTGTGTGAGGTATTTATCACCTGCTTCAACCGACTGCATAAAGTCATCGTGGATTTTTACCGAGACGTTGGCGCCGGTTACCTTTCCCTGTTCAAGCTTGGCATCAATGAATGATTCGGCATCCGGGTGTTTTACAGAAACCGACAACATGAGGGCCCCACGGCGACCGTCCTGGGCCACTTCCCGGGTTGAATTGGAATAACGTTCCATAAACGGAACAATACCGGTGGAGGTTAATGCTGAGTTTTTAACCGGTGATCCTTTTGGGCGAATGTGTGAAAGGTCGTGACCAACACCACCGCGGCGTTTCATCAGTTGAACCTGTTCCTGGTCAATTTTCATAATTCCACCGTACGAATCAGAGTTCCCATCGTTTCCGATAACAAAACAGTTCGACAATGAAGCGATCTGAAAATCGTTACCAATGCCTGTCATAGGGCCTCCCTGCGGTACGATGTACTTAAAGTCTTTCAGAAGCGCAAAAATCTCCGCTTCCGTCAGCGGATTTGGATAGTTTTTCTCAATTCTTGCGATTTCCGATGCGAGTCGCCGGTGCATGTCATCAGGCGTCAGTTCGTACAAATGTCCGTACGAATCCTTCAATGCATACTTGTTTACCCAGACCCTTGCAGCAAGGTCATCTCCCTTGAAATAGTTCAGCGAAGCATTGTATGCTTCATCCTGGGAGTACGTCGTTTTCCCTGTCTGGGGCTCGATTGCCACGTTTTTGAATGTCATAAACCAAAAAATTTGAGCTTTAATAATAGATAATAGGCTGAAAACACGAAGAAAATCCTCTCCATCTGGTGTTTTTTTGTTGGATGCAATATAGGCGCAATGTTTAAAATAATGAATACGAATTTCACGAATAATTTTAAAAGTTATCAACTTGAAGATGTTAGTATATTGAATATGAATATATTAACATTTTGTTTTTCCAGAAAAGTTTCCGGAAACGAAAATTTATTTTTATGTAATATGGTTTTTATTGCCTTGAAATCGGCTGAAATAAAGCTGTTTGTGGAAGATTGTTTTTTTTATTGAATCCGGGCGATTGAAGTTTCAAAGTTTGTTGAAAACTTTATTTAAAATAATAATAGTGGCTCCTGAATTCTGATTGGTAAAGGTAACGCATTTGCGGGAAATCAAGTCTCTTTCCCCATTTTCTGCAAATAATATATCCAGGATGGATTGAAGTGATGTGTAATCAGCTACAGGGAAGGCTATACCCAATTCAACCATGCTCGTTGCTTCATGAAACTTCAGGTATTTCGGACCAAAGACAATGGGCATTCCAAAAACTGCTGCTTCGAGGGTATTGTGGATGCCAACGCCAAAACCACCTCCAATGTATGCTAAATCAGCATATTTATAGACTGCCGACAAGATCCCGATGGTATCAACAATCAATACCTGGTTGTTCATAACTTCATTTTCTGTTGCTTCGGAATAACGAATAACCGGACTTTTCAACAGGTTTATCAACCGTTCTATGTTTCCCTTCTTCGTTTCGTGAGGAGCAATGACGAATTTGACATCCGGATGACTGTGAATATACTGAGCCAATAATTCTTCGTCGGGTTTCCAGGTACTTCCGGCAACCACAAGTTGAGCGTGTCCCTTGAATTTTTCGATGACCGGAATGATTTTCCCGTTGCGTGCAATTTCGGCAACCCGATCGAACCGGGTATCGCCGGCTTTGGTCACATTGGTAAGCCCGATCTGCCTGAGCAATTCAACTGATTGATCGTCCTGTACAAAAAAATGTTCAAATCCATACAGCATCCGGCGATACCATTTTCCCCAGGGTGAATGTTGAAAGAACAGCTGATCTTTACGAAACAGGGCTGAAATCAGAAAGACCGGAATATTTCGCCGGTTCAATTCGTGGATGTAGTGGAACCAGAATTCGTATTTCACAAAGAATACTATTTCAGGGCGAACCAGCTCAATCAGGGTTTGAGCATTATTTTTGGTGTCGGCCGGAAGATAACAGATGTAGTCGGCCAACTCGTAATTCCTGCGGATTTCATAACCGGAAGGTGAAAAAAATGTCAGGAAAATCCTGTATTCCGGATGCTGTTTGCGGATCGCTTCAATAACAGGGCGTCCCTGTTCAAATTCGCCCAGCGAAGCACAATGAACCCAGACAATCGGTTTGTCGTGTTCTATTTTGGATTTTAACCCGTCAAAAACCTGCCCGCGCCCCTTGCTGATTTGCCTTGCCTTGATATTAAAAGGAGCAGCCAGTTTGATCAGCATGGAATAGAATAAAATGGAGAGATTATAAAGGGCTTTCATTCAGGTTTCTTTTGAATCGGTAAAAATAGTTTTTTTGCTTCAGATTCCGGTGATGAGGATTACAGGCTTGCAAGATAACCGGTATCCTTATTTAGACGGGGAAGCATCGACGCCTGAACGGCAAGCTGATCGCACCGTTCGTTCTCCGGAATGCTGGCATGTCCTTTAACCCAGATGAATTTCACCTGGTGTTTGGGATATATTTTCAGAAACCGCAGCCAGAGGTCTTCATTCTTTTTTCCTTTGAACCGTATCTTAACCCAATTCCATATCCAGCCTTTTTCAACGGCATCAACAACATATTTCGAATCAGAATAAATGGTTACCGTTGAATTTCCGATTTTCAGGGCTTCCAGGCCAATGATTACTGCCAGTAGTTCCATCCGGTTATTGGTTGTCAGTTCAAATCCACCCGACAATTCTTTCCGGAATTGTCCGGAAAGCAGCACTGTGCCATATCCTCCCGGACCGGGATTTCCACGGGCTGCACCATCGGTATAAATAGTGATTTCCAAGATTCAAATTTTAAGTGCCAAATTTTAAGTACAAAGTCATTCATTGTCATTCAATTGTCAATGATTTAAATGACGCGCAGCAAATGACAAACAAATGACTTTCAATGACGCGAAGCTAATGACAATCAATGACGCGCAGCAAATGACAAGCTTAGTTCACAATAGTCATTTCATCAATAAGGTTTTGAGCTCCGGCCATTTTATCGATTGTCCATAGAACAAACCGGATGTCAACATTAATACATTTCTGAAGTTCGTTTTCGTATGCCAGGTCACCACTCATGGCTTCCCAGTTTCCGTCGAAGGCAATACCGATCAATTCACCTTTGGCATTCATCACAGGGCTTCCGGAGTTCCCTCCGGTGATGTCGTTGTTGGTGATGAAGCAGGTTCGCAGATTTCCATCCGCATCGGCATAACGGCCATAATCTTTGGCAGCATAAAGTTCTTTCAGTCTGGCAGGTACATCAAACTCATCATCACCCGGTATTTCTTTTTCAATATATCCGCGTAGAGTGGTGAAATAGTTGTATTTAACTCCATCCCTCGGAATGTAGTCACCAACAGTTCCGTAGGACATGCGCATGCTTGAATTGGCATCCGGATAAAATTTCCTGTCAGTTCCCATCTCCAACAGACCACCAACAAAAAGGCGGTTCCCTTTGGCAAGGGCTTCAGTCGTTTTGCCTGTTTCATCACCAATCAGACTCATCATCCGGAATATTTCAAGCGAAACCTGAAAGAGCGGATCCTTTACAAGAATTTTAGCTTTCGGTTTTTCAAAGAAATTGACTAACCTTTCCTGACTTCCAAAGATTGAATTGTCATAAAGTTCTTTGGTGTATTTTTCGAAATCGTTACCGTATTTGGCTTTTACGGTTCTGAAAAATGGCGGATGATACTGTGGAGCAACATTCTCCTGATAAATCCGAAAAAGGGCGGCTGCAATTTTCTGATCTGTTCCCGAATCATAGTCTTTAAAGAATTCATCCAGTCCTCCTTTTACCCGTTCAGTAGCCAGGCTGATGTGTTCCGAATTTTTATCCGATTTTAAGGCATCATAAAGGGGCCTGGTACGGTATGCAAAATAGAAGATTTCCGGTCCGCGAACCATGGTCTCCATCATGTATTCAAAAGCGGTTTCATCTTCAGTTTTTTTATACGAATCCGAAATCAGCTTAAGCGCTTCCCCGTATTTGGCTTTTCGTTGCTGATCGGCATTCACCCAATTCGTAAACTGATCTTCCAGTTGTCTTTTTTTTTCCAGAACATTCAGGTGTTGGAGTCCCTCATTTTGTCCGATGCTGTATTTGTAGTAATTCGAACTGCGGGCATATTTGGCCGAATACATGATTCGTGCTTTTCGGGAGGTACTCATGAATTCCTGCATGATTCGAAGCTTTTCACTGCGCGCTTTAATTTTTACCGTGTTGGAAACTTTCATGGTATAGTCAATTCCGAATGACGTTTCGTAACGGTGGGTACTGCCGGGGTAGCCCAAAATCATTGCAAAATCATCCATCTGATAGCCTTTGAGCGAGATGGACAGGTGGTATTTTGGCTTGAAAGGAACATTGTCTTTGGAGTAAGCGGCAGATTTTCCATCTTTTCCGCAATAAATGCGAAACATACTGAAGTCAGCAGTATGACGGGGCCACATCCAGTTGTCGGTATCACCTCCGAATTTTCCCATCGACTGTGGCGGAGCTCCAACCAGACGGATATCCCGAAATGTTTCATAAATAAACAGGTAATACTTGTTTTCGTTGTAAAGCGGTTGAACACGCGCTTCGTATTGGGTATCGCCAATGGCTTCTTTTTCAATGGCTGAAGACAATTCACGAACTTTTTTGCCTCGTTCATCTTCAGTCATCTTATCATTTAACTCTGGCAATATCTTTTCTGAAACATCTTCAAAGCGGATCAGGAAAGTAGCCGATTTGCCCGGATTGGACAATTCTTCTTCTTTTGATTTCGCCCAGAATCCATCTTTCAGGTAATCGTGATCAATGGAACTGTGTTCCTGAATTTCATCGAAACCACAATGGTGGTTGGTCAGGAGTAAGCCTTCGTCTGAAATAAGTTCGGCGGTACATGATCCGTGATCAAGTGAAACAATGGCATCTTTCAGGCTGGAATGGTTAATGCTGTATACATCTTCTGCCTTCAGCGAAAATCCCTCTTCCTTCATTTGATTGATGTTCAGCTTTTCAATCAAAGCAGGCAACCACATTCCCTCGTCAGCTTTTACCAAAGCAGGCATAAGAACCTGTAGGAAAGCGACAATCGCAAAAAATCGTTTCATTAGTAAATTTAAATGGTATGAAAATTAGAAAAATAAATTCCAAAGATATGCATATATGCCTATTTACAAATCATTTTACCGGAAGCCTGTGAAAAATCATGTTAATAAAAATTAATAAGCGGATAGCGTTCAGCGATAAAAGTGTTTTTTCCTGTAGTGATTGTTTAAAACGACTCACAACCTTCAGAATTGTTATCTTTGCGACGAAATTTTAATCAGTAAAAATCATGGAAAGAAAAGTGAGGGTCCGGTTTGCTCCAAGTCCAACAGGACCGCTTCATATGGGTGGAGTCCGTACTGCCCTGTTTAATTATTTGTTTGCAAAAAAACACGGGGGCGATTTCCTTTTACGCATTGAAGATACCGATCAGAACCGCTTTGTGCCCGGGGCCGAAGAATACATTATTGAATCGTTGAAATGGTGTGGTCTGGTACCTGATGAAGGTGTCGGATTTGGTGGTACAATGGGACCTTACCGGCAGAGCGAACGAAAACCGATGTATAAAAAATATGCTGATTCACTGATCAAAAACGGATTTGCTTATTATGCCTTCGATACAGCGGAGGAATTGGATAAAATCCGCAGAGAAACTGAAGCCCGGAAGGAGGTTTTTTCTTATGATCTGCATACCCGGAACACATTGAAAAATTCACTTAATCTTTCCGGGAAGGAAGTTTCGGAACAATTACTAAGTGGAAAATCGTACGTGATCCGGTTCAAAATGCCTGAAAACCGTGATATTGTTGAAGAAGATCTGATTCGCGGCCGCGTATCGTTTAATACCAATCAGCTCGACGATAAGGTCCTTTTTAAATCGGATGGTATGCCAACTTATCATCTGGCCAATGTGGTCGACGATCATCTCATGCAGATTACGCATGTTATCCGGGGCGAAGAATGGCTTCCATCCATGCCTTTACATATTTTACTTTACGAAGCACTGGGCATTTCAGAAAACCGCCCGCGTTTTTCCCATCTTCCGCTCATCCTGAAACCTGAAGGAAAAGGAAAACTGAGCAAACGCGACGGAGATAAGATGGGATTCCCGGTATTCCCGTTGCCCTGGAAAGACAATGAAACCGGAGATATTGCAAGAAGTTATCGTGAAGACGGTTATTTTCCTGAAGCTTTTATCAATATGCTGGCTCTGCTGGGTTGGAATCCGGGTACTGAACAGGAATTTTTCTCCATGGATGAACTGATTGAAAGCTTTGATCTTTCGCGTGTGGTAAAATCAGGAGCCCGGTTCGATCCGGAGAAGGCCAAATGGTTCAACCGCCATTATATGCAAAAAAAATCTCCGGCTGAATTAACTACCTTGTTTTTAACCGTCCTGAATGAAAAAGGAATTACTGCAGATCTGAAGAATGTAGAGCGAATTGTAGGAATGATTCAGGAACGATGCGAATTTGTTGAGGACATCTGGGAACAGGCACATTTCTTTTTTCAGGCTCCTGACAATTATGACGAAAAGACCATTCAGAAGAAATGGAAACCCGATACCAATGAAAAATTACAGGCCATTTCAGAACTTTTTGAAACCATTCAGGAATGGAAGGTTGAACCCGTTAAAGAAACTTTTTCAGCTTTTATGGCCGGAAAGGAATGGGGATTCGGGGCGGTTATGGTTCCGATTCGCCTGGCCCTGGTGGGTAGCCCCAGTGGTCCCGATTTATTCGAAATCTGCGAACTGATTGGCAGGGAGGAAACAATCAGGAGGATACGGACAGCATGCAATAAAATACCATAAAACTAAAAGGATCACTTGAATTTGGTTCAGGTGATCCTTTTCTCTATTTCAATCTCAGTTCGACGCTGACATATTTTCCAATCGCTGGCAGGTTACATAGTAAATTAACTTCTTCAAATTTAATTCATTCGGAATCTTCCGGATTTTGTCTGAAACAACGGAAAAGGTATACTAAAATGATATTCCTTTGTGATATAAATCCCAGACATCATGAAAACAGTATCCTTGAAAATTGACGAATCAATCTTCGGTGAGACCGAAAAAATATTGGCTTTAATGAAAAAACCAAGAAATAGGTACATCAATGAGGCGATTGAGTATTACAACAAACTTCAGAAAAGAATAATCCTTGAGGATAAGTTGAGGAAAGAATCAGAACTTGTAAAAGAAGACTCACTTTCTATACTTAACGAATTTGAGGAACTTGGTTATGCAGATTAAACAATTCGAAATTTGGATAGCCGATTTAAATCCTCAGATTGGCACAGAGGCAGGTAAGACGAGACCAGTGCTTGTTGTGCAGACAAACTTGCTCAATAAGATTCCACACCCTTCAACGATCATTTGTCCAATTACCACCATGGTAAAGAAAGACGCTGAAGTACAAATCATGTCTATTAATCAATAATTCTCTACAATACAATCTGTTTTAATATTTCTGCTATACCACTTTCAAGTCAACTCCCATCAGTAATAAAATAATTAATACCAATCCAATTACAATCCGGTACCAGCCGAATACTTTAAATCCATGTTTTTGCAGAAAGGTGATAAAAGTTTTAATGGCGATCATGGCCACAATAAATGCAACGATATTGCCAATAATCAGGATGCCTATATTATCCACATTAAAATGTTTGTAGTCTTTAAGTAATTTATAGGCCGAAGCGGCAGCCATGGTTGGAACAGCCAGGAAGAATGAAAATTCTGCAGCTGTTTTCCGGTTCAGTTTCTGAGTCATTCCCCCGATAATGGTAGCTGCCGATCTGGAAACGCCCGGGATCATTGCAATGCATTGCCAAAATCCGATCTTCAGCGCTTTCGGATAGGTGACTTCCTGGTTTTTATCTTCTTTGTTAAACCAATTGTCGACAAAAAGCAAAATTATACCACCTAAAAGTAACATGACTGCTACTACCATTACATTTTCAAGCAAACTATCGATAAAATCACTGGCCAATAAACCGATAATGGCAGCAGGAATAAAGGCAAGCAGCAATTTGAAATAGAACTCAAATTTTAAGACGAAACGTTGAACGAATAAAATAAACCCATTTCCAGAAGGATTTTTAAGTTCGGTATTTGAATTGATGACAAAAAATCTTTTCCAATACAGTACTACCACCGAAAGGATCGCGCCAAACTGTATATTCACCGTAAATGCTTTGGTATATTCATCGATGTTCATCCCCAGCAAGGCTTCAGTGATTATCATGTGTCCGGTCGATGAGATGGGCAGAAATTCGGTGATTCCTTCCACAACGGCAATAACAACAGCTTCGAATAAAGTCATATTTTAATATTTTTCCGGATGTAAAAATAGGTTTTTCCTTCAGCCCGGTTGTCGTAATTGTAAATTTCCTTTCCCCGGTGCAGGTTGTAAAAGGCAAGCATGGCTATATCTCCTGCACAGAATAAGGAATGCAGGCACATCACACTCAGAAAAAAGTACAGCAGCCGATCACCCGGGAATTGCAGGATAGCCAACAGACAGACCAGTTTTACCGCAACAAAAGGCGTTAATGCAACAAAATGGAAAGCCCGGGAAGCAATCACCTGCCGGTCGGCCAAAGCATAAAACACGAATTTCTTCAGGATAAGACCAAAGGAAATTTTACGGGCTCCGGAAAGAAAATAGGCCAACGCGTGAAGCAGTTCGTGAACAACGATCAATATCGAAAATGAAAACAGAATAGCGATACCAATTCCAGTGAAAGGTTCATGAAAACCTCTAACGAAAAGAACAATGCTACGGGTCAGGAAAAATGCAAACAGGATCATCATGAAAACCTGGTAGACCGAATAAATCCGGATGATGTATTTTTCTTTCCGGATTTGTTCCAGCACAAAATCGCGCAGATTCTGATGCGAAACGACAGTTAAGAGTTCGAATTCGGCTTCGTTTTGCATGTCTTCCGGAGTATATCGTTTTTTCATGTGCTATTCATTTCGGATGATCGAAGCCAGGGCCCGCAAATTAATCAGACGTGTTACAAAAGCAAATAAAACGCTGCTGCCAATCATTGCTGCATACCCCATTACCCAGTTGTTGATTTGCCGGCTTAAATATCCGGCCAGGAAAACAAAACCAATAAACAGAACCAATTTACCTAAAACACGATAATTTATGGTCAGTTTTAATATTATAACTGCTAATATGGTTTGAATCAAAGCCGTAAAAATTTGCGTCGCCAGGCTTGCCCAGGCCGATCCAAGAGCATGAAGTTGCGGAATCAGGATTAAATTCAGGGTAACATTAAGTCCCATTCCGGCAAGCGCCATCCAGTTTAACTGGCGGATACTTCCATTGGCAGTGAGAAGTGTTCCGAAAATATAAGTGGTGGCAATACCCAGAAAACTAATCATCAGGAGTCGTAAAATGGAAGCTGACAGTTCGATATTGCTCAAATAAAGCAATCTCATGATTTCGTTATCGTAGAATCCTGAAGAAAGGCTGATGATGACTGCCGGGACAAAAAGCAGTAAAAAAGAAAACTGCACCAGTGAACCAATGTCTTCTTTTTGCTTAATCATCCGCGCAAAAATGGGTAATAACAGGCCGGCAAATAAAACGCCGAACATCGAGATGGCATCGAGCAGACGGAAAGCCTGATAATAAATCCCGGCCTGTTCTTTTCCATTGGGCAATAATCGTTCAAGCAAAACCGAATCGATGCGGTTGTAGAACGACATCAGTAAGATTAACAAGGCATAGGGATAGCTTTTTTTCAGGAAAACGATCAGGAACCGGCGGTTCAAATTAAATTTCAGTTTTCCCGTATGCGCCAAAACTACTCCGAGAGTCAGCAGGCTTGCAACCAGGTAGGCTGCTGACTGGGCATAAACAAACCATTCAATCCGGAAGGTGTGATGGGTTACATTGGTAAATAAAAGAACCGAACAGATGGCGATCATAAGCGACCGGTCAAGCACCGATAGTATGCTGTCGGTACGAAACAAGTGCAGTCCGCTGATGTTTGAACGCAGATAAAGCGTAAATGAGATTAAAAACTGATTGAATACCAGGAATAACAAAAGGTGAATCTGAATTTGATCATACCCGATTACAAGGGCAGTTACCAAACAAACGATGGCATAAACGCCAGCCAGAAGAAACTTTAACCCAACAATGTTGCTGACGTGTTTCTGAAGCAATTGCCGGTGTTGTGCAATGTTTTTATTGTTGAAGCTGGTAATCCCCAGGTCGAGCAAAATGTTCAGAATCATGGAGAAGCTCAAAAGCGAAGAGTATAATCCATAACTTTCGCTCCCCACCATATTTTGTACCGTGCGGTCGATTCCGAATATCCAGAAAGGTTTGATTAAAACATTCAGAAAAAGGAGCAGTAAAAGATTTGTAAAAAACTTTCGTTTCAAGCGGATAACTTTTCCTGGGTTGATTAAAGTGCTTCAAAAGTAACAATTTTTTGAACAGACTTAGTACATTTGATTAGAATTCAAAAATTCAACTAAAATCTATGATAATTGCAGTAAATACCCGTTTGTTGATTCAGGGAAAACTTGAAGGAATCGGTTGGTTTACCCGGGAAACTCTGTCACGAATTACGCGCGATCATCCGGAACATCAGTTTCTGTTTATTTTTGACCGCCCGTTTGCCGAAGAATTTATTTTTTCTGAAAATGTTATCCCGATCGTGTTATCTCCTCCAACCCGACATCCGATTCTATGGTATATCTGGTTCGAAATTCAGATTCCACGGATATTGAAAAAGTATAAGGCCGACTTGTTTTTTTCGCCCGACGGATATTTGTCGCTCCGTACGCGGATAAATCAGTTGGCTGCTATTCACGATATCAATTTTGCTCACCGGCCCAAAGATCTTCCCTGGCTGAAAGCGAAATACTACAATCATTTTTTTCCGCGGTTTGCCCGGAAAGCCAAACGGATTGTGACCGTATCGTTTTTCTCGAAGGAGGATATCACCCGCACCTATAAAATTGACATTGATAAAATTGATGTAGTATACAACGGAGTAAATACCATGTATACACCTACTTCGGATGAGGAAAAGCAGCAAGCTAAAAATATCTTCTCAGATGGGAAGGACTATTTCCTGTTTATCGGTTCACTGCATCCGCGAAAAAATATTTGCGGATTGCTTCGTGCCTATGATGCATTCCGGACTACAGTTGATTCGGATGTAAAACTGCTGATTGTCGGTGAAAGTATGTTTAAAACGAACGATATCGAACTGGCTTATGAAGGAATGCGCAACAAGGAAGATGTCATTTTTACCGGCAGGCTCAGTAATGAAGAGTTGCATGAGGTTCTGGGAGCAGCCCTGGCATTAACCTTTGTACCATTTTTTGAAGGTTTTGGTATTCCGGTTATTGAAGCCATGAATTCCGGAGTGCCGGTAATCTGTTCCAATACAACCTCATTACCTGAAGTGGGCGGAAATGCGGTTTTGTATGTTGATCCGTTTTCGATGAGTCAGATTTCAGAAGCTATGGTAAAAATCTTTCTGGAACTGGAGCTTCGGGAATCGCTAATTAAAAAAGGCTTTGGACAAAAGGATAAATTCAGCTGGGATAAAACGGCCGAATTGCTTTGGGGTAGCATCCAGATTTGTGCCAATACTTGAAAAAGTTTCAGGTTTCAGGTTTCAGGTTCCGGGTTTCAGGTTTCGTACCTTCGTGATTGTCGTACCTTCGTGATTGTCGTGTAGTCGTGCGTTCGTGCCCTCGTGTTTCAGGTTCCGGGTTCCGGGTTTCAGGTTGTCTATGCCTAAATAACATTAACCGAATTAGACATTGTTTTATATGAAAAAAGATAAACTCCTTTTATTTCTGCAAAAAGGAAGGATTGAAGCTGGTTGTGATGAGGCTGGCCGGGGATGTCTGGCCGGGCCGGTGTTTGCTGCAGCGGTAATTCTACCGGCAAACTTTGAGAACGATTTGCTGAATGATTCCAAAAAGCTGACCGAAAAACAACGGTATGCCCTTCGTCCTGTCATCGAACAACAGGCATTGTCTTATGGGGTAGGAATAGTTGATCATTCCGGGATTGACCGGATTAATATCCTGAATGCTTCATTTTTAGCCATGCACAGGGCCATCGCACAGCTCAAAATAAAACCGGAATATTTGTTGATTGACGGCAACCGGTTCAACGCATACCCGACGATTCCGCATACCTGCATTGTGAAAGGCGATGGTAAATATCTGTCTATAGCGGCGGCTTCCGTTCTGGCCAAAACCTATCGCGATGATTTTATGGACTCCATTCATCAGCAATTTCCGGAGTACAACTGGCGAAAAAATAAAGGGTATCCGACCTTGTTTCACCGATTGATGGTCAGGGAAATCGGAATTTCGCCGTATCACCGGAAATCGTTTGCCAATCAGGCTGATCCGTTCAGGCTCGATTTCTGAAATATGAATTGAATTCAGGCTTTTTCAACATCCTGATACATCATACAATCAGATCATCTGTTCAACTGAAGATTCTGTTAAAAGCAACAATTGACGATTCAAAAACAACGAGCGGTGACAAAATATTAATCATCGTCATCATCGTCATCACCGCCTGCTTCATCATCATCATCGAAATTGTCATTATCGTCAGCCACATCGTCGATTTCATCGACATTAGCGTCCTCTGCAAGGATATCATCGTCACCATATTTACTTTCGTAATTTTCCTTGGCGCTATCCTTCAGTGAGCCTGTGCTGTCGTAATCATCATCTTCCTCGATAATTCTTTCTGCTTCATAAACAGTCATCCGAACCAGATAATATTTGTCTTCTGTTTCGAAAGGCAATGCGCTTACCAGCTTGCCATCCTTGTTGTTGAAATAGATTAAATTTTCGCTGTATCCGCTGGGATATTCAAGTTTTATTTTTTCCTGAGTCTGCGGATCAAGCTTGTCATAATCTTTAATTACTCTGGGTTTAATTGGATTCATTGATAGATAATTTTACTGCAATGATATGAAAAAAATTAGTAATACTTCAGTGCCGAAAATAAATGAAAAACTATTTTCCCTGCAACATTTTAACGCTTTCTTCTGATTATTCACCAAAAACTTATTGTTGGGAAAAATCGATCATAACTTTTATGGCTCCATCCTGATAGTCTGCAACCATATCGAATGCCTGCTGCGTGGCCTCCGGCACAAAACGATGCGTAACCATCTGTTCAGCCGGCAATCCCGCTTCAATTAACCGGATAGCTTTTTCGACACAATGATTTTGCCGGCGTACATTTTGAATGATGAGTTCTTTTCGTCGCATCAAATCCATGTCGAAAACATATTTTGCTTCCGGAGGAATTCCTACCAATATTAGTTTTCCTCCCGGTTTCAAAATTTTAGTCGCGTCATCCACTGCTTTCTGTTCGCCGCTGCATTCAAAAACCAGGTCCAGCAAAAGCGGCTCAATTTCCCGTGTAAAATCAAAAGCATCTGTTTTAAAAGGGTCTGAAACAAAATCAGCTCCCAGTTCAAACGCCTTTTCCCTTCTGTAATCCAACGGTTCGAAACAGAAAATACGGTCAGCCTGTCTGGATTTTAATACCATCAAAACTGAAAGTCCAATGGGCCCTGCTCCAAAAATACCGATTGTTTGCTCCTGAAAAACGGAATTGGCCAGTTCAACGCTGTAGGTTCCTATGGTTAACGGTTCAATAAGGGCAGCAGTTGTGGGATTAAACTTCTCATTCAGCGGGAAACAGGTAAACTCAGGCATGACGATGTATTCAGCAAGGCAGCCTTCGAGTTGTCCCGGGCAGCCCAGAAACCTGTTGTTTCTGCAGGTGTGAGGCCTGCCAGCCAGGCATTGATCGCAGGTTCCGCAATGTACCGATGGATCGACGGCTACCAGGTCGCCCGGTTTAACCCGGGTAACTTCAGAACCTGCATCAACCACAATTCCTGAAAATTCGTGCCCGACGGTAAAAGGAAATTCGACTACCTGTGATCCTATTTTTCCTTCAGAAAAATAATGCACATCTGAACCGCAAACTCCTACCGCTAGTACCCTGATCAGTACCTCATCCGGAGTTTTAACCATCGGTTGAGGCCGGTTAATCATCTCAATCTTCCTGATTCCGGTTAAAACCATTGTTTTCATAGTATTGCACTTTTGTAAAGTCTGATAAATATCAGCCAATTAATGAAAAAAAAAGCTGAATAAGACAGAAAAACTGTTTTATTTTAGCGTTTTCTGAAACTGAATTTGTTTTTTGTCAGTTTTTGAATGAAATCAAGAATATGCAATGGATTGCATAATGCGGAATATCTTTTTAAAAGACCGGGTACTGCGTTTTATCACTTTTTTTCAGCTGCTGAATCCATTACTTTGTTTTAAAATTAAACATTCGGAATATGTACGGGAAAATTAAACTGGATTTAGCACAAACGCTCCAGGATTTAAAAGAGCAGGGATTATACAAGAACGAACGGATTATTACTTCGTCTCAAGGTTCACAGATCAAGGTATCAGGGGGTAAAACAGTTTTAAATTTCTGTGCCAACAATTACCTCGGATTAGCCAATCATCCTGAAGTCATAAAAGCAGCCCGGGAAACCATGGAAACCTGGGGTTTTGGACTTTCATCGGTACGTTTTATTTGCGGGACTCAACAAATTCACCAGGAACTGGAACAAAAAGTATCCGAATTTCTGGGAACTGAAGATACCATTCTGTATTGTGCCGCATTCGATGCCAACGGAGGTGTTTTTGAGCCACTTTTAGGCGACGACAGCATCATTATCTCCGATGAACTGAATCATGCTTCAATCATCGATGGTGTACGTCTGTGCAAAGCTCAGCGTGCCCGTTATAAACATTCCGACATGACGGAACTCGAAAATTGCCTGAAGGAATCACAGTCAGCAAAGTATAGGCTGGTGGTTACTGATGGTGTTTTTTCGATGGATGGCGATTTGGCCCGACTTCCTGAAATCGTTGAATTATGCGAAAAATATGATGCTCTGATCATGGTCGATGATTCACATGCTTCGGGTTACATCGGGAAAACCGGCAGGGGTACCGCAGAACATTTTGGACTTCCTGGAAAAATAGATATCATCACCACTACATTCGGTAAAGCGCTGGGTGGCGGAAACGGTGGTTGTACTTCAGGACGAAAGGAAATCATAGAAATGCTTCGTCAGCGGTCACGTCCTTACCTGTTTTCGAATACCCTGGCTCCGGCAACCGTAGGCGCCACATTAAAGGTTCTCGATTTGCTAACCGGGTCGACTGAACTTCCGGCGCGAACCATGAAGAATGCCTTGTATTTCCGTGAAAAAATGGAAGTTGCAGGATTCGACCTGGTAAAGGGCACAACAGCCATTGTTCCGGTTATGATTTACGATGCTCCCCTGGCTGTCAGGTTTGCCGATGAATTGCTGCAGGAAGGCATTTACGTGATTGGATTTGTATACCCGGTAGTCCCAAAGGGAAGAGCACGAATAAGGGTGCAATTATCGGCCGCACATACAAAACTGCAAATTGATCAGGCTGTTGAAGCGTTTGTTAAAGTGGGGAAATCGCTTGAAATTATTTGATATACAGGCCTGTCTTAATTAGTGGAGTTAATAATACCTGCTTTCTTTCAGTGTTTCATAAATGGTTATCACCATGAGGAGCAACAGGAAAAAATAAGAAAAATCTTCGACTGGTATAGTCAGGATGCGTATGTTGATTATATATGCCGGATTGTATTCAAGTACGGGTAAGGAAGTCAGTATTCCATCCACAATCAGGAAAGGTACCAGGGCAGCAAAAAAGCTAAAATAAAACATGGTGATGTGTTGTTTAAATTTATTCCGGAAAACAATGTAGCCCAGGTAAACTGCCGATAAAAGAAAGGTAATGAAGGTATATCCCTGATGCCTGAAAAAATAGCTGATCAGCGCAAAACCAACCATGAGGATCAGGCTGAATGCCAGGAAAAAATTAGCATATTCATGCCTGGCAAGTCCTACTTTCAGGCCTTCATAGAGAAAAACGCAGGAGTAGGGTATAACAAGGAAGAAAAGCCATTCTTCGATGGGTAATCCTTTGAACGTGATTCCAAGCGTGTATTCAAAATTAAAACTCCATACCTGCGCAGCTGTAAACCGGATGTCCCAGATTAAAAAGCATGCTGCTGTAACCAGAATAGCCGGAAAGATGTATTTCAGGTTTTTATAGTACTGAATATTTTTGTCGGCAATAAAAATTAAAGGAACTGCCAGTGTAGCGATCAGTATGCCCAGGTAAGTGAAATTTATCAATTCCATTTTGTCTTTTTTGCTTGGATTATCGGGAAACAAAGATAAGCCAATACTTCTGTCCATTCAAAAGTCCGATTGACTAATTTAGTTGCTGAAAGCGTTTAACAGGACATAAAAAGAGGCCGTCTCAAAAGTTGATCGAAGCGTCATTGCGAAGGAGGTACGACTGAAGCAATCTATTGATTAACAGATTGCTTCGCTTCGCTCGCAATGACGTAAATATCGATGTTTAGCACTTTTGAAACAACCTCTTTTCAGGAGAGAATCAAATACTAGAATATTTTATAGCCAATCCCGAAAGCAAAGGCAAAGGTGTCTTTCCCGTAGGTTTCGGAATAAGTATTAAACGGGGCAGGTTCAGTAAACGATTTGGTTTCGTCTGCGTAAGTTGTAAGCATCATCCCGGCATCGAGTACTAATTTTTTGCTCAGGTTCCACTGAAACCCCAGGCCAGCTGTGTACGAGTCGTTACTGTAGCTGAAATCGCTCTGGTATGCTTCGCTAACTCCCATATCCGAATTTATATAACCTGCACTAAGGGCAAAATTATCCGTTAAGTGATATTCCAGACCAAATGCAAGTTCAACATAGTTTTTATCAATGGTGCGGTCTTCCATATAGATATTTTTACCCCAGTTTACATTTTTATCCAGGTAGATATTAACTGAGCCGGAGGCTTTCAGTTTATCTGTGATTTTATAGTCGGCGCCACCAGCAATAATCGAAGGAAGGTCGCTGTTTGATGTATCACCGTCAGGAAACAGGCCGGTATCGTCAACAGTAGTTGCATTGGTAAGTTTCAGCGTCGTTTGGTGTTCATATTTTAATCCGATGTTCAGTTTGTCGAGGTGGATATCAAAACCGATAATCGGTGTAAATCCGGCTCCGGTTTGTTTGGTGTCGACATTTTTATCGGCCAAAGCTGCACCGCTGGCATTCAGCATACTGGCTGTTGCAGCAAGCGTCGCTGAACCAGTATTGTAGGTTGATTGTGCTCCGGCTATTGAAATTCCTGCGATTTGAGCAGCAGAAAGTCCCAGACTTTGAAGGCCACCTTCCAGTTGTGCCCTTTGAGCTGCAGAAATAATACTGGCTCCCTCAGCCTGGGCAAATGTCATACCACCGGCTCCGGCAGATACAATAGGTTGTAAACTGGCTGCAGCACCTGCTGTCGCCAATGATTTGCCTGAAGCGGCTTGTGCGGCACCGCCCAGATAAGTTTGTCCGTTGACCAAACCTCCCACTGGTCCAAACTGTATGTTTTTAATGCTTCCTTTATAGGTATTCACGGATGGTAAATAGCGTGCACCGCCATAAACCGATAAAACTTCGTTTATTTTGTAGGTGGCACCCAACTGAATTCCCCAGAATACAGAAGTACCTTCGAACTGAATATCTACTCCGTAAGCAGCAACCGGAAATCCCAGGGCGCTTAATCCTGAAAGTTGAGGCACAATCCGGGCAACTTGTTTTTCAAATGAAGGAAGTCCTTTGTCGTATTTGGCGCTACCTCCGCCTCCATTTGGTCCGAATCCGGCTGAAAATGCCCAATTGTCGAGTTTGTAAACAGCAAAGGCTGTTGGGAAAACTGGTGCTTTAACGTCACCAATATATTTATCGTACAGGAGTGGAAATTCACTTGTAATGGTTTTGGTTTGTGTAATGGTTTGGTTGTGAAGTCCGAAATAGAAACCATTTTGCAGCTGAGTCAATCCGGCCGGATTAAAATATACCGCATCCAGATCGATAGAGGCATTTCTTGAAAGCATACGCGCAAATTGAGCACTTTGATTGGTGTTCGTTAAAATTCCACCGGCAAAGGCAGTATTCATCACCAATAAGGCAACAGTAATCAGAACAGCAGATTTCTTCATTTTTTGTTTTTTTAGATTTGGAAAAAACAAAAATATAAATATTTATGACGTATAAAAATAAATTGTCTGAAAATCAACAGATGATCCATTTAAAGATGTATCACTTCATCGTAGGCAGCAGCAGCAGCTTCCATAATCGCTTCGCTCATAGTTGGATGCGGATGAATCGATTTGATCAGTTCGTGACCGGTGATTTCCAGCTTTTTAGCTACGACCAGTTCTGCAATCATTTCGGTTACATTTCCGCCAATCATATGAGCCCCGAGTAATTCCCCGTATTTGGCATCAAAAATAAGTTTAACAAAACCTTCTTTATGTCCCGATGCGCTCGCTTTTCCACTGGCGGTGAATGGGAATTTTCCGATTTTGATTTCATAACCTGCTTCACGGGCTTTTTGTTCGGTCATTCCAAGCGAAGACACTTCAGGATTGGTATAAGTACAACCCGGAATATTTGAATAGTCGATCGGATGTGGGTTCAGACCTGCAATTTTTTCCACACAAACAATTCCTTCGGCCGAGGCAACATGAGCCAGAGCCGGTCCGGCAATAATATCGCCAATAGCAAAAACACTATCTACATTGGTTTGGTAAAACTCATTTACCTTAACTTTTCCATTTTCGAGTACAATTCCCAGATCTTCTATTCCGATGTTTTCAAGATTTGGTGCAATTCCAACGGCAGATAAAACAATTTCGGCTTCAATAATTTCCTCGCCTTTTTTTGTTTTTACGGTTACTTTGCATAAATCGCCTGAGGTATCAACCGATTCGACTGAAGCATTGGTATAAACCTTCATTTTCATTTTCCTGAATGAACGTTCCAGAGTTTTTGACACTTCCTCGTCCTCATTCGGAACTACATTGGGCATATATTCAACCAGGGTGACATCAGTCCCGATACTTTGGAAGAAATAGGCGAATTCGCTCCCGATTGCTCCTGAACCGACCACAACGATTGATTTAGGTTGTTTAGGCAAAGTCATGGCTTCGCGGTACCCTATTATCTTTTCGCCATCCTGCTCCAGGTTGGGTAATTCGCGCGATCGGGCGCCCGTTGCCAGAATGATGTTTTTAGCCGAATACATTATTCTTTTGCCAGTCTCGTCGGTCACTTCAACTGAATTTTTATCGATGAGCCGGCCGGAACCCTCAATCACCTCAATTTTATTTTTGGTAAAGAGAAATTGAATTCCCTTGCTCATTCCTTCAGCTATGCCTCTGCTTCTTTTGACCATGGCTTTAAAGTCGGGTTTAATTTCTCCGGAAATTGAAACACCGTAATCGGCAGCATGCCGGGCATATTCCAGGGCTTGTGCGCTTTTCAGAAGCGATTTTGTTGGAATACAACCCCAGTTAAGGCAAATTCCACCCAGGTTTTCTTTCTCAACAACTCCTACATTTAAGCCTAATTGTGCGGCTCTGATGGCAGCTACATATCCGCCCGGACCACTACCTACTACTAATAAATCGTAACTCATAACTGATAGCATCTAAAGATTATTAACAAACAGTATAACAACACACTTCTACTATGAAATGTTTTTCTTCGGGCCGAATTACTGCCTTTACTGATACGGGATTTTTAAAGCAGAAAAGCCGCTTTTTGCGGCTTTTCTGCTCAAATCTGATGTTCCGGTTCAAATCTAATCCGGAAATAATTCCTTTAGTTTTTCAGCTAAATCTTCGCCTCTCAATCCTTTTCCGATGATTTTCCCATCCTTGTCGAGCAGAAAAGATTGTGGAATAGCACTTACGGCATATAAACGAGCCGCCGAATTTTGCCAGTACTGAAGATCAGAAACGTGGATCCAACTCAAATTGTCATCTTTTATAGCCTGAACCCATTCTTCTTTGGTCCGGTCGAGTGAAACGCCTAAAATCTCAAAGCCTTTTTCATGGTATTGCTGGTAGAGTTTTACGATGTTCGGATTTTCCTGACGACAAGGTCCGCACCAGGCCGCCCAAAAATCAATCAGTACTACTTTCCCGCGCAGCGATGATAACTGAACCGGTTTATCTTCCGTGTCATTCATGGTGAAATCAGGAGCTTCAACGCCGATGGCAGTTTTTTTCTGTTCCTCTACAATTTCTTTCAGTTTAATTACATATTCTGAAGCGCCCAATTCCGGAGCAAACTTGTTGGTTATTGATTCCAGTTCAGTCCCTTCAATCTGATTGGCAAGCTGTATCAATGCGATGTATGGAGAAACTACTGAACTTGTATGTTCATTCACAAAGTTTTTCGTATAAACCTTGTTGTTATCAATCATGGCCTGATAGTCAATTTTTGCTTTTTCAGCTTCATCCGTATTCCCGGTCGACATGGCATTCTGATATTTCTGCTGAAGCGCCGTCACATCTTTATTCAATTTTTCCATTTCACTGATATAAATCTGGAAAATATCCTGCGTTGGGGAGCCGGTAATTTTAGTGCCGCGCAAGCTGTCTTTATTTGCTTTAACCGAAATGCTGGAATTGTCGAGGAAGAACTGAGCAAAATAATCCTGTTCGTTTAAGCGGAGGAAACGGATGTCAGGTATTTCCATTTTGCCTTTAAAGGTGAATTTACCGTCAACAAGATCGGTCGTATCTGTGCTTTGAGGTTTCCCATCGACAAGTCTTAGCAGATAGACTTTGCCTGTTTCAACTCCAGCGACTGATCCTTTTATCGAATACTTATCTTTTGCCGATTGACACGAACTAACTGCCAGGGCAAATACCAAAATTGCGAATACATTTCTCATTAATCTGATTATTAAAAGTGTGTTTATTTATTTTTCCTGATTTGATTGTAAAAGTCAAGTAATTTTTTTGCTGCAATAAACGAAGATATTTCTTCTTTCAGAACTTTCTTTTCTGATTCTTCCATCAGGACTTTGATTTTTTCGTTCTGATAAAAGTCATTTCGGAGATGTTCATTGATGGTTTCGTACATCCAGAATTTGGATTGCTCATTTCTCCGATGTTGAAAATAAGTATTATTTTTCACATGAACCAAATATTCATCGATAGTATTCCAGATTTCCCGAATCCCGGTTTTCATGTAGGCCGAGCAGGTCAGAACTTTTGGCGTCCAGCCTGATTCCGTAGGAGGGAACAGATGAAGTGCGCTGGAATACTGAATCCTTGCCAGGCCGGCTTTTTCAATATTGTTTCCATCGGCTTTGTTAATGGTTATGGCATCTGCCATTTCCATGATTCCCCGTTTAATTCCCTGCAATTCATCACCTGCTCCGGCCAACATGAGCAACAGGAAAAAATCGACCATGGAATGTACAGCTGTTTCGCTTTGTCCAACGCCAACAGTTTCGATAAAAATATGATTAAACCCTGCAGCTTCGCAAAGTACAATGATTTCACGCGTTTTACGGGCAACACCGCCCAGTGAACCTGCTGAAGGGGATGGGCGGATGTAGGCATTCGGATCCACTGAAAGGTCCTCCATTCGCGTTTTGTCGCCCAGAATACTTCCCCCGGTTCTTTCACTGCTTGGATCAATAGCCAGTACTGCGAGTTTTTTCCCCTGCGAAGTAATGTGTTTGCCCATGGCTTCAATAAAAGTGCTTTTACCAACGCCAGGTACTCCGGTGATTCCGATACGGACTGAATTTCCGGAGAAAGGTAAACATTTAACGATGATCTCCTGGGCGATTTCCTGGTGCTCCGGTTTGGAACTTTCGACCAGGGTAACGGCCTGACTTAAGATGGTTATATCACCACCCAGTATGCCTTCCACAAATTGCGCGACTGACAATGAACGTCTCTTCTTATGTTTCAGGAATCGTTTTACCGAATCTTCATTCACAGAAGGCAGTGGTTCAATGCCTTGATTTACATTTAACCCGGCATATTCAGGGTCATTTTCGATATGGCAAAAGGGTTGGTCTCCCATGATGGTCCGTAATTTTATGCGAATGTAACGATCAGCAAAGAATTTCGGCAAGGATGAATTGAAAATTTTTGAAAATAATTGGAACAAAGAAGCCGGTTCAAAGAAATGGACCGGCTTCTTTTATTCTGTTTAGGAGTTTACTGAGCCAATATGTTGCTTGAAATGCGCAGAATAGTGGTTGGATTTTTGGGATCGTTTGTAATGACTGTAATGGTTTTATTCTGTCTTCCACTTTTCCCGGTTGAGTCAAACACCACTTTCAGAGGAACACTTTCTCCTGAAGCAATCATGTTTTTTGACGGAGATACAGCAGTACAACCACATGAACTTTTTACATCACGAATAAGCAAATCCTTTTTTCCTGAATTTTTCAGGTTAAACGTATGTTCATTTTTTGAATTTGGTTTAATATCGCCAAAATCAAACGATTCTGAATCATAGGCAACCATAGGAGCATTTTTTAAATCCTCGGCTGATAATTTTGAAAAATCTTCTTCCAAAGTTGTACTTACAGCAATCGAGTTACGATAGTCATCCTGTCCGTCGATGTTCAGGTAAATCCGGTGCATCACGAATCCGAAAGCTTTTATTTTAGTTGCATCAAATGTGACAACCAGGTATCCTTTTTGTTTGGGAGCCAGTTTGGCAGGTTTAAAAACTGCAGTCAGGTGTGGTGGTGGTGTTTTAAAGCTTAACTGAACGGGCTGGGCTGAATTGTTAATGATTTCAACACTATCTGTTTTAACCTGGTTTTCTTTGATCGAGGTAAAGGCAACGTGATTCGTCTTGGCGCGAAGTGGTCCGATTTCATTCGGGTAATCTTCTTCAATGGTGCGGGAACGGGCAGTTACATCTCCCAAAATGGTTAGTACAACATCCGCGTTTTCGGCATTGGAACTTACCCGGATGGTTTTATTGAATACTCCCGGACGATTTCTTGGGTCGTAACTCACTTTAATAATTCCTTTTGCACCAGGTGCAACAGGTTCCCGCGTCCATGCGGGTGTGGTGCATCCGCATGATGCCTGCACATTGTTCAGGATTAACGGAACTGCTCCATCGTTTTTAAACGTGAAGGAGACAGATTGCACTCCAAGTTCTTCCTTAAATGTTCCGAAATTGTGTTGCAGTTTTTCAAATGCAATGCGTGATTTGGCGGTCTGTGCCTGATCGACGAAAGGCATGGAGATGAGAAAAGCCAACAAAAGCGAAATACTAATTTTCATATACTGATTTTAATATGGTAAAACATTCAAATTTCCTGCAAAAACAGGAATCAAATTTAATGGTTATTGTTAATCCTACAAATGCAAATCTAAAAAACCTTTTCCCGAATTGATGTTAATAGCAATAAACTTTTGTTAATGAGTTGTTAATGAATAAAATCAGCACTTTTTTTACTTAGTTTCGTGAGGTCAATCAAAGACATGGATTTAAAATGAAACGAAATTCGATTGGTTTTGTGATTATTATGGCCACTGTTTCGGTGGTAGGGATTCTGCTTATACAGCTTTTTTTCATGAAGAACTCCTATGATCTGAATGAGAAGCAGTTTCATCAATTAACTACCAGTGCGCTAAGAAGTGTAGCGAGCCAGATCAGCGAATACAATGCCAAGGTCTTTGGCCGGCCTTCGAAACCTGCCGGCGGGGGACAGGTTGAACAAATCTCGAATAATTACTATGTGGTCAATGTCAACGATGTGATTGATCCGGTGCTGCTGGAACACTTTTTAACCGTTGAATTCAAAAAACGAAATCTGAATCTTACCTTCGAATTTGCAATTTATGATTGCAATTCCAAAAAAATGATTCATGGGAATACCCTGACCCGGGATTCACTTTATGCCCGCTCCAAACCTTTGAAAAAGGCGGATTCGACCCGTTGCAGTGTGGAGGAAATCATGTATGACAAGCATTACAACAAGGCGAATCCGAAAGAAGTTAAGCACAAAAAAATCTGCAATTTACCGACTTGCGAGAAATACACCTATTATTTTGGGGTTCACTTCCCCGATCGTTCTCAGTTTTACGATTCCAGGCTGATCGTCTGGTATTTATTAAATGGAATCTTGTTTTTTGTGGTTATTTTCTTTGGGTATGCAATTTATGTAATCATTAAGCAAAAACAGCTCAGTGAAATTCAGAAAAACTTTATCAATAACCTGACCCACGAGTTTAAAACTCCAATTGCATCCATTGAACTGGCGGCCAAAGTTCTGTCGAATCCGAAAATCATTGAGCAACCCGGGCGTTTATCCGAATATGTCAGGATTGTTGGACAACAAAATAAACGACTTTCGGCACATGTCGAAAAATTGCTGCAAATGGCGACTATTGAAAAAACCAGGCTACAGTTAAACCTCGAACAAATCGAACTTAAAACCTTTATGGATGAGTCAGTTCAGGAATTCAAAAATAGTCAGAACGGACGGATCTATTCTGTAAAGATTGAATCTGTCCTTGAAAATATCCTGATCAGCGCTGATAAACTTCATCTTTCCAACCTGATATTTAATATTCTCGATAATGCCATCAAATACTGTTCTGTTGAACCCGAAATCATTATTCGGCTTGAAGAATCAAAAAAACACTACATTATTTCGTTCGATGACAATGGAATCGGGATACCGAAAGATTACCGGAAAAAGATTTTTACCCGGTTTTATCGGGTACCTACCGGGAATGTGCATGATGTAAAAGGATTCGGTTTGGGATTGGATTATGTGCAGAAAATTGTACAAAGACATGGTTGGCGAATAAATGTTATCGAAAATTCGCGGAAAGGAAGTACATTTATCCTGAAAATTAAGAAATCAATGTCATGAACTTTCAAGGTGAAAAAATTCTGCTGGTCGAAGACGATCAAACCCTCAATTTCATTATTAAAGATAATCTGGAACAAAACGGCTATGTGGTGACTTCAGCTGAAGATGGTGAATTAGCCATGAAGGCATTTAAATCGGATAAGTTTAGTCTGTGTTTGCTCGATGTAATGCTTCCTAAAAAAGACGGTTTTGCAGTTGCCAAAGAAATCAGGGAAATAGATGATCATGTTCCGATTATTTTTCTCACTGCCCGTTCGATGACGGAAGACCGCATTACCGGGCTGACCATTGGCGGTGATGATTATATGACCAAACCGTTCAGCATGGAAGAATTGCTGCTGAAAATACGGATTTTTCTGAAACGAAGTCTCACGACAAATGAACCTACAACCGACCAGAACTACTACAAGGTTGGGCAATTTAATTTTTATTTTGACAGTTTAATTCTGGATGCCAACGGTGAGCGGAAAACGCTGACTTACAAGGAAGCTGAACTGTTGCGCTACTTTTGTGATAATCCGAACAAGGTATTGAGCCGTTCTGATATTCTTAAACAGGTTTGGGGCTCCGATGATTATTACCTGGGCCGAAGCCTGGATGTTTTTATTTCCAGATTACGGAAATACCTGAGCAGCGATGAAAGTATTAAAATCCTTAATCTTCACGGAATAGGATTTCGGTTTAACGCAAACCTGAGTAAAAACTAGATTTTACATTTTTTTCCTGTTATATATCAAATTAAAAGCGGCTAACTTAAAAAATAAGTCAGCCGCTTTTTTATTTAGTTCATAATCAAACCAACTCAAAGCTTAGAAAAGGCCTGAGTTGGTTTATTTTTCATTAGAGCGGTTTGCTCGGATTTTGATTCGCCTGTCCAATTTGAGGATTGGCATCAATCTCATTTTGAGGTATTTGATATACCCAATTCACGTTTTCAGAAGGTTTTGCCTGATAAAATCCTTTTTGATATAGACTTTCGTATGCTCCGGTACCTGTACGGTCAAGTTCTTCATCATAACGAAGCATGTCAAACCACCTGTGACCTTCACCCCAAAGTTCAATACGTCTTTGAATCTTAATTTCTTCAATTAAATTCTGTCCGGTTTTTGTTGATTTAACATAGGCATTGTCGCGTTTCGAAACAAGGTCGAACAATGTTGTAGCAGCAGCAGCGTCTTGTCCGCCGGCACGAGCTAATGCTTCAGCTTCAATTAAGTACATTTCAGAAACACGCATGTAAAGTACATCGTCAGGATCAATAGTTCCAGGCGCTTTGTTCAGGAATTTTACCGACATATATGGATGTAAATAGAAGCTTGATGTCATACCATACTTTGCTTCTGTTGCTTTAGCTGCAGCTGTGAAATCGGCGGCAACCGGATAATTCGGATCATTCTTTTGTCCCAAAACCTCATTTGGAGCTTTTTCGAGCCACAATAATTTTCTGTAATCAGTAACCGGTATCAAATCAAAGAGTTTTTTGTTGATGATCTTTGGATTACTCCTATTCTGTGAACCGTTGAAATTTGTTCCGATGTAATAGAACCAGGCATAAAAATAGGTTGTTTGATCGGAAACCAGACGGCCACCCCACATCCATTCGGTACCACTGTTGGTGTTAAATCCACTTTTATATTCTGTTTCCCCCATCAGGTTATAACCGGTTCGGGCAAGTTTAGCTGCAGATGCAGCTTTTGCCCATTCGCCTGTAACTAAATAAACCCGGGCAGCGATACCATTTGCAACATTTCCAGAAATGTGCGATTTGTTTGGAGCTGGTGAAGCTTTCTTGAAATGTGCAATTGACTCTTCTATGTCTTTTTCAATCTGTGTATAAACTTCTTTTACGGTTGCACGTGGCAGACCTTCATATGGAGCATCCGTTGAAAGCATAATTGGGATTCCCAAATCTGATGCCGGAGTTCCGTGCATATAATTCTTGGCAAAAAGCTGAACCAGTCTGAAATGAGCCCAGGCCCGGTAAGCCTTGGCCTGTCCCAGGACATTGGATAAAAGAGCATCTTCGGTCATTCCTTCTGATGCGTTAATAATCGCATTAACGCTTCCAATAATGTGATAGTAGTGATACCAAACCCATGCGATATCGCCTCTACTGGCATCAGTATGTACGATCCATTGAAGGTTGGAACGGAACCATCCGTTACCTGTAGAGGTGTGTAACGCATCGCTGGCAGGGAATTCAAGCATCGGCAGGATATAACCTTCACCGGCGTAATTGTATGAATCGAGATCAGATTGTTGATACATGGTACGATGAATGCCATTCAATGCAACCATCATATTGGTTGGTGTCGACAAGGCATTGCTTGGAGATACTGAGTTTGTAGGTGAAGTTTCAAGAAACTCTTCAGAGCAGCTGGCTGCGATCAGCATAAGCCCCACTAAGAATATTTTATTGATATATTGTTTCATAATAAGTAAATTTTTTCAATGAATTAATTAGAAAGCTACATTTACACCGAAAGAGAATACTCTTGAAGGTAGATAAACATTACTGTTTGTTCCACTGAATGCTTCTTGTGGATCCATACCTTTTCGTGCATTAAGCATATAAAGATTTTCACCTGCAACATAAACTTTCAGGGTTTTAATTCCCAGGTCTCTAACAGCTTTTTGGCTAAAGGTGTATCCGAAATTAACATTTTTCAAAGTCACGTAAGAGGCATCAGTTAACCATCTGTCAGAAGTTGGGTTGATGTTTGTGTTTCCATATTCCATTCTTGGAATATCGGTAATGTCACCAGGATTTCTCCATCCTTTTAACTGATCGGCATGTACAGACCTACCGTAATTACCTTCATTCATTAAACCGGCATAGTTGTAATCCAGAATTTTTCCACCTACGGCATAGGTAACCAAGAAGTCAAGTTCGAAACTTTTGTACTTCAAATTGTTTGAAACAGAACCAAAAAAGTCAGGAATAGCAGAATCTCCGGTGTACCCTTTTTCTGAATCGGTATATTTTTCAGTTAAAAGTGGTTTTCCATCAGCATCATACTGTCTGGTAGTTACTCCGTTTTCATCCGACTTCCAAATGTGATATTGGGCAGCACCTGTTTCTGAATTAACACCATAATAATCGTATAAATAATAGTCGTAAATCGAATGTCCTTCAGCCCATCTTTTTGAACCATTAATAAATGGGTCAGGAATTGCAGTAATTTCGTTCATAACAGTAGAAACCTGTAAATTAAGATCCCATCTGAAATTTGAGTTTTTTTACCAGATTTCCACCCAACCCAATTTCCAAACCCTGGTTGAATAAAGAAGCAATATTTCTTGGTTGAGAAGACAATCCCATAGACGGAGCCAAAGGTTGATCATACAACAGGTCTTGAGAAGTCTTCTTGTAAAACTCCACAGAACCATTGAGTTTGTCATTAAAAAGGCTGAATTCAACAGCAGCATCAAAACTTTTACTTGCTTCCCAAGTAAGTTTGCTGTTTCCAACTTTTGACCAATCTAATCCTGGTGCTTCTGCATTTGGTAAAGTTGCATAAAGAGCTTGGTAAGCATAGAGGTCACTTGTATTGGTTCCAAGATTATCATTACCAACTTCACCGTATGAAGCTCTAAGTTTAAGTTGATCTATCCAGCTTAGGTTTTTGATAAATTGTTCTTCACTCATTCTCCAGGAAGCACCCACTGAATAAAATCCACCCCATCTGACGTCTTTGGCAAATACGGAAGATCCATCCATTCTATATGAGGTAGAGAAATAATATTTGTCTCTAAAGTTGTAATTCACCCGGCTGAAATAACCTTCGTTAGTTTTATCAGTTGAATAACCCGTTAAGCTTGTTGGAGTCACAAAGTTGTCAAATTCATTAATTCCAACAACGATAAGTTGGGTTTTCATTCCGTACATTTCGGTATAATGACGGTCAAAGCTTTCATGCCCAAGAAGAACTTCGATGTTGTGATCGTTCGCAATCGTTGTATTGTAATTAAGCAATTGATTCCAGTTTACCACAGTCCGTGTAAATCGTTCCTGATTGTACCGGCCTGTTGGAGCACCATCTCCTACAATCTGGTTTTCAAACTCAGCATCTTTCGAGTTGTTGATGTCGATACCGATATTGGTCGATAAATTTAATCCTTTGGCAAGGATCAATTCAGCATAAGATCTGTTACTAATGTTATTGGTTAAGGCTTCATTCGCATTAAAATCATGTTCTGCAATGATGTGACGTCCAGGATTTGCACCTGCCGGACGTGGATTAATGCTATGTTCGGTATAGCCGCCTCCAAGGTCGTATTGTTTTTGACCTGCTGCATCCAGAATATATTCTCCTGTGGTTGGGTTAATCAAATAAACCGGATAAATTGATCCCATATTTCTGGAGAAGAAGAACGGATTTGCATAGCTGGTGTTACCAGTAGCTCCAGAGGCAAGTCCTCTTTTGGTCATGGCACCTGAAAAGTTTGTACCCATTTTCAACCATTTTGTTGGGCTGACATTGATGTTCATTCGGGTATTAATACGCTCATAATCAGATTTAGTAATATATCCTTCTTCATTATGATATCCTAAAGAGAAAAAGTAGTCGTGCTTTTCTCCACCACCTGAAGCCGACAGATTATAATTTTGTCTGAATCCGGTTTGAGTTAATGGTTCATACCAGTCCAAACTCGGAAATTTTACTGTAGCACCAGGATTAATCACACCATTTGCGTCAACAATCTGATCGTTTGCCACATTAAATGGGTTGTATTTTAATTGGCTGTAAATGCCTGTTGCAGCCAATTGTGCAGCTTCAGCCGGTGTTTTTTTACTGGTGTAAATTAATGAATTTTTATAGGCCTGATACATTAATTCGTAATACTGTTTCGGATCGGCAGTTTCGTAATAAGGAATTGCCTGAGTTACGACTCCACCAACTGCCTTAATATCAATTGAAACGCCTCCTTTTGAAACCCGGCCTTTTTTTGTTGTAATCATGACCACACCCATTAGCAGCACGAGCACCATAAAGAGCAGTTGATGAGGCATCTTTAAGGATTGTCATCGATTCAATATCGTCAGGACTAATGTTTGCCATACTTCCTTCATACTGGGCACCATCAACAATAAAAAGAGGATCGGCAACACCATTCAAGGTTCCGTAACCACGAATTCGAACATCTGGAGATGAACCAGGCTGACCAGATGAGGTTACCTGTACTCCGGTTGTTGAACCTTCCAAAGCTTGAGTAACCGAAGTAATGGTACGAGTTTCGAGTTTTTCGGAACTCACAACACCGGCAGAACCTGTGAAAGAGCTTTTTTTGGAAGTTCCATAGGCAACCACCATAACTTCATCAACCGAAATATTTTCAGATTTAAGTTGAACATTGATAGTCGATTGGGTTCCGATAACAACTTCCTCGGTAGCCAACCCGACAAAGGAAAATACCAGGGTTTTGGTATCTGTCGTGATTTTAAGTGCGAAATTTCCATTCACGTCGGTAATGGTCCCTAATGAAGTCCCTTTTACCGAAACTGATACTCCCGGTATGGCACCTCCATCATCAGCGGAAGTAACTTTGCCCGTAACTTCACGGGTTTGCGCCACCAGGACATTTAATCCAATGGCAAAAAAAGCTAGCAATAACACGATTTTTTTCATAGAGAATTATTTTAAATTAATCAGCAATTAAACAGTAATTAAACAGCATTAAAAAATATCACTACTCTGTAAAAATCGCATTTTTTCTTTTCCACATGATCTCCCTAAATGTATCAACCGATCAAATTTTCAACAACAGAGTTTCAAAAATAAAATAACCTTTAAAATTTGTGCGTAAATGTAAAAAAATGTTAATATCAGTTGATGTGACAGGACAAATATTTTATCGGAATCGCGTATAAAACGATGTATTTTCACCATTACATCCTAAAAACCTGATTCTTATCAGCTAATTTGTGTTTATGCATAAACGTTTCATCCGAAAGGAATAAATTGAATTGCCCGAAAATCGCGGTTTCCGTTTCACCGGTTATATCAGAAGTCCATTCCAAACAAAATTGAAATGGACATCTATCATGTTGATGCTGGATTACAATTCCTAACCTAGATTGAGAAAATGTTTTCATTATTTCAGGCAAACGGATAAAATTCTCTCTTTTTATCGGCGGCAAATGTAAAAAAATGCTAACATAGGCATTAATAATATGTTTTATAATATGAAATTTTAATCACTTTTTAATGTGGTTTACAATAACGCGATTTTTTTCATAGAGAATTATATTAAATTAAAGAGCAATTAAACAGCTTTAAAAAATATCACTACTCTGTCAAAATCGCATTTTTTCTTTTCCACATGATCCCCAAATGTATCAACCGATCAAATTTTCAACAACAGAGTTTCTAAAATAAAATATCACCATTAAAATTTAACTATTTTGAATAAATGATTTTTGACAAAACAAATGTATGATGTATCAGAGGTGATTATCTTTGTATTTTATTTATGATTTCACCTTACAACTCCTGTTAACTTCAAGGATGATACTTTAAATCAAAAAAGAATTCTTTATTTTTATACTTTAGTCAAAAAAATATTTTAGAGATCAAAAATATACTGACATGAAAAAGGTAATCCTATTTTTAACGATTCTGCTTTTTAGTGATATTGTCCTTTCACAGGATCTTAAAATCATAAAACTTCCAGAAGGTGCACGTGTTGAATCTACAACTGTAATTGATGGTGTTACTTCACATAACTATTCATCAAAAAGTAAAATTCGGGTCAATGGAATTCCGTTTTTGCATGAAGAATTTTTTCCAGGTATAATTGAATTGAATGATGGCCGAAAATCGAATGAAGTACTTTTACGCTACAATATTGCCAAAGATTTATTTGAGATTTTAAGAAATAATGATACGCTATCTTTGAATCGTCCGGATGCTGTAAAATATATTTATTTAAAAGATAAGGTATTTTTTTATGATCCGGCTTTAAGGGAAAAATCCGAAAAAAAACTTAATGGCTATTTTGAATTGCTTATTGATGGAAATTTTTCACTGTACGTTAAACGTTACAAAGACTTGTCATACGACAGCTTTGCAACTAACTATCAGGGCGGAAGTGGTACCAAAGAATACTATTACAACGACAAAATTGCATTTATTGGAAAATCCGGAAATGGGAAAGTATTTTTAATGAATTCATCGAAAAGTTTTCTCAACAATCTAAACGACCATAAAACTGAAATGAAAATTTACATCAAGGACCAGAAAATTAATTTTAAGAAGGAAGATGCTCTGATTAATTTGGTTGAGTACTACAATAAGCTTTGAAAATTGTGATTCACTCTAAAGAATTAAAACCAAAAAGAGGTATTTATCGGATAAAATCAGTCACAGGCATATGAACTAAAAAAGGGGGTGCTCAATTATTTTGAGCACCCCCTTTCAAACATTAGATTTTGACTATTTCAAAGTAATATTCGCAGTTAAATATGGAATACCACCCAGATAAGCCTTGTATTGGGATGCCAGACCTTCAGCTTCTCCCACATAATAGATGTCATAGGTTATTAACAAAGTTGGTTTTGCACCACAATTTGTCCATTTACCTGAACCCTTGATTTCGTAATCGCTGTTATCGCCTTTATAAACAGTGGTATAAATATACTGCCTTGGGATATCAACAAAACCATTACCTTTCACTGTCATGTTAAATGTTCCACCTGCAACAACATCTTCACCCCAAAAATCGTTCATGAATCCTACACTCATTCCGCTTACTGCAAGTTTCCCGGAAACTACTGCCATTGAAATAATACTGGGATATGTGGCGTCATCACCTCCCCAGGCCCCAACAAAATCTGCCTGCGCGTTGGTAAGAGGACAAAATTCAATACGTTTTAAATTATACAATAAACTTGTCCCGTTTGCATTTGGCGAATTATGATCTCCGGCATCTATTTTCAGGGCAAGTTTTACGGTTTGGCCTACGGGCATTTTTGCTGCATGAGTAGTTAAACTGACGGCACCTGAAGTTTGACCGGCTGGAATAGTAATGCTGTTCGCAGACAAGGTATACATAGTAGAACCAATTGTACTTGAAGGATCAGCGACAAGTTTAACTGTAATATCCTGACTTTGTGGCATACCCATTAAAACTACACTGACTTTAGTTTGTACTTCAACTAAATCACCAGCTTCAGAAACGCCTGTTTCAAATGATTTTGATGCATTAATAAACTGCAAATAATAGGAGGCATTCGCATCCGGAGCTTTAGTGAGCGCATCGAAATTTGTTTCCAGCTGCTCACACGAAATCAGCATAGTTAAGGATGCAATAAAAACAAACAATAATTTTATAATATTTTTCATGATTATTTATTTAATGATTTTCCATGAACAGTTTATTTATCCCACCATAATTTATCACTGATCGTTACCGCCGGAACATTGGCTCCGTTGTAAGTAATCTCTTCCTGAGCATATGGGAATCTGGTAGGCATTGCAGGAAGTACTGTTCCTGCTGGAATAGTCATTGCAGGCAATCCGGTTCTCCTGTAATCTGCATAGGCCTGGTTCGTACCAAATGATGCAATATACTTCTGCTTCATAATCAGGTCAAGAGTAACAGGTACTCCATTAATGTTTGCGGCTAACCAGTCAGTGTTTGCAACGCCAGTTACTTTAAGTACAGAGGCAGCCACTGCAGCCTCATAAGCAGCCTGAGCTTCTGCAGGTTTGTTTAACTTAAAATTAGCTTCAGCCTGAATAAACTTCAATTCAGCATAAGTCATGATAATTGAAGAAGCAGTTGCACCTGCAATATAACTGCCAGGTTTAGATGCATTTGCATTTTGTGAACCGATTACACTTCCAACATATGCTCCATTTGCATCTTTGGCTGAATAGAAAGATAAACGCGGATCGCTGGTAGCTTTCAGCATATTAACCAATGTGGCCCCCATTCGCGCATCCACACGCTGTTCCATAAACTGGAAAATTGGGTTGTGGTTATCGGCATTCCAGGGAACCATATAATCATCGGCATTTGATGCAAACCCATTAGCTGCAGCAGCTAATGCAGCTGTATAGGCGGCATTGCCATTTACTGCAGATAGTTGCAATGCATGACGGGCCTTTATTGAATAGGCAGCTTTTTTCCATTTTGCTGCGGAACCAGCATAAATAACATCACCTCCAATAGCAACAACATTTGTGGTACTATTTAAATTTGCAATTGCAGCATCAAGAATTACATTTAGGGTATCGTAAAGTTTTTGCTGGGTATCAAATGCAGGTGTTAATACATTCTCATTGCCTTTGAAAGCTTTACTAAATGGCATATCGCCAAATAAATCAGTTGTAATTCCTAAGGTAGTAGCAACAATAACCCGACCTACACCTGCATTGTAAGGTGATTCTTTACCAACGGTAGTCTCAGCTTTATTGATTAAAACTTTTGCATTCATAAATATGGATGTATAGAAAGTATTCCATACATTATTTACATCTGCAGGAACGAGCTGATAACGAGCCTCTGTATAGGCCTGACGATCGACTCCATCCAATTGCTGCATCCACATATTCGTAGTGAGTACGATATCGTTTCCGGCCATATTAAAACCTAAAGCTTGCTCAATAGCGGGTAACATTAAATTCATAGGTACATCGGCAGGCGAATCCGGATCAGTATTGATGTCAGTATCTATCCAGCTATCACATGAAGAAAGAAATAGGACAAAAACAGATGCTAATCCTATAGCTTTAAAAATTTTAGATATATAATTTTTCATGGTTACTTAATTTTTAAGTTAATTAAAAGGTCACTTTCAAGCCAAACTGATACGTTTTTGAACCCGGGTTGTTAAAGTAATCCATACCCTGACTATTTAAAGCTCCTTCAAGGTTAGTTTCAGGATCGATCCCAGTATAAGGTGTGAATAGCAACAGGTTTTTACCAGTAAAGTAAATCTGAGCAGCTTTTACAATTTTTTTCTTCAAAGGCAGATTATAGCTAAAAGTTACATCTCTTAATCTTATCCAATCCGTATGCTCCATCGCTGCGGAGGTAGGTCCACCGCCGAAGTTACTACCTTGTCCCCGATACCATGCCTGATCCAAAACAATAGGAGTAGTATTTTTTATGTCACTACTAACTGGGTTGCCACTAGCATCCTCATGTCCATAAACACCATCAAAAACAACAATATTTTCTACAGGGGTTTTGGTAAAATCAATTGTCCCTTCCGGAGTATAATATACTTCACGGGTTGCAGTACGTCCGCTGGTGCCAAAATAATTCATAGCATAAGCACTACCATTGTACATATTACCTCCCTTTTTAATATCCCACATGAAGGAAAGGGTAAAGTTCTTATAGGTTAATGTATTGGTAATATTTGCAGTCCAGTCCGGATTTGTATTTCCAATTGGCAGCATTGAGCGGTTATCCGTCCATGGAAATCCATCCCGGTAATTATCAGTTGGATCATCGTTAATTAAGAGATTACCCTTATCATCTCTCATGTAATCAAGACCAAATATACTGCCATATTCTTGTCCGGCAACAGCTCTGACCTGAGGTTCTACAAATCCACCTAAGCTAAGGTTTTCAACTCCTTCGGCAAGTTTTAAAACTGTATTCTTCATTTTGGTAAAGTTGGCCAAAACATCCCATTGGAAATTTCTTGACTTTACAGGAGTTGCATTGAAACTGACTTCAATACCATTGGATTCCATAGTTGCGGCATTCATGAAAACAGAAGTAAATCCGGTAGAAGCTGCAATCGGAACTGACATCAACAAATCTTTATTCGAGTTATGAAAATATGAAATATCAAATCCATATTTATTGTTGAAAAATCGAAGTTCAGTACCAACTTCCCACGAATCCATAGTTTCGTGTTTCAGATCGGGATTACCCAATCCTGCGCCAAGCGAAAATCCGGTTTGCCCCATGTATGGAAACTGAACACCATCTGTCCATCCGTCACCAGCAGTGGCGGCATAAAAATAGTTCGAGGTGTTATAAGCCCCGGCAATATTTGCAGTTCGTGCAACAGATGCCCTTAGTTTTCCATAGGATAAGATGGAATTATCTTTAAGTCCTTCAAGTTCTGTAAATACGAATCCCAAACTTACTGATGGATAGAAAGCTGATATATTAGCTTGCGGCATAGTAGTCGACCAATCATTACGGCCTGTTACTCCTAAATAGAGTAAATTTTTATAGGCCAGATGCAAATCACCAAAAACAGCCATTGTACGATAATTACTTATGCCAGTGCTAACCGTATTGGTTGGAGAATTGGATAGCTGATAAAAATCGGCAATTGACAGGCCTTTTGCATCGCCATATAAGAATTTGCTGTAAGTGGAATAGAAATTGTTTCCCAGGGTAAATTTAAGGTTTAAGCCTTCCGTTAAATCCTTTTGGAAGTTCAATAAAAGGTCAGAGTTAAAGTTCCCTGCGTAATTCATATATTCATCCATATAGCCAGTTGGCTGTGCCTTTGAATCAATGGCAAATTTATTGGTATACCTTCTTGTATACCAATCGATACCGGCATTGTATGATAAGCTAAAGAATTGGTTAAACCGAACATTCAGATTTCCACTTCCGGTGAAACGGTTCACATTCTCATCATATGAAATTTGATTTGCTGTCCAGTATGGGTTGTCATATCCTCCACCATTACGGTAGTTACGTTGTTTGCCGTCAGGGAAAATATATCCGGCACTGTTGTCAAATGTGGTTGCAGTACGCAGCAAGCCTAACATGATACCCGAAACGTTAGAGCCTTTCTGAACTTGAGAGGCAACTGAATTTGTATAAGCCATGTCACCACCAACTGTTATTTTATTCGACAATTTGGAAGTTGCATTCATGCGTAATGTAGTTCTTCCGAATTTATTATTGGGGATAATCCCTTCCTGATCCAGATTCGACAATGAAAAGTAAAAGCTTCCCATATCATTTCCATTACTTATACTAACGTTGTTATTTTTGGTAATACCTGTCTGGAAAAAATCATAAGGATCATAATACCTGGCAGGCATTCCATTCCCTGTTCCTTTTGCAACAAGTTTCCCATTTGGGTCCCATTTATAAGATGTATCTCCATCATATTCCAGGTCAGCAATTTTAGCTCCGAAAGAAGCAGCGTTACCACCAGCCCAGGCACCATTGAATCCCTGAGAAAAGATTTGTTGCCGCGCTGGCAATTGAGATACTTTATCGAATCCAACTGAACTGCTGAATTCAATTTTTTTACCGGCAAGGTTCTTACCACTTTTTGTTGTTATAACTAACGCCCCGTTAGCAGCTCTTACCCCATAAAGTGCAGTAGCAGCTCCACCTTTAAGTACAGTTATCGATTCAATGTCCTCCGGGTTTAAATCAATAGAACGGCTTGAGGTAGTTATACCACCGACATCAGCACTTCCACCCCCTAAACTACCCTTTTGACCTGACAGGATAGGCATTCCGTTTACAACAAACAAAGGTTGGTTGTTCCCGGTAATTGAAGCAGCACCACGAATGGTAATAAACGTAGATGCACCGGCATCACCGGCTGAACTTGTAATCTGAACACCTGAAGTTCTCCCGGCTAAAGAATTAACAATGTCAGCATTCGGCTTATTGGCAAGAGCCTCAGAACTTACATTCTGAACATTATAACCGAGTTCTCTCCTTTCACGGCTAATACCCATAGCTGTTACAACTACTTCATCAACCGAGATGTTTTCCGGAACCATTTTTACGTTTAAAGTAGTTTGATTGTTAATAGCAACTTCAGTAGTCGCCATTCCAACAAAACTAAATACCAAATTTTTGGAATCCTGAGGAACTTTCAACCTGAACATACCATTCGTGTCAGTAATAGTTCCCAAAGTAGATCCTTTTACAGATACAGAAACACCAGGAAGAGACCCACCATCGTCGGCTGAAGTCACCTTGCCTGAGATCTCCCTGGTTTGGGCCACCAGGACCTGCAAACCAATTGCAAAGAATGTAAGCAATAACGCGATTTTTTTCATAGAGTTTTATTTTAAATTAAACAGCAATTAAACAGCAATTAAAAAATAACACTACTCTGTCAAAATCGTATTTTTTCTTTTCAACATGATCCCCCAAAATGTATCAACCGATCAAATTTTCAACAACAGAGTTCCTAAAATAAAAGATCAACATTAAAATTTGAGCCTAAATGTAAAAAAATGTTAATACAGTTTCACTATCCGGACGGAATATTTTCTCAAAATAGTTGAAAAAACGAAATATATTTAAAGAATAATAAAAATCAAATCCCTGAATTTTCCACCAATTTATTCATAATTTTTATTTTTATATTGTTAATTTTACTCCATCATTTCCTGATCACTGATTAAACAAGGTTTGAAAAAACAAAGTCTGCTAAAGGTGGGATTTTGATGTGAATTTAAAGGGATAATCTAGTTTTCGGACAAGTGAGAAAATAATAATTTTAACATAACTGTCAGGTTGGTCTGTTTTATGCAAAAAGTTTTGGTCATTATTTTATTTTTTTTAGGTGTCGTTCATACCGGATTCGGGCAAAATGAATCCATTGATTCATTACGTGCCGATTTTGACAAGTCATACGGATTGGATGTATTACTCAATAATGGGAGAAAATATATTCCTGACAATAATCAGATCATAGGTCATCCGTTTTGGAAAAGTGATGATTCATTTACAGGGAACCTAAATGTAAAAGGCAGGACATTTAATGATTTAAAACTGAAGTTTAACCTTTATAAACAGGAATTTATACTAATCTATTCAAATCTGAATGGTCAATCCGGTCAAATCATTCTAAATTCAGAAGCAATTGATTCTGTCAGAACCGGTACTGTACTTTTTGTGCCAAATAAGAACCCTGAAATAAAACAGAAATTTGTTCAGCAAATCCATTCGGGGAAACTGGAATGTTTTATGGGTAGGTATAAGGAATTAGAGTTTAACCGTACCGGAGTAAATATCGGATCTATATACACCAGCGAGCGCCACTCCTATTACCTCATTTATAACGGCGAAGTACACCAGTTTGCCAGGAAATCGTCTTTTCTTCGGATTTTTGACGGTATACAACGTTCCTCAATCCGGAAATATATGTCATCGAATCATTTCAGGATTAAAAATATGAATGAGAATGAATTAAGAAAGTTAATTATATACAGCGAAAAAACTTTAAACTGACATGAAGTTTTTAGCCGTTTATCTTATTGTATTCTTAGGACTTCTGTCAGGATTGGCAGGACAACAAAAAGAAGAAATTCAAATCAATGGTTTGTTTCGGAATTTAAGCTTTGTTGAGCTTGTTGCACAACTTGAAAAACAATATCCGCTGCATTTTTACTTCGAAGAAAAATGGTAGGTTCACTTAAGGTCAATATGGATGCTCAGCACCTTACTATTCCTGAATTTATGGATAAGCTGTTGTTAACAAGCTTGTTGGATTATACGTTTCAGGAGCCGGGTTCGATTTTCATTTTGCCTGATAAAAAATTCATCAAAACATTACCTGAATATTATTTTTCCAAGTCGGTTCAGGACTCGATTCAAGGCGAACAGCAGGATTTAACCGGAATGGAGGAGAAATACCTGCGCGGACGTCAGCCAGATATGATAAAAACGATTGTGATTGGCAGCAGGGATAAGGCAAAAAATGGGAAGTTGGCGGTAATTACCGGAAAACTGACCGAAGAAGAACCCGGAGAACCACTAATTGGTGCAACATTGTTTATTCCGTTGCTGAAGAAGGGAGCAGCCTCTGACGCATCCGGATTTGTAACCACAGCACTAAGACCTGGCGTTTATGAGGCCATTTTTCAATGCATGGGAATGGCTCAGGAAAAAGGAAATCTTGATGTACGCTCTGATGGCAATTTTACGCTGGCCTTGAAAAAGCAGGTTCAGTTTATCGGCGAAGTCCTGGTGCAGGGACAGAAAACGCAAAAACGTGGTTCAAAACCGGGGATGGAAAACGTTTCGATTTCAACCATGAAAGAATTGCCAACCCTGATGGGGGAGAAAGATGTGCTCAAGGTTGCACAAATGCTGCCAGGTATTGTCAGTGTCGGCGAAGGATCAGCCGGTGTGAATGTACGTGGCGGAAATTCTGATCAGAATTTATTTTACATCAACGAGATACCTGTGTACAACAGCTCACATCTTTTTGGATTTTTTTCGGCGATAAACTCCGACATCATCGAGAATTTCTCCATTTATAAAGGACAGATTCCGGCGGAATACGGTGGGCGCTTATCTTCGGTTTTTAATGTAGAAACACGAAAAGGACACAAAAATAAATTCTTTACTCAGGGAGGTGTCAGTCTGGTGGCTGCAAATGCTGAAATTGAAGTGCCTCTGGTTAAAGAAAAAGTTTCCCTGATACTGAGTGCCCGTTCCAGCTATTCCGACTGGATTTTAAAGCGGATGAAGGACCCGGGTTTAAGAAACAGTAAGGCATCGTTTTACGACTTTGCAGGAGGGCTCAATTTTGATCTGGGCGAAAAAAATCAAATTACTACGTTTGTCTATAACAGCAATGATCTCTTTAACCTGAATGGATACACTGAATATACCTATGGAAATCTGGGCGCTTCGGCAAATTATTTGCATCGCTTTTCACCGCGATTGAAATCATCAGTTTCTGCCATCGGTTCAAATTATATATTTGAGACCATTGAGAAAAGTTCGCTTACTGAGGCTTACAGTCATAGCTACCAGTTGGATCATTACGAATTTCGGGCCGGTCTGAGTTGGCTGGCCGGAGAACATCATGCGGTTAAAGCCGGAACGGATGTAATCCGATATGAATTGAATCGTGGAATTGTTCAACCTTATGGAATTGAATCGCTTAAAATACCTGTTGAACTGGGAAAGGAAAAAGGGCTGGAAACATCAGTCTACCTGGATGATAACATTAGTTTAGGGCCACGTTTAAATCTTTATGCCGGATTGCGTTACAGCATGTTCACTGAATTGGGTCCGAAAACAGTGCGAAATTATTATCCGGGCACTCAAAATAATGATATTAATGTCAGCAGCACGACTGATTATTCAAAGGGACAAAAAATATCCAGCTATCAAAATCCGGAATTTCGTGGCGGATTGGATTATAAATTAATGGAAAACAATACGGTGAAATTATCGGTGACACAGATGACTCAGTATCTGTTTATGTTGAGTAATTCCATTTCGATTGCCCCGAATGATCAGTGGAAACTGGTTGACAGTCACATAACACCGCCCACATCCATCCAGTATTCAGCAGGATATTATCATGAAATTCCTAAACGAGGGATGAGTTTATCGTCAGAGTTTTATTATAAACAAGCAAACTATGTGGTGGAATACCGCGATGGAGCCGACTTTTTATCAACCCCATATGTCGAAACCTCTATTTTGCAAGGCACACAGAAAGCTTACGGGGCTGAATTTATGTTGTCAAAACCAACCGGGCGTCTCAGTGGATGGGTAACCTACACCTATTCGCGTTCGTTTATTACTGTGAATGGCAAAGAAGACTGGGCTGACATTAATCAGGGTAAAACATATCCTTCAAATTACGATAAACCCCATGTGTTAAATCTGGTCATGAATTACAAGTTTAACCACCGGTTTTCATGGTCATCGAATTTTGCATACACTTCAGGACGACCTGTTACGGTTCCGAAAGGTATATATTATGTTGAAGAACAGCCATTTGTCGATTATTCAGACCGGAACCAATACCGTATTCCTGATTACCTGAGGCTCGATATGTCGATAAAAATTGAAGGAAATCTCAGGTCAGTCAAACCGATGCATAGTTATTGGACGATCGGTGTCTATAACCTGACCGGAAGAAGCAATGCCAATTCGATTTTCTTTTTATCGGAAGAAGGTAAATTACACGGATACAAGTATTCGGTTATAGGAGTACCAATTTTTACGATTTCATGGAACTGGAAACTGGGGAATTATGAAAACAATTAAAATTTTGACATGGATATTTGCTGTCGGGATTTTAACAACCTCCTGTATAGAGCGCTATTTCCCGGATTCGGAAACTAATTTTATCCGAAAGTTGGTCATAACTGGTTCCATTTCTGCCGATGATGGTGATCAGGAAATTGTAATTTCAGAATCATCCTCACCCGAAATGCCTGTATTTAGTCCTATTTCAGGATGTAAGGTATTTGTTGAAGATAAAAAAGGTAATCGCCTTCCTTTTTCAGAATCTGCCGAAGCAGGTCATTACATCGGAAAATTTGAAGGTCCCCAAATCATCGTTGGTTCCCATTACCGCTTATCAGTTAAAACACCTTCAGGTAAACAAATGCTAAGTAAATACGAAGAGTTAATGCCTTGTAAGGCAGTTGACTCGGTTTATTATGAGCTGCAGTCAAATCCGACGACTAATCCTGATACCAGGGAATATGGATTGCAATTTTATATTGACTTTAAAGGCAATCAGAATTACGGGAATTTTTTTCGCTGGCAATTGGTTGAAACTTATGAATACCATTCGACCTGGCCGCTGGATAAATATCTGGATGTGAATAATAAATTTCAGGATCTGGTCGTTCTGGATTATTCGCATTTTATTTGCTATAAAACAAATATTCTGGGAAACATATTTATTTTATCAACTGATGGATATACTCAAAACAGTTATCCAAAGTACAGGTTACATTTTGTAAATGATCTAACGCAACGTTTACAACACAAGTATAGTTTGCTGGTCAGACAAACCTCATTAACAAAATCAGCCTATAGTTACTGGGAAAATCTACGAAAGAATAATCAGGAGTCTGTCGATCTTTTCGGGCGACAACCTGCCAATGTAAAAGGAAATATTTATAACTTGAATGATACAACCGATGTGGCATTGGGATATTTTTCCGTTTCCACCATCAGAACAAAAAGAATCATAATGAGCTCGGTTCAGGGTCTGAAATTTGATAAGGTTTATCATTGCAAAGCCTTGGTTATTGACGGCCCGCTTACCGATGAACGACCCCTTTATTTTGCCACCGATTATGATGGATATGGAGTGCAATATCTTGGTATTGCCGGAGCGGAATGTATTTTTTGTGAGATGCTTGGTGGAACTACGGAGAAACCACCATATTGGGATGAGTTAACGAAATGATATGAAGAGACGGAAATTTGTCAGACTGATTCTTTTAGTAATCCTTATAGGGTTAAGCTCTTGTATTGAGCGTTATGATCCGGGTGCATCAGGAGACGATTTCGTTCCAAAACTGGCGATTGACGGAATAATCAATAACGAAAATGAAATACAGGAAATCATCATTTCCCAATCATCATCACCCGAGAATCCTGAATTTTCGCCTTTATCCGGATGTGTTATTCAGGTCGGCGATAGTAATGGGCATACTTTTCCTTTTTTCGAAGTAGTCAATAATACCGGTCATTACCAGGGAAGAATTTCAAGAAGTAATTTTGTTGCCGGAACCGGATTCCGTCTTGAAATATCTACACCGGAGGGGAAACAATATTCCAGTAAATCAGAGGAATTACGACCTTGTCCGGCAGTAGGCCCTGTTTATTATGAGCTAAAATCGAATCCGACAACAGATCCAAATGTAATGGAGGACGGTTTGCAGTTTTATCTTGATTTTACCACTGAGAAACCAATCTATTGGGACGAAAAATGAAAAAATCAGTATTCAAATATTGTATTTTAATTTCTGTTTTGATTTTTTCAGGGTGGATTAGACCAGTTCAGGCTCAACCAGAAATTGCAGGGAAAGACGTAACGAAATTAATTGAAAAATCGGTTTTGGTTACTGATAGGGAAACCTATTGTGTTGATGAGGATATTTTATTTTCAGCATTCAATATTTCTTCTTTAGCTTTGCGAAATGCTGCCTGGAGCAATGTTCTTTATGTTGAGTTGATATCGCCGAATGGCGAAGCTTTCGTCCGTAGAAAATATAAATATAATGAAATCGGCACAAACGGTTCTTTGAGAATACCCAACAATATGTTGACAGGTAATTATTACCTGAGGGCCTACACTCGCTGGATGCGCGATTATTCACCCTACAATTATTTTTATAAAATGGTCAAGGTGATTAATCCTTTTCGTCCTGAATTGCTTGAAACTTCGGGTAACGCAATATTGAATGAATCAGAGGTGAAAATACCTTTGCCAAATACAACTGATTTGTTTTTAAAAATCGACAGGAAAAATTATAATAAAAGAGATCAAGTTAAGATCGAAATTTCAGCTGCTGAACATGCTTGGTTTACTGACAAATTTGTTGTTTCTGTGATCCCAAAAGGAACAGAAATAGCACTGGTTCCTAAACTATCTGACATGCATGATTTAAAGTTTTCTCCTGATTTTATTCCCGAAACGCGCGGTCTTTCCATTTCAGGAAAAATAGTCAGCTTTGCTGATTCAGTTCCATTACCTTATACACTTGTCGGATTGACTATTTTTAAGGAAAATCCGGAGAATCGGAATATCCTGACAAACGAAAAAGGGCAATTCTTTTTTGATCTCTCCAAGCTCGAGGGAGAGTATGAAATATTTATTTCGGCACAGTCAAAGGAGAATCAATCACCTTTGATTTTGGTTGACAATGACTTTTCAACACAAGATATAAAATTGCCTTATGTGTCATTTGATTTATCATCTGAATCAAAGAAACTTTACCAATTGCTTTCGTTTAATAGTCAGATACAGACACTTTACAGGCAACAAAAAATTGAAGAAGCATTAAAATCGTTTTCATCAGATTCTTCGTTTTACGGAGAGCCTGATTTTATTCTCAAACTAGGCGATTACATTTCTCTCCCAAGTATAAAAGATTATATTTATGAACTGGTACCCCAGGTTGGAGTCAGGCACGACGGTAAAAGAACAATACTGAAAGTGCTGGGTAACTATTCCGAATTGGGAGTTTATTCTCCTTTGGTTCTGGTAGATATGGTACCGATTTTTGATGTTGAGAAAGTTCTGGAGCTGCAAACAGATAAAATTGACCGGATTGAAGTAGTGACTACTCCATATATTCGGGGTGATATTGTTTTTGGAGGGATAGTCAGTTTATTCTCTAAGAAAGGTGATCTTGCAGGGATTGATCTTCCTGCTGCGGGACGGTTTATTACTTACAACATGTTGAGTCCTGAGTTGATTCAATCCACTCCTGATCAAAAAAACCAGCACATTCCCGACCTTCGTAATTGCCTGTATTGGAATCCTGATTTGAAACTGAAAGGACCAGAGTCATCAAAAGTTTCATTCAATGCAGGTGACTGTTCGGGCGATTATATGATTGTCATACATGGCATGGATAAAACAGGGACAATCAAAGTGGCAACAGTTGAAATAACTGTAAAGTAGTGCTGTTTTGCTTATAAGGACTGATCTTTTTGTAAGGTCTGTTGGGAAAGTAATATTTCAATCTATTACAATTAATAGCTTGGTTTTTATAGATAGCAAATGCAAGGGAAAAGAGGAAATAATTAACAAAACCTTACACTTATTAGATTTTAAATTCCCCGCCAGGGGATAAATACCAATAGAAAATTGATGCTGAGATAATTTGTTCCCTGTAGGGGATTAACCTAAATGTATGAATGTTAATGCCCTACGGGAAAAATAGAAAATCATGCTGCTTTAGTTTTTCAGCAGACCCTAACTATACTTTTACTTCCAATTAGAACTTCGTGAGTAAAAGAATATCAGGATTTTACTATCCGGTGGCACTTCCAATTTGGGAATATTGTTCCCGATTACAAGAAAGATGGAAATGATATTGGTTATAAAGATGTGATTTTATAAAGCAAAGAAGGCCGTCCCAAATAGATTGAGACGGCCTTCTTTGAAAGATGAATTCAGATTATTATTTAAAGAGCCAAAGTTTGGTTAGCATATTATCTGCACCACCAAGGTTCGTAACTCCAGTTGCGTATCCATCAACATTTAATAATTGCTCTGACTGAGAGAAACCGATACGTGCAGGAAGATTTGTAGCATCAACAACCAAAGGAACAAATGTATATACTATACCAGCATTTGAAGTATAGCTTGTATTTGGTTTTATCAGTGTTGTAGGATATCCTGTTCTGCGGTATTCAGTCCATGCTTCATGAGGTTGCATGTATAACGCAATGTATTTCTGTGTCATAACAGTTTCCTTGCTTGCAGCAGGAAGACCAGTAATGTATGCATCAATATCAGCTGTTGCAGCACCCCATTTTTCCATAGATGCTCTGATACCTTTTATATACCATGCCTGATCCCAATTGTTGTATTCTGACATCAGGAAGCATACTTCAGCATAATCCATAAATACTTCACCATAAGTAGCTTGAATCGGTGCAAATGGCAATGATATATTTCCAACTTTAAC
>JBBSBP010000022.1:0-63659 GCA_038251165.1 Bacteroidales bacterium | reverse complement strand
TTTTGTATTGCTCTAAAAGGGATTTCTTTTGTTTGAGTTGGTTGATTTTATTGTCAACAGCGGTTATGAATGAGGCGATTTTAGTTTGCTCAGCAACATTTGGAACAAGAAATTTTAGGTTCTCGAATTCCTCTTGTCCAACTGTTTTGTTGCGCTCTGCTCCGCCTGGAGAGGCAAGTTCTAATAACGATTTACCTTTTCGGGTTAGAAAAAAATGCAGTAAATAATCAAGGTCTGATTGTGTCTCCATAGGCGAATACATTGGGAAACGGGGTCCCTGTTGATGCCGTTGAAGCTTTGCTGGGTCATTTCTGTTTGTACCACATCAACACACGATATGTCGACCATTCGCGGATGGTGGGAAGAAAACCGTGAAAAAACGCAGCAATTCCACAACATGGAACTGGGCAACGCGGGTGAAGCTCCTTACTTTGCCGAACCATGGATTTGCCGGCAGATTATTACACAACATATGTACTCGCCTGCCATGTGGGCTACGTTTCCGATTCAGGATCTGATTGCCATGGACGGAAAACTACGGTGGGAAGAAACACATCTGGAACAGATTAATTACCCGGGTAATGTTCGGCACAGATGGAGTTTCCGGATGCAGCAAAGCATCGAAGACTTAAAGTGCGCCAATGAGTTTAATCGTTTGTTGAAACAACTGATCACAGCCTCCGGCCGAAATTCGGATTATTGATTTCCGGATTTTTCAGATGGGATTCCTGACGAATAGCTTCAGATTTTGACGTACAGGATACGGTATAACCAACCTGGCAGGGTTTATTGCACGATTGAAAGACAGGAATGAGTGTAATTTAAGGGATGATTTTATGATTCATGATTAAATGGTTAGAATTAATTCCGAAGGTGAATAACACTTAATGAAAGGGGTTTGAGTTTAACTTTCAGCCCTTCAGTTACTCTGGTTACATCAGACTTCGATGAAGAAAATGAAGGTGAAATATCCAACGGATCATTACCGGTAAATACATCCATCAGAGAATCTGAACCAGGCAAAAATCCGGGGGTTTGTATTGTAATTTCTGATGGATGATCATCTTTATTGATCAGAAAAATATTCAGCTTTTTTTTTGTTTCATCGATGCAGGCATAAGTCCGAATGAACCCATTTATTCTTGGTACAGAAACCCAATAATCAAGCAAATTATCATTCACAATCTTTATCACCTCCCCTCGGGGTGTACGATCATTATTCTGGTCGAGAACATCGTAAGGCGCCACTTCATTTTCGCCAACCCAAGGACTGTGAGTGTCCCACACGTAAGTAGCTTTAACATTTTCGAAATTAATAGCATTCAGTAACATTTCGCCGTAAGCCAGTGCCCGAAAAAGATCACCGGCATCTGAATTATTGCTCCAGGGCCGCGAATTCATTTCAGTAACATGAATTTCAGCTTGAGGAATAGAAGAATTACGAACTGTATTCTGGCATTTTTCAACGTTGTTGACCAGAATATCGGTGGCATTTTTCCAACCTTCATAATCATTGTTTCGCCAGCTGTAGTTGTACAGGTAATTGTGAACACAAATGAATCCAATGTTTTCCGGATCATGTTGCAACATTTCTGCATGCCAGTTTCCCAGTAAGCCAGGTCCAACCCAAATCGAAGGATCAACCTTTTTCATTGCCGCAGCAAAATCAGAATAGAGCTCCTTGTACTCGTCAAGCGGGATTAGATCTTTGTGGTGGTCAACTTCATTCCCCAGCGCCCAGCGTTTAACCCCGTATTTCTTCGTTACATTGGCATATTTTACCCATTCAACTGCACTTTCTTTCAATTGCTGATAGCTCGGACCATCTTTGTATTTGTATGAAAGGATATTCACGACAACCATGGGTTCCGCGCCAACCGCTTTGCAAATGGAAATGTATTCGTCGAAATCCATGTCTTTCAAAAATTCGCCAGTAGAGGGATTTACTGCCCAATTCCACCCGGCTGGTGACTGTGAGAAAGTGGCCACTTTGGGCGTTAGTTTGTTGCCCCAATCGCCATCTGCATCCCATAAATAATTATCAGCCAGATGACCATATGGGAACCGAATGAATTTCACGCCCATTTCTTTCATCGCGCTGACAAATGATTTCTTTCTGGGCCTTTCAAGGTCTGAGTCGGTTAGCCAGTCAGCAACGACTCCGCCTGAGTGCGCCGGAACTTTTGAAACTTGTTTGGTTGCATCAATTGTAATTTTACTTATTAATTCAACAGGTTGCTCTTCAACTGGTTGCTCTTTTGTTTTCTGACACTGAAAAAAGAGCAGAGCTGCAAGGATGAGTATTGGATTCATATGTGTTTTCATGTTTGTTTTTAATACTTATTTATTCATGAACAAAATCGCAGGAATCACTCTACAAACTCCATTAATCCAAACCGGTTAGGCTGATGAACCCCTTTCCCAATATCGTATATGGGGAAGATTGTGGAAGTTGAACGACGATTGCCTGTTGCATCATTCCGATCTTGCCTGATTGCTAAAAATGCCCATTTGGTCCCATTTTTTACAGGACAAAAAGTATCGACACCTTTAAAAGTTGTTAAAGGAATGGCCATTTCCATACTCCATCCCTGATCGATATCTGAATTGTCATTGACTGTTCCTCTAACATTGACTTCTACTTTAAAATCAGGATTGAAAGCTTTAATCAGTCCGTTATTGCCCTTGTAAAAATTATTGAAGAATATAAAATCGTTTGAAGCCTTATACAGATTGATTTCAAAACCCAAATGCATGTTCAGGCTATCCGGAACCGGGATAAGAAAAATTTCGGAACAATCGTCATAGAAAGGTTCTCCGTCCCTGTTTTTTTCCCGTGCAGTAATAAATTGATCCTTGCAATCAAAAAAGACATACAAATTTTCGTTGTCCCAAAGCATCCGAAATACCGTTTCCTGCTGATCATCAGGTTTATCAATACGGTAAAAATAATTTAGCTTCCGGGCTTCTGTCTTTTCCCAGGCTTTTTCGCCCATTTTACCATCAACGATAATCGGTTCGGTTGTTCCGGAAACTTTAAAAATGGGCTGTTCTCCCAAAGAAAGATGTTTTTCTGTTTGCGCAACCAGAAAGGAAATAAAAGCAAAATTAACAATACAAAAAGTGATTATGCTTCTGAAAGCGGATTGTTTCTTAAACCGATTTATTTTCATGTTCCAATGTTTTAGTATATGATAAAATATCTTCTTTAACTTATTCAGAATTATTTTCGTGTTTTTCACCTCCAAGCCTTTTTGTAAACAACCATTTTTTAATTATTTATTTTCCTCCTGCATTCTAAATTTCTGTAATTCTCTCGAATTGGTAACACGCACGGGGCGGTTGTGAAATAAATCATCATGAATCAGTTTGTAGCTTCCGTCACGGGCAGCGCCATCCTGATCCTTGCGCCAGAAAAATTCAGCATGAGGGCTTCCTGTCATTTGGTCTTCCAGATATGGAAGCAATGATGTTCCATCAAGGGGTTTACCAGGAGTTTGCCTGATGCCGGCAGCATCCAGTGCAGAAGCAAATATGTCAAATGATGAAACCAGCCCGTTAAATTGGCGCGAACCTTTAATTTTGTCGTTCCACGAAACTACAAACGGAACGCGTTCACCACCTTCAAATTCTTTTCCTTTGGTGCCTTTCAGGGGATAATTTGACGAAGTATTATGAGATGTAGGACCACCATTGTCACTTAGGAAAAAGATAAGGGTGTTATCCAGTAAATTCTCCTTTTTGAGCTCATCCAACACATTTCCAATGGAGCGATCCAATGCCCAGGTCATGGCAGCAAGCATTTGCCTTGGATGACCAACAAATTTTTGAAGATCTGCTTCAGGTGCTTCCATGGGAGTATGAACTGCATTGTACGCCAAATAAATGAAGAATGGATTTTCTTTATTTTTCCGGATAAAATCAATGGTTTTGTCACCCAACACATCGGTTAGATAGCCATTAAAAGTGGTGTAAGTTCCATTTTCCTGAATAGCACGCGAATTTCCTGCTTTGTCATCTTTTGCATTCGGAAAATAGTGTCGGCTTCCTTCCAAAAATTCATAAAAATAGTCGAACCCCTTTTTGTTGGGATGAAAAGGAGGAGCGTCGCCAAGATGCCATTTACCAAAAGCGGCAGTGGTATATCCGTTCTGTTTTAATGCCGTGGCCAGGGTAGTTTCGGTGATGTCCATCCCTTCGAGGCCGGAAAGACCATTGCATTCATGTCCAAACCGCTGCTGATAGCGGCCAGACATGATTCCAGCCCTGGAAGGGCTGCAAACAGTCGAGGTCACATGTGCATCGGCAAACCGAACACCATTTGCAGCCAGCCGGTCAATGTTTGGCGTCTTCATATCCGGGCTACCCATAAAACCAAAATCATTATACCCGGCATCGTCGGCCAGTAAAATAATAATGTTCGGTTTCCTGGGATTTGTTTTCTCCCCAGAGCTGAAAGAATAGGCTACTATAGCAGAAAGGGCAATAATACCACCTGCAATTTTTGAAGATTTTTTCATGGTAGTTATTAAAATATATTCTTTAAACCGGTATTAAATAGTTTGTTGTCTTTATTTAACTTCTTCATCCATTGAATATTCCGCAGTTTCCTTAACCATTTCATTCCGTGTCCAGGGCCTTTTTGAATATTGACATTTCTTTGCTATAAGTTTAAATTGGGTTTTTAGGTTTCTAATTAACGAAAAAACATTTTCAGGTTTTATTTTGCGACATAGTCAGGATTTAGCGCTGTTGGAACAGGAGCATTTGTCTCATTCCTCCATTTCTCAAGTAAGTCGAGTAATTCCTGTGTTTTTTCAGGATTTGACTTTGCAAGATTATTTTTTTCGCCGATATCCTTCTTCAGGTTATATAATTCCAGATCATTGTTCTCAAAATATTGGATTAGTTTCCAGTTGCCAAAACGAATAACAGAACCCGGGCGGGTCCGGAAAAGCGGATCCTGGGTGGTCGTATCATTCTTTAGATAAGCTTGCAGGTAAATTGGGAAATGCCAAAACAAAGGCCGGACTTCTATCGTGCCTTCTTCTTTTAAAAGAGGAACGATGCTTATACCATCCAATTGCTTATTTAATGGTTTGTTTGCCCCGGCTACTTCCAGAATGGTTGGGTAGAAATCAATATTGGTTACCGGAATATCTGATTGGGTGCCGGGTCTGATGTTTCCCTTCCAGTAAGCAAACATAGGTTCCCGGATACCTCCCTCATAATACGATCCTTTTCCTGAACGAAGAGGAAGCTGGCAGGTAATCCCGTAATGCCCTCCATTATCTGAAGTGAAAAGGATAAAGGTATTGTCAATTTTACCCGAACTTTCAAGAAAATCAATCAACCTTCCGATCTGGGTATCAACATTTTCGACCATGGTGGCATAATTGGCATTGTGTTGCCCGTTCCACTCAGCCTTGTTTTCGTATTTGGAAAGCAAACTTTTTACAGGTTGAATAGGTGTATGGACCGCGTAAGGTGAATAATACAAAAAGAATGGTTTGCCCTGAACCGACCTGACAAAATCCAATGACTTGTCCATGACTAAATCAGTCAGATAATAATCATCTGTTGGAGCATTTAAGGAAGGAACATTTTTATAGGGAGGATAATAACTTCCCGGACTTCCTGCATGGCTCCCCCCGATATTAACGTCGAACCCAAACGACCTGGGGTCATCGGATAAATGCCATTTTCCAGCATGACAAGTTACATATCCATTATCTTTTAACACTGCCGGAAGCAAAACATTATTAGCAGGCATGTATTCATTGTTGGGCGTTGGGATCAATTTACGGTCTTTACTTTTGCCGCGATCCGAATTTCCAACGGTGTAAATCCCATGTCGGGGTGTCCACTCTCCGCTCATCAAACAGGCACGGCTTGGGGCACAGTTGGCTGCAGCGGCATAGGCATTTGTAAAGATCATACCTTTCCCGGCAAGTTTATCAATATTGGGAGTTTCGTAATATTTTGATCCCATGAAGCCAACGTCGCGCCAACCCATGTCGTCAATATTTATTAAAATAATATTGGGTTTTTGGGGTGAGGTGAAATGAGCAGTGTATAAGTAAGGCGTTTCAATATCCCAGATTTTTGGATTGGGGACTGCGATGTTTTGCTCAACCAAATTTCCAAATATTTCGGTTGTTGAATTGGTTGCAACAACCTTTCCATCAGCATCTTTTATTTCTGTAACAACTTTTATATTTTGTCCATTTACCTTTGATTTGATGTTCACTTTTGCAACATCTTCCGAAATAAATGGAGTGGTTAAAAACGTTCCCCACTGTTCAAAATTCACCTCATCTTTTACGATAATCTGAACTTTGCGGTAAATTCCTGCCCCGGGATACCAGCGCGATGAGAATGGTTTGTTTTCAAGTCGAACCGCTAAAAGGTTCTCCCCATCCTTCAAATAGTTGGAAATGTCGAAATAGAAATAACTGTAACCATAAGGCCAGTTTCCAACTTTTACCCCATTCACAAAAATCTGTGCATCGCTCATGGCGCCGTCGAAAACCAGAAGCGCTTGTTTGCCTTTCTTAAATTCCGGAAGTTCGAATGATTTGCGGTACCAGCCAATTCCAATGTGAGGCAATGCTCCGGTCCGTCCTGTTTTTTCGGAAGCAACCTTTTCCTGATCCTGAACAACGGCAACCGTTTGTTTGTCAATTTCCTTATCGAAAGGGCCTTTTATCGCCCAGTCGTGAGGAACAGAAACCGTTTCCCAACTTTCAGTATTTAACTCCGGTTTTTCGGCCCCGGCAACTTCATGGTTTATGAACTGCCAGTTGTCGTCTAAAAGTATAGTTTCCCTGTTCTTATTGACGGTACAACAACCCGCAAAAAATAGAATTATGGAGAGTAAAATAAATATTTGTTTCATTTGATCTAACTTTTTTTATCATTAATAACTTTAAAAGTAAAAAAACTACTTCCTATTTTCTATTACTTCAAACCGTTGGGTCGTGTACCAACCTGAAGATTATTATTTTGTTTCGCTTTCTCAACAACTTTTGCATAATCTGCTTCCGATTCTGAAGGATCTCTGTACCATTCATGAGGTTCGTGTTCAACCTTCATTATTGAATCCATTTGATGCACTAAATTGGGATAAATTTTTGCCAGATCCCTTTCAGAATGAATGTCCTCTTCAATTAAATACAATTCAATATTGTTTTGAGGCGATTTTCGATATGCTTTCCACGAACCCATTCTCACAGCCTGCTCTGTGTTTTTATAAAAATACATTGGACGGTTATCAAATTCGGTAGTTTTATCCCCTTTCAATAATGGCATTAAACTATTTCCATCGGTTCGATGATTTACTTTAACTCCGGCAATTTCAGCTGCGGTTGCAAAAAAATCAATCAGCCAAACTGGCGTATTAACCGTTTTAGCTGAAAATTGACCCGGGCTTGAAACAAAAAATGGAATCCGGACTCCTCCTTCCAATGCAGAGAATTTACCTCCCCGAAAAGGACCTTTATTTTTCAAAAATGGGTCGTCGGGCCAGTTTTTATTTTCATTCCCCCGCCCTATGTAACCGCACATGGAATAACCGTTATCGGAAGAAAAGAAGATGATTGTATTTTCGTATTGCGCCGATTCTTTTAAATAAGCTATCAATTTTCCAACAAATGAATCGAGTCTTAGAACCATTGCTCCCCACTCCTTTTGTCGTTGAGGCAAAGTCTGATTTTCATTCATTTTTCCTAAATCATCTATAATTACGGGGCCATGCGGAAGCTGAGTAGCGTAATAGAGGATATACGGTTTTTCTCCCATCAAATTTTCATTTAAAAACCGAAATGCTGCTTTGTCAATTTCATTCTGTGAATACACCGCTTTTGTTTGGTCATCCAATTCAGAAAGAACCAGTTTTCCGTTTTTATCATATTTATTCAATAGTAAATCTTCCTGGCTGGCATTCATTTTATAGCGGCGTTGCATATCAAATTTAAAGTTTCCCGGGTATTCAATTTTCTTTCCATTTTCAATTAAATAAAAAGGGAAATAGGTGTGCGCCCTCGTCTGGTCGTAAAATCCAAATGCATAATCGAATCCTTGTTTGTGCGGCACGCCTTCGGTTTCTGGAAGGCCAACTCCCCATTTTCCAACAAAGCCAGTATTGTAACCCGCGTCTTTTAACATTTCTGCAACAGTTATTACTCTGTCGGGAATAAACTCCTGACCTCGTGCACTGCTGTTCATCCGAATTGGACCGTGCCCTGCATGTAATCCGGTTAGCAATGTTCCCCTCGAAGGAGCACATTCAGGAGCACCTGCGTATGCTTGTGTAAATCTTACTCCCGAAATTGCCAGCGCATCCAAATTAGGAGTTTCGTATTGCGTTTGTCCATAACAACTCAAATCCCGATAACTCAAATCATCAGCAAGTATATATATGATGTTTAACCTTTTTTGTTTTGAATTATCTTTTGATTGGCCAAACATAGCAGGAGGAAGCAGCAGAAATACAAATGTTATATTCGGTAAATTTATCATACTCACTTTAATTATTATTTGTGCATATATTTATCTTTGGGTAGGTAATCCTGAATTACCCCGCCATAAGGAAAACCTTCCGTATCCGATCTATTCTTTTCAAAAAGCTGGTTCATTTTCTCTACGATTTCAGGATGTTCGGCAGCCAGATTATTTGTTTCGGAAATATCGTCATCGAGATTATATAATTCAGTTTTCGAGGCAATACCGTAACGAACTCCTTTCCAGTTGTCAATTCGGGCTGATTGTCGGAAACCTCCGTCGGGCATAATTCTGCTCCAGCCATCCAATTGAAACTCCCAGTTTAAACTTTCATGTTTGGGCTGCGATTTTCCGGTAATAACCGGCAGTATGGAAATTCCATTGGTTTGTTCCGGAACTTCTATTCCAGCTACTTGTGCGAGTGTGGGCATAAAATCCTGAAATCCTGCAACGAAATTTGTTTCGGCTCCTGCTTCAATTTTTCCCTTCCAGTTAGCTATAAAAGGCACCCGAATTCCACCTTCGTAAACATCGCGCTTAAATCCCCGCAGCACGCCATTGCTATTAAAAAATTCATGATTGTGACCGCCTTCATTGTGTGGACCATTGTCGCTGGAAAATAGCACCAGTGTATTTTCCAATTCGCCCATTTCATTCAACTTTTTGAGCAGTCTCCCAATTTGTTTGTCAAGCAGGGTGATTTTAGCCGCGTGTATACGTTCCTTTGGTGGCCAGCCCCTATCGGCATACAACGTTTTGTTTCCAATTTCACTCTCGTGCCCGTGTGGCGCCCGGTATGACATAAACAGGAAAAATGGTTTGTCTTTATCCTTTTTATCCAAATAGTTGAAGGCAAGTTGGGTTCGAAATTCATCTTTGCTTTGCCACTCATCAACGTGGTAATATACCGAATCCTGTTTACCGTTAATCCAGTGCATCTCGCCATCATATTGAGCATCTCCACCCCATTGTTCCTGCACAGCGTAGTCGAATCCTCTGTTATAGGCCCATGTCGAAAGATCGTTAGGATCATCCAGATGCCACTTTCCGATAAATGCTGTTTGATAACGTGCATTTTTCAACATTTCTCCCAGTGTCATTTCATCCTTTTTCAGGGCAACACGCATCCAGCGGTCGTCGCTAAAACTTCCACTGTTTCCTCGAATGGTGTTGAATGAAGAAGATTTTCCGGTCATCAAAACGGCACGCGATGGAGAACAAACCGCATTTCCGGCGTAAAAATTAGTAAACCGCATTCCCTGTTTTGCCAAACTGTCGAGTACTGGTGTTTGGATAGTTTCCTGTCCGTAACAACCCAGTTCTCCATACCCCATGTCATCGGCAAGGAGAAATAGAATATTCGGTTTTTGAGGTTGTTTATCTTGTTTTGGTTGATTTTGGCAAGCTGTAAAAAGAAATACAACTGCAGTATAAAAGAATATCTGGTTTTTCATATAGTTGGTTTTTCAATCTCTTTTGGGTTAATTCCCCGCTGCATGAAGGGAAAAGTAAAATTATTGATTTATCATGATACCCCGTCTGCTTGCAGCGGGGAGATTCATTTTGAATTTATTTCAATACGGTTGAACGAAAAAGAAGGAAGTCTGATTTTCATTCCATCTTTAAATTTATCGGCTTTAACCTTTGAAGTGTGAATTTCGCCGGGAGCAACCAGCGAACTGATTGCAATATTGCTAAATGTCGACTTTGAATTCCTGATGGCCAATTCAATTTCATTATCAGTTGCTGATTTGTTCAAAAGAAAAACTGAAATGTTACCGGTCTGTTTGTCCAGGGTTGCAAAGCCATATACTTCTTTGTGTGTACAATCAACATTCAGGAATAATTTGCCCGGTGCCATACCAAGCAATTCGAATACGGACGCAACCGGGTTAAAATAATCGAGTTTTGTGCCATTATCTTTTGTAATTATCACTTTTGAATTTTTATCGCCAAGATTAAGGTTCCAATAACAAGCCATGAATACATTGTTGCGATACATTTCAATGAGGTAATCGCTGGCAACCAAAGCATTTTCAAAAGGCGTAGCTCCTTTAATATTCCCCAGACCCCATTCGTTCATTGCAAGTTGTACATTCGATTTCCCCATCAGTTCCATTTCGAGGCGAAATCGCTGGATGTAATTCGTCAGTCTTCCATTGTAAAGCGGGAATTCCGTTTCCCAGTCATCAAAGTTTTGTCCGGAAACAAGGCCCCACGGAGTCCCCCATTTTTCATGGTATTCCATCACATCAATCTGGTTCGATTTTTTGATGATTTCAATACTTTCGTTAAACCGATTCTTTATTATCGGCCCCATTTTCCAGTCGCCAATAATGGTAATATTCGGGTCAACCGATTTTAATACGTTGGCATATTTATCAATGTATTCCGGATACGTGTTCATGCCAAAACCAGAAGCATAACCTTCATTTCCTATGTACCAGAATTTAACTTTATATCCCTTTGCTTTACAATGCTCAATTAACCTTTTGGCTTCTGCCAATCCATCCTCTTCACGGTTGTACATTTTCCCTGACCGAATATTAATACCAACCATGGGCTCGGCGCCAACTTTTCGGCAATAAGCCACAAACTCATCTACATCCATAAAATTTGCTGGCTCTTTTGCCGTTTGATTGTAAGCGGGATCCCAGGTGTCAGATTTGAAAGGAATGCCGTTTAGTTTATCCCAATGATAACTTTGTACGGCAGTTCCACCTGGCCAGCGGATCACTTTTACCCCGCTGTTTTTCATCCAACCGGCAATTTTTTCATCCTGATAAAGCCGATCATTTTCGAAAGCATAAACAAAATGAGACCCATTGATGTATGGTGAAATTTGCCACTGATCATGAGCCGCATCAATATTTACAAAAATGGATGTTCCCCCTTCCGGAATTGGCTGACTAAAAGTCAAAACAGGAAGTGCTGATAAAAAAAGCAATAATATTTTTTTCATTGTATTTCTCTGATTTCACTGTATTTTTTTGTCATCCTTTCAATTCTTTCTTTCTGATTTGGATCTTTAATTAAGTTATCATCCTCTTTTTCATAAGGATTGATTTCCATATTAAACAAGCCGGTTGCATCTGAAACCTTTTCGGTTTTTTTATCAATCCGGAGGATTAATTTCCATTCATTTTCATAAATGCACACCTGGTGATTATTGCCTGCACCCTGAATTGGATAATATTCCCGACTTTCTGATTTCTTTTCTCCCTTAAAAAGTGGTAACAGGTTAAAAGAATCGTTAATGCGGTTATTTTTTAATTTACCTCCTGTAAGCGCCACCAATGTTGCCATCAAATCTGTTCCGGTGACTGGTTCTTTGCAAACTTGTTCTGCAGGCGTTATTCCGGACCATTGAACGACATAAGGTACTCTGTGCCCGCCTTCGTATATAGAACCTTTGAATGCCCGAAGTCCGTTACTGGAGTCGTGTCCGGTTTTTTCGGTTTCTTCAATGTTGAAAGACTTAAGATTAATGCCTGAAATATTATACTTTTTCTCATATGACTGAGGCTTGTTAAATTAGCTCGATTAGTAATTTCAATTTTTGAATGAATCCATTTTTAGCCGGTCCCAAAGTTTTTTAAAGCCTTCCAAATTCGGTTTGTCAGCATTCACAGGATCCAGAGTACCTTCCGGCTGAAGCCTTGCTTCCGATTTTGGGATCCATTTTGCCAAGTCAGTTTTGATACTTTTATATTTCGCGTCATTGGCGAGGTTCGTCCACTCATTCGGGTCATCCTGATGATTGTACAATTCTTCACTTCCATCGAAATACCGGATGTACCTCCAGTTTTCATTTCTCATAGCATAATTTCCACGTCCCCAGGTTGTCAATGCAGGTTGATTCCATATTGTTTCAGGTTTCTTTAAAAGTGGGACCAGGCTTCTTCCGTCAAGTCCAGTCTTTTCAGGTAGTCCGCACATTTCGACAAGGGTAGGATAAATGTTGATCAACGAAACCGGGCTGTTACATTTCTCGCCTGCCAAAGTTTTCATCCTCGGATCAATGATTATAAAGGGCACCCGGGTAGATTCTTCCCATAGAGAGAATTTGGTGAAACTGCGTTTTTCACCGTGATGAAAACCATGGTCGGACCAAAGCACAATGACGGTGTTATCCCTATACGGACTTTTTTCCAATGCAGCCACTACCATTCCAATCATATCATCGGTAAAGGCAGAAGCAGCCAGATATCCTCTGATCATCCCTTTTCGGATTCCCCGTTCACGAATTGTAACATCGTGCTGTATCTTCGCGTTACTCCTGCCCGCCCATGGGATGTCATTTAAATCATCATCTTTAATCGGCGGAAGCTGAATGTTATCTTTATCAAACAGGTCGAAATATTTTTTGGGGGCAATAAATGGCAAATGAGGTTTAATAAAACCTACCGCCAGGAAAAACGGATGATCATGCTTCTTTTGAAGAATATCAATTCCGTAAAGTGCTGTCTGATAATCATCATGATCTTCCAATGGATTAATCGTTGGAGCTGCTATCCATTTAGTTGTTTTATCATCAAACCCAACCCTATCGTTTTTATCTACTTCAAGGTTAGGTAGTTTTTTCAGTACAGCCAGGTTGTTTTCAGTCCAGTCGCGTTGTCCATAATTGGGGTTCTGGCCCGCCATACTGTGGTGGATTTTCCCCGAAGCATAAGTATCATAACCATTTTCCCTGAAATACTGGGGCAATGTTACATAACCCGGCAAGTATTCCTTATCCCAATGATCGTAAAACGGGTAATACCCTGTTGTAGCAGGTTGTTTGCCCGTGAGTAACGAATTACGGCTTGGCGAACATCCGGGTGCCGAGGTATGAGCATTGGTGAAAAGAATCCCCTGAGTAGCCATTCGGTCAATATTGGGCGTATGAGCTTGCGGATGACCGCCAAGGCAACCCACCCAATCGTTCAGGTCGTCGATGGCAATAAACAGGACATTTGGTTTTTGTTCCGGTTGATTCACATTCGCGGAAGCTGTTAACCCAAATAATAAAAAAACACAGCTTGGTATTGCTATTTTTCTCATATTAACATATTTAAATTGTATTTCTTTTTGTTATATCTCTTAATTTATATCATTTTTACCTATAAATCTGAATGACGATCGAAAGGTCTAAAAAGGATCTTGAAGTTGGTATTACTTCAGGGATTTTTCTTATCAGGTTTAGGTTTCCAGCTACCGTCTTTATTCTGGTACAAACCCTGATCGTTAGCAGAAACAATCCACTCAAAGAGCTTGTGGTTCAGTTTATTCTTAATGTCCTGATATTTTGGGTTTGAAGCCAAATTGTTAAGTTCCCAGGGATCCTCTTCCAGATCATACAGCTGTTCGACCTCTTTTTCAGGTCTAAAGAAGTAGGCTTGTTCCGGTGTGAGTAATTTTTCTTTGTTCATCCCGCGAAGAAGAGGCAGAATGGGTCTGACATTTTCGGCATCTAAATAACGCTGTCCGGCATCATAAGGGACTTCCGGCATAAAATTAAAGATGTATTTGTATCGTTCACCTATAATTGTCCGGCTGCAATCAACAATCTCGTCCCAGCGGTCTCTTGCACAGAAAACATATTCACTGGGTTTATAGGCAGGGTTGGCAAGAAATACCTGTCCTTGCATTTGCGATGGCTTATCGATTCCAGCCAATGCCAAAATAGTCGCGGTTAAATCGATTCCCGAAAACAGATCATTCACAATTTTTCCTTTTTCGATTCCTTTACCCCAAATGATCAAGGGACATTTAATGCCATCTTCAAACAGATATCCTTTTCCCCGGATCTGGCAGCGACCATTGTCACCTATCCATATAATGATGGAATTGTCCAATTCCCCGCGTTCTTTCAAATCATCGAGAATGATTTTGGTATAAGCATCTGCCTGTTCTATCTGGTCGAGATAAGTGGCCCAATCCAGTTTTACTTCAGGTCTGTCGGGTAAGTATGGTGGAATTTCAACTACTGCTGTGTCCACCGGATGTTCTTTTCGCGCTCTCAGATCTTGCCAACGCGAATCATTTGCCTGACGGTGAGTGACCTGTAACTGGATTTGCTGAAAAAATGGCTGTCCAGGTTTACGTGTACCTTTGTCAAACATGGTTTCATCAAGTTTTACATTTACATCAGTCTTGCTCGATTTGACATCAAGTACAGGCGAACCCAACAGATTGATATATCCTGCCTGCCGAAGGTAATAGGTCATGTAGTGAAGTCCGGATTTCCCTTTAATATTGCTGCGATGATTTTGTCCGTTGACTGTTGTCTGATACATACCAAACATAATCGAAGTGCGGCTTGGAGAACAAATCGGCGAGTTTGTGTAAAAACGGTTATAAAGGATACCATCGGCCGACAATTTATCAAGTGTTGGTGTTTTTACACCCTTTGTGTCGTAGCATGCCAGATCGTTCCCGATATCTTCAGCCATGATCAGGATGATATTGGGCTTTTGTTCAGGAGTATTCTGAGCCCTGGACAAACTTACATTCATTATGACTGGACAAATAAAAATCAGGTTTTTCAATTTCATAATTTTCTTTTATTTTCCTTTATTAAACATCTTCCAACTCTTAATCGAATCTTTAACAATTCCGGAGTATTTTGAAACCAATTCCTGATACTCCGCCTTGTTGACCAGATTTACTTTTTCGTTTTCCCTGCTGTTCAATCGGTATAATTCTTCTCCTTTTATTTCATTGTTCTGGATATCCCTCCATTCAGTGAAACGATATTCCTTCGACCGGAGTGAAGTACCCAACATCGTACTTACCCCTTTTGAAAAAGGACGGTAAGATGTATACGCATAATCTTGTACAGAAGAACCTTGATCTTTAAGTAATGGAACCAGTGACTTACCATCATATTCCGGAGGGGCTGGCAAACCGCAAAGTTCGCTGAGCGTGGGAAATAGATCAACCAACTCTGCAAAAGAGGAGCATGTTTTCCCCTTGTTCGGATTTTCCGGATCGAAAATAATTAATGGTACCCGACATGAAAATTCATATAAATTATGCTTACCGATAATGTGTTGTTCACCCAGATTCCAGCCATGGTCAGCCCAGATAACCACCACTGTATTTTTATCCAGACCCTGCTTTTTTAGCTCCGAGAGGAGAAGGTTTATCTGGGCATCGATAAAACTCACACAGGCATAATAACCATGAGTCAATTCCTGCAAGGTATTGTTGTCGATGGGAACTTTTATCAGGTCATCATCCTTACGATCGAAAGCAGTTGGAGTATAGGCAAACATCTCGCTCCAATGATAAACATAGGTAGCACAACCTTCAGGAGCAGAAATGTCCAGTGGAATTCTAATTTTTTTCAAATCGTATAAATCCCAGTATTTTTTAGGGGCCGCGAACGGCAGGTGAGGTTTCCGGTATCCAACTCCAATGAAAAATGGACCGCCTTTGTTCTCCCTTATTTTTTTAATGGCAATTTGGGTCACTTTACCATCAGAATAAACAGAGTCAGGTAGATCCTCGTATTCAAGTGTTGGCATTGGCTTTTTTTTATAATTTTCAGGATTGCCGTAATTTTGCCATGGCCCAACCTGATCGAGATAAGTCCATGAAGCAAAATCCTCTCCTTTGCCATGATATAGTTTTCCGATTGAGGCTGTATAGTAACCGTTACGCTTGAAATACCCTGGCATGGTAATGTGATCAGGCGCGACTTCTTTAAGTAATTTGTTATACTCAAAGCGTTGTGGCCTGAGGCCGCTCAATAAACTTCGGCGTGACGGATTACATACCGGATACTGACAATAGGCCTGAGTAAATACTACGGATTGAGAAGCAAACTTATCGATAGCAGGCGATTTAACCTGATCGTTGCCATAACATCCAAGGGCAGGGCGCAAATCATCAACACCAATGAAAAGAACATTCTTTTTTTGATTGGCTGAAAAAAGGCTTTGTGCATACAACGAACTGCACAAAAGCACTATAAGTTTCGTTTTAAACATCAGTATTAATTTTACAGTTTACTTTCTTAATTCTGAAAAGCGCTTATTGCAGGCAAAGCTTCGCCGTCTTCCTGAAACAAGCTTCGGGATCGATAGGGTAAGTTTGCCTCCTTATCAACATTGATTGACTCCGGATACCAGTAGAACAATCCTTTTACCGAAGGATATTTTTTGCAGATCAGGTACAGTTGATGCAAATAATCGTATTGTCCCTGAACCGTGCAGGGAAATGGTTGCTTTTCGATGTAAGCTCCTTTTTCCGAATATTTCCCTTTCCAGAAATAAGCTGTTTCTGCAATTACGATATCCTTTTTATACTCCTGTGTCATAAACTGAATATTATCCTCCAGCATTTCAAATGTGCCGTGCCACCAGGGATAATAACTCTGCCCGATAATATCGAAATCGACATCATACTTCAAAAGGTTATCTAAAAACCATTTTGTTGGTTGTTTTTCACCGCCATTGGCAATGTGTATCATAATAGGGATTGTAGCTCCATTTGGTGAATCTTTGACTCCTTTTATTCCTGCTTTGACCAGATTAGTAAACTGTTGCCATTGTTTCGCCTTTTCAGCATCTGTTTCCCCACTTAATTTTCCTTCAGGCCAAATCATGCCATGTGATATTTCATTCCCGGGTTGAACCATGTCGAAGGTAATTCCTTCTACGGCAAAGGCATTCATAACCCGAAAAGTATATGCATAAACACTGTCGGCCAAAACAGAAAATGGTAATCCTTCCCAGGTTTTGGGTTTGATTTGTTTGCCCGGGTCGGCCCAGGTATCTGAATAGTGAAAATCGAGAAGCAATTTCATTCCTGATTTTTTGACCCGTTTTGCCAATTTGATGGTATAGGGTAAGTCCTGACAGGTCGCCCCTTCCATGTTTGGCGCATGAAACAGGCGCAAACGGACATAGTTGTAACCATTGTTCTTAAATATTTCCAGAGCATTTTTTTCTTTTCCATTCTCCTTATATACACCACCAAAATCATTGAATTTGTCCAATAAGGAAATATCTGCACCAATATTTAAACCTGACTGAACTTCAACATCATCTACCTGACCATTACAAACTGTAAATAAGAACAGATATAACACAGCCGAAAATATTTTCAAAGGTCTCATGGTTAATTCTTTTATTGCATTATTAATTTAAAACACGCTGATAATCGTCTTCAATTTCCTTCAAAGACAAAGCCCTGAACCAAATGGAAACTTCATCCATAGCGCCCTTGAAATTCTGAAAACCCAGTTGGGAAAAAGCTTTGCTCTCCTTACCATGGGAACCTCCCAATTTCATTTTGTACGCCGGACGCACCATCACCGGATGGTCGGTGCCAATTAATCGGGTACCCTCCATTTGAGGCAACATAAAAATTACCTTTCTGATTGGTCTTAACCCATGCTATAAAAGTTGAAGGGTGGTTTCTGGTCATCAGGCCATATCCCGCACATTCAGCCGTTTCAGAACCATTTAGTTCTATGGCTTTTCCTTTAATTCCATCAGTTAGGTCAGCCTCCGTTCTCAGGTTGTAATACCTGCTCATTTGTGCCTGATTGGGAATTTCCCTGTTTTCCTTTTCATCGAAAGTATAATGGGCAAGTACTTCATTCGGATTAATAATTTTGAGCATCCCGGAATCTTCAACGGTTGTTTTTCCTGAAGTTTTATCAATAACCATTTCGCCTATTTCTGAAAACCCATTCCTGCCGGTTTCTCTAAGTTTGAGAATCAGTTTATGGTCTGAAACTTCAACGGCGAGGTAATTTTTACCGGCATAACCGCCATGGACAACCTGAACCGGGAATTTACCGTTCAACCTTTGAGCTGAAGGAGCATGCACTTCACCGGCAAAATAAAGGTCGACCTTGTATTTTTCCATGGCCTTCCAGAACGATGAATTTTCGAGCTCCTCAATATACAACATGCTGGTTTGTTGTCCCCGCACAGGTGCAAGAATTGGAGAATGAGCCTGAACAATGAGGTGTTTGATTTGCGGATCTTTCCGGGCTTCCTTTAGCACATTTTCGAACCATTGAAGATGCGCTTTGGGCATATCCCCATTGATGGAACGTTGCAGGTAGCCGACTGGCTGATCCGGGTCTGGCTGATTGTAAATATCGATTGTAATAAACAACACATTTTTATGTTTGTACGCAAAGGACGTATTTTCCCATGGTGTGCCAAGTGGCCGGGATGAAGCTGATCCGATTGGTTCAGCATATTTGAAATCTCCTTTTTCATCGCGGTTCCAGATTCGCTGAAAGGCATCCCGGTAAACCGGTAAAAGGTGAGAAACCTCATTGCCCGGTTTCCAGTTCGAATCTTCGCCAATTTCGTGGTCGCCAATGGCAACCAACATGTGATTTAATCCATTTTCGGCAAATCGTTGTTTCAGATTTCCATAAGCTACTTTGCAAACATTGATTATCGCATCCTGCTGGGTTCCTCCGGGTGCATACTGATCGACCCATTTTTGTCCAACCCATGGTCCGGCAGCCAAATCACCGTCAATCAGCAAAAGTTCTGGATTGCACCATTTCATATCATTGATGGCATTCAATTGCTGCTCAATCTGGCCGGGATCGACCGGAGGGGATACTTCTCTTTCGCCTGCATGCCAGTCAGGAGCACTCACAAACGACCAGGTATTTTGTCCAAACGCTCCATTCGATATTAATGCAATGAATAACGCAATTAATATTTTATACTGCATAGTTCTTCATTTTAATTATTTTTCAGAAATCGATTGAATTTGTATCTCAGCAGCCATCAAATCGCCGGATTTTGCAGTCACTGAAATCGTTCCGCTCTGATCAGTTGTTTGTATCAACAACATCACTTTTCCCCTGAATGCCCTGCGCACATTGGTTTTATAGTCAGATAAGTCGATGGGGTCTCCATTATCGACACCGATAATTTTTGCTGGTCCTGAAACTTCAAATTCAACCACATTTTCAGCATATGGGCAAAAAACACCTTGCTCATCGGTAATATCAACAGCCATATGAACCACCCCGGAACGATTGGCCGATATTTCAGTTTTGTCAGGCGTGAGAATGATTTTAGCCGCTTTACCAGCAGTTGTTTGAGAATCATAAGCTACAACTTTTCCTTCTTTTCTGGCAACTGCCTTAATTGTTCCGGATTCGTATGGAACCATCCAAACCAATTGCTCATCTTCATATTTTTGATTTCCGAGTGATTTTTCGTTCAGGAACAATTCGACTTCATCGCAATTTGTATAAGCTACTACCGGAATTTTCACTCCTTCTTTTCCGGGATGAGTCCAGTTAGGCAGAATATGCACCATTGGCTGGTCTGTCCACATGCTTTGATAGAGGTAAAAATGGTCTTTGGGGAAACCGCAAATATCGATTACCCCGAAATTGGCAAACCGACTTGGCCAGTCATTTGACTCGCCCAGGTAATCGAAACTGCCCCAGCGGAACTGCCCCATCACAAAATCCAAATCACGGGTGCGTTGCCAGGCTTTCCTGGCGCTGCTGCGTACCGAAGCATTATCGTACGACGACTGATAATACAAATTTTTGCTCCATGGTGCATCGTTCCCAATCGGATAGTATTTCCCGTTTTGATAATATTGAGTCGAACCCTCTTCCGGGAAAACTTCTGCCGGTGCCAGATCAGGAATAGGAAAAACCCGCTTCTCCAGATCCCCCATTTTACCGCCTTGCTTTACTTCCCACATAGCCGGAAAATCTCTTTTTCGCCAATGTGTCTGGGTACGGTAAACTCCCCGGGTTTGATAGGTATGCGGCACTTCAGTACAAACCACCGATACGTCCGGGAATTTCTCATGGAAATTTTCCAGTACACCGATTTCTTCCCCGTCGCCATTAAATCCTTTAATATCCAGTTGAGTGGGCTGAACTTCACCTTTCATTCCACGGGTAGGATCATTACCTCCCTGTGTTACCGGGCGCGTGGGATCCAATTTGTGAAACAGATCGATTATTTGTTTTTGTACTTCCCTTGTTGGTTTTCGGACTTCATTACCAATACTCCAGATAATCACTGACGGATGATTCCTGTCGCGCGTGACGAAAGCTTCAGCATCGGTTTTCCACCATTCTTCAAAATATAATCCATAATCGGCATCAGCTTTTTCCACATCCCAACCATCGAGGAATTCATTCATAACCATCAATCCGAGGCTGTCACAAATCGTATAAAAAGCAGGCGAGAAAGGGTTGTGGGAGGTTCGGATCGCATTGCAGCCCATCTGTTTGAGCAGCCTCAAACGATAAAGCAAAACATCATCAGGTACTGCTGCACCTACAGAACCAGCCGTGTGGTGTTCGCAAACTCCTTTTAACTTTGTTATTTTTCCATTGATTTTGAACCCAAATTCAGAACTGAATTCAATTTTGCGAAATCCGACCTTTTGGATTTGTTCATCAATCAGCTCACCATTCCTAAGCAACTGAACCTTCAAAGTGTATAATTCAGGCGATTCAGGACTCCAAAGATGTGGATTTTCAACTGTTTTTGAAAAATCAATCTGTCGGTTTTCGTTGCCGGAAATGTTCAGCGGCAGCACTTCAGAAGAAACAATATTTCCCTTTTTATTTTTAAGAATTAAATTGACAGTTAGCTTTTCACTCGAATCTGAAATATTTTCAACGATTGCACTGGCTTTAAATGTTGCCCTTTCTTTTTCAACTTCCGGAGTGGTGAAAAAAACACCATTGGAAGCAATATGGACCGGATCATCTATTTTGAGCCAGACATGACGATAGATTCCCGAACCGGTATACCAACGCCCGGTGAGTGGTTTCGATTGGTCGACCCGGACGGCAATCACATTTTTACCTTTTTTGAGATAGGGAGACAGGTCGTATTCGAAACCAATGTAACCGTTTGGCCGGTGACCCAAATGCTGCCCGTTGATCCAGACATCGCTGTTGAGGTAAATTCCTTCGAAAAGTATTTTTACCTGTTTCCCCTTCCATGCCGGGTCCCAATCCAGATTTTTGCGGTACCAGCCAATCCCTGCCGGCAAGAATCCCGATTGCCATTCGGTACCATACTTCTGGCTGTACTGACCTTCAATGCTCCAATCGTGCGGCAGATCGAGTCTTCGCCAGGAGCTTGTATTTAAATCGATATCCTGTCCGTTTTGAACATCACCTAACTGAAACTGCCAGTCAAAATCGATTTTCTGATCTGAAAGGACTACCTGATTATTTTTGGCCCCGCAAGAGTTTAAAAGAAATACGGCTAAAAGGAAAACAAAATATTTTTTCATGCTAAATCATTCTATATTATTCAATATTCATTGTCGTTTGCATACGCTTCTATCTTTTTTCATCCGGAAGGGGGAAACTGGAAGGAGGAATTGGTAACGGAACCACGTCACGGTTGATGATCATCCACTTCTGCAAAGCTGTTTTTAAGTCGTGTTCAATCTTTTCGTATTCACTTTTTCCTGAAAGGTTAAAAAATTCATTGGGGTCATTTTTCAAATCATACAATTCAAACATTGGCCGTTCACTGGTGAAAATGTACGTTTGGGAAAATATCTTTGGCAGTTCACCTTTTTCGTTCAGACCAATAAGTTCTTTCCAGAATTTCTGTCCGGCAAAATCAACCGGATAATAGGGAAGATTAAACATCGGATTATAGATTAACCTGAACTTCTTATTGAAAACGGTTCTGGACAGGTCAAATACTGCTGAATTGCCGGGAAGTCCTGAACCATGCGTGCCCCGAACAGCGAAAGCATATTCGCGTATTTCACGGTCTGACCCGCTAAAAGCAGAAAGAAAACTTTGGCCAGTCATCTTTTCATCTGGCTTAACCTGTGCAAAATCCAGAACAGTTGGTCCAATATCTTCACCCGAAATCAATATTTCTGAAACTGATCCGGCTTTAATTAATCCCGGATATCGCGCCAGAAGAGGCACATGCAAACCACAATCGTATAAAGTTCCTTTTCCTCTCAAAAGAGCCGCTCCGTTATCGCCCATAAAAAGAATCAGTGTATTTTCCAGCAAACCGTGTTTTTCAAGCACATCAAGTAATTTTCCGACATGATAATCAAGTCGCTGTATTTCGCCATAGTGTCCGGCAAGGTCTTTTCGCAGTAATTTGGTATCGGGCATTCCTGCCGGTACTGTAATTTTTTCAGGATCGGGTTCAAAATCGAATGCATCGAAAATACGATGTGGATCATGAAATCCGGCCTGCATAAAAAATGGTTTATCACCATGCGGCTGGTTCAGAAATTCTTCAAACTGAGTAATGGTTTGTTCATCACTGCCCACTTTCACAAAATCGAACCGGTCGGGAAATGTGATCATGTTATTTTCCTGAAAAGCTTCTATCGATTCAGCAGGGCTTTTACCCGCGCCATCTAAATGATACGGTCGACCGCAAACACCTATATAATAACCTTCCTTTTTCAGAAGTTCAGGATAGGTGATAATGCTTCTATCGAGTGGCGCCGAAAAGCGCAGCATCCCGACATCAACCACCGATCGTCCGGTCATTATTGATGCACGTGACGGAACACACTGTGGAGCTGTTGTAAAACAATTGTCGAAACGGATTCCCTCTTTGGCCAGACGGTCAATGTTAGGTGTTTTTAAATCAGGGTTACCGTAACAGCCCAGATAGGGCACACTATGGTCGTCGGAAAGGATCAGCAATACATTTGGTCTTACTGTTGTGGCAGTTGCAACCTTTTGAGCTATCGCGGGAGAAACGGAAATGAGTCCGGCAATGAAATTTACTGCTAAAGATATTGATGTTCTTGTATTCATGGTTTAATTTGGTTTTTAAATTCCTTTCGATGCTTTTTCTTTCCCTATCAAAGAGATGGCAAAAGCTGGACCGCTTCTGCTTCTATTTCAACAGATGACTCCGTCAATCCTACTGAAGTTGCTCTGACTTTTATCTTGCCTGAATTTTGGGCCTGAATGATAGCCAGGCAAAGACCATTAAATGCTTTTCGCTGGGAAGATTTTACATTGTCCTGATCTTTCATGTTACCATTTTCAATTCCAATTAATTTGGCACTACCTTCAATTTCAAACTTAATCAGGTTACCGGCAGTGGGTACAAGCTGTCCATTTTCATCCACGATCTCCGCGGTTATATGAGCCACATCTTCAGATTCGGCTTTAATCGTGGAGCGATCAACTGTAAGTCTGACTGATGCCGGTTTTCCTGTTGTTTTTAACTCTTCAACCAAAACAATTTTTCCACCTCTTTTACCAACAGCTTTTAGTGTTCCCGGCTCATAAGGAACATCCCAGGAAAGATGCAAATCAGCTGTGGTTGGATTAATCTGAGGATTTTCATATTGATTCCAGGCTTTCGAATTTCCCTGACGCGGAAATTCCAATCGTTTTTCGCCATACGATTTTCCATTGACAAATAGTTCAACAGATTCGCAATTGGAGTAACAAATAACAGGAATGACTTGTCCTTCCCGTCCTTCCCAATTCCAGTGCGGGAAAAGATGAATCATCGGTTCTCCTTTTCGTTTCCAGTGACTTTGGAAAAAATAATAGCCATCTTTCGGGAATCCGCAATTATCCAGAATCCCGGAATTAGCTCCCCGTCCCGGCCATCGGGTTTCTCCATAATAATCAATTCCTGTCCACATAAAATCACCAATCACATAATCGTAAAGTGATGTAAACTTCCAACGCTGCTCAATCCCGATCATTCGGTAATTATAATCAGGACGGACAACTTCCATATTATCGCCAAGTGAATAATTGCCACGCACTCCACCTAATCCGCCGGTTTCTGTACCAATCATTTTCCAATCCGGATGATCATGACGATCGATGCTGTACATTAATTCACGCCGTTCGTGCCACCTGTCCGCATAATTATATCCAACAATGTCAAGCGCTTTCAGAAATTCAAGAGTCGCAGAACCATTGTCAGCAGCAATCTTGTCGCAGCCCGAAGTGACCGGTCTGGTGGGATCTTCGCGATGGCAAATATCAATGAGCTTTGCGAGTGTTTTGTAGCCCTCTGCTTTCGATTGTTCGGGAATCTCATTCCCTACACTCCACATCACCACCGCGGGATGATTCCGGTCGCGGTGTATGAAGGAGACGAGATCTTTTTCGGACCAATCATCAAAGTATTTATGATAGCCTTCAGGAACTTTCCCCAATTCCCATTCATCAAAAGCTTCGTTCATCACCAGAAAACCCATGCGGTCACACAGGTCGTAAAACTCAGGAGCCATGGGGTTGTGAGCCGTGCGAATGGCATTACATCCTGCTTCTTTCAAAATTTCAAGCCGTCGTTCCCAAACACGTGCAGGCACGGCAACGCCCACTGGACCACCGTCCTGGTGAACATTTACGCCATACATTTTAATGTGTTTCCCATTCAGAAAAAAACCTTTATCAACATCGTATTTAATCTCACGAATCCCAATATTTGTCGTTAATTCATCGATTTGTTTGTTTTTTACATCTGTAATAATGGTCTCAAGTTGGTAAAGGTGAGGCGATTCAAGGTTCCATAATTTTGGTAAATCAACCTGAATGTACTGAACAAGTTCTTTCTCTGAATTTCCCTGCAATTCAAATACGGATTGTTCCCTTGCCACTTCATTTCCATTTTTATCTTTCAAAATCGCAATCAAATTCCCCTGTTGATTGTCTGATTTTTCATTCGATAAGTTGACTCTTACAGTTACTATTGCCTTTTCATTTGTTATTTCCGGAGTTGTAACATAAACGCCCCATTTCTGAATATGAACAGGATTAAAAATTTCAAGCCTAACGTGCCGGTATATTCCTGAACCGGTGTACCACCTTGAATTTGGCTGTGCGGAATTATCAACTTTTACTGAAAGGACATTTTTCCCTTTGACTAAAAAGGATGTAATATCGTAGTTAAATCCAATGTACCCGTTTGGGCGTTTCCCCAAAAAGTGACCGTTTATCCAGACTTCGCTATTCATTTGCACTCCGTCGAATTCAATCATTACCTTGTTGCCGTTTTTAACTCGGGGCATTGAAAATGTTTTTCGGTACCAGCCTTTTCCGGTTGGGAAATACCCGCCCTTTCCACCGGCAGGTTCATTTTCGTTAACGATTTGTTCAACGCTCCAGTCGTGAGGTAAATTTAGGGTTCGCCAGTTTTTATCATTAAATCTTGCCTTCTCAGCACCTTTCATTTCACCTAAAGCAAATTTCCAGTCCAGGTCCAGGTTAAAAATCTGACGAGCAGGATTTTGAGCAAAGGTTACATTGCTGAAAATTACCAATAGCAGTATGATTTGTTTAGGTTTTATCATGGATTAGTCTTTAATTTAGAGCAGAAATATTCAGATGGATTGATATTCAACCTTCAGTAAAAGTAATAAGGGGGGTGTTTCTCCCACCCCTATTATCAATCTTATTAAATTAAACTACCAACCGTAATTTTGCTTCAGGCTTCAATTTGCTTTATTTGCTTAATAGCATAATTGTAATGTTATCAGGAGCATCTCCTGTCCTCATTTAATGCATCAGAGTATATACATTTAATAATATACTTAGAAATAAAAATCAAACCTTTAAGAATTCAATCGATTAAAAAAATGTTTCAAAGAATTTTTATCACTCTATATTAATTTAAATCAAATTGATTTACTCCATCAACTATTCTATTTCTAAAGCTGAGTATATCATTAGCTTTATAGCTTGCTCCATTATAAACGAACGAGTAGTTAAGAGTAACTTCATGCGTTGCCGGATTATAAGAAGATCCCCCATTATCAGTTACTGGCGCAGCTCCTGAAATACTCTGAATGGCTATTGAATTATCCGGAGAAATTATGATGTTCATTTTATGGGTATCCGATCTAAATTCTCCAAGTCCGTTAAGTATTAGCGTATTTGGGTTTTGCATTTCCAAATCAATGATGTCGGTAATACCTCCTGCGTAATTAACAGTTTCAACAGTAGTACCAACAGTCTTTATAAACTGTCCTTTTTGAACATAATTGCCATAAAGCTGATTGATATAAGAAAACGTAATCAATGTTGATTTAAAATCAACTAAAATAGAATCTGCTTTCACGACATTATCCAACTGAAATCCCAGCGCATAATTATTCCCTAATGATACTGAGTCAGTTAAAAAGTTAATTGAATCTGCTTTTACATAAACAAAGCCTTGCACTTTACCAGCTGGTATTATTATTTTATTATTGGCCGGGTTTCCATTGGCATCTACAAATTGATAATAATTATCTGGCAATACAGTCAATCCAGCTTCAGTAACCAGGGTATTGTTCAATGAAAATGTTACTTCTACATTTTCATTGTTTGATAATCGACCTCCCAATACTACACCAACTCCAATCTGCATTCCTTCTCCCATAATAAAGGTTCTGTCTATTTGAGGTTTTGGAAAATAAACTGCTGTATAGACAAATTCATCTTCGACAAAATCACCATAGGAGCACGACGCTACACTAAATCCAATAATGATAAATAATACCATTATTTCAGCTACAGCTTTTAATTTATTTTTATTCATGATATCTATGTTTAATTTTTTTACCATCCCTGGTTTTGTTTTAAATTACTATTTATTAATAGCTCTGTATATGGTAATGGCAAATAACTATTTTTTGCTTCATAATGTCTTTTTTCAACATCAATATCCTGATATGAAAATGTATCGTCTGAATTCTTCATGATTTTAACTCCTTTTACATCTTCAGTATTTGCAATATCATTCCATCTTCTTAAATCATGGAATCTTTCACCAGTAAAACACAGCTCAATACGCCTTTCATTTTTTACCAATTTTCTAAAATCCGAACTATTAATTGATACAGCATCTAAATATGGGTCAGTAGTAAAACCAGCTCGTTTGCGAATCATACCTAAAGCTTGTTTTGCGGAAAAAGTAAATCCTGCCGCTATTACATCTGGTTGTCCATAAGCTTCGTTTAACGCCTCCGCATAGCTTAAATACATTTCCGAAAGATCCAATTGTACATATACCTTTGGAAGGTTGGTAGTCGCATCGATTGCGGAAGGATCAAAATCAAGTTTATTTAAATATTTCTTTAAATAATAACCTGTTCTGGTGCCAACATTTGGAATAAACCCGCCATAATAATCATTACCCCCTTTATAGATTTCCACAGCTTTATAATCTGTAGAATTTGGTGCATTGTAGCCTTGGTCGCCATTATAAAACAAAAATCTATAAAATCTTTTATCTCTTGAGATATATGGAACTGTTGCGTCATATCCACTTTCAGTAAAACTAATTGGGTATCCATTTGAAGCTGGAAACGCATCAACCAAATTTTGAGATGGGTTTACTTCTCCTTGTCCATATAAAGATGGTGGGTATAAGCGCTTTTCAAGGTTATTGTTTTGTCTGGAATTTCGCATCCTCCAAATATGGTCCGGGTTATCTTCTCTCGCATAATCATAAGGTTTTAGTGATTTTAAACCTCCGTTTTTTACGATTACTTCACGAGCCAGATTAGCTGCCAATTTCCATTTTGTAATATCGTTAGCAGGATTAAACGCCTGACTAGCGGCAAACAAAGCTAATTTAGCTTTAAGTGCATAAGCTGCCAAACCGCTTGCACGACCTGTTTCTACTTCACCATAGCCAATATTAGTTGTTCCAGTGCCAGAATATACCAACGGTAAATTATCAATTGCTACATCTAAGTCTTGCATAATTTGATTAATACATTCATCAAATGTATTTCTTGATAAGGATGCATAAGCTTCATTTTCTAAAACACCATTCACAATAGGAAAACCAAGCATTTCACCACTTGAAGATGGACCGCCAAATATTTTAAGGAGTTCCCACTCTGCCCATGCTTTTAAAAAGTAAGCTTCGCCGTAATACCTTTTAATGGTTCTTGCATTTTCTAAAGAATCTTCCGGGGCAAACAAAAATGGAAGTCCTTTGTCATGAATAAGTTCTATATATTGATAGACTTGTCTGATGTTATTATAGGATTGTTGCCAAACATACCCATAAGGATTACTGGTTGGCCCCCAATAACCGGTCGCCAGATCAGTCTCACTTGAATTTGACACCCCATTATCAGTAAGATATTCAATTGAAAAATCGTTGAAATAATTAAAAGAGTAATCCGTATAGATGTCGTTTATAATACCACGCGATTGCCTTGAATATTGAGTAATTTCCGCTTCTTTTGTATATTGAATATTGTCATTTAAAAAATCGCTACACCCTAAAAAGGCAATCATTGGAAGAAGAAGCGTTAATATTTTACTAGTTAATTTCATCTTTATATATTATTAAGTTAACTATTTATTAAAAACTTATTGAAGCACCAATAACGTAACTTCGCATCATTGGATATTCAAAAATTCCTGATCTTGGATCTTCCGGATCGAGATCTTTCATTTTACTAAAGAGCGCCAAATTATTTCCTCTTAAAAAGAATTTTACTTCTTTAAGGGCACCATTAAAAACTATTGATTCCGGTAAGGTATATCCTAACTCTAAAGAAGATATTCTAAAATAACTTCCGTCTACAAGCCAATAATCTGAATTATGAAAATTGTTCGTGCTTTTGATGGTGCTTAATCTTGGATTTGTATTTCCGTTTGGTAAATTACTGTTTACACTTCCATAGTAACTCCCCAGACCAAAATGCTGATAGTAAGGAATTTGATTAAGATTAATATCGTAACCAGAAACGCCCATCCCTACAACATCTATGTTAATCCCTTTAAATTTGGCCCCTATATTAATACCGTAATTAAATCTTGGCGTGCTGTTTCCAATGGCTCTTTGATCTCTGGAATCTATTACATTATCTCCATTTTGATCAACATATCTAATATCTCCAACTTTTACATCTCCAAATTGTGGTAAAGCGCTGGCAATATTATCTGCGGTAAAAAGACCATCACTAACATAGCCTAAAATATTATCTTCGGCTTCACCTTGTTGTAGTCTATATTGATCCGGATAAGGATATTCTGCTATTTTTTCTCCGGTAATTCTATTGTATCCAACATTAATACCAACATAATATTTAAAATCATTTTCATTATTGTTGTAGAAAATACTTGAATTAAATCCTTTATTTTTCCTGTTAGTGAAATTTAATGACGGTAAAAATACATTGTCTCCTAAAGCAGATGCATAAAGTTGACTGGCTTGCGTAATTTGTCCTTCTATATCAATATTAAAAAAATTGAAATTAAGATTGAATTTATCAAACATTTGTAATTCCACCCCAGCAAATAACTGCTTGTAAACAACCCAATCAATTTCCCTGTTTGCTGTTTGGGTTAACCTATAACCAAAATCATTTTGTGGTGTATTGCCAACTCCAGTATAAATAGTACCGTTGTTTTTACCACCACCCCAGGTATTTAAATAGAAAAACGAAGGCGACGTATATTCTGTACCTATAATGCCATAAGAGGTTCTAACCTTCAGGAAATTAATATTCTCATTGTCCTTTAAGAAATTTTCATTTGATGCAAGCCAGGCCAATCCCAAAGTAGGGAAAAAGTTGGTGCGATTATTACCAAGAAATTTAGAACTACTGCTTGAATTGATGTTAGCAAACATGATATATTTATTTCGCAATGAATACGAACCATTTAAATTAAATGTAAGTTGCCTGACATCTGGTTCACCAGCATTTCTAGTTGGCTGATAGTACAACAGATGATTTAAATTTAAATTTAAAAGCCCTTCTTTTATTTCTTTTACATAACTAAAATTACCTCCGTATACAAAGTTTCGTTGAACATTATAATTTGTTCTACCAACGTTAAGATCTCTAATTTCAGTTGTATATAACATAAGTGCCAAGGAGTCGTTACCCGACATATCCTGCAAATAATCCAGGGTATATAAACCAGGAGTATTATTAGCCAGAAGGGATTGAGAGTTAAACGTCCTCATCATGACATACGTTTCATACTTAAGCCCACGAACATAATATTTAAAATCAAAATTAAACCCAAAATCAAAAATCATATTGGCATCATAATCCGTTCTGGTACCACCAGACTTTAATTCTGACAATAAGTTATTATTGAATTGATTACTTACGATATAGGCAGAATCTCCTACCGTTAATGGAAATGCATTCGCCGGAGTATTAGACATCCAGTTAAACATAGTATTTGCACCTAATACTGGTCTGTCGTTTTCTCCAAACTTCCCATAAACACTTGCATGCGTTTCAACAAAATCATTCAGGCGGGCTTTTAATTTTGTTCTAAATGTAATATCTCTACCATTTATTTGTGACCCCAATTTTTCCAATCCTCTCCAATCTGAATAGCCAATAAATGCGCCATAAGTAACATTGTCTTTCCCTCCATAAACATTAACTGATGCAAAATTAGAAGGTGAAGATTCTTTTAAGAACAAATCATGGTAATTTACATTTGGATATTTTATTGGATCTGAACCATCTGCATAAGCTGCAATGGCTTCCGGACTATATATATCTCCAAAACCATCATTGTTAGACACTTGATTGATTATCGCAGCATATTCCGAAGAAGATAGCAATTTCGGCAATCGTGTAGGCGTATTTATTCCTCTTTGATAATTTACTTCCACAATTGGCTCTGTAGCTTTACCTCCTTTTGTTACAACATATATAAGACCATTGTCTCCTAATATACCTAACAATGAATTAAAAGTGGCATCATTAAGTACCAGAACTTCATCCACCTCTCGTAAATCTACTTGCAGACCTCTTGGTTCTCCATCAATTAATATAAATGGTGTACCCCCATTAAGTATATAGGAATATCCTTCATCGCTACTACTGGGAGTATTTGTATTTCTGGTAATTCTTAGACCTGGAACCCGCCCTCTCAATGCTTCTGAAAGGCTATTGCCTGCTGTTTTTCTAAGATCATCACCAGAAATTCTGAATACAGCGCCACTAGACTGACTTAAATTGAAAGTCCCAAATGGTGTTTTAAGTATTTGATCTGTATTTTTAGATAATACCAGTGAATCCTGAACCGTAGTATTTGATAGTGCATTTTGTGACACACCAACATTAATAACTACAACACTCAACAGGCAGAAAATATAAATATTTAATTCTGCAAAGGTTCGTTTCATCGGTTTGTTTTTATTGTTTTTCAATTTATTAGCTGTCATATGCATAATTTTTTTTCAATTTATTAGAATTTTTTCATGTACATTTTATTTCTTTTTCTAATAATCAATGTTTTAAAAAGTACATAAAAACATAGTTACCACCCTGGAGTTTGCTTAAAAGAAGGCGTTGCCTCTATATCAGCACTTGGTATTGGCCACCAATAATTTCTATCAGTAAATGTTTTTTTCAAATTAAGCTGTTCAACAGCATCATAACTAAATCCGGAAGGATAGGTTGCCGAGACCCCACCTTGCCAGCGCATTTCTAAAAATTCAACTTTTGTGTTTTCATCTAAATGAGCCACTTTCCATCTTCTTAAATCGTCATATCTAAATCCTTCAAAACACAATTCAATAGCACGTTCGTTTCTTATTCTTTCTCTAAGCGATTCTTTAGAGCCTGAATAGATAGTATTAACATTTGGCATACCTACTCTATTTCGAACTATATTTACAGCTTGTAATGCGGTAAGGGAGACCCCTGGGGCAGTACCACCTGGCCCAAAAGCTTCATTAACAGCTTCAGCATAATTTAAATAAATCTCCGACATTCTAAACAAAATATTATTGACATGAAAATCCCAATGCCCCCTGCTACCATTTTGCCAATAGATTCCATTTGGCACCCATTTTCTTACACGATACCCGGTAGTATTCTGAACCCGCCAAAGTTGAGATGATGGAGTGTTTGGATCCGCTAAATCTGAACCTAATTTGCCTTTTTTATTTACCACTGCTAAATCTGCCTTCCCGGTCTTGTTTAGGGCACCTATTGTAGTTTGCCATGCCACGCCATCAAACAATATATCGTTATAAAATCTGGGATCTCTATTCACAAATGGATTTTGTGGATCATAGGATGGGTCGTCTTCAATTGCCAGGCCATTTTTGGTTTCAAACCTGGCCACAAAATTAGCAAGAGCACCAATATTCATCGGGTTGACATTTCCTTTAATAATATCAAACCCACAGGTTAATGACAGACGTGGGATTGGGCTTATAAGCTTATTTACATAGTCTACCTCTTCATTTGGTTCCATAAAAATAACTTCTTGTGGAATGACTTTAGAAACTCCTGCACCTACAAATATATTTCTATAAGGAAGTAATTCTTCAGGCTCTGATGAAAATAAATCGGCACCATCGGGACCTACATCCATGCTATTGGCGCCACTGGCATTAATAAGATTATACAAACCATTTGCCTTGGCAAAATTAATTAAGTCTCCGGCTGCCTTTGCTGCATCGGTCCATGCCGCCTGATTGTTGGAGGTGTTGACTAAAGGACTCGCAGCAAATAAGAAAACTCTTGATTTTAATGCCATGGCGGCTCCTTTGGTTGGTCTGCCAGTATTTACTGATTCCCAGGTTATCGGAAGAAGGTCTATCGCTTTTTCTAAATCTTCCATCATATCTGCAAGATTACTCTCATAGCTTTCTCTTTCTCGTCCTAAGGGTTCATTTAAATTTAAGTTTCCCTTTAAATAAACAAGCCCTCCAACACGTTTAGTCATTAAGTGGTATAAATAAGCTCTTATAAAATACGCTTGCCCCTTAAGCCTGTTAATTTCCTCCGGAGTACCATTATTTATTTTATCAACATGTTCTAAAAAGGTATTAATGGTTCTTACCCCTTTCCAGCCTTCAAAATATCTGGTTACAAAATATGGTGTATTTGAATTATATGGCCCTCCATTCATTAAGCTTAAATAGTCGCCCTGAGCGTACAAGTTATATGTTTGAAGAAACCAAGCACCTAACTTTCCTGGATACCCCTCACCAGACATGGTCATCCCTGGTAAAAAATCTGATCCGCCATCTCTGGCGCTTACTTCAGATAAAAGATTTGTATAAGCACCGTCTAAAAAATGTTTTGCCAAACGTACATCAGTAAAGATATCATCTTGCTGTAGACCATCAAATTCCTGCACTTTTTCTAAATAATCTTCACAACTAAATAGAAGACAAGATAGTATCAGGATACTTATGAAATTATATTTTTTCATTTACTTAAAGGTTTAAATTTTTTAAAAACTTGCATTTACACCAAAATTAATTCTTCGTACAACAGGATAAAGTGTTCCTGCAGAATTTCCTTCCGGATCTCCGAATTTAATATCTGATATAGTAAAAAGATCATTTCCACTGGCATAAACTCTCAGTTTGCTTAAGCTTTTATATTTACTCATATCAAAATTATAACCTATATTAACACTTCTTAATTTGATATAATCAAGGTTCATAATTCTTGCTGTATGTGGCTTTACCAAATTAGGATTGCCTGCAACATGTAATGCCGGATATAGTGCCTCTCTGTTGTTGGGTGTCCAGTAATCCAGTTGTTCAGGACGCCCGGCAGCTTCTCCCTTCGGTAAAGCATAGGCTAAATCCGAATTTATCAATCCTTTATGTCCTTCAATACCATTTATTAAAGCGCTTAAAGACCACTGCTTATAAGAACCGGACAACCTGAAACTATAACTGTTTTTAGGAACTGTTGGTAAATCAAATCTAACTTCATCTTCAAGCGCATTTCCTACAACCGTTCCATTGGCATTGTAATCAATATATCTGTAATCCCCTAAACCTGGTTTCCCAGCAAATTCCGGATAATTTACCAATTCGTCAATGGACTGAAAATAACCATCCGCCTGTAATAAGGCACTCACACCTCCTGGCTTGCCGGCAACTTTAGTATATTCCGGAGTTCCTGGTCCATCAGCAGCACTATTTACCACACGGTTTTCATTAAATGCATAAAAGCCGGTTAGTGAATAGCGTAAACCATAAGATGTTCTATTTTTAAAGGTTAGAGAAATCTCATATCCATGACTTTTAGAAGCTCCTAAATTAGCATAGGGCAACTGTACTGAAGACCCAAAATAACTCGGTACAGTTGCTGATGGTCGGTTAATTAAATCCGTTCTTTCATCATTAAAAAACTCAATATTTCCTGATAATTTATCCTTAAAAAACCCAAAATCTACTCCAAAATTTTGTTTAGTTACCGTTGCCCATGTTAATGCAATATTTCCCAATTGACTTTCACCGATAACTGTAAGAGGATCATTAAGATCTTCACCAAAGTAGTATCTTGTTCTCGTTTTGTCATTTATATAATCATAAAAACTTAAGTATTGCCAACGGTTATTACCAATCCCAGACTTATCACCTGCTTGCCCATAAGAATATCTAATTTTAAAATTATTGATAAATGGAAGGTTTTGTGATACAAATTTTTCTTTAGCTATGTTATAGCCAAGAGCAACAGATGGGAATAACTTAAATCGATATCCTCTTGCAAAGGTTTCATCACCATTGTAAGCGCCGCTAATCTCTACAAAATAGCGTGTATCATAATTATAGGTAGCACGAGCTACCCAATCTTCGTTATAATATGGGTACTGCGTGCCATTTAATCTCTTATTGCGACTAAAGAGTGCCATAGCAGTAACATTATGCTTGCCAAAGTTGTTATTGTAATCCAACTGAAATCTATGGTATGTAATATCTTCACTGGATTCAACATTTTCGCCTCCGCGATTAAACTCGAATGGGCGCTCATAATTTCTTCCTTCAAAAGAAAACCAACTACCATCTCTTAACAAAGTATAAGTATCCATCCTATTGTTTACTACACCATTCCAGGTAATATTTTCTGAGTTACCATAACTACTTATATAATTATACTTACCAGTAAACTTTAAGCCTTTTGTTATAAAATCCAACTCCTGTACTAAATCAAAATCAATAGTAAAAACAGTTTTATTATGGGTATTTACACCATTCGTATTAATACGTCCAAAGTTGTTATCTCCAGAGCCAATTCTATATTCCACTAAACCTGGATATAATGGATCTGGATATTCAAGTAAAACTTCTGCCGGATAAATAGGAACTATAGCTCCTGGTGCAGATGTATATAGCCCTCCAAACAATCCACCATAATTTTCTTGATTGTTTCCAGATGCTCTTGGTTGACTTCTATCTTCAAAACGACTGTTAACACTAGTCTTTAAAGTAGTTGTTTTAGTAAGCGAAAAATCCAGATTCGCCCTGAATGAATACCTTTGGAATTTAAACGCTGGATCGTAATCGAATAATTTTGTGGTTTCTACAATATCACCTTCCTGTAAATAACCAACAGATGCATAGTATTTTATGAATTCTGTTCCACCTCGTATATCTACACTATGGTTATGACTTATTGCCAATTTTTTCAACATTAAATCAAACCATTGTGTATTTGGATATATATATGGTAAATCGCCATTTTGCCAATGCGTCAAATCACTTTCACTGGAATACCCTGCAGTATAAGCCTGATCATTTAATATGCCTGTATTAAGAGCGCTTTGCGCTGTGTAGGCATCCATTACATTGGGTATGGTTGTTGGCGATTTAAATGATACTTCACCGGTATAGCCTACCTTTGGCCTACCTAACTTACCACGTTTTGTTGTGATAATGATAACCCCGTTAGCACCTCTAATACCATAGACAGCAGTAGCTGCACCATCTTTAAGAGTACTTATACTTTCTATGTCTCTTGGGTCGATATTCGAAAACCCCCCAACAACTTCAACGCCATCAACCAATATTAAAGGGTTGGCATTACCACGAATAAATATTTCGCCGTCATCGGCACCTGGTTGTCCCGACTTAACAACTACGTTTAGTCCTGGGGCCAACCCATTTAAAGCATTCACTATATTAGTAGATCCCGTTTCTAATAAGTCTGTAGCCTTAATTTGATTTATAGCACTTAAAACACTTTCCTTTTTTTGTTGCCCATATCCAACCACAACAATTTCATCCATTCCAACGACGTTTTCTTCGAGGACAACCTTGAATTTAGATCCCTTTTTTATTGAAAGATCAAAGGTATTGTAGCCGATGAATGAAACGGACAAGCTTTCGGACTCAACAGGTACATCCAGATTAAAAACACCATTGAAATCTGTGATTGTCCCAATCGCTGTTCCTTTCACAATAACTGAAGCACCAGGTATATCCCCCCCATTCGAATCAGTCACTTTTCCTGAAATATTTTTTGTCTGAGGTTGTTGTTCAGAATGATTAATTAAAAAGGATTTTTCATGAACAGGAATAGTAACACCTTGCGTCCTTGAAGTTAAATTAGTTGACTGAGAATAAACTGAAGCAGACGCATTCATTAATCCTAAATAAATTAACAAGATCGTTAGTTTCATTACTTTTAATAATTTTCTGAAGCGACTGGATAAGTCACCTCCTTTTTGAGGATTTTTTTTCATACTTTTTAGACTGATTAAAATTCGTAACTTGATTTAATCTTTTTTAAACCGATGAGATTTGTTTAGTTTTGGTATTCACCAGCATTTCAATTAGAAAGTCAAATTTTCATTTTATATATACTATATTCAGATTATTAGTTAAACATATATTCGGTTTCAAATTTTTGTAAACATTCAGAGCATAATGAATTTTATCATTTTTAAAATCAGTTCATTGAAAGTTCGGGACTTCCCAGTTTTAAAGTGTTATATAATTTCAAAAAATATTTATATAATTCACCCCATGTGATTTCAGGTTTGCGTACTTGTGCAGATCGTCAGTTTAACGGCTTATACATTAACTAACTGCCTGTTTAGTAAAAAACTAGAATTGTCCGGATTAAAATCAGCACAACAAGTATTAACAGAATTGCGAGCAATCCTAAAATCAGATTACTATTTGCGCGATCAGGATTCATCAGGAATATTTTGATGCAAGTTAGAGGGAATAAAAAAAATGTTATGGTCGGGGAAGGGGCGATTATCAAAACAAATTGAAGGGGAAATAGAAACAAATCTGACGAATGATGAAAACAAATCCAACAATGATAACAGCCATTGACCACATTTACAGTCCATTACATTGTTGAATCAATTTAAATGCAGTATTCGGAAATATTAGCGAAAATCTTAAGTTTTTGAAATTGAATGGATAAAAAAAACCTGACTAAAATTTGGTTTTGAAACTCCCTTATTTCATCAGGTATTTTCCATATATTCCGTTGGACTCATCCGGTAAAGCTTCCTGAAGCATTTTGAGAAATACGAATGATTGGTAAAACCGACATGATCCATTACCTCAGCTACGGTGAATTTTTTCGTTTTCAGCAACTGTTCTGCCTGTTGAAGCCGTACCTTTCTAATTAACTCACTGGTGGTCATTCCAGTTACATTTTTAACTTTGCGGTAAATAATTGAAGGACTAAATCCTGTCTCTTTACTGAGTTTGTCAACAGTCAAATCAGGTTCTGAAAGATTTTTCCCGATTACTGCTATGATTTTCTGAAGCAGTTTCTCGTCTCCGGAGAGTATTTCCTTCAACTTGGAGCCAATGGTTTTATCAGTTTTTAAGTGCTTTTCAAGTTGCTGGCCATGCGAAATAAAATTTTCAATTCTTGCTTCAAGGTGCTCAATATTAAATGGTTTAATCATGTATGCATCCGCGCCACTTTTAAACCCTTCCAGCTGACTTTTGTTTTCTGACTGAGCGGAAAGAATAATTACTGGTATATGTGCCGTCCTTTGGTTCTTCTTTAGTTTTCTGATCATAGTTATTCCGTCAATTCCCGGTAGTAAAACATCTGACACAATCAGGTCCGGTATATTTTTTTTAGCTTTTCTAATTCCTTCCTGTCCATTTATTGCAGTGAGGATATTGTATTTCCCTTCCAGGCTTAGTGTTATAAAATCCAACAATTCCTTATCATCCTCTACAATTAACAAATAGGGTTTGCCTGGCATGTGAAATGTTTCCTTACTCGCTCCGTATAATGAAGCGTTTAAAACCGAACCAGTATTTAATTCAGTATCCAAATCCAACTGATCTACAGCAAGAATTTCAAAACCAGCTTGTTCAATAGGTAAAATAATCCTGAATTCTGAACCGATCCCGGGTTTGCTGGTTAATGAAATTTCGCCTGCATGCATTTTTACATATTCGTCCACTAATGTCAAACCAATTCCCGAACCTCGCTCCATCCGAATGGAATCATCCGATTGATAAAATCTTTCAAATATTTTTTTTTGGTCCTTTTCATCAATTCCGATGCCGGTATCCTGAATAATAAGGCAAATAAATTCAGTTAAATTTTGATTTATTTCTTTTGTGCATAATCGTAGTGATAGCTTTACGGACCCTCCATGTTTCGTAAATTTAAATGCATTCGAAAGCAGATTAAAAAGTATTGTTTCCACTTTTTCCGCATCCAATTTTACAATTTGATTTTCCGGGTCACATTCAAAAGAATAAGTAATATTTTTACGGGAGGCTTTATCTGTGAACAACAAATAAGTATTCCTGGCAAATTCAACAATATCGAATTCACTAATTTTAAGGCTTACTTTCTTGTTTTCAAGTTGCCTGAAATCCAGAAGCTGATTATTTAACCGGATAAGCCGTTGTGCATTTTTACTGATCAGACTAACCAGATCCATAGCCACAGAATCGAGACTTGCGTTTTGTGCAAGTTTATTGACTGGTCCAACGATCAAACTCAAAGGTGTCCGGAATTCATGAAAGATATTGGTAAAAAATTGCATTTTTGTTTGGTTAAGCGCTTCCGAATGGTCTTTTTCAATATTAATGATCCTCAACTGATTTTGCCATTTAAGCTTATCCGAATAATAATAGAAAATAGCAAAAGCTAATGTTACCAGCAACACCAAATAAATTATGATAAAAATTAGACTGGCCCAAAATGGAGGTTTAATATAAACCTGAAGAGTTGTTTCATTGGTATTCCAAACACCATCGGCATTGGTTCCTTTTACCCTGAACAAATATTTACCTGAAGGCACCAAAGTATAATTGGCCAATACTTTCTGATCTGTAGAATAATTCCAGTCGGGATCAACACCGTCGAGTTTATAGGCATACCGTATTCCTTCACGGTTTCCGAACTGAAGAGAGGAAAAACCTAAAGTGAATGAACGATTTTCATAATCAAGAGTTATCGAATTACTAAATGAAACTGGTTTCTCAAGAATGACCTTTCCCTGGTATTCAACTCCGGGTTCTATCGATTGATTCTGAACCAATAAATTTGTGATTCTGATAGGCGGTGAATAATTACTTTTCAGTACATTTTCAGGCAAAAAACTTAAAAACCCATCCAAATCAACAAAATATAGGGTTCCATCGCTCGCTTTTATGCAGCTGTTTGGTTCGAAATGTGAAAGTGGGAACTCATTGCCAACCGGATAAAGTTCAAATTCCGAAGAAGCTGGAGAAAACTTCAGGATCGATGTATATGTCGAACCCCAAATGTTTCCATTATTGTCTTCAATCAGATTGATTATCTGATCTTTTTCAATGCTTTTATCATTAAAAAGGGTGTCAGTACCATCTTTCAAATTGTAACAGATCAGACCTTCTGCGCTTCCAAGCCAAATCTTTTGGTCACGAGAATAACAAATAGCTGTAAATACTCCTTTCTGATTTGTACTCTTGAAATTTACTTGCTCGACCTTTAAATTCTCCTGATTGATGCGGTACAATAAATTACCGTTGGTAAACCAAAAATATCCATAACCTGCCTTAATCCTTGAAATGGTGAGATCGGTAATAAAATCAAATCTGACATTATTAAGATTCGTAAAATCACCAGTCAAACTTTGCAACCCGGTAAAGGTATTCACCAGAAATTGTTTGCCGGGGATTTCAATGAACTGGGAAATATAATTAGATCTCAAGCCTATTTTTAATTGAAAATTTGCCGAAAAATTAATCAACCTATTGTTCTCCGGGTTCCAAACAAAAATACCTCCTATGGTACCGATCCAAAGTCTGCCCAGATGATCGAAATAGATAGTTTTGGCATTTTTAATGATTTTTTGATTCCATTCCGGAATAGTAAAACCTGATTTTTTTTTCCCCCCGGTTTGGGGATCAGATTTTAAAACACCAAACTGAGTTGCAAACCAAAGTCCATGATCCGAAGCTTCTTTAATTTCTCTCAGCTCATAGCCCGTCTTTTTATCGTTGTATTCATAATAAATTGGGGAATACTTAAAACGTTTTAACGAATTTGTCAGTATGCTTATTCCATTGTTTGTTCCAAACCATAAATTCCCGGCCTGATCAGAAAATGAGGACCATACAGTACTGTTTACAAGTGATTGCCGGTTAAAAGGCTCATGATGAAAAACATCAATAATATGACCTGCCGAATTCATTTCTGCCAGGCCAAAATCTGTACCAAGCCATCGTTCATTCTGGTCAGTTACAAGTAAGGTTTTAATTGTAGAATTGTGAAGCCCCGAATTATCCTCCGTCAAAATTGTCATTTGACTGGAAGTTCTGTTAAATAAAACCAGTCCTGTTTGAGTACCAATCAAAAGTTCCTGATCGTTCGTCTCTGAAAAAGGCTGAATACTTAATACCAGATTATTTTTTATTTGCGGTCTGAAATTTCCGCGAAGATTGAAGACCTGAAATACAGATGAATTCTCAGGTAATTTGTGCAACTTATCGAAAGTTCCTACCCATAAATTCCTTTCTGTATCGAGGTAAATTGCGCGAACAATATCGCTTTGAAGATTGGAATTTAGAGTGTTATATTCAGAATATTTTAAATTATCCAGGTTTAATCGCACCAGACCAGAATTGGTTCCAATCCATAATATTCTTTGATTAGCTTTTTTGTAAAGCACCCTGATATTGGAATTGTCACCAATATCAATCCGTTTAATGATTCGGTGAACCACATCGATGAAACACAGTCCTTTGGAAGTTCCAATCCACAAAGTATCTCCGGAAATACATAGATTAGTGATATCATTTCCCGGAAGGGAGTTAATTTGATCGGGCTGATAAAAATAAGGCGTAAAATTATTCCCGTCATAGAGATCTAACCCATTATTGGTGCCTATCCAGATAAATCCATATTTGTCCTGGGTAATTGAATTCACGAGATGACCAGTCAAACCATTCCCAAGGGTAATATTTTTGAATGAAATTTCCTGACCAAAGCCTGGATGAGAAAACAAATTGAGCAGGAGAATTACGATAATATAAATGGATCTGTATCCCAAGGTTTAAGTGTTTGACTTATTCTGCCAAATTACAAAAAAAGTCAAAGTATAAAACAACATGAGTTTTAATGTTTATTTTAAATCCTGGTGCAGTTAAGCTACAACCCGGATATTCTATTCAACGCCATAAAGTTAAAATATCGCTTTCAACAGGCGCCGGTATTCGTTTTGATAATCTGGAGCTGCTATTCTTTTCCTGAATTGTATAGATCCGGAATGTATCGGAAATAAAAAGGCAGTTACACTTTCGTATAACTGCCTTATTTTCAAGTAGCGAGAGCCGGGGATGATCCGGCGACCTCATGATTATGAATCATGCGCTCTAACCAGCTGAGCTACCTCGCCATTATTTATCCTGAACATGCATCAATTCACCGTAACGATTCTTTTTTGCGGTTGCAAATATAGCACTTTATTTATTTGTTGGTTAATACATGTCTAAATTCTTGAAAAAAAGATCCGGCACAATTTCAGTTAGGTTGTATCTTACTGTTTTAATCCATATATTGCAAAAAATCAAAATGAACCAATGGCCGGAAAAACAAAATTAGAATTGGAATACATAATGAATTGTTCGCCTAAGGTACTCTTTAACAGACTTAGTACAGCATCCGGGTTGACCGAATGGTTTGCCGATGATGTGAGGGTTAAAGGAAACTTCTTTACTTTTATATGGGGCGACACTGACCAGAAGGCAGAAAAAAAGAATCACAAGGAAAATAAAATGGTTCGCTTTGATTGGGTTGATGAGGATTTGGATAAAGATGAATCTTATTTTGAATTTGTGATTGCACTGGACGATCTGACCAACGATGTATCCCTCTTGATTACTGATTTTGCTGATGAAGACGAAGAAGATGAAATTACCAATCTTTGGAATTCGCAGGTTGGCAAATTAAAACAATTACTTGGTTCCTGACTTTAATCCGATGCTGATCAGTAACGATTATGAATTCAGGCTTTCCCAAATGGTTCCCTGTCGTTTGACATCAAAATCCTGTTTAATACCCTTGTAACCCGTTTTCTAATTTTACGGTCCGTTATTTTACCAGCCTTTTTAACTTTGCGCTGTCCTTTGAAAAGCAATCTGTTCAAATTATTATCGCTGGTAGCTGTCTTTCACTTTTTAATTCTTTAAAATACCTTAGTTTTGTATTCGTTTTACTACGCAAGCCTATAGCATGAAGCGACTGCATAAGTTTATTATCAAAAGTTTTTTAGGTCCTTTTTTTATGACCTTCTTTATCTGTGTATTTATACTACTGATGCAATTTCTGTGGAAATACATTGATGACCTGGTAGGAAAAGGACTTGACTGGATGATCGTTACCGAATTGCTCACCTATGCTTCCTTTGGGCTTGTTCCACTGGCATTCCCTCTGGCTATGTTGCTGGCCTCCATCATGACCTTCGGAAATCTGGGAGAAAACTACGAACTGGTAGCAATGAAAGCTTCCGGAATTTCCCTCTTCCGCATTATGCGGCCCTTGTTTCTGGTTACCCTGATTTTGACTGCCACCGCATTTTACTTCTCAAATAATATTCTTCCGAAAACCAACCTGAAGTTTTACACCTTGCTTTGGAGCGTGAAACAACAAAAGCCGGAAATGGTAATTAAAGAAGGTGTTTTTTCCAACGACATGCCCAACTACAGTATCAAAGTGGAACGTAAAGGGCACAACAACAACATGCTGTATGATGTCATGATCTATGATCATGCCAACAATGAAGGAAATGTAATGGTCACTATCGCCGATTCAGGTAAAATGGAGGTTACAAAGGATAAGAAATTCATGACGATTACACTTTTTAACGGACAAAGCTATGCTGAAAAAATTGAACGCAAGCAAGGTTCTGACCGGCGGTTTCCTTTCCGGAGAGAATCATTCAGTAAAGAGGTAATCAACATCAGTATGCGCGATTTTGAATTTAACCGGAGCGACGAAAAACTCTTCACACATGGCTCCCGGATGATGAATATCAATCAGTTAACTAACCAGGGCGATTCGCTGTTTTCGGATTATAAATTTCGCCTCTGGCGTTTTGCATCATCACTGAACTACATGACTGATGTTTCCCGGCAAATTGCCTGGTTGGCTATGCCGATCGATTCACTTCGAAGAGATCCTAAAATAAAACCCGATACGCTGGTTGATGTCGACCAGCTGATCGCAACGATGAGTACATTCGATAAGGAAGAACTTTACCAGCGGGCAATCGGAAATGTACGCAACAACTCACAGATGATTAATCAGCAACTCGGAGAAATGTACAGCAGGAAGAAGATGGTGAATAATTACCCGATGGAATGGCATCGCAAGTTTACCCTCTCGTTTGCCTGCCTGATTTTCTTTTTTATCGGAGCTCCGCTCGGCGCAATCATCCGGAAGGGAGGACTTGGAATGCCCGTTGTGGTATCCATTCTGATGTTTATTGCCTACTACATCCTGATGATTACAGGAGAAAAATTTGCACGTGAAGATGCATGGTCAATGGTTGGAGGAATGTGGTTCTCCTCGCTTGTCTTTCTTCCGCTTGGAATTTGGCTGACCTACAAGGCAGCCACCGATTCAGGAGTTATGAATTTGGAAAGTTATCAACTGTTCTTCAAGAAATTATTGAAATTGCTTTTTAGGAAGCATAATAAACCTGACATGTAAAACGATGCGGATACTTCAGCTGATGAACAAGGTGCCATGGCCACCAAATGACGGAGGGGCCATTGCCTGCCTGAATATGACAAAAGGGTTTTCAATGCTCGGACACGATGTGACCGTTTTATGCATGAATACCTCAAAACATCACATCAGCATCAAAGATATGCCTTTACAAATAAGCAGTACAGCTGAATTTCGGCTGGTTGAAGTTCCTGCTTCCATAAACTGGATGGAAGCAGCGCTTAATTTACTGTTTTCAAAACTTCCCTATAATGCCCATCGGTTTATTTCTGACGAATTCAGTATCGAACTGATTAAACTTTTAACTGAAAACACCTTCGATATTATTCAGCTCGAAGGTCTTTACCTCTGTCCGTATATTCCGGTTATCCGAAAATATTCCAAAGCCCTGATCACTTACCGTGCCCATAACATCGAGTACGAAATCTGGGAAAGAACAGCTACTTTGTCCCACGGATTGCGTTCAAATTACCTGAGGAATCTTTCAAAAAGAATTAAACGTTTCGAGATTAATCACTTAAACACCTATGATATACTCGTACCGATAACTGACCGTGACGGAAAGATTCTCGATTCGCTGGGGAATACCAAACCACGTCATACTTCACAAACCGGTATTGATTTTGCATCGCTGGTACCCACCGCTAAAAAACTTGAATTTCCATCCCTGTTTCATATCGGGGCGCTCGACTGGGCTCCAAATCAGGAAGGATTGATTTGGTTTTTTGATCATTGCTGGTCAAAAATTCACGATGAAAATCCGCAGCTGAAATTCTATCTGGCCGGAAGGAATGCCCCCGAATGGTTTGAACGCCGGATAAAACTCGACGGAGTAGAATACCTGGGTGAAATAAATGACGCTTATGATTTCATGAACTCCAAGGCGGTGATGGTGGTTCCGCTCTTTTCAGGCAGTGGAATGCGGATCAAGATTATTGAAGGTATGGCCCTTGGAAAACCTATCGTGACTACCGATATCGGAACAGAAGGCATTCCGACCGAAAACGGCAATAACATCCTGATTGCCAACGATGCTGAACAGTTTCACGAAGCCATTACCCGCCTGATTAATGACCGTGAACTCTCCGACAACATCGGGAAAAATGCCATTGGCTTTATTCAGGAAAAATTTGACAACATTTCGCAGGCCGGTGCACTGATCAATTTTTACAAATCATATATCAATTCGTCATACTAAAGAAACTTACCTGTGATTCTAATTTGGAAAATTATCTTTTGGATCTCCGGATTTATTATTTTTTACACCTATGGTGGATATGGAATAGTTTTGCTCGTTTTTCTGTATTTCAGAAACTTATTCCGTAAACCGAATAAACCAGCTGATCAGTTATCTCCTGAAAATCTGCCTGAAATCTGCCTGATTATTGCTGCTTATAATGAAAAAGACTATGTTGATCAAAAAATAAAAAATTCATTTTCTCTGGAATATCCTCCGGAGAAATTCAGGCTGATTTGGGTAAATGACGGATCGGATGACGGAACGCCTGAATTGGTTGCCAAATATCCGGAAGTTATCTTATTGCATAATCCTAAACGCTGCGGAAAAATAGAAGGAATGAACCGCGGTGTGGAGTTCGCCAAATCCCCGATACTCCTGTTTAGCGATGCAAACACCATGTTGTCTCCAAACTCATTACTGGCTGTTATCCACCATTTTCAGGACGCCACTGTTGGTTGTGTGGCTGGCGAAAAACAGTTTTATAAAGCAAAAAACCAACCTGTTGCTGCTGTGGGCGAAGGGTTTTACTGGAAAATAGAGGCCTGGCTCAAACGGCTTGATTACCGCTTTTACAGCACCATTGGAGCCACCGGAGAATTATTCGCCATCAGGCGCGAATTGTTTCACCGGGTTGAACCGGATACTTTACTCGACGATTTTATGATCTCGATGCGAACGGCAGAACAAGGATACCGGGTAGCCTATGAACCGTCGGCAATTGCTTCAGAGCACGGCTCTTCCAATGTAAAAGAAGAACTCAAACGTAAAGTCCGGATTGCCGCCGGTTGTTATCAATCCCTGTTCAGGCTGAAAAAACTGCTCAATCCGTTTTTCAATTTCAAATTGTTTTTCCAGTATGTATCTCATAAAGTACTCCGATGGACTCTTGCGCCCCTGGCACTGATCAGCCTCATGGGCTCCGGCATTTTTATCCTGGCGGATATGGAAACCATCCAGGTATCATCGGTTTATTTTCTGATATTCCTTTTTCAGGTCCTGTTTTATGCCCTGGCCTTGTTTGGCCTTGTTTCCCAAAACCATCCGGTTCGCATCAAATATATCTACGCCCCATTCTACTTCACTGCAATGAATTACGCTATGTTTAAAGGCTTTTTCAGATTTATCACGGGCAAACAAACCGTGCTTTGGGAAAAAGCTAAACGGTCATAAATATGTTTTTTTATCCAAAAATCGATAATTTTCGTTAGTTTTGCGCCGTTATTTGAAACGCATTTTACGAAAATGACCGAGATACAATTAAACACAATACCTGAGGCTATTGAAGCTGTAAGGAATGGCGAAATGATTATTGTCGTTGATGATGAAGATCGTGAGAATGAAGGTGATTTCATAGCTGCAGCCGAAAAAGTTACCCCTGAAATGGTAAACTTTATGACCACCTACGGACGTGGACTGGTTTGTGCCCCGATAAGTGAAGAGATTTGCGACCAACTGGAACTTGATCTGATGGTTGGAAAAAATACTTCCTCACACGAAACTCCCTTTACCGTTTCGGTTGATCTTCTTGGATATGGCTGTACAACCGGAATTTCGGCAAGCGATCGGGCCAAAACCCTCAATGCTTTAGCCAATATCAATACCAAAGCGGAAGAACTTGGCCGCCCGGGACATATATTTCCGCTGAAAGCTAAAAGTCGCGGAGTTCTTCGCCGTTCGGGCCATACCGAAGCGGCTGTTGATCTGGCCCGCCTTGCCGGACTGACTCCTGCAGGTGTACTGATCGAAATAATGAACGAAGACGGAACCATGTCACGACTGTCCGAATTACTGGCGCTTTCCCAACGGTTTAACCTTAAAATTGTTTCAATCAAGGATCTGATTACCTATCGCTTGCAGAGTGAAAGTTTGATCGAACGCGGAGAAGTGGTTAATCTTCCAACCCGTTTCGGCACCTTTAAAATCATTCCTTTCCGTCAGATATCCAATGGCGTTGAACACATCGCACTTATTAAAGGCGAATGGCTACACGAAGAACCTGTTTTGGTGCGTGTACATTCATCGTGTATGACCGGAGACATTTTCGGATCGATGCGTTGCGAATGTGGCGAACAGCTCGAATATGCCATGACGCAGATTGAGAAGGAAGGAAAGGGAGTGATTGTATATATGATGCAGGAAGGCCGCGGAATCGGACTGATGAATAAAATTGCAGCTTACAAGTTACAGGATCAGGGCATGGATACAATCGATGCCAATATGCATCTTGGATTTGATGCCGACGAACGCGACTACGGTGTTGGAGCACAAATTCTTCGCAGTCTCGGTGTAAAAAACATGCGCCTGATGACCAATAACCCGGTAAAACGCGTCGGTCTTGAGGCTTATGAGCTGAATGTGGTTGAAACGCTTAACATCGAGATACAACCTAACAGATACAACCAGGGATACCTGAAAACAAAACGGGACCGGATGGGACATAACCTTCCGAATTACCGTTACGATAAGTGATACATTAAAATCCTGCTTCGGCAGGTTTTTTTTTCTGCCTGCTTAAGGTCGGATCTTTCAAAATAAATCTGAATTCTATGGGAATGTTCGACGATATGTTTGAGCCGGGTTATGAGGAAAATGTTCAGGAAGGCATTGACTATGTGATGAATCCCCAGGGATACCGGGTAATGACTGAATATTACCTTGTTAAGAGGGGATATTGCTGCTCAAACGGTTGCACAAACTGCCCGTATTCACCCAAAGCCATAAAGGGGAACAGAACTTTACGTCCCGAAATAGCGAATAAATACCAGCTTTAGTATCAACGAAAAATACCTGAAAATGAAAAAGCAGAAACCAGGAAATTGAATTACCTGTTTCTGCTTTTCATACCGTGTTTTACATGCAGTGTTACACCATCGTTGAAACAACACTATTTTCTTCACCAAAACTATTGGCTACAAAATAGTCTGCCTGCGGGTCATTTTTCCATACCGATCCGTTAATATAATAACGGAATTGGTATTCTTTTCCTGTTTCCAGTTCGAGCGTGGCAGTATAGTCGTTCGACTTCAGCACAGTCATTGGCTCAACAGATTTATCCCAATTGTTGAAATCACCTAACAACTGAACTTGTTTGGCATCAGAAGCATCGGCGGCATCCAACCGGAAAGTAACCTTGCATACCGGTTTTGATTTTAAGAATTGTTTTTTAAAGCTCATAACTTATGTTTTTAATTCAAGGTATAATTTGACAAGGCAAAAATACCCTAAACCATTGATAGATTTCACCTTAAGATGTTATGCGTAAATCATTTAGCGATATCTTGACATTAATTTAACGTTCAGAATATGTATATTTCTGATTATCAGCGAATACGATCTTATTTTTCTGTATTAACACAAGATTAAAACAATCATTTCCAGCTCTGGTTTTTCAACTTATACACTTTTTCAGTCTTTTTTTCCTTCCTGCTTTGAGGTTCAATGACATGGTTTATCTTTGTTAAAAAAACAATGCATCCAAAAAATATCCGCATCGTGTTTATGGGAACTCCCGACTTTGCAGTTGAGAGTTTAAAGGCTTTGGTTGAGAAAGGCTATCAGGTTGCAGGTGTTATCACTGCTCCGGACAAACCAGCCGGTCGTGGCCGCCAGTTAAGCGAATCGGCTGTTAAAAAATATGCCGTTGAAAACAATCTGAAAGTACTTCAGCCCGAAAAACTGAAAAATCCGGAGTTTATCGCCGAATTACAAAACCTGAAAGCAGATCTTCAGATCGTTGTGGCGTTCCGCATGTTGCCCGAAATGGTCTGGGCTATGCCACCGATGGGAACGTTTAATCTGCATGCTTCTCTACTTCCGCAATACCGTGGCGCAGCTCCACTCAATTGGGCGATTATCAACGGAGAAACAGAAACAGGTGTAACCACCTTTTTATTATCACATGAGATAGATACAGGGCGTATCATTTTCCAGGAAAAAGTAAAAATCGGCGAAAACGATACGATTGGTGATTTACACGATAAGTTAATGAATATCGGCGCCGGATTGGTATTAAAAACGGTGGACGTATTGGCCGAAGGACTTGCGCAAACGATCGATCAGGAGCAATTGATTGATAATCCCGAAAGAATCAGGCAGGCACCCAAAATATTTAAAGACGATTGCCGTATTGACTGGACAAATGACACGGAATCAGTCCGCAACCTGATTCGGGGTTTATCGCCTTATCCGGCCGCATGGACGGAACTTTTTCATCCGGATAAATCTGAAAGTCTTACAGCAAAAATATACGCTGCCAGTCGCGACAACAGCAGTTTGCCTGCTGCTCCGGGCTCCATTCAGACTGATGGCAAAAAATTCCTCCGAATTGCCTGTCCTGATGGCTGGCTGTCGGTTTCAGACATTCAGCTATCGGGCAAAAAACGCATGAAAATTGACGAATTACTCCGTGGGTTTCAGAATATGGCGGAATGGCGGATAAAAATATAAAATGGGAAATAAATTATAAAAATGAGTATCCGGCATATTCATATTAAAAACCAGGAAGTCAAAAGAAAAATTCTTCTGCCTTCCTGGTTTATGCTGACAATTTCGGGTTATTTTTTCTTGCTGAAATTTACAATCAGGAAATAAACGATAAATCCCAACGAAATTGAAACCAGTTCGATGCCAAAAGGCAACAAGCTGACATTCATAAATTCACGGTAACTATCCCGACTTAAAACGCCTGGACTAACCTGATCAATAAAGATAAATCCAATTCCGGCAAAAAAAGCTACAAGTCCCCATTTCAAAGAAGGATATTTATTTGCTTCCTGATTTTCCGAAATTGTTGACGCCACTTTCTGTTCCAGAATTCCAACATTTTCAAAATGCCCTGCATTAATAACCTTCCGTTTCAGGAAAAAATCAGTAAAATTTTTCAGTATCTGGAAGATTGCAAAAAAGATAACTGCTGCCATTAATACTTCATTCATAATTTTCAGTTTTAAGTGTTTGTAAGATGTGACAGCAGGAGTTTATGAAATGTTGCAGGTGATTTGGTTTTTTTTCTGAATAAATTATCAGTCCTTCATGCAACATTTAAATCATGTTCGTTGTCAAACGTTCAATATGGATGATCCTGAATTAATACGACAGATTTTAAACGGGAATAGAAATGCCTTTACCTTTTTGGTGAACCGTTACCAGAAACTGGTCGTTCATATTACAGGTCGTTTAATTCAGCGACAGGATGAACTGGAAGATGTATGTCAGGAAGTGTTCCTGAAAGTCTATCAGAACCTGGGGAAATACCGTTATGAATGCAAATTGTCGACCTGGATTGCCACCATTGCCTACAATACCGGTATCAATTACCTGCGGAAATTCAGGAAAGGTGATGAAGTCAATCCGGATGATTCAGTCGCATGGCGAAACCTGACCGATTACCGGTCAGAAAACTATGAACAAACCGACCTGCACCGATACATTCGTGAGCAAATTGAACTTTTACCGGTTCATTACCGTACCGTGTTAACCTTGTATCATCTGGAAGAATTTTCGTACCAGGAGATTGAACTGATAACAGGAATGCCTGAAGGAACAGTTAAAAGTTATTTGTTCCGGGCAAAAGCACTTTTAAAGGAAAGACTTAAATTTGTGGTTGATGAAAACAGTTTAAAAACAGTGAAGGAGATCAGGAATGAAAGCTGAAGAATTGGATAATATACTGGAAAAATCGTTCAGAACTGAACCTGATTTTTACCTGCCTCATGATTTTGCCCAAAAGGTATCTGTAAAGGTTGCCCGTCGTTCCCAATGGAAAACAGGATTTCAGGAGTACCTGTACCTCACGATTGTTTCAATATTTCTGATTGGCGTTGCATCCGGCACATACTACCTGGTTAATAAAGATCTTCTGATACAGATCGTCACATGGATCAGAGAGAATGTGTCTCCGGTAATTTCAATCCTGTTTCTGCTCAACTTTATCCTGTTTGCTGACAAGGTTTTATTAAGTCTTCTATTCAGCCGGTGGAGCAAATCCTAAGAACAGCGCTGAACAATCACCCTCTTTCAGGTGCATCTTGCCCCATGCTCTTTGCTCTTTGCTCCCTACCTCATGGCCTGGCCATTCAGCCTATCGTGGTCTTTTATTCCTGAGATAAACGATCTGTCCTTCCGTGGGTTCATCACCATCTTTCATGCGGTTTCTCCGGAGCAAAGGTTTAAGCCGCAGCGCATACCTTTGAGCAATATAATGCATCGTGTCGCCATTATCAGTCACATGCTGAAGGTGTTTGCGGTCAGCTTTTCTATGTTTAGCTTCAACATAGAGTATTTCGTTGGTGCGGGGCTGTCTTCCTTTTGCAAAGTCGTTATAGGTATACAATTCCCAGTCATTCAGTTTTAAATCTTTCGAAATGCTTTCGTATGTATCACCCTGAACAACAACGATCGTACGCAAACCATTCCGAAGTTCGACCTGATGGGATGTGGATTTTTTCAAAACCGCTGTCGATCGTTTTGGCGCTTCTGCTTTCTGTTCGATGGCGGCGATCTGATGATTATCACCATATTCGTCGAACAGGTGCAGTTTGAATTCTTCGATAATCTTTATCAGCCGACCGGCATAAGTCGGATCAGTTGCATAACCCGCTTTTTTTAAGCCGTTTGCCCAAGCTACATAATCTTTCGGATTGAGCTGAAAAAGGAAACTGTAACGACTTCCGCCCAGCAGAAAATTAGTATGATCGATGTATGATGCTTCGGCATGGTCATATTTCCTGAAACATTCATGTTTGGCATCATCATCATGGTATATTTTCCGGCCTTTCCATTCGGTCTTGCATTTGATGCCAAAATGGTTATTTCCTTCGGTAGCCAGGCGGCTGTTCCCGTTTTGCGATTCCCAGCAACCCTGGGCAAGTGTAATACTTGCAGGGATTCCGCTTCGTTCCATCTCCGAAATAGCCAGTTTATAATACTTCTGGATGTATTCTTCCCGTGTAATCTGTTTCTGCTGGGCATAGCCTGATGAAAGGATAAAAAGAACAAAAATGAATAAGGTATATTTTAGCATAACTGTCGTTTCGTATGTTTTACAAAAATAAGAAAATGTAGCAAGTACGGAGCATTGTCAAATAACAAGTAATAACGTACATTTGGAGAAAACTGTTAATAATGATAACGACTGAAATCAGAATCGTGGTATACGAATACCAAACCATTGACGAATTACCTGAAAATGACCGGTTACTGCTTTTGGAGGCCAGGAGAATTACAATCCTGGCTTATGCTCCATATTCCGGCTTTCATGTTGGAGCTGCAGTTTTGCTTGGCAACGGACAAATATTTACCGGTAATAATCAGGAGAATTCAGCTTATCCATCGGGTTTATGTGCCGAACGTGTAGCCTTGTTTTATGCCAACGCCAATTATCCCGGGTTCGAGGTAAAGGCTATTGCTGTTTCAGCAGCAAAAAATGGGGTATTGGTGAAGGAGCCCGTAAAACCATGTGGTTCCTGTCGTCAGGCATTGGCTGAAGCCGAAGTAAGGTTTGAAAATCCGATTCGGATTATTTTAGACGGTCAGGATTCGATCATGGTTTTATTGGGTGTCGAAAGTTTGCTGCCCTTAAGTTTTTCGAAAAAAGCATTGTAATAATGATTGGCTATGCCGTCCGGGTTTTCATTTCCGCAGAATTAAATCAGGGTTAAGAAAAAGACTGGAAACACTTTTTATCAGCCGAAATTTTGATTGAATCCACTAAAATTTTAAATTTGTCCCATCAATTTACGCAATGGGGTGCCTTCCCGGTGAAAACCGGGGTAATTACAGGCTGAGATCACACCCACCGAACCTGATACGGATAATGCCGGCGAAGGGATGGCGAAAGGGAATAACTTGCCTCATTGGTTATTTATTAACCATTAAAAAAACAGTAATGAAACGGATTTATTTGACATTGCTCCTGCAATGTGCAGTGTTTTTGGCAATCGCCCAATTTACACTGAAAGGAACTGTAAAAAACGAAACAGGTGAACGGCTTATTGGCGCCAACCTGATGATCATGAACAGTTTTAGTGGAACTACAACCGACCTGAACGGTGTATTTGAGTTTAAAAACCTGAAAGCCGGCAACTATGAGTTGATCATCTCCTACATTGGCTATGAAAAACAATCCAGGGAAGTAAAACTTTCCGGAGATCAAACGCTTGATGTAATTTTGAAGCAGGATTTTATTCTGGCCGAAGAGGTTTTGGTTTCAGCAAACCGGGTAAAGGAAAAGATGCCGGTTGCATTCACCACAGTCGAAAAAACGGAAATCAGGGCAAATAATCTGGGACAGGATATTCCCTATCTGCTCGGGTTAACTCCCTCCTTTGTGGCCACCTCGGATGCCGGAACCGGAGTGGGATATACCAATTTCAGAATCCGCGGAACCGACATGAATCGCATTAACGTAACGGTAAACGGAATCCCGATGAATGATGCCGAATCGCACGGAACCTGGTGGGTCGATATTCCCGATCTGGCCTCTTCAACCGATAACATTCAGGTACAGCGGGGCGTGGGAACCTCAACCAATGGAGCTGCGGCTTTCGGAGCGACCATCAATCTTCAGACAACAACCATCAACAAAGATGCATCGGCTGAATACAGTTCTTCTGCCGGTTCGTTTGGAACCCTGAAAAATTCGGTGGGTGTGAGTTCAGGCCTCATCAGGGAAAAATTCACCTTCGATGCCCGGTTATCAAAAATTACTTCCGATGGTTTTATCGATCGTTCAGCATCTGATCTGAAATCATTTTTTGTTTCCGGAGGATATTTCACTCCAAATACCATTTTGAAAGTCAATGTTTTCTCCGGACTGGAAGATACCTATCAGGCCTGGAACGGCGTTCCTTCGGTTCGCCTGAACAACGACATAGCCGGAATGCAGCGCTATGCCGATCATGGGCTTTATACACAAAAACAGGTTGATGAAATGATCAATTCCGGCAGCCGGACCTACAACCTGTACACCTATGAAAATGAAGTGGATCATTATCAGCAGGATCATTACCAGTTGTTGTTTTCACATAAGTTTAACAATGCCCTGGATCTGAATGCAGGTATGTTTTACACCAAAGGCAAGGGTTATTATGAACAATACAAAGAAGATCAGAAACTGGCTGATTACCTGATTAGTCCACCGGTCATTGGCGGAGAGACCGTGAAACGGTCAGACCTGATTCGCCGCAAATGGCTCGGCAATGATTTCTACGGAATGACTTTCGCTGTCAGTCACAAAGATGAAACCAGCGAATTTACCTTTGGTGGCGGATACAATATTTACGATGGAAATCATTTCGGAAAGATAATCTGGATGCGGAATGCCGGGAATTCGGAAATCAACCGCGAATGGTACCGCGGAACCGGATTGAAGAAAGACCTGAATGTTTACGCCAAATACAATTACGAGCTGACTGAAAATCTGAACTTGTTTGCGGATTTGCAATACCGCAAAATTGATTACAGTATCGATGGCCTGGACGACGATTTGCGCGATTTGAAACAGACTCACAACTTTGAGTTTTTCAATCCAAAAGTTGGAGTCTATTATGTGTTGAGCGAAAAACAAAACGTTTATGTCAACTTTGCACGGGCCAACCGTGAACCCAACCGCGACAATTATGTCGATGCAGATCCTCAGGGAAAACAGCCCGATTTTGAAACGCTCAACGACTTTGAATTGGGTTACAAATACAATTCAAAACATTTGGCCCTGGGAGCGAATGCCTATTACATGATGTATCAGAACCAGTTAATCCTGACCGGCAAAATTAATGATGTTGGAGCTCCAATCATGACCAATACAGACAAAAGCTACCGCGCCGGACTCGAACTGATGGCCGGGATGAAACTGACGGATAAGCTGAAATGGGATGTCAATGTTACATTGAGCAAGAACAAGATCAATGATTTTAGCGAGTTTATTGACGATTGGGACAATTGGCCACAACAAATTGAGAACAAGTTGGGAAACACCGACCTGGCTTTTTCTCCGGAAATGATTGCCAACAGTCAGCTAAGCTGGATTGCCGCAAAAGGTCTGAACATCAGTCTTCAATCGTATTCGGTTGGTAAACAGTATATCGACAATACGTCGGGCAACGACCGGAAACTGGATGGTTACCTGTTGAATAACCTGAAATTCACCTATCATGTTCAGCAAAAACTGGCTAAGGAACTGAACCTGCACCTGATGGTGAATAACCTTTTCGATACGAAATATGAAAACAATGCATGGGTATATTCATACATGCTTGGCGGCGAGCGTTTCGCCATGGACGGATATTTCCCTCAGGCCGGAATCAATTTTTTGGCCGGGATTGATATTCTGTTTTAACCGGTAATACATACAAAAAAACCTTCGGACCAATTCTCCGGAGGTTTTTTTTAGGTCGTCCTTCTACAACTGTTCATCGGTCTAAGAATTCAGAATTATTTCGCCCTCAATTTCAATCCGTAAATTATCCCGGCAAATATCGGCCTGGATAAAAACCATTGGTACCGATGGAAATTCTTTTCTGCAAATACTTTGCACGAGACCGAAATCCTCGGGTTCCCTGATATACACACGAAAATAGTCAGGAATAGGGTTGCAGTTTTCTGCCTTCAATTCAGCTAAAACTTCCGGAGAATATAATCTCCGGATATTGCTGATGGTGAGAAGGGTCTGATCTTTGGTATCATTTTCTGAAACCGTGTTTTCTCCCCGGATGGCTGCTGTTCCGGAAATAAAAATAAGTTGCTGATCGGGAGTTTTCAGGAAACGTGCCCGTTCAAATTTTGGAGTTGCCTTGAGCAGCCCGGAGCCGGACAAAACATCTCCGCTATAATGATGTGCCGCAACCTGTAACGGATTATCAATGGGTAATGTACTTGCAGTACCGGATTTCATAGCCAGAAATTCGATGATTACCCCGCCATGGTTCATTCCGATTCCGGTGGCTGCCGGATAACCATTTTCAGAAAATGCATCCGTGTAAAAAGCCGACCGTACAGTATTGAAAATCTGATAACACTGGCTGCCTTCCTCAATTTTTAAAATGTTTTCGATGTAATTCCACTGCCGAATCACCGACGAAAGCGGAAATCCACTGTGATTCAGGATACAATCCATCGCCTGAAATGAAACCTCGGATAGTTCCATACAGGTGAAGTTCATGTTGGCCTGACTTATTCCGAAGAGAAATGTAGTGTCGTCACGGGAGAATCTGATTGCCCGGCTAAATTCACCTGTAAACGAGTCAATTGCCCAAACATCCGGATTGTAGGTAAAAACTTCGATTATGACGTCCTTCCCGAACGGAGCCTGGGCGATCACATTCAGCAACACAGGTTTTTCAGGTTCCGATAAGTCCAGGGTTTGAATAAACTCCTGTATTTCAAGATACCCGGCACCTGAATTGGTACGAACAAAGAAATTGAGTTTATAAACTGTTCCGGTCTTGTTCCAGCATAGGTTATGGATACAATCCTGTATTTGAGTAAAAACCGGTGATTCCGGATGGCTGGATTCAATGAAAAAGCGATCTCCTCCTATAAAATTCATTTCACATTGGCATTTAAAGTTCGGTGCGAATAAAAAACTTATGATATCTGCAGTCTATTCGGGTTGCCAAAGTAACCAATTACACCAGTCACTGCAAACACAATGGATAGAATTATTTTACTTGAATTTTGCCTACACCTTTTCCCTATTATTTATGATGTTTCAAAAACCAGTCGAACAGACCGGCTTCGCCATAAGCGTAAACCCATGCATCGACGTGGCTGCCATCAGGTAATTGATTTCTGCCTGAATGGTCGTTTTCATCTTTTTCTGCCCTGATTGTCCCATCGAGGGAATAATCATGCCCAGACTCAGCAAGGTGAACAGTGCTATTTCTTTCATAGTTGATGGGTTACGGATTCATGTCGTTCAGTATTTTTTCCACTTCTGCCTCTGTTTTGTGCAGCTTGTCTTTGCAAATACCAATTAAAACCGAAACACGGTTAACCTGTTCCGACAGTTCATCCACATCCAGTTCTTCGTTTTCAATTTTCTCCAGAATCTCTTCAATTTCTGCAATTGCTTCCTTGTAAGTTACTTTTTTCGTTGCCATATCGTTATAGTTTCAAGTTTCAAGTTTCAAGTTTCAAGTTTCAAAGTTCCAGGTCTGGCCCGATGGATCGCGGACTAATCCTTCAATAGATAGACTTCATTTTCTTGTTTCTTATTTGTTATTTTTTATTCGATATTGGATATTGGATATTCATTATTGGATATTCATTATTCAATTTTAATGATCTTTTCCACCTTACTTTCAATTATTCCATCACTGAGCCGCGTTTCAAGCAAATCACCTTTTTTAACCTCCTGCACCGATTTTACAATTCTACCGTTTATCATTGTCAGTGAATAACCACGTTTCAGGATGTTTTGCGGATCAACCAGCCTTAACTTTTCCTGAATTAAATTCAGGTTTTTCTTTTCTGTCCTGATCTGGTCAACCGCCCTGATTTTAATCAGGCGGTGAAATTGATTCAGCAGGTTTTTATTCCGGAGCACCTGTTCGCGGAAAATAAAGTTCAGGGTATTTCCGGACTGTTCAAGCAGGTGGTATTGTCGGGTGACAAACCGGCCGGTACAGTTTTTTGCCGCGGTATTGAGCTGTTTTAATCCCGTTTGCTGACCTTTCAGGAATGCTTCTGACCGGTTAGCCAGATGAATACGGGCAATATTCAGCCGGTTCTGCTGGGTGACGATCATTTGACCGACCAGTTGATTCAGCTGCTCTGCCGAATCATTTAACCGGATCTTATTTTCTTCAAGCTGATCATTCACCAGCTCAGTGAAATGTTTTTCGAGTTCTTTCAGTTCCTGTGAAAAGCGGAGCGCTCCCGATATCAGGAATTCAGCCACTGCAGTGGGCGTTTTCATGCGGGTATGAGCTACCATATCCACCACAGTATCGTCTTTATCGTGCCCGATACCCGTAATCACCGGAAGTGGAAATTGTGCCACGTGGGATGCCAGGTCGTACTGATCGAAGCAGGCCAGGTCGAGTTGCGCACCTCCCCCCCGGATGACAACCACTGCATCAAACAGGTCTTCGTACTGGTAAATCTGCCCCAGTGCATCCATGATGCTGCGTGGCGCTTCGTTTCCCTGCATCACCGCCGGAAACAATTTGGTGTAAAAAATAAACTGATGCGGGTTGTTGTGCAGCTGATCCAGAAAATCCTGCAGTCCCGCTGCGGTGGGAGACGAAATAACTGCAATCCGCTGCGGAACCAGCGGCAATTCGAGTTCCTTATTCATCTCGAGCACCCCATCCTCTTCCAGTCTGCGGAGGATTTCGCGCCGTTGACGGGCCATGTCGCCCAAAGTATAAACCGGATCAATGTCGCGGACATTCAGGCTGAAACCATAAACTTCGTGGTACTCTACTTTCGCCTGAAGTAAAACCTTCAGACCTTCAGTAAAAACCTGTCCGGTGGTGGTTTCAAAATACGGCTTCAGCATACGGAAGGTATACGACCATATCGTAGCACGGCAACGGGCAACCACCCGATCAGATCCCTGCTCTGTTTCAACCAGATCGAGGTAACAATGACCGCTCCTGTTCACGGTCATCTCGCTGATTTCTGCGATCACCCAGATTGGCCCCTGGAACGTTTCTTCCAGACTGCTTTTCACCCGGCTTTGCAGTTCAGAAAGTGTTAGTTGCTCATCGTTCATCGGCTTACTTTTATCAGTTTAATACGTTCTTCCTTTGCTCCGGAACGAAGACTCAGAATTAAAAATCCGTCAGGTAAGTTAGCAAGATTTTTCAGGATAATGGTTTCAGAAACTCTTACGGTGGATTGCCAAAGGCAGACTCCCTGTATATTGTAAATATATACCTGACCATAATCGCCTGAACCGGAATCCGGATTATGAATAAAAATATAATCGGTAAATGGATTGGGTAAAACGGTCAGGGAGGATTCCCGGTTCAAAAAACGGGAATTGTTTACTTTCAGGTATTGATCGGCTATTTTAAAATCCGGAATACCGTAACCCAGTAGCGAATCAGGATTATTGTACCGGCTGGCGCTCTGTTCAATGGCCATTTTAACCTGCTTAACGCTGGCATCAGGATTGGCTTGCAACAGGCAGGCTCCCATTCCGGCCAAAACAGGAGAAGCAAAAGAAGTTCCGCTGGCATAACCCGGAACACCACTGCCGGTTACCAGGTAAGCTAAAGATCCCAAAGCCGCCACATTGGGTTTTACGGCGCCTCCAAATGCCGGTCCTACCGAACTGAACGAAGCACGTACCCCATTCTTGTCGACTGCGGCAACCGCAATGACATTTTCGCCGTCAGCCGGGGCAATAATGTATTTCCAGGGATCGGAACCTTCGTTTCCTGCACTCGAAAATACGAGTATTCCTTTCTGAAAAGCCATGTTGGCACCCTGGGTTACACGTGTTTTTTTTCCATTCATGTCGGAATACTCATGAGACATTTGCGGGTCGTCAAAAATATTGTACCCCAGCGATGAATTGATGACATCTACACCCAGGCTATCGGCCAGTTCGGCGGCCGCTACCCAGTTATCTTCTTCAACCGGGTATTCTGTAACGGCATCTTCAGAGCGGAAAAGAAAAAAAGAAGCATCAGGAGAAGTTCCAATCAGTTGGCCGGGCAAATTACCCGCCATACACGAAAGCACACTCATGCCGTGGGTATGTTGCTGAAAAAAATCCGATTTGGGATCTACAAAATCACGGGTTCCCAGTATTCGATTATTGTTACGCAGGCTATCGAAAGCTGAGATTTCGCTCACATGCCAGAAACCCGCGTCCAGAACCGCAACCTGTATGCCTTTCCCCCGGAATCCCCGGTTGTGCAGATACTGTCCATTGACCTGAAGAAGCTGGTTGATCGAATTTCCGTAAGTTGCAGGATCAATATCTGCATTCCTTTCGACTTCCCTGAACTTCGAAACAGCCGATTTAAGAATAACAGCAGGTTTGGTAAGTTGTACCAACGCAACGAACGGGATGGCGGCGATTTTCCGGATCAGGGCAGTATCAGCTGTTTTTACGGTTGCACCGTTCAGCCATTTTGAGGTATGTACAATTTCAAGTCCCCGTTTTTTAAGACTATCCAGGTAATCGGCCGAAACAGGAAGGTCGGTTTCATCGAAGGGGATTTGCTGCCTGATTCTCCGCTGAATGGAACGCTGCGATAAAAAAGCTTCAGGATGACTGAGCTGAAATTTTGTTCCTTTTTTGTCCGTCAGTTTAACCCAATACGTATTCTTGTGTTCATTTTGAGCAAATGAAACCACTCCGGCAAATAAAAAGGCCACGAAAATTGTCCATATTGGTTTCATAATTTAGCAATTTAGTTTTCAGGAAAACAGATAAAAAAACAAAATTTCACCTGGCTGCAGGCTCCCGGTCTTCGCCTGCCTGACCATCCGCAACAGAATGCTTTTACCTTGACGATTTGACTTAAGGTTCCCGGTTTTTCATCAGTCGCATGTACTCTTCCGGATTCTGCATGAATTTTTCAGGATCAGGAATATTATCCGCTTTGGTTTTATAGTTTTTCGACTGAATCTGGTCTATACTGTCCTGAACTTCAGGGTTCAGCAAATTCCCCAGATCAAATTTCAGGGTGTAAAGAAGATAGCCTTGATCGTCAAAGTAATTCCAATCCAGGTCACGGGCATCATCGGTATAAAACGCCTCCAGTTCCAGAATGCCATTGGGAAACCAGATTTCAAATTTTCCATTCCGCCGGCCTTCCGAATAATTGCATATCAGGTAACTTTTCCCATCCTGAAAGTATGACCGGTAAATTCCGTGAAGCTTGTCGTTTTGCCAGTTAATTTCTTCCAGCAATTCACCGGTTTTGTAATACCGTTTGCTAAGTCCGTTTTTTTGGTCGTCAAGGTAAGTTTCTGTCGATACAACTTTTGAGTCCAGAAAATAACTCCAGTCACCGGTTTTCTTTTGCCCGATATATTTACCCTCTGCCACCAGACTACCTCTTTCGTCATACAATCTGACTTCCAAAAGATCGCTGCCCTCAATAAAATTCATGACCGCCTTGATCTTTCCGTTCGAATGAAAGCGCTTCATTTCGCCAACCGGCTTATCGTCTTTGAAGTTCGCCTGATAGATTAATTTTCCGTCAGCATCTTTTTTGGTCCAGAAGCCTTGTTTTTGCCCCTGTGCATCCACCTGATTTACTGTGTTCTGAGCGAAAATACTACCGGTTAAGATTAGAAATACAAAAATGATCAATCTCCGCATATTTTTTATTTTTATAAACCACTAAATTAGAAATTTATTTTGCCGAAACGGATTTCAATATTCCTCATTTTTAAAGTTGACGATTTTAGTCTGTGCACTTAATTTATTTTCGGATTTAATTTCTATTTTTATGTTTAAAATAAAAACTTATGCAACCAGACCAATCAGCCGGATTTGTTCGCACGACCAGTGACCATCTTGATTTCCGTAAAATGGTAAATGCCCTGGATGAAGATTTATATCTACGCAACGGCGATATCCAGAAACAATATGAGCAGTACAATCAGATTGACAAAATCAAACACGCAATAGTGGTTTATATCGATGACATACCGGTTGGATGCGGTTGTTTCAAACGGTTTGATGACAAAACCGTGGAAATGAAACGAATGTTTGTACTTCCTGAAATGCGGGGAAAACAGCTGGCCGCCCGGCTGCTCCAGGAGCTGGAGAAATGGGCCATGGAAGAAGGATTCAGCAAGGCCGTGCTCGAAACCGGTCGCCGGCAGGTGGAAGCCCAGCGCCTTTACAACCGCGCCGGTTATCTGCTGACCGAAAACTACGGCCAGTATTTGGGAATGGAAGACAGCATTTGCTATCGGAAAGCATTGAAATAAGTAAAATGCAAAGGGTGATGCGAATTCCGATTCGCATTTTTTTACAGCGCTTTGGAAATCGCGGTACCTGGAAATCGCTTCAAAAAAAAAGCCCCGCTGGAAAATCCGACTGGGCTTTGAATATATTTATGAGGAGCATCGTAAGGCCACGAGATCTCGTGACCCTACATAACAACAAATTGATCATTAAAAATGCCATCTTATACTGAACAAATCAACAAACTTCTGGAATACTAAAAAGCCCCGCCGGAAAATTCGACAGGGCTTTGTATTTTTCAATAAAATATTAACTCTACTATTTAACCACCAAAAAATATCCTCCGTTTTTAGGTGCGCCTCTAAACTCTATTTTTCCAACGTCACAGAGTGTTTTCAGGCATCGCTGAGTGGTGCGCAGGCTTTTGTCAAGGGCTGTGGCAATTGCCGGGGTGTTGAGTCCGGGCATTTTCCCGATCGTTTCCGGAATTTGTTCTTCCAATGAATTTACACCGCCATTTTTATTTTCAATCCCTGAATTTACACCGCCACTGGCAGCCAATAGCCGAAGCAAGTCTATTTGTGTCGCAATGATTCGTTCGGCAATAAACTCCCTGAAAAGGGTATCATCAGTATGAGCTGGTTCCAGTGCAGTAATGTGCGAATGCAAGTATATGGTTTTCCTGGCTTTAACAAGTCCTCAATCGATTATTCCGCTTTTCACAATCAGTAGGTTAAACCAAACTGCCAGAGTGGTATCGTGTTCAAATATCCCAATTCAATGTCATCTTTTACGATAAAAGCTTTATCAATACCTTGGATTTGCTTCAATCCTTTATTTTTTCCACCTACTTCAAACGTGTAATCACCAATCAGAAAATCAGCAACCGGTGATACTATTACGTCATACTTTACTCTAAGCTGATTCAGAAAAAACGTTTCTCTTATGTTTCCTGTATTTGAGTTATCGTTTGCTAAACAGTAAATCAAATTCGTATTGTCAAGATAAAATTATAGAACCAACCAACCAACCAACCAACATATTTCCGATGAAAAAACTACTGCTGATTTTTTTGTCTTTCGTGTCTTTGGCAACAGCGAAAGCACAAGACAAAATCATTACCATTAAGCAAGATACCATCGAATGCCGGATCGTATCAGT
>JBBSBP010000021.1:0-64075 GCA_038251165.1 Bacteroidales bacterium | reverse complement strand
GCTGATTTTGCATTGATTACCGATATTCGCAAATACCAGCTCGGAACCTATGAAATCGTTTTGGGATATGACTTTAACATTTACCGGAAGAAGAATTCCAGGATAAACTATTTCTGATCCGCGGAATTAGATTTGAATCCTGAAAAAATAATCAGGAGGCCGGCAATCAGTAAACTTGTTTGAAATTTTTTAATGGTGTTCATGGCTCTGTTGCTATTTTGAACCGAAACTACAGTTGATTCAGTTCTAACTAAAATGCAATAGACGTTTGGGGGGATTTTACCGACGGATAGGGGGATTTTGATTCTGGGATGAATATGGATTTATATACATTCACTCATACAATTAGGGTTCCCGGTTACACCGAAGCAGGAAAGTTATTATATTTGATTTCGATTAATTAAATCGTAACCGATGAATAAGATTCTACCTAAAGATGCCTCTCTGAATTTGCTGAAAATTGCGGCATTGATTATTATCATCGCAGGAATTATTTATGCCAAATCGATAATAATACCAATCCTGTTAGCCCTTTTTATCAGCATTATTTGTGAACAACCCATTTACTGGCTCGAAAAGAAGAAGTTCCCAAAGGGCCTGGCTATCTTCATCATTTTGTTCGCATTTCTTGTAATATTTCTTGGTTTCGGATACCTGGTCGGAGGGGCAATTTCTTCCTTTACATCCAACGCTCCAAATTATGAGGCAAGTATGAAAGAGCTTAGTCTCACATTTATTCACCAACTTAACGATTATGGCATTGCAATTTCGGACGACCAATTTACAAAACTGTTTGAACCTTCGCGTTTACTTAATTTTACGGTTCAGGCTGTAAATGAACTGGTCAAAATTGCAGGCAATTTCTTCCTGATCTTTCTTATTATATTATTCATATTTCTGGAAATGAGCAGCATCCCTGATAAAGTCAGGGCAATATTTAAAGGACCCGCTGAGTCGTTGGGTTACCTTACAAAGATAATTTCCAGCATTCGTCATTTTCTTGGAATAAAAACGATTATTGGCATTGCCACCATTATTTTGATCTATACTGCATTGTCAATTATTGGTCTTGAATATGCCATTCTGTGGGCGCTGATCGCAGGTTTGATGAGTTTCATTCCCCACATCGGTTCCACAATCGGAGCTATTCCTGCTTTGCTCTTTGCACTGTTGCAACTGAGCCCGGGAGGTGTAATATGGACACTGGTAAGCTACATGGTTGTAAATAATGTCATTGGAAATTATATTGAACCAAAGATCATGGGAAGAGGTTTGGGTTTATCCACATTGGTGGTATTCCTGTCACTTATTATCTGGGGATTTATTCTTGGCCCAATCGGAATGTTTTTATCGGTTCCGCTTACCATTACCATAAAAATAGTACTTGAGCAAAATGAAGATACCCGATGGATCGCTATCCTGCTGGGCACACCAAAAGATGCTAAAATCCATCTTGAGAACCGGGATAAGGAAAATGCATTAAATAAAAAATGAAAATCCGTTTACTTTTCGATTTGGGATTACTCCCTGTCAAATGTTGGCATATCTGATCATTTGATTGTCATTCATTGTTTTTCTACTACTAAAATGATCAGCGATAAAAGCAAAAACATACTTGAATTCATTAAAGAAAACCCTTCTCTTTCATCAAAAGAAATTCACGATGGGTTGAAATCAGGGCCTGGATATGCCACTGTTAAAACTTATTTTTAATCAAAACACCACTTTAACCCCAATTCCTCCCGGGTAGGCCCCGACGGACCAATTGACCGGAGAAACGGAAACAAAATCGTTCGCATTATTCAGATATTTTTCACGGTATTTCTGATAAGTCCGTTTGGCAAGGACTGGCTGTGTCCAGATCTGTACTTCGGTAATGATCGTAGCCGGAAGATTCCCTGCGGAGGTAATCACTGCCTGACCACAGGGCAGCGTCCCTGCCGTGCAACTATATCGCGGCATTCGGCCAGGATGCCTGGTCCGCCGGCACGATGAATGGCCCCATCCACACCATCGCCACCCATCAGTAATGAGTTGGCCGCATTGACGATGGCGTCTGCTTCGAGCCGGGTGATGTCGCCCTGAACCAGGGATATTCGGTTGTAAACGGTATTCATTTTCTGATTTTCAGGATTGTATTTTAAACCTATCTGATCCGGGAAACACCCGTAAAGATACAATTTCAAGGTATTCGTTATACCTTCTGACGAACAAAAGGCCTCCTGTTTCCAGAAAGCCTTTGCTGTATTTTATACTTTTCAGTTTATCCTGAATGCATTACTGTTTTGACAGTTTCATACCTTCTGTAGTGGTATAATATTTTACAATCATGTTTGGAACTTCCCATTCCGGTAATTTGCCATCTTTAAGATATTGCAGGAATGTTTCGGTTACCTGACCAAAATGTGCCTCGTGACCCATTTTGTATTGATCAGGAATTTCAACAGTCCAGAGCTTATCGCTCAGTTTTGCCAGTTTTAATCCCGGATATTTGGTGGCAATGTCCTGATCAACTGCTTTTTTCAACCCACCTTCAAAGGTCGTTAAACCGTCGGTGTTGTTGGCTTCGATGTAAACGGTAGGCTTATATCCCTGTTCTTTATCCTGTTTGATCATTACATTGCAAAGTTTTCCGCGCATGATGCTGAAGTGGGTGTCGCCGCCACCTTCAGGGGCTTCAAAATTCCAGATGACAGATACTTTGGCAATCACACCTTTCAGTTTATACAGGATTTCTCCGTTTGAATATACTTTCAAGGTGTTATCCACCACATCTTTCTTCAGGAATTCCGGAAACTCTTTCAGTGATGTTACTTTTTCGAACTGAGCCGGACTCAGGTCGGTTGTCCAGCGTTTAGCCGAAATCAGCTGAACGTCTGATTTGCTCAGGATTAATTCAGGAAAACCTCCCCACTGGACCAAATCGACCAGGTGGGTGGTCACATCAACAATTCCTTCGCCCTGCTGTGCAGTGTCGAAAAACCAGGCCGGACGTTTGAGCGCACTTCCTGAAACCATTTTGGAGAAATGGTGCACACTTTCTTTTACAATGGCAGGTTCTTCAGGAGTTCCTTCGACCAGGCCGCCGAACACATCCGGAATTTTGGCGAGTTCACGCTGAATAATGCTGGTGATTTCATGACGTTCGGTCATGATGTCGTAGAGTAAAACGCCTTTTTCTTCCGCAGTTTTAAACGTTTGTTCCAGTACGGGAAAAGCTTCAGGGGAAATAACCATCGGTTTGTCGGCAAAAACGTTAATGCCGGCCTCAATGGCTTTCTGGATGTATTCGGTTTTTTTGGCGTTGTTGCCTGCAACCATCATCACGTTGCCCGGTTTTTCTGAAAGCATTTTTTCGAGGTAATCGTCCCCGGTATATACTTTCTCGATCCAGCTGGTTGGATCTTCAGCACGTTTGTTGAACGCTTCAATACGGGCCAGGTGATCAGTCACATCGGTTCCTTCGGGAGCATACACATAAACGGTAGGATCAATTTGTTCATACATCGATTTTTGAACCAGGGCAGCATGGAAATGACCGGGATCGAGGGTCATCAGCTTTACTTCGCCTTTGGCGCCTGTAAAATTGCTCATAGTTTTTTCTTTTTCAGCTGTTTTCTGTCCGCCACCGGCGCAGGCCGATAAGAGGATGGCAACAGCAACGATGGGTAAAAGATTTTTGTTCATGGTTGAATATTTGGTTTATCTGATTTATCGTTGGCAAAAATAAAATATTCTGCGGAAGAAAACATATAAATCGCCTTTAATGATGGATTAGAGCGGGGCTTTTCCTATTTCGGAGCAGGATTTGGAATGGAACGTAGTTCCCGTTCAATGGCCATTTGCATTCCGGAAATTTCGGCCAGTCCTTTCAGGCGGCCAATAAGCGGGTAGCCGGGATTGGCTGAACGGTTGTAATCGTCGAGCATCTTTACGCCATGATCGGGCCGGAAAGGAATCCGGAAATCTTTGCGCCCGGTTTCTTTTCTCCTGATTTGTTCCTGCAGCAAGGCTTTTACAATGGGATACATGTCGACATCACCTTCGATATGGCCATATTCGTGAAAAGCACGATTTTCAAAAAACACATTGTTCCGGAGATGGGTAAAATGAATGCGTGGCCCCAGTGTTTTTACAATTTGTTCTAGGTTATTCTGCCGGTTAACCGACAGTGATCCGGTGCAAAACGTAATGCCGTTAGCTGTTGAATCCACCTGATTGCAGATCCATTCCAGATCGTCCTGTGTACTCACGATACGGGGAAGGCCAAGCACAGGGAATGGCGGATCATCAGGGTGAATACACAGATTAACCCCGGCTGCTTCAGCGATCGGAACAACATCTTTCAGGAAAAGGGATAAATGTTCGCGGAGTTTTGGAGTATCGATGTGGCTGTAAGTTTCAAGAAAAGCCAAAAATGCCTGTTTATAATCAACCACCGAACCATCAATAGTACCATCGATGAATCCCTGTGACACCACGATGATGCTGTGAGCCAGCTTTTCCTGTTCCTCTTCCGACATGGCCGCTGCTATCTGTTCAGCCTTTGCGACCAGATCTTTCGGATATTCAGCCGCTGCATTCGGGCGTTTCAGGATAAACACATCAAAAGCAATAAATGTGGCAAAGTCGAAATACATCACTTCACCCCCGTTGGGCAGGCGGTAATGCAGGCTGGTTCGAACCCAGTCGAGCACAGGCATAAAATTGTAGCAAACCGTATCGATGCCGCATTGACCAAGGTTTTCAACCGATCGTTTGTAATTGGTTATCAGCCTTTCACAATCATCGTTCCGGGTTTTTATTCCTTCCGAAACCGGCAGGCTTTCAACAACAGTCCAGCGCATTCCGTGTGCTTCAATGGCTGATTTGACTTTCAGGATTTCTTCAACCGGCCATACTTCGCCATTTGGAATGTGATGCAACGCGGTTACCACACCTTCAATGCCCATTTGTTTCAGGTCCGATAACTGAACCGGATCACTGAACCCGAACCAACGCCATGATTTTTCGAGTGCCATTGGAGCCTCCCCTAACCCCTCCAAAGGAGGGGAATTTTGTTTCAAATATTACAATTCAATAAAAATAGTAAAATCCATCGCAAATAATTAGACAGAACTCCCCATCGGAGTTCCTGCCGAAAGGCAGGAAATCGGGAAGGGGGCTTTACACTCCTGAATAGGCGCTAAATCCACCGTCAACCGGAATAATAGCTCCGGTAATGAAACTTGCGGCATCGGAACACAGGAACTGCACTATTCCGTCTAACTCAGTAATATCGCCAAAGCGTTTCACCGGAGTTTTTGCCAGTACGTTTATGCTACGCTGCGTTAAAGTACCGTCCGGGTTAATCAGTACAGACCTGTTTTGATCGCCGATAAAAAAGCCGGGAGCAATTGCATTCACCCGAACACCTTCTCCAAATTTTATTGCCAGCTCGCAAGCCAGCCACTGCGTGAAAATATTCATACCGCTTTTTGCCACCGAATATCCCGGAACACGTGAAATGGCTGAATAAGTGGCCATCGACGAAATATTGATAATACTTCCTTTACCGTTTTTGGCCATCACCTCTCCAAAAACCAGGCAGGGATAAACTGTTCCGTTTTGGTTGAGATCTACCACTTTTTTCCATTGATCGATATTCATTTCGAAAATTGTCTGATCGTCCCTGATGGTTGCTCCGTGAATGTTCCCTCCGGCGCAATTTACCAGGATATCAATCTTTCCCCATTTTTCGACAATCTGATCTTTGGCCTTTTTAAGTTCATCCATTTCAACCACATCACTAAGTACGGGAATTGCTTCGCCTCCCAATTTGATTATTTCTGTTGCGCGGGCTTCGATGTTTTCAGGACTCCGACCCAGCACAGCTACCTTTGCTCCTGAAAGAGCCAGACTTTCAGCAATGCTTCCGCCTAAAACCCCTCCGCCACCGGTAACTACAGCTACCTTTCCTGTTAAATCAAAATCTGGTCTGCTCATTAATTCTAGCTTTACTAAATTTAATCCTGTAAACCTGTTTATATTATTTTATTTGAATATCCTTTTCTTTACCTAAATTGATTTTTTTTATTCATAAGAAGTCATTTATTGTCATTTAAGTCGTCATTTATTGTTTTTTACAACCTATTGACCATTTAATGACTACTTAATGAACAATTTCTATATACGTTAGGTAATATACCGGACACTCATATTCTTTTAATATTGTGCACGCCATATGGAAAACGTTCCGGCCGGCTTAACATTGAATTGGCTTCCTCATCGTTTTCGAAACGTTCGGTACCCGGATTCCAGTTCAGTTTCCGGTTCGTTTTCATGGCAATGTGAGTGATCAGGCAGACTGAACAAGCCCGATGACCAATTTCAGCGGGAGAAATAGGCTGTTTTTTGGTTTGAATACATTCGAGCCAGTTTCCGTGTTGTTCATCGCTTTTATAAAGGTGAATTTCATTTTCCCCAATTACTGAAGATAAAATCTTCGGATCACTGGCATCCAGCGCTTTGCTGCTTTTTGATTTTGAAACCGGATCGCTGGCCGAAGCCACATAATCGCCCCGGGATACAAAAATCCAACCTTCGGTTCCCTCGTAACGAATTCCATTGGTATAACCACCACTGGTATACATCGTAATTCCATTGGCATATTCGGCTTTGGCCATAAAATCGCCGTGAACATTCCACAATCCTGATTTTGGAAATTCTGCCACCGCCTGAATTGAAATCGGCCCGGTATATTCGGTATCCATTCCCCAGGCAGCCGAGTCGTAATGATGCTGGCCCCAACCGGTAATCATTCCGGCACCAAACTGTTCGCGACGCAACCATCCCGGACGGTCGTAACCCTTTTGTGGGTGCACTCCAATTTCGGTATATGGAACGTATGGGGTTTCGCCCAGCCACATGTCGTAATTGAAACCTTTTGGTACAGGCATTTCTGCTGCTTCGGGACCTGAAGGATCACCCGGCAATCCAATTTTTACGGTATGAAGTCGTCCGATCCTGCCATTACGAACCAGCTCTGCAGCCACACGGAATTGGGATGTTGAGCGTTGCTGTGTTCCAACCTGCAGGATTATTCCTGTCTCTTTAACGATATTGCTCAAAATACGTCCTTCGGTCACTGTGAGTGAAGTAGGCTTCTGAACATACACATGTTTCCCTGCCAATGCAGCTTCTATTGCAGGTTGAGTATGCCAGTGATCAGGAGTACTGATTACCACGGCATCAATATCTTTGTTCTGCAGCATCTCACGGTAGTCGTCGTACATTCGTGTATCCATGTAATTTGCCTGGCCTGTTTTCTTTTGGTAGTATTTGTCAACCAGCTTTTTTCCATCAGCCATACGATTTTTATCCAGATCACTTACAGCGATATAACGGGCAACTTCATGTTGCAACGTTCCGGGCATATCATGACTCTGCGCAATTCTTCCGCAACCAATCTGCCCGATGTTGATTTTGTTGCCCGGTGCGTTTTTACCCAAAACGGAGGATGGAATAATGGTTGGTAAAATAATGGCACCGGCAGTTCCGGCAACCGTTCGTTTCAAAAAATTTCTTCTTTCCATTGTGTTATACTTTGTTGGTTTATACTCAATTAATTTTTGGCAGGCGAATCGTCGCATTTCAGATCACCCAATACGTATTGGGCGCCGTCGAGGAAATATTTCAGCAATCGGCCGTCTTCAAAACTCTGGGCATTGTGTGAAGGAGAAACATAAAATACTCTACCTTTCCCGTATTTCTTAATCCATGAAACATACTTGATTTTCTCATCGATTTCCTTGCTTTTTTTGGTGAGCTTGTCAGTGTCCATATATAGAAGGGGTCTGAAATTCTTTTTGGGATACGCATTTTTAAATAAATACGGCTCGTCAACATGCACGAATGGTTTACCCTCAAACGCTTTTAACAGCGGGTGATTGGATTCACATAATTCAAGCGTTATTTCCTGTTGTACCGGATGATAATCGAAGCTTCCACCAATCATTTCACTGAAAGCCATCGAATTGTTTTGCATCACGATAGCGCCGTGCACCACCATAAGACCAGCCCCTTTTTTGACGTAATCAATCAGATTCTCTTCAAGCTCAGCTCCTTTCTTTTTCTTTTGTTCCTCCGAAAGGCTTTGATCTTTGTCCAATACATCCAGGAATATGTCCCTCCGTGGGCCTACTGAACAAGTACTGTTCAAAACAACAGCATCATAATTTTTTAAACTCTTCTTTTCAAACTTAAAAATATCAGTGCTTATTTCAATCTCAAAAGCTCCTGTTTTTTCGCCCAAAACCTTCATTACAGCATTTGTATGTGGTATTACCCAGTGATCAAATCCTGTGAACAGGCAAAATACAAGCACTTTGTGATGTTTTTGGGGTTGAACTTCTGCCTTTGCCGGCGCCAACTGCTCAATTTTCCGAATCCACTCTTCGGAACATTTAAATTCTTTCAGTTGAGCATTAACGACCAACACTGAAAGTATAAATGAAATGCCAATAAATATTCTTTTAACCATAACTTTTAATTTAGAAATGTATCTGCGACAAATTAGTTATTAAAATCAATTAATTACATTAACCCTGGGTGGATTTGCAAATGCCTGCCAATAATTTTCAGCTTCTTCAGGAGTGATTTTGCCGTCAAAAATAATCAGGCGATATCTCAGGGTATAATCGTTTCCTTTTTCAAGTTTCCAGTCTTTGTGACGGATCGGGCAGAATTCAAAATACATGTCGCCACGGCCATTCATATCTTCGGGCCATACGCGCATGGGTTCGGGGTGCATCCGGTTGGCCGGAAAGCTCAAAAATAATATTCCGGAACGTCCGGCAGGTGTTGCTGATTCGCCTTCAACCAGGCACCAGCGTGCATTGGTTCCGTCAGCCGTTTTCCGGTCTTTCCCTTCCGAAGTCAATACCGAACTGTTGTTTTTGTTCCACTTTCCGGTTGCACGCCAACCGATACCTCCACCGTAACGGTAAGCTGCCAGTAAAATGCCCGAATCGAGCGGGGTATTCAGGGTACTGACATAGTCAACAAGGTAGCGCTGATTTTTCACATTCCACACACGAACTCCAAACAACTCGTTGATGGCAATGGCATCGGCGCCTTTGGCTCCAAAGTCGATGTGTTCCTGGAGGCTTTTGAACCCGGTATAAACCGGACCTTCAACCTGCGAAACCAAACCAGCAAAACGAACGGTTCCTTCGCCTTTAGCCAGGTTCCAGAAATCGACCTCGCGTTTTCCGATAAAAGTTAAAGTCCATGGATTCCATATTCCGTAGTGGTGGTAATGATCAGGTGCCTGAATGCGGGTCAGCGCTTCTCCACCGGGTGAATATACCGGATGCAGAAAGGCGGAACGTTTAAACAACGGACTCACCCCTTTGGGCGGATTTACCGTTTCCATCTGGTAAGTCAGAATTGGTTTATCTCCGGAATAGAGGTGAAGACCACCATCTTCAGGAATGATTTTAATGCCTGTATTCTGATCCTGAGTACCGGCAACTCTCCGCAATATAAAAGTTCTTTTGGTGTTTTTTGGGGTTTGACCGTTTAAAATAAACCAGATATTTGCTCCGGAAGACGTTTCCAACTGGCAGGGAACGGCTGTTTCAGTCTTTCCGGTTTGCTCGGAAAGAACAAGTTTCAGGGAATCGGTATTGAAGTTAAACTGATCGAGTGGCAAACTAACCGGGCAATCAACACGGTCGGTATTTCCAGCCTGAACTTCAAACCTGAGCGGATTCTGGGCCGGGCCTGAAATGAAAAACAAGCAGATTAAAAATGTAAGTATGGACTTCATATTATTGGTTCTCAAGTTTATGAATAGTTTCAATTAAAGCCTGCATGTTTTCAGTCGGAACATTCTGGGGAACTCCGCCACCACACGACCAGATGATGCCTTTTTTATCCTGAACTTCGTTCCACATTTGTTCAGTTTGAGCCGCAACTTCTTCAGGTGTGGCAAGCATCAGCACATCACGGGGAGGAAGATTTCCAAGCAGCGCCACCTCGGACCCGGCCAGTTCACGGATTTCGTTGATGGAATGTTCGAAGCTGAAATTGAACAGGTTAATGCCGATCTCCTTCAGGAATGGAGTACTGATTAATCCCTGTGCATCGTTGTGGAAGAAGCGGACTTTGGTTTCGAAAGCTGCAAAAATCGGTTTCAGGTAAGGAACCACAAATTCGCGGCATTCGTCTTCTCCGACAAATCCAACAATATCATCCAGAACCAGGATTCCTTCGATGGATGGAAATTGCTCTTTCTGATAGCGCAGCCAATCGACCGTGAAATCAGTGATCACTTTCAACAGCTGATGAGCTTCATCCGGATTCATCATCAGGGCCATCATGAATTCGGTTGTTCCCATCAGGAAAGTAGCGATGTTCAGCGGTCCGCGTGCAATGGCAAATTTAATTTCATGCCCTGTCTCATGGATGGAAGGTTCGAATTCCTTCAACCGTTGAATAATAAACGGAAGCAATCCATCGAGTTTAGGATTGGGTTTTTTAATACAGGCAATATCACCAATGGAATGAATCGTTTTATCGGCATGCGGAAGATTGCTTTCATACCATACCTGTTTGGCGCCAAATGCGGAAGGTTCGCTGCACATTCCGTATTCCGACCAGAATCCCGGAAGAAAGATAGTTCCGGGAAAAGTGTCAATCGCTTTTTTATTGGTTTCAAACCACTGCTTTCCGCTGGCATAATAATCAAGCGTTGAAATGCCTGCCCAGCCCGGCAGCCAGGGACTATCAATGATAAAGCCGACAGGCGCCGGCCCCTGATGTTTTCGGTTGATCACATCAACCAGTATATTCCATTGTTCGTTCGTCATGTTGATTGATTTTATTCAGGCTTACAAGTTAGTAAAAAGGCTGATTCTTCACTTGCCTGAGGCTGTCAGCCAGCTGTCAGATTCAGGCAAAATCAAAAGTAACTGTTTCACGGCAGATTATCGATTTTTAAGCCTGAATTAACTCATAAATTATCATTTTAAGAATGTCTATTTTTACCTTCCGGCAAAAGAGAAAAAACAATCAAATTAAATACTGCATATATTATGACTCTCATCGAAAAATACATTGAAGAAAACAAAGACCGGTTTATGGACGAATTATTCGGATTACTCCGTATACCTTCAGTCAGCTCAGTGGCTGCAAATAAACCAGACATGTACCTTGCTGCCGAATACTGGAAACAACTGCTCCTGAATGCCGGGGCCGACAAAGCCGAAATCTTCGAAACAGACGGCAATCCGGTGACCTACGGCGAAAAAATAATCGACCCGGCCAAGCCAACAGTCCTGATATACGGCCATATGGACGTGATGCCCGTTGATCCTTTAAATTTATGGACAAGTGCTCCTTTTGCACCTGAAATCCGTGACGGTAAAATCTGGGCCCGGGGAGCTGAAGACAACAAAGGACAAAGTTTTATGCACGCCAAGGCATTTGAACTGATGGTTCACACCAATACGCTGCCCTGCAACGTGAAGTTTATGGTTGAGGGCGAAGAAGAAATCGGGTCGCCTAACCTGGGTAAATGGTGCGAACAGCATAAGGAAATGCTGAAGGCCGATATCATCCTGGTTTCCGACACCTCGATGATTGCCCCGGATATGCCATCCATTACAACCGGCCTGCGAGGCCTGGCATACTGGCAGGTGGAAATAACAGGTCCTAACCGTGATTTGCATTCCGGATTGTTTGGAGGTGCAGTGGCCAACCCCATTAATGTGCTGGCTAAAATGATTGCCCGAATGACAGATGAACAGGGCCGAATTACGATTCCCGGATTTTACGACGATGTGGTAGAAGTTTCAGCCGAAGAACGCGCTCTTTTAGCCAGGGCTCCTTTTAATCTGGAGAACTATAAAAAATCAATCGGGGTTGAAGAAGTTGCCGGAGAAGAAGGATACTCAACCACCGAACGTACCGGTATTCGTCCGTCGTTTGATGTTTGTGGAATCTGGGGCGGATACATGGGCGAGGGTGCCAAAACCGTGATGCCATCGAAAGCGTTTGCCAAAATTTCAACACGGCTGGTTCCCAATCAGGATCACCATAAGATTGCCGGTTTGTTTAAAGAACATTTTGAAAGCATCGCTCCAAAATCGGTGAAAGTGGAAGTGACTTCGCTGCATGGCGGACAGGGTTACGGGTGTCCGATTGAATTGCCAGCTTACCGCGCGGCTGAAAATGCATATGTCGATACCTACGGCAAACGACCGGTTCCGGTTCGCAGCGGTGGCAGTATCCCGATTATTTCAACCTTTGAACAGGTGCTGGGTATTAAATCCATCCTGATGGGATTTGGCCTGGAATCGGATGCCATTCACTCGCCCAACGAAAATTTCCCGCTGGAACAGTTTTACAATGGAATCCGGACCATACTCTTGTTCTACAAGTATTTTGCAGAGATCAACGAATAGCATATCAAGAGGCTGTCTCAAAAGTCAAAATAATCGCTGAACCCGTCATCCCGTATTCCAGCCTGCCGGCTGGCAGGCTGGAATACAGGGTCTGACATATATTGACTTGGAACTTTCTGTCAATCTCACCAAATCTCTTACTTTTGAATCCTTTCACGGGCTGGGATGAAACTTCATTTACAATTCGAGCGGGTTTTTCACAATGGGAAGCTTCGCCATATTGGGTTTGCTTAGTTTGTTGATTTCAATGTCTTTGAACAGGAAGGCATCCGGAGTAATAAAGGTGGCCGGGCATCCGGATAAATAGTCAAATTTATGCTGCAGATCTTCTCCGGCAGTTGTATTCAGAATTCTTTTCTGAATTCCTGCACCAACAATTTTTCGCAAGTCATTTAATTTTAATCCATTAAAACCTGCCGACCGAATGAGCTGTTCTGTACCGGTATTCAAATCAACCTTGTATACTTTTTTCAGTTCCGACATATTTGGTGTCATTTCCCTTACAATCAAGGCATACTCCAGGCCATCAGCCTTTGCCATTTCAATGAGTTTTTTCCTCAACTCCTCCTTTGAAAGACCATTGTTGAAATCCACTTCAATAACACCCGGAACGATCATAGGTGAAGGGAACATCATGGGAACGCGCAAATGCCCGTTCGAAACCTTCATTTTAGAAGTTGGAGCTCTTCCGCACAGCAGGTTTTTTAAAACACCATCTTCAATCAGATTCGTTTTATCAGGCGGTACAATTCCATCCATGTCGATTGGATACGCGCCGACCAGCGGTATGCCATTAAATTCGGTCATAGTTGATTTTGCTTTCACATTTAATCCTTCCGTTGAAACTTTCTTATCAATCCGGTCATCGGTTGAAATCTTGTTTTGCAAACCCGGATTTCCGGGTGTACCACCGGTAACTGGTTTTCGTACTGAAAACAGATTTTCATTGCGTGCATAGAACATGGTTTTCCGAACTGCTTCACTTGCTGCCTGGTCTTCAAAAAGTACAGGTCCGTTATAAACATCATCAAAGACAGGGGCATTTTTTAGTGCCTCAAGAGTCTCAGCCAGTTCCCGGGTATCTTTAATCACCTGCTCTTTTGAAGGCAGGTCAGATTCATTCAGGGCATGATATGTTTGATAAAGCTCCAGCAGCTCTCCGTTAGAGGCCTGGGTTTCTGCATTCACAACCAGTCGGATTACTGAAGTTGGATAAGTAGCTTTTGAACCTTCACTGTTTGAATAATAGACATTCCCTTTCATTCCTACTATTTTAACCCACGAGTCAGAAAGAAAACTGTACGATTTTAAGACAAGCGAAATTTCGTTTGCATACTGAATCAGCTTCTCATTGTCATACTTCAGTGAGATCTCCGGCTTTTCGATCAATACCTTTTCTGATTCAGTGTAATCCGGCAAACCAGCAACATCATCAGTTTGGGTGTTGCTCTTTAATGCCGATTGTTTCGATTCATAGGTTTCAGCCGATAGCTTGTACCCTTTATCAAAGGTTAACCAAAGTTTTCGCTGAAGTTCGGAAACCTGGTTATCCAGGGGAATCATTCCAAAAGTCCGAAAGAAATATCCGGCAGTCTTTTGATCGGTGTAATTCAGATTATTGTTGCTGTAATCTCCAACAAGTACCTGATTGTTGTAGGTAGCACGGTTTGGTGTTTCAGCTATTTTAATAAGTGAGCCAAGCGAAGAATGTATGGAAAGGATGTTTAAGTCAATTGTATTCAATCCGATATAGAATGGATCTTTCATCCCTTCCAGACGAAGATCTTTCATATTCCTTGAAATCTCCTGTTCCATAGCCTGGTGAAGAGCTTTTTTGGTGTCCTGTGCGAAAATGAAGGAACTGGTTGCTAAAAGAACCAATATGATAAAGTATTTCAGATTTTTCATAGTCGAAGAATTAATGTGTGAATTAAAAAGGCCGATCAAGAATAGGCTTGGTATTGCCGGATTTTTGTTTCTTCTGAATTTCAATTTTCCTGACAAACAGCATCGGGCATACGGAAGAAACAGGTACTCCTCCTGATTCTGCGCCGCAGGTTCCGTTAAACAATCCATACTCACCACCAGCAGCTTCAATCTCTGAGAACATCGCCAGCGGAGTTCCCACCAGGTTAATACCACGGACCAGTTCATCGGGTTTTCCATCGGCATAAATCTTATATACCTCAAGTGGGGTGACGTTAAAAGCGTTTGGTTGTATTCTTCCGGTCGAGGTAAATCCGCCTGAAACTTCTTTAAAATAGAATCCGAAATTCAGGTTTTGTTTCTTTAATTCTTCAGTAAAAAGGTTACGCAACTCGGATTCCGAAAAAAGCTGATCAGATTCCACGATCAGGTTTGATTGCCGGGAAACCGGGTTTAATCCGGTCTGTGCCCTGCCATGACCGTTCGATTTCAGGAAACCATCAATCGGAGTGTCGCTGGTTAAAAAATCGTTTAATATTCCTTTGTTCACAATGCTCACTTTCTGGCTTTTCACCCCTTCGTCATCGTACTTGTACGCGCCTGACAGATTAAAACCTCTGTATGAACCAATTGTCGGATCATAAACAACCGACAGGTTACTGTTAAGAACTTGTTCCCCGACTTTATTTTTGAAGGTCTGTGCATCATTTTCACTTTTCATACGTGAAGCTTCCACCCGGTGACCAAAAATCTCATGAAAGAAAACCCCCGCAGCCGCTCCTGACAACAGAGCCGGTCCACTGTAAGGATCAACAACCGGAGCCATGCGAAGAGCTTCAAGCTTTTTTACCAGATCCTTAAGGTCGGCCAATACTGTTTCATCTGTGGGCAGATTTTTCAGTTCAGTCGCGAAATAGGTTTTATTCAAGGGCATTTCCATTCCATCATCAGCAAGCGTATAGCCGGAAATCGATAAGTTTATTTGCGGATGATTTTCTGCGATATTCGAACCGGATGTTGATACATAATAATCCCGTTCGAATTTGACTGATAAGCGAACCATGGAATTTAAAATGTCCTTACTGCCCGAAAAGACCTTTGAATATAGTCGTACTTTATTGATTAGCTTGTCTTCGGTCTTTTTATCGATCTCCGTTTTAAGTGGCGGTTCGAAATACTGAACAACGGGGGATTCGGAATAATCAGGTGATTTATCTTCCTGTGCAACATTAACGGCCTGACTTCCTTTGAGTTGGGTTAGTTTTTGAATTGCCTGGAAGAATTGGTCGTTTGTTTCCTGCCAAAGGATCTGACGAATGGCATCCTGATCGTTGGCTAGAGGCAATTGTGGCTTATTCTGTGATATGAATGGCGGGACTCCTCTTAGCTGATGGAAATTATCAAATTCAGCGGAACCGACTCGCATCATGGTCGTGAGGACCCGGTTATGGCTGCGTTGAATATGATCCAGACATCCGAACGAACCAATGATGTCAAGCGATGTTAAATCAGCAACCCGGTAACTTATATAATAAGCCGGTATTTCCTGGTTCTTTAAGTCCGAAAATTCACGGATGATTTCCTTTTTAAGAATTTCGGACAATGGATCCTGTGCTGAAACGAAGAGGCAATGTAACAGCAGAAAAATGAATAAAAAGAGGTGGGACTTTCTCATTATAAGTAGTTTTTAAGGTTGGGATAATCAAATATAAAAAAATGGATTAACAATATTTATGTTTTGAATAAAAATTTGCATTTAACCTGAAGAGTCAACCTGATAGGAGATTGAGTCTTTCGGTGAAATACATTAATTATTTTTCTGCCATGGGGGTTCCCCGTAAAACGACTATCGAAATATCCCTATTATTGGGGATTGATACCTCTGGTTCCGGACGGTACTTTTACATCATCAGAAATCAATTTTTTATTGAGGATGTTTTACTGGAGGAAAGGATTTGTGATGTTGCTATTTTTATACACTCTAAAAGGATTTTCGAAGACAACGGATAATGCAAAATCATTGGTCTGGCAGTTAAATGCAACCTATAAAGGTGACTTTGTATCGAATTTTAGTGGTGGAATAAAAACAGGATCAACATACCTGGGACTGACCGATTTATTCGTCAGCTTTGATGCTGAAAAGGCCGGACTGTGGGAAGGTGGTCAATTTTTAGTACATGGTGCAAATACTCATGGTGGTGAACCCTCTGCCAATTTAGTCGGCGACTTTCAGGTTGTTTCAAACATCGAAGCCGGAAACCATACCTTTTTATACGAATTGTGGTATAAACAAACTTTCGCAAATTTCGAAACTACCATTGGTCTTCAGGATTTAAATGCTGAATTTGCCGGAAGCGATGTGGCCGGATTATTTTTAAACAGTTCGTTTGGCATTCATTCAGTAATTTCCGACAACATTGCAGCCCCGATTTTCCCATTAACCACTCCCGGAATTACTTTCTGCTGGAAAGTATCAGAAAAGACCTGTATAAAAACAGCTCTCTATAAAGGTTGTCCGATCAATTTTGACTCGAACCCAAACAACCTCAGATGGAACCTGAATCATTTACAGGGTTTGCTTTGGGTAACAGAAGGTCAGTTTTCGTGGATATCCGCAAATCAGGCAAAAAATAATGTGTTAAAAACCGGAGTTTTCTTCCATCAGCATTGCCCGGAAAGCGACGTCATCAATTCGGAAACCGGGAATAAACTTGCCTACGATTATGGATTCTACCTGGTTGGAGATCATCAGTGCAATGCTGAAGAAAACCATGGATTGAGCATTTTTTACCAAGTGGGTGTCAGTCCGAGTAACGATAATTTTGCCTATTTGGGAGCAGGCTGCGCTTACCGGGGATTAATTTCAGGAAAAGGAACCGATGAACTCGGACTGGCTGTTGCCCATGGAATGCTGACTGATGAACGTGGCAAGGATGAAACAACTTTCGAATTGACCTATAAAGTTCAGATTACCAATCAGATTTACATCCAACCCAACCTGCAATGCGTGGTGCACCCGGGAGGAACTGAAGAGACATTAAAAAACGCCACGGTTGGATTATTGCGTTTTGGATTAAAGTTTTAAATTCGTCAGGTGATGATTTTACAAGATACAGAATTAAACATTAAAAGCAGGCGATTGACAGATTTGCCAACTGGAGGCCGGGGTGTGATCGTGCATGTTTTGGGACAGGGAGCCTTCCGGAAACGGATTTCAGAAATGGGATTTGTAAAGGGACAACTGGTCAGGGTGATCAAAAATGCCCCGATGAAAGATCCGGTCGAATACGAAATCATGGGTTACAAAGTGTCGTTGCGACGCAGCGAAGCCGAACTCATTGAAATCATTTCGATGGCTGAAGCCAAAAATCTGGCTCCCGGAAAATTTGAAGGAACGATTGATGAAAACAGGCTCAAATTATCAGGATTAATAAAAGGCAAATCCATCTCGGTTGCACTGGTAGGAAACCCAAATTGTGGAAAAACGACGTTGTTTAATTATGCCTCCGGATCAACAGAACGGGTTGGAAATTATGCCGGAGTTACAATCGACGCCAAAGAAGCAAGGTTCAAACAGAACGATTATTCATTCCTGATTTCTGACTTGCCAGGAACCTATTCGATTACGGAATATTCGCCTGAAGAGCTTTACGTCAGAAGCCACCTGATTGAAAAACGGCCGGACGTGGTTGTCAATGTCCTGGATGCATCGAATCTTGAACGCAACCTGTTTCTGACTACCCAGTTGATTGACATGAATATCAAAGTGGTGATTGCCCTGAACATGTACGATGAACTGGAACAAAAAGACGTAAAATTTGATTTCAGGCATCTGGGCGAAATGATGGGTATTCCGATTGTTCCCACTGTTGCCTCAAAAGGGAAAGGCCTCAAAGAACTGTTCAACCGCATTATTGAAGTGTACGAAGAACGTGATCCGATTGTGCGTCACATACACATCAATTATGGACCGGAAATCGAAAAATCGATCAACCTCATTCAGGCTGAAATACGAAAATACCCGCAAATCAGGCAAAAATATTCCACGCGTTTTTTAGCAATCAAATTACTCGAAGACGATAGAAACACGCTCAATGTGTTGAAATCAACTCCTGTTTTTGAAGCCGTCAGCCAAACTGCCAGTAAAGAGGTAAAGAGACTCGAACAGGTTTACGATGAGAATTCGGAAACGCTGATAGCTGATGCCAAATATGGCTTTATTGCCGGGGCACTGAAAGAAACTTATAAAAACGGACCACAGGTTCGACGCGACCAAAGTCGTGAGATCGACAAAGTACTGACCCACCGTATCTGGGGATTTCCTGTTTTTATCTTTTTCATCTGGATGACCTTTCAGGCTACTTTTACTTTGGGTGCTTACCCAATGGAATGGCTTGATGCCGGTATTGGATGGTTGAGTAATAGTTTGGGAAATCTGATGCCCGGTGGTGCGCTGAAAGATTTGCTGATCGACGGAATCATTGGCGGTGTTGGCGGTGTCATCGTTTTTCTTCCCAACATCCTGATTTTGTTCTTTTTCATTTCCCTGATGGAAGATTCTGGCTACATGGCACGCGCGGCATTTATCATGGATAAGTTGATGCATAAAATGGGGCTTCACGGAAAATCATTTATCCCGCTCATCATGGGTTTTGGCTGCAATGTGCCGGCAATCATGGCCACCCGCACACTAGACAACCGCAGCGATCGGCTGCTCACGATGCTCATCATTCCGTTTATGTCGTGCAGTGCGCGATTACCTGTTTACGTTCTCCTGATTTCGGCCTTTTTTGTGAGTTACCAGGGAGCTATTTTATTCCTGATTTATGTGATCGGAATATTATTAGCAGTGGTGATGGGACTGTTTTTCAAGAAAACATTGTTTGCAAAAAAAGAAGTTCCGTTTGTAATGGAGCTTCCGCCTTACCGAATGCCAACTTTGCGAAACACCACTATTCACATGTGGCATAAAGGATCGCAGTACCTCAACAAAATGGGAACGGTTATCCTGTTCGCTTCGATCCTGATTTGGGCGATGGGTTATTATCCCCGGAACGTAGAATTCTCCAAAGATTACGACAGCCAGCTGGCGCAAATTGAATCGAATACCGTTTTAACTTCAGATCAAAAGACAGAGCAAACCGAACAAGTTCAGTTGGCTAAAGAAGAAGAACGTCAGGAAAAATCGTACATCGGCATGACCGGGCATTTTATTGAACCAGCTATTCGCCCCTTAGGTTTCGACTGGAAAATCGGAATGAGTATCATCACCGGAATGGCTGCCAAAGAAATTGTGGTAAGTTCGATGGGAGTGCTTTACCGGGCAAGCATGAATGCGGACGAAAACTCGCAGAACCTGAAGGGCAAACTTCAGGAACAAACTTTTACCAGTGGACCGAAAGTGGGACAAAAAGTATTTTCACCATTAGTCGCTTTTGGCCTGATGGTTTTTGTGCTGATTTATTTTCCATGTGTAGCCGTAGTGGCTGCCATAAAAAAAGAAGCCAACTGGAAATGGGCGCTGTTTACATCGGTTTATACCACAGCCATTGCCTGGGTTGCAGCCTTCGGGATTTTCCAGATCGGAAGTTTGTTTATTTAATCTTAAAAGTCCGGAACATGATTCAAAATATTCTTGCACTGATTATCGTTGGGTTGGTTGTGGTGAAAACCATTTATTCAGTTTACCAATCAATCACCACCAAAGATAAAAGTATCTGTGGTGGTTGTGCCAGCTGCGAATTGAAAAAGGAACTGAAAAAGAAAGGGAAACTGGTCTCCTTTTCCGGAAAACCACCAACGCCCAAATTTAATTTCACCAGGGATAACCTGAGTTATTCACCTGAAGAATAATAATTTTTATTCTCCGCAATTTTTGTTCCTTCGGATGACACCAAATATTTTCGGATTGAATTAATCGAATAACGAACAGAAGAATTGGTAACAAAAACATTGTTGTAAAACGGGGCTGAAAATTTCTGCACTTTTAAAATCAGCAGATCTTCGGTTTTTTTAGCTACAACTATTTTCTGCTTTGGCTCCTGATATTTTTCTGGTTTCTCCAGATTGAAATCAGGAGATTTATTGCATAACAAACCGCTTCTCTGTAATGAAGAACACTTCGATTCGATAGTAATGTCTCTGTTTAAGTAAACTTTGACGTAAGTTATTCAGCCAAATCGCAAACCACTGCTCCGGTTATTTTCAGTAGATCTTCAGGATTGAGTTTCAACTGTAAGCCACGCTGACCGGCACTGATGAAAATCAAGTCAAATAAAAGGCAGGTTTCGTGAATATATATGGGATACGTTTTTTTCATCCCCAATGGCGAACAAGCGCCACGAATATATCCGGTCAAACCCAATAATTCTTTTTGCTGAACCATTGCCGCATTTTTATTTCCGGAGATTTTGGCAACTTTTTTCAGGTCAACCTCTGTATCGCTGGGAATAACACAAACAAATACACCGGTTTTATCGCCTCTTAAAACCAATGTTTTGAAAATCTGGTCTACATCCTGCCCAATCTTTCTGCCCAAGGAAACGGCACTCAAATCATTTTCGTTCACTTCATATTCTGCCAGTTCAAAAGGTATTCCCCTGGCATCAAGTAATCGGGCAGCATTGGTCTTTTTCATTCCACTTTTTCCGCCAGACCTATCATGGCTGTCGTTTCGTGCGATTCGCCGGGTGCCAGCTGAATGGGGTATCCAAAAGCATTGGTTGCTTCAACACATACAAATGCATGGAAAGCATCGTCAGGTAAATCACCGATCAGGGCACAGGTTTCTTCTCCCGGATTCCAGACGGTTGTAACCATACTTCCTGATTTTGCTGCTATGATACCGCGGCTGAAAATACTGTCGGCAATCAAAACAGGAGTTTCGGTATTTAAATAATGCCTGGTTAAGGGGCCCTGAATCTGAAGGATTTCTTCTTCCTGAACACCATTTTCAGCAGTGAGCTGATTGAAATAAGTGGTTCCCTGCAAACCAACGATGGCAATGTTTTCGATGGCAGAAATGTTATAATAGGAATGTAAGGCACAGGTAAAATCAAAGGATTCGGACGAGGTATTGGTCACTTTCAGGCTTGTCGTCAGGGTTTGACCAACCACGATGGTCATTTCGGCACAGAAGTCGAATGGCCAGTATTCTTTTGTTTCTTCCGAAGAACAAAGCTGCAATTTGATCAGAGATTCACCACCCGGCAGGGTTGTTGTTCCGGCTACATCCCAGTACATCAGCCGGGCAAAACCGTGTTGTGGTTTTTCCGCGTCTGTCTGATGCGGGCCAAACCATGGAAAACATACAGGGATTCCGCCACGAATGGGTTTTCCCACTTCGAAACTGCTTTCCGGACTCATCCATAAAATATCCATCTCATTCTGAGGTCTGAAACTGGTTACATGTGCGCCATACAGGCAAATGTCGGCATCGGCATGTTTGTTCGATACCGTTACAAAAATCAGATCATTTTCCAGTTCGGCGAAGCCAACTTCGCCTTCAATACTGAACTTTTCGTCCAGTTCGTCAATGTCAAGCATATTTGTGATTTTTGATTTATTAAGATGTCAGAATACATTCATTTTCCGACGCAAGGTAACGATCCTTTTTGGGAGATAAAAGTAGCTTTTACCAAATTGAATACATTTGGGAAAATTTAAATAACCATACCAAATCAAGGACATCGTTATTTATTTACTATCTGAATATTTCTTTTGAAATAGTTAGATCGCCCATCCAAATGCGGTTTTCCCCCTGAAATAATTCTGATTTTGCAACGTGTGATAACCCCGGAAAGCTAAATGACAACCGGTATTTTCCTGAAGGAACATCATCGAAGTTGTCGTATGTAATCCAAATTGTCTTTTCAGAATGTTTTTCTATTACCGACAACCATTCTTTTTCCCATGAATTATAAGGGACAGGTTTGATATGTTGAATATTATTCTCATAGGACTTGTAGCTTGTCGCATCCCAAAGCTTCAAGCCATTGGTGAAATAATGGAATAATCCCATACCCATTTTTACCGGATCGAGGTACAAATAATTAAAAGAATCATTATTAATCAGATTCAGCTGGAGAACAACCTTGTTTCTTGAATTAAACTGAACCGATCGGAGTTCACATTTTAATCCTTCCTGAAATTGCCCGATTTCTTTAAGCGCCTTGGCAATTCTTTCGTCTCCCCTCGGATCAGGATTTACTTTCCCTGACAAATCGGTTATACCAAAGAACCCTACCGGTAAAATATAATCAGGATAAAAAATGACCGGGGTAAAAATGACCGGACCCGTGGGCATATAGGAGGAAACCATCGAACTGATATATCCGGAATAAATTTTTACTCCATTTGCATATACCTGAAAACTATCGCTGTAAAGGTCATTTTTAAGAAAAGAATTGTCGCCCTTTAAATAAATGAAATGTGATGAAAAGCTATAAAAATCAATGTCTTTTGAAGTTAATGTAACTTTATCACCAAATGTGATTGAAATTCCTTCTCCCGATGGGGAAAATTCTTCCCGTTGGCAACTGACCATAAAAACGGCCACTAAAATCAGCAAAGTAAGGATAGTTTTCATAAATCGGTTTTATTTTACAGATGCAAAATTCAATCAATTGGTTGCATTGTCAAAAGTGAAAACTAAAGGTAAAACATTAACTTTGGACTACAATGTCATTTTAAAATTTATGTCAATAAAAACCGTGTTTAAATGTCAGAATTTACCAATCATAAAGAAAAGAGGATCGCGAAACTGGTTGAACTTTTTCGGGTTGTTATTCGGGGTGAAATGAATCCGGAACTATACAGCAGCTATCAGGAAGTGATTGAATCAGTCTGCCCGGCTGATGTCATCGCGGTGGTTGATGATCTGGTTCGCTTAAATATACCGATGCCTGAACTTAAAAAAGGAATCAACAAAGCATTAAATTTGCTGAATAAATCGCTTCAGGAATTTTCTTATTCGCCACCGGAGCCAAATAGTTTTACCGGCCTTTTGATTCAGAACAACGAACAACTTGATAACCGTTTAAAAGCGATTCGTCCGCTTTTTATAGCAATTAATCAGAGCAACAAACCGGCTCTCCGGCTTGAATTAATTGAAAAATTTACCGATTTGCTGAAAGTTGATTTGCATTATCAGATTAAAGAAAATGTATTCTTCCCGAAAGTTGAAAAATATTTGCCCGATTACCGCTGTTTGCAGGTGATGTGGTCGTTTCACGATGATATCCGGCGCAACCTGAAATCAGTTATCCAAATGCTCAACGGAACCGATCTGGACCTGAAAGCATTCAATCGCCTGGTGGGCGACCTTTATTTCAATATGTACGCCATCCGGTTCAGGGAGGAACGAATCCTTTTCCCCATTGTTTCTGAATTTATTCCGGAGAACGAACTCCGGGCAATGATCGGGGAAAGTCTGGAAATCGGCTTCCCCTTTGTTCAGCCTCAAAACAGTTCCGAAGAATTTCAGGAGAAAAAGATTGGTATTCCCGGAGAGGTAGATTTACAAACCGGGTTTCTGTCTGCTGAGCAAATCAGGCTCATTTTCAATCATCTTCCGGTCGACATAACCTATGTGGACGAAAACAATCAGGTGAAATTTTATTCTACTCCTGAAAAAAGGATCTTCAGGCGGACCAATTCGATTATCGGGCGCGATGTAAAAAACTGTCATCCGCACGAAAGTGTGCATGTAGTGGAGCAGATTGTTGAAGCTTTTCGGAAAGGTGAAAAAGACAAAGCCAGTTTCTGGATTCAAATGAAGGATGAATTTATTCTGATTCAGTACTTTGCCGTGCGTGATGAGCAGGGCCGCTACAAAGGTGTTGTGGAAGTATCGCAGGAAATCACCGAAATCCGAAACATTCAGGGCGAACAGCGGTTATTGGATTGGACAAACTAAAACAAAAAAGATCTTCTTTCAATAAATCGCGTTAAACTTCGCCTTCACAATTTCCTTGACTTCCTGCATGTCGATTTTCCTGCCCAGTTCCTTCTCAATGGAAGTTACGCCGTAGGTTAAAAACCCGCACGGATTGATGTAACTGAAATAGCGCATGTCGGTGTTTACGTTGAGGGCGAAACCATGCATGGTGACATAGCGGCTGATGCGAACACCTATGGCTGATATTTTTCGTGACTTGGCCGGAATGATTGAATCGAGCCAAACGCCGGTTGCCCCATCTTTCAGCGCACCTTCCAGTCCGTATTCTGCAATGGTTTGAATGATGGCCTGCTCCATTTTGAAGATGTAATCTTTTACTCCAATCTGGTAGCTTTCCAAATCGATAATCGGATAACCCACCAATTGCCCGGGGCCGTGATAGGTAATGTCGCCACCCCGATTGATTTTGTAATAAACTGCATCAATCTTTTTCAGAAAATCGCCGTTAATCAGCAGATTGTGTTCGTCGCCGCTTTTTCCTAAGGTATAGACATGCGGATGTTCCACCAGCAAAAACCGGTTGATTTCACTGCTTTTTTTACCTGCCAGCTTATCCGCAACAATTTCGGCATGGATTATTTCCTGGTAATCCCAGCATTCCTTATAGTCTTTCAGACCAAGATCTTCGTAATTAAAATTTGCCATACTAATAATAAAAATATTAAAATTGGTTCATTGATATATTTTCAATCTCATCGCCCAAATCAATCTCATTCCAACCCTTTTTCAGGTTTTCCACATATTTATCAGACTTTAATTTATCAAATCCCAAAGAATGGAAGGACGTATCCGGGTCAAGTAACCTGAAATGCAATTTAATATTTGGGTTTAAAATATTACTAATATATAGACCAGTAGAATTCAATTTTGCACCGAAATGACCAGGGAAATACATAAAGAATCCACGACCATTTATTTCATCCAGAGTAATATTCATAGCCTTTGGATTTTTCAAGGAACAGCCAAGAATTAATTCTTTACTTTGATTTCCAACAACGGAAACTTCATCAATTTGGTAAAGCCGTGGAGTCAATTTTATTTGTGTACCAGCAATTTCATTAACGGGAATAATCCGATCGCAAAAACCAACAGCCGAAACACGAATATTTCGAAACTTCTCTACCACTTTAAGCTGAAAATTCCCCAGAGAATCCGCTATCGTTCCTTGCAAAATTTCTCAAATAGTTTCAATATTCTTCAGATGTTCTTCCGGAGCAGTTTTTAGCTTCTCATTCAGGTAAATTGGAAATCGAATCTCCTTCTTATCCGAAAGAATCATGCAAATCATCCCATTTTATGCCCAAGCTTTCTCTGCTGTAAACATTAAATCAGCTACCATGTTTCATGCCACTTACTAATAATTATTACTCTAAAAGCTTCATAAATAACTATTTATGTTTTTAGCCAAAATTAATGAAAATTCCAGTTCAGTCATTTATTTCGCTCCTGCATGTGCATCAGCCCGGTACGACGACCGAACTAACGGACTGCTTTCGACGAAAGAAAAACCCTTTTCGAGCCCGATGGTCCGGTACTGCTCAAATTGTTCCGGAGTAATGTATTCAACTACCGGAATATGGCTTAGCGTTGGGGCCAGGTATTGCCCGATCGTCAATACCTTACAGCCAACTGCACGAAGGTCGTCCATCACCTGGATAACTTCAGTTTCGGTTTCGCCGAGGCCCAGCATAATTCCCGATTTGGATACAATTCCTGAAGCTGCAATAAACCGGATGACCTCCAGGCTGGTCCGGTATTTCGCGGCACTGCGTATAGGTGGAGTAAGCCTTTCAACAGTTTCCATGTTGTGCGAAATCACTTCAGGAGAGGCTTCAATAAGCTTTTGTATCAGTTCAGTTTTGCCCTGAAAATCAGGAATCAACACCTCAATATTCGTTTCAGGATTTATTGTTTTTATTTCCCGTATGGTTTCTGCCCAGAATCCGGCTCCCAGATCCGGCAAATCATCACGGTCAACCGAAGTAATTACGGCATGTTTGAGTTGCATGATTCGCACTGTTTCAGCAATACGCCGTGGTTCCTTCGGATCCGGCGGAAGCGGTTTCCCGCTGGTTACGCCGCAGAATTTGCAGTTGCGGGTGCAGATGTCGCCCAGAATCATCAATGTGGCCGTTCCGCGGTTCCAGCATTCGCCAATGTTGGGACAATTGCCGCTGGTACAAATCGTATGAAGCTCGTGCTCTGCTACCAGGTTTTTTACCCTGGAATAACTTTCACCTTTGGGTAAATGCATTTTCATCCACCGCGGAAGCCGTTCCCTTCCTTTCAGTTCTGTAGTCATTTGATTCAAAATTTCTGCAAAATTAGGTTTATTATCCGAAGTTACAGATTTCATATTGGCATTTCGTTTCACAAATCTCCGATTTACCTGCCGGAAACGCTTTGGTTTGTTATTTTTGTACTTCAATAAAAAAAGCAGAACATGAAGACTTTGATCCGGATTATCTTTTTGCTGGCGCCGGTGATGGTTTGGGGACAGACACAGGACCTGCAGAACATGGCGGTTCTGGCCGGCCAGTACTACCAGGGCAAAGAGTTTGGCAAAGCAGCCGAATTGTATGAACAGTTGTATTCAAGCACCAAATCGGAAGGCTATTTCACGATTTACCTGGATTGTTTGCTGGGTATTCCGGATTATGAAAAAGCGGAGAAAGAGATACGGAAAGGACTTCGGGGCAATTCGGCCGATGCCTACTGGTATGTACAATATGGTTTCCTGAAAAAAGCACAGGGCCAGGCCGACGAATCCCTGAAAATGTATGATAAGGCCATTGCTTCGCTTTCGAACAACCCGACAGAATATCCGAACCTGGCCAACCAGTTCATCAACCGGCGTGAGTTTGAATATGCCGAAAAAGTATTTCTGAAAGGACGCGCCACCCAAAATTCAGGTCTTTATAGCTACGAACTGGCGCGCGTTTATTACTACATGCGTAATTACGACCTGATGCTGAAAGAGTACCTGGAATGGGTAAAACAAAAGGAAAGCAATATTGAAATTGTGAAGAGCAGCCTCCAGTCTGTTTTGGCGATGGATAATGACCATGAAATCAGTAATCAGATGAAAACCTACATCCTGAAACAGATTCAGGCTGAACCCGGACAGATCATATACAACCGGCTGCTGATCTGGTTGTTTATTCAGGATAAAAATTTTACGGCAGCAATCCGGCAGGCCATAGCTCTTGACAAACGTTCAGGAGAAGAAGGTGGTAATATTTTCGGGCTGGCCAATGTTTCGGCGACCAATAAAAATTATGACGAAGCCGTTAAAGCCTACGATTACCTGATCAGCAAAGGGAAAAATACTGAATATTATAATCTGGCCAGCCAGCAGCGTATGCAGATGTATTACGATCGGTTCATCGACAAGGGTATTCCGGATCCTGATCAGGCCAACGGACTAAAGGATCAGTTTAACCAGTCGCTGGCTGTACTGGGCATTTCTCCTGCAACTTCGGGCCTGTTGGTTGAATACGCACATTTGCTGGCTTTTTACCTCAATCAACCTTCCGAAGCCATAAAGATACTAACCGACGGTCTTGCTTTGGCTGGCCTGACCCTGCCCCAGGTTTCGGCACTAAAGGCTGAGTTGGCTGATGTGTACGTGTATGCGGGCGAGCTGTGGGAAGCGGTGATCACCTATTCGCAGGTGGTTGAAACAAATAAAAACACGCTGGGCGATGATGTCAAATTTAAAAAAGCCAGGTTGGGTTATTACATGGGCAATTTCCAGTGGGCAAAGGCCCAGCTTGATGCATTGCGGGCCAGTACCTCCAAACTGATTGCCAATGACGCTATGGAGCTGTCTCTTTTTATCAGCGAAAATCTGGAGAGTGACAGTATTGCGGTTCCGCTTCAGATGTTCGCACGTGCCGACCTTCAGTTGTTCCGGAATAATTTCCCGGAAGCTTTGGCTGCGCTTGATTCAGTAAACAGATTGTATCCGTTTTATTCGCTCACCGATGATGTCAGTTTCCGCAAGGCCGGTATTTTTCAGAAACAGGGGAAATATGAAGAAGCCTCAGTTTTGCTGGAATCCATTGTGAAAGACCAAAGCTGGGAAACCCTGGCCGATGATGCACTTTTTCAGCTTGCAACAATTTACGAAAACAAACTCAACCGGAAAGAAGAGGCGATGGTACTCTACAAAAAAATGCTTGTTGATTATCCGGGAAGCGTGTATGTGGTGGATTCGCGCGAAGAATACCGCAAATTGCAGGGTTTATTGAACAATCAGGGCCAAAAGCTTATCGACGGGGATACAAAAAATGATAAAAAAGCAGATGATTCGGCTAAAACGAAGGAGGATCTGTTTTTTAACGGGAAATCTCCGGCTCCATGAAACGGATTTCAAAAGCCTATGCCTATGCCCTTGGTTCCGTTCTGCTCTGGTCGACTGTAGCCACAGCATTTAAACTCGGGTTAAAGGTACTTTCACCGCTTTACCTGATTCTTACCGCCGCCGCAGTTTCATTGTTTACTTTTTTTATTGTAATACTTTTCCAGGGTAAAGTCAGGGAATTGTTCACGCTTACCCTTGGCGGACTGGGAAAATCAGCCTTGCTTGGCGCGTTAAACCCGTTCGGGTATTACCTCATACTTTTCAAGGCCTACAGCCTTTTACCGGCCCAGGTGGCTCAGCCGCTGAACATGATCTGGCCAGTTACACTGGCCTTGCTTTCGGCACCCTTGCTGAAGCAGAAAATTACGATACGAAACATCGTTGCGATCGTTATCAGCTTTGTGGGTGTGGTCTTTATTTCGTCGCAGGGAAGCTTTTCAGGAATGGCGAATACCAACTTGGGCGGGGCCTTGCTTGCTATTGGAAGCAGCGTCATCTGGGCGCTCTTCTGGATACTCAGCGTATTGGACAAACGCGATGAAATCTTCAAGCTGTTCTGGAATTTTGCCTTTGGGCTGATTTACCTCCTGATTGCCGCTTTCCTGTTTACTGATTTCAGCCTGCCCGATCCGGCAGGATTGCCTGCTGCTGTATACATCGGTTTATTCGAACTTGGAATTACATACATCCTGTGGATGAAGGCCATGCAACTGAGTGATAATAATGCCAAAACCGGCAATCTGATTTTTTTGTCGCCTTTCCTGTCACTGGTATTCATCCATTTTATCCTTGGAGAAACCATTTATATGACCACATTTATTGGGCTGGCATTTATTGTTTCCGGAATCTGGTATCAGCAGAAAATCCCTTATGCGCGGAGTCGTGTCCGAAGCATTAGTAAGTCGCAAGGTGGTTTGGGGTGACCCATGCACTGAAGTAAGCGAGACTTCAACAAGGATGTCCAAACTTCGAGTTTGCTAGCCTTGTTTTAAACAAAGACAGAGGCATTGTTGGTGTAAAGAGCGATAGTGCTGGTACCTGATGAACCGCTGTATACGAGAACCGTACATTATTGCGATAGCAATACCGGTGTGAGAGGCGCACTCCGTCAGCTAATTACTGGCGGAGCCGTCTACTCGATTTAGGGGCAGGTGTTGGTTGTATGTCATTGATTGTTATTTATATAGCTCGTATTGTGTCTTGTCAAATAGCATTGACGTATCAACGAAGCACAAATTTATTTTGTTTTTCTGTGCGATGGCAAAAATGCCCTAGGCAACGTGGGCTGAAAAGGCGGAAGCTCTTTTGCAAGCCTTTGGTTTGAGCGTTAACTCGTGTGGGCTTGCAAATGTGCTTACGACTGTGGGTGGCATCTATTACTCATTCTTAATTTCTCCTTCCATTTCTTCTATCTGCAAGTTTTTTCCAAATGCCTCTAAGCAATTGTACTTCTGATTCGGAAAACTTAAGTTGTTTGATTAAAAGTTCTTTATCAATTATATCCATCGCTTCTTCTATTTTCCGCATGCGAATTAAAGCGTCTATTTCTTTGAAATCAAATTTGTGCTCTAACAATAGAGGTAAAGGGATTTCCTCAATTTCTGTTGGTTCAAATGTTAGAACACCACCTCCATAACTTCTTCCCAATATCTCTGAAAAAGCAAACGTCAGAGAGTTTAAAAACGAAAGCGCAATGATTTCGGTTTTAACTTTTGTCTTAAATCTAACCCGGTGTATTGTATCTGTCGAAGATGCATCTGTTTTATTAAGTATTAGTTTTGGATAATCTCCAACCTGACGTAATACAAAAGCATCAGGTGACCACATAGAAGGTGTGATGTACCAATTTTTACGAATTCTACACTTGTAACCCTTATTAAAACCCATTTCTTCTCCGTAAACAATATATTCACGACACACTTTGGGGAGTAAAGAATATTCTTTATTCTCTGGTAAGAAGAGATGTGCAGGGCGATTGTCATCAGAGTTTTTCTCAAAATCCACATCGGTAAAAACAATGCCATTAAAGTGATTCGACTTACTGACTACTTTGGTCGTGTAGGGATTAAGCTTCCATTTCGAAACAAGTTCTTTGGTCAGCATAAAATACTCATTTCGACCAGTAACTATCCCAACATCAACATCCATAATGTCAGAACTGGGCTTAATCCTTTCATCTGACCTAATTTTTCTAAGTAGTTGAATTTCGGCTTCATTTAAGAAATACTTAGTCCATTTCTCTGTTGAATGTTTATGCGTAGAAAGATAATTTTCAATTGAAGCTGAATTTTCCCCTTCCAATAATTTAAGTAGCAAACTAAATTTACTTACTTCAACTGCATAAGGATTTAAGTCAACACCATAAATATTTGACGTGAGAATTTGATGCTTAGCTTTTAGTGTAAGATGATATGAACCGTCAAATACTTGGTTGATTATTTCAGTATCTTTTACTCCTGCTGCAACAAAGCCAAGCGTAATTCTTTCAAAAACATAATCGTAAATAGAGATAAGAAATGACTGTAATGAAAGGATTGAGAAAGTCAATTCTTAATTGTGCTTCACTGTATTTTGGTGTTTTGTAAATGGGATACTCTTTCTCAAAAGCACTAATCAGTACTTTCAATTGCACAAAGCATTCTTCTTTTGATATTGTAACTTTATATGCCATCTATTTTTGTTCCTTGATATATTTTATTTCTTCCTCTGCCGCTAGCAAAATGTCTTTTGCATATTTTTCATCTACCAGTTGATATGCGACTTGTTTGCTCATAAATCTTATAACAAGTTCTTTCTCATCAACATTGAATGTTTTGGCTATTATTGGCAACATTTGTCGATTGATAGGTCGTTCTCCTCGTTCCAGCTTACTTAAAGTACTTTGGTCTATATCAAGCAAGGCTGCAAGCTTTCGTAAAGGCATATCTGCTTGTTCACGTAATTGTCTGATATAATCGCTTAAGTTTTTCGTTTCGCCCATACACCCGCTCAGAACCTGGAAATAGCGGTGCTTGGAAAAAGTCTTACCTTTGATGCTTCAGAAAAAAAACGATTGTAAATTTTATGGAGAATAAACCGGTTAAAATTCTGGGTATTGATCCGGGAACTAATGTTATGGGGTACGGATTGATAGAGGTTGTTAACAACAAACCACGCATTCTGCAGGTAGGTGTAATTAAAACCGTTGGGTTTTCCGATCATTACCAGAAGCTCAGGCACATCTTCGAACGCTCCAACGCGCTGCTGAATGAGTTGGCTCCGGATGAACTGGCCATTGAATCCCAGTTTTACGGTAAAGATATTCAGGCTATGCTGAAATTGGGGCGGGCGCAGGGTGTTGTGCTGGGCCTTGCCTTGAGCAAAAACATTCCGGTTTTTGAATATGCTCCGCTGAAAGTGAAACAATCCATTACCGGAATGGGTAGGGCGGCCAAGGAACAGGTTGCTTTTTTCCTGAAAAACATGTTTAGCCTGAATGAACTCCCGAAAGAGCTTGATGCGACTGACGCGGTTGCCGTTGCGGTTTGTCATTACCTCCAGATGAAAAACCCGGTGACAAAATCAGGAATAAAAAGCTGGGGAGATTTTGTGAAGAAGAATCCAGACCGGGTAAAGTAATAAACAAAAAAAAATCCCGGTTCCCCGGGATAAATAGCTATAGTTTGAAGTTTTTCAACGTTGAACATTCAACATTAAACATTTTCGATTTCTTTGGCTATAGCCGCGGCAATTTCTGCCATTTCTTCTTTACTGAACGATAACTTCTTCGAAAAGTGCAGTAAATCAGCCTCCGTCTGCATGGGTACCAGGTGGATGTGCGCATGAGGCACTTCAAGGCCCAAAACCATCACGCCAACCTTTAGGCAGGGAATCGCTTTCTGAATGCCAATTGCCACTTTTTTGGCGAACAACTGCAAGCCGATATAGGTTTCATCATCCAGATCAAACAGGTAATCCACTTCCTTTTTGGGAATAACCAGGGTATGACCTTTGGCTACCGGGAAAATATCCAGAAAGGCGAAAAAATTTTCATCTTCAGCGACTTTCCATGCTGGTATTTCCCCGTTTACAATTTTGGTAAAGATGCTTGCCATTGTTTGATGTGATCAGATTGCGATATCAATAATTTCGAAAGGTATTTTACCCGATGGAACCTGGATCTCAACCACATCACCCAGCTTTTTACCCATTAATCCTTTGGCGATGGGTGTCTGGATGGAGATTTTGCCCAGTTTCAGATCAGCTTCAGGTTCAGAAACAATAATGTATTGCATGGTTGTTTCGTTGATTTTGTTGCGAATGGTAACTTTATTCATCATCTGAACACAGGAAGTGTCAATTTTTGATTCATCAATAATCCTGGCTGAAGCGATTTTCCCACTCAAAAGAGCAATTTTTGCTTCGAGCATGCCCTGTGCATCTTTGGCTGCATCATATTCGGCGTTTTCCGAAATATCACCTTTTTCAATGGCTTCACCAATTGCTTTTGAAATTGCAGGACGTTCAATTTTTGTCATACGATCAAGTTCTTCTTTCATCTTCCGAAGTCCTTCTTCTGTAATATATGTTACCTTGGTCATGTTTTTTTTCTTTTAAGTAAAACTATATTAAAACAAAAAAGAATTCCGGCCATTGCAGAACTCTTTTGTGTTACAAATTTAGAAAAATTTTTAATCTTTACGAATCGGTATGTTTTATAAAATAATTAATCGGCTGTAACCTAAAAAGTTTCGGCAGAAAGTTTAAAACTGCAGCTCAGAATCAGGCGTTATTTTCAATACTTTTTGGATCTGTTGTCTTCAATTGTTTATTTCATACTTTCGGTTCATGATTTCGGAATAAATAATAGCTTTTCGCAAGGAAAAATCGTCCAGGTAACCGGGGCTGTCTTCTTCTTCTTCATTTCCTATTTCTGAACCATAGTTAGCTGTTTTTCTGTCCATCGAATAAGGATTTTTCTTCAGCCGTTCAGGTAATGTACTTTTGAAGCTCGTGGTAAAACTGTCTGCTGCCCGAAACTGAGGCATAGGAATCAAAGGTTCCTTTTTCAATAAGGGTTTTTCTCTTGGGGCAGGTAGAAATTCTTCTTCTTCGTTTTCTTCCAGAAAATCCTCGCCCAGCAACTGATCCATGAAAAAATTTCTGGGTCTTTCTGCTTGGTCAACGATGATGGTTTCGTCGAATGTCTTTTTCTTTTTTTTCTTTATGGCAGCGAATATTGAAATAACAACAGCCAGGATAAGAAATATATAATCTTCCATTTTGAATGAATTTAGGGTTGGATAAAATATTTTCTTCTTTTCTTTGTTTTATTAAGGATTAAAGATAGAAAAAATGAGCCGGTTTTCACGAAATGTTTATCAAGCAATTTTAATTAGTTTTTTTTTATGGACGGGAATCAATGGTTGTAAGGATGACTACATGTCGGTAATTCCCTATGTTCCTGTCAATATGAATATAAATCCTACCAATTTTATCGAGTTTAATATTCCGGGTGGTTCCTACTATTTTGCCAATCAGGGTTTTGGTGGTATCATTATTTTCCGTGACCTGACTGATAGTTCAAATCCGTTCCTGTCTTTCGATGCTACCTGCACCAACGAAATTTCATCAAACTGCAGGGTGACCTCCGATGGAAGTGGTTTGGCTGAATGCCCTTGCTGCGGTTCACAATACATTTTGTTCGGGGGAAACGGAAGTCCGACCAAAGGACCTGCGACCGAGCCGCTCAAACAATACAGGACGTCCTTTACAGGGGGGCGCATTATCGTCAGAAACTAATCCGAAACATTCAGCTCAAATACCTGGCGGGTTTTTAGTTCAAACAGGAAAACTTTATGAAATCCTGAAAAAAAACTCCAGTTCCCAAGTTTGTTGGTTAAATTAAATGTAACCGGACTTTCATTGATGTCGGCTGTGATCAGTAGCCAAATCTGGCTGAGTTTTTTCAACTTATAAATGGGTAATTTTTCATCTTTTGCATTGATGGTATGTTCAATGTTTTCCCTGGTGAATTCCGGAGGTTGATATCCATAAACTTTAGCGGAAAAATTTGTGTTTTCTTTTTTGGCGCTCGGTCCGTGCAGTTTGGTCAGCTCAATTCCAATTGAGGTTTTTGGATTTTCTTTCAATATAAAATCAGGCGATTCGGTTTTCCGTAATTTCCCTTTAGGAAAATACGGATATTCATTTCGGAAAAGTTCAATGATATACTCCTCTTCAATGATTTGTGAAAATTGATTTATACTCATCGTTGCAGGTATTAATCCGGATCAGAATTGCCAAAGATATAAAAATACTGGTTTTTTGATGTTTGGGTTTTGTCTGCTGAAAAAATTAAAGAACAACAAAAGGAACTGATTCAGCTCCTTTTGTTGTTATCGTTGAAATATTTCGGATCGATGGAATGATGGAGCCGGAATGCATGTGAATAATCAGATCGGTTGCTGCAAACGAGTACGTTAACCTATCCGGTTTTAACTGGTCGTTAGTACCGGTAGTGATCAGGTTTATATGGACCACTAACCGGAACTCCCAGGTACTCCGACTGATCGGCAGTCAGAACAGTCAGTTTTACACCCAGTTGTTCCAGATGCAGACGGGCTACTTCTTCGTCGAGGTATTTAGGCAAACGATAAACGTTTACCGTGTAATCATTCTGCCAAAGTTCTATCTGAGCCAGGGTCTGGTTGGTAAACGAGTTCGACATGACAAACGATGGATGTCCGGTAGCACAACCCAGGTTTACCAAACGACCTTCAGCCAGGAGAAAAATGGAATGACCGTCGGGGAAGGTGTACTTATCAACCTGAGGTTTGATGTTTGTTTTTTGGATTCCAGGCCATCCTTCCAGGCGTGAAACCTGTATTTCATTATCAAAATGGCCAATATTACAGACAATAGCCTGATCCTTCATCGCGGCCATATGTTTGCCGGTAATGATGTCTTTATTACCGGTAGTGGTCACAAATATATTACCTTCCGGAACAACATCTTCCATGGTTTTTACTTCGAAGCCTTCCATCGCTGCCTGAAGGGCACAGATCGGATCAATTTCTGTCACAATAACCCGTGCACCATAGCTTCGCATCGAATGAGAACAACCTTTGCCTACATCGCCGTACCCGGCTACAACGACTACTTTTCCGGCGATCATCACATCCGTGGCACGTTTGATTCCATCGGCCAGCGATTCGCGGCAACCGTAAAGGTTGTCGAATTTCGATTTGGTCACCGAATCATTCACATTGAAAGCCGGAAACAGAAGCTTTCCTTCGTTCATCATCTGGTACAAACGATGCACCCCGGTAGTTGTTTCTTCGGAAACCCCTTTCATCAATGGCACCTGCCTGGTCCACCGCTGAGGATCGAAAGCCAACACTTCTTTCAGTACGTTGTTCAGTTCACGTTCATCTTCAGCTTCAACAGGGATATCCAGAATGGAAGGATTTATTTCGGCTTCGAATCCACGGTGTATCATGATGGTTGCATCGCCACCGTCGTCAACCAGCAAGTTCGGTCCCAGGCCGTTGCCAAAATCGAGCGCCCGTTCGGTACACCACCAATATTCGGCCAGTGTTTCGCCTTTCCAGGCAAACACGGGAATACCTGCTGCTGCAATGGCCGCCGCTGCGTGATCCTGGGTGCTGAATATGTTGCAACTGGCCCAACGAACTTCGGCGCCCAGTTCAACCAGTGTCTCAATCAATACGGCCGTTTGAATCGTCATGTGTAACGACCCCATAATGCGGGCATTTTTCAACGGTTGCGAAGCTGAATATTTTTTCCGGATGGCCATCAGTCCCGGCATTTCCTTTTCTGCAATTTCAATTTCTTTGCGACCGAATCCGGCCAGCGATATATCGGCTACTTGATAAGCCAACTGTTCAAGTGTTTTTGTTGTCATTTCTGAAAATTAAAATTTGAGTGCAAAGATAATCAAATCAATACATTTTACTTGTTAAACTTGATTAACAAACAGCCGGATCGAATAAATTGTTTCTACTTCAAGCCAAAATGTTGCCCGGAATTGAAAGTTAAAACTTATTCCCGTCCCTGCTGAAAATAGGTAATGGCAGCCTGTTTGTCTTTCGCAAGCTGATCTTTCAGGTCGTCGAGTGAATTAAATTTTTGTTCTTCCCTGAGTTTATTGAAAAAGACAAGTTCAATGGAATCTCCGTAAATATCCGAGTCGAAATTGAAGATATGAACCTCGATGCTCCGGTGGTCTGCATTATTATTCACCGTTGGACGGCTCCCGATATTAAGCATTCCCTCATGCCAGCGATCCTGAATTTTTACTTTCACAACATAAACGCCATACCCCGGAATTATTTTGTCGGGATCGGAAGCTGCCACGTTGGCGGTTGGAAACTGGATTTTACGTCCCAGTTTTTGTCCTTCAATAACCGTTCCGTGCAGAGTAAACGGATACCCCAAAAAAGCGTTTGCAGTTTCAAAGTCGCCGCGTTGAATGGCTTCACGTATTTTTGTTGAACTGATGTGGGATTCATTCATGAGCAAAACATCCAGCTTTTCGATCTGAAAATCGAAGCGGTCAGCACAATTTTTAAGGAACTCAAAGTCACCTTTTCGGTTTTTTCCGAATTTATGATCGTAACCCACAACCAGGTATTTGGTGTGAATCTGGTCAACAAGAATCTGCTCAACGAATTGCTCATAACTCAGTTGGGCAAATTCTGCTGTAAACGGGTAAATGATCAAATGATCGATACCGGATTGTTCAAACAATTCGATTTTTTCATCCAGCGTTGTTAAAATGCGAAGGCTGGATTCTCCCGGAGCAACTATTTTGCGTGGATGCGGATCAAAGGTAAAAATTATTGATTCTCCGTTCCTGCCTATCGCAAGGTCATGCAACCTGGCAATAATTTTCCGGTGTCCCAAATGTACACCATCGAAAGTGCCAATGGTCAAAACCGGGTTTCTGGCATGAAAATTATTCAGATCTCTGTGTATCTTCACCTGTAAAAGTGTTTAAATTTGGTTCCAAAATTAATCATTTCGACGGGCCTGCAGTATTTAATGAAAAACTAAAATAAAAAGTAGGTGTGAAAACCTGGTCAATCGATTCTTTTTGGAAGAATAATACCAGGAATTCTTCCGGCTTAACCCAAACTTCCGGACATTCTATACCCGTTGAGTTATTTCAACAAATTAGCTTCATTGAAGCTGGTGTAAAATCCTATTCTGCCCGCAATTCCCAAAATTTGTGAATTATGCAGGTAATGAAGGCGAAATTATTATTTTTATGCCCTTATTTGAGCAATATATTTTATTCCTGTGAAACGAACATGCCGCGGAATTAATTTTTAAGGACGCGAATCAAAATGAAATGTTTGAGGCAATGCCAAAATCCGAGAGGCGTAGGTATGGTTTGAAGAGTTAACCTCCGGGTATGAGAGTTCCACGGAAACGAACAAATAATCAATTCATTAACAACGTAAAATTCGAATGAAAAAAATATTTCCGATAGTCATCATCCTGGCAGGCTTTACTTTTGCATGCAATAAACCTAATGGATTTGTAATCAGTGGAAAAATCTCGAATGCTGAAGAAAAATACCTGTATCTGGATGAATTAAAGGTATCATCGAGTATTCCGGTTGATTCGGTGAAATTGGGAAAGGATGGTTCGTTCAAATTCAAAGGCCAGATTAATTATCCGAATTTTTACCTCTTAAAGCTGAATGAAAATAACTTTGTAACACTCCTGGTCGATACCACCGAAATAATTACGGTATACGGCGATGCCGCCAATTTTTCGCGCGATTATATTGTTGAGGGGTCTCCCGGTTCGTTGCTTGTTCAGGAATTAAACAAACGGTTAACAAAAACCAAGCATAAACTGGATTCCATCGGGAGTCGGGTGAATGCTTTCCGGAGTCGTGAGGATTACAGTGTTCAAAAAATTAAATGGGATCAGGAAATGGCTGAAATCAAAAAAAGCCAGATCAGATATTCAACCGAATTTGTTCAGAAACATCCGTTTTCCATGTCGTCGGTACTGGCCTTGTACCAGAAATTTGATGATTCAAACTATGTTATTCAGGACCTTCAATCGCTGAAAGTAGCCGCATCGGCCCTGAATTCCATATTCCCGAAATCAGAACATGTCAAAGCCCTGTATGCCAATACGCAGCGATTAATGGTCCAGGAAAAAAGTATTAAACTTCAGGACTTTATATCAAAAAACGGAGAGAATTCACCTGAAATTAATCTTCCCAATCCAACTGGCCGTGAAATTTCGCTTTCTTCATTGAACGGTAAAGTCATTCTGATTCAGTTTTGGTCGGCTTTAAACCGTGATTCACGGATTCAGAATGAAGCGCTTGTTGAGTTGTACCAAAAATACAAATCGAAAGGACTTGAAATCTACCAGGTAAGTGTGGATACCGATCGCAGCGCCTGGTTAGCTGCTATTCAGCAGGACCAACTGACCTGGATAAATGTTGGCGATATGAGAGGAAGTGTTTCATCCACCAATAATTACAACGTTCAGAAAATCCCTTCCAATTATATTCTCGACAATGAAAGACGCATTATTGCCCGGGATTTACAAGGGCCTGCCCTTGATCAGACTGTTGGAAAACTGATAAAACAATAAATTTCTTAAGCAAATATGAACTGCATCGCCATTTGCCTGTTAGAGCAATGGCACGTTGGTTTAAACAACTATATTTGCGTTTTAATTCTCGAACCAATGTTTTAGTGTTTTGAAAAATCAAGACAAAAAAGTATATTTTGTATCCGACATTCACCTTGGAGCCCCAGCCTTAAAGAACAACAGGGAACGTGAGCTGGCCTTCGTCGGCTGGCTGAATGAAATTAAAGCGGACGCTTCACACCTCTTCCTGATGGGGGATATCTTCGACTTCTGGTTCGAATATAAAACCGTTGTTCCCCGTGGATTCACCCGTACCCTGGGGAAAATTGCCGAGCTGGCCGATTCGGGCATTGAAGTTCACTTCTTTACCGGCAACCATGATGTCTGGGTTTTTGATTACCTGCCTGATGAATTGGGATTGATCCTGCACCGCGATGAATTCAAAACCGAACTTTCCGGAAAAAAATTCTTCCTGGCCCATGGTGATGGACTTGACCTTTCAGATAAGGGTTATTTATTTCTGAAAAGGATGTTCACCAGCAAAACCCTTCAATGGTTATTTGCCCGTTTTCACCCGAATTTTTCACTTTCCATGGGACACCGCTGGTCAAAACATTCCCGGATCTCGAAAGGGATAGGTGGTCAGGATTTTAAAGGTACAGGCGATGAAGGAATGTTTATTTTTGCAGAATCAGTTCTCAGCGAAGAAAAGTTTGATTATTTCATCTTCGGTCACCGTCATGTCATGATTGACCGGACGATTGGTGAAAACAGCCGCTACATCAATCTGGGCGACTGGATTCACTTTTTTTCTTACGGAGTATTTGATGGAAATAAGTTTGAACTTAAACAATATAATTATCAAGGTCCGCGTGGCCACTGACAATAAGGATTATGACAAAACGGCTATATACTAAAATTATTGGGACAGGAAGTTACATTCCTTCACGCACTATTGAGAATGATTTTTTCAACGATTATACTTTTTTTGACCCGGGTACAAAACACCCTTTTGAGAAAAGCAATGACGAGATTATTCGAAAATTCAAAGAAATAACCAATATTAGCCAACGTCGTTGGATCAGTGATGAACTGAATAATTCGGATATGGCTGCTTTAGCCGTAAAAGATGCCTGTGAATCGGCCCACATTGATCCGGAAACACTTGATTTTATTATAATCGGCCATAATTTCGGCGATGTAAACCCGGGTTCTACCCGTGTTGATTTATTGCCCAGCCTGGCCAACAAAGTAAAATCGAAACTGGGAATTCTGAATCCAGCTTGCTTTTGCCATGATATAATCTCAGGCTGTCCGGGCTGGACACAGGGGATGATCACTGCCGATGCCTACATCCGGAGCGGCATAGCTCAAAGGGGTGTTGTCGTTGGCTCCGATGTTTTGTCACGGATTTCGGACCCGCACGACCGTGATACCATGATTTATGCCGATGGCTCCGGTGCAACTGTTGTTGAAGCCGTTGAAAGTGAAGAGCCTACGGGTATTTTGTCACATTCGAGCCGGTCTGACTCGGTTCAGCACTGGAATTTGCTTACCAACGGAAAATCCTTTAATCCAAAATTTAAAGGAAACGATGAGTTTATTAAAATGCTCGGACATAAATTGTATGTCTATGCCCTGACTTATGTCCCCGGAGTGGTGCAAGACAGCCTGGAAAAGGCCGGACTGCATCTGAACGACATCAAAAAGGTGCTGATCCATCAGGCCAACGAAAAAATGGATGAAGCAATCCTGAAGAATGTATTCAAGCTATACCATGAAAAGCATATTCCGGAAGGAATTATGCCCATGACCATCGATAAATTGGGCAACTCATCAACTGCAACGGTCCCAACTTTACTTGATATGATCGTGAAAGGACATATGGACGGACAGGAAATCAACTCTGGAGATCACCTGATTTTGTGTTCTGTTGGCGCAGGAATGAATATCAATTCGATTGTTTACAAGTGGTAGTTTATTCCGGTTGCGACCTGGAGTCGCACCAGAAATGAAATAGGATCATTTATATTCCTGTGGAGCAAAGATTTGGTCAAAACGTACCCTCAGCCGGGTCTTTTGACTCCCCGTACACTCGCTTCACTCATCATTCCATTCAGGAACAAGAAGGACATTTCACCATTTTACAGCTTCTTTCCCGTGTTCCGTCAAATACTTGTTTGTATTCGAGAACTGGTGATTTCCAAAGAAACCCCGGCTGGCCGACAAAGGCGACGGATGAACTGACTTAAGAATGAGATGTTTTTCCGGATCAATAAAACTGCCTTTGCTGATGGCATAGTTTCCCCAGAGAATAAAAACCACGTTTTCCTTATTTTCGGCCACCAGATGAATTACGGCATCGGTAAACTGTTCCCAGCCTTTTTTCTGGTGCGAACCTGCCTGAGCTGCCCGGACGGTTAGCGTAGCATTCAGCAGCAATACGCCCTGTTTGGCCCAACGCTCCAGGTTTCCGCCTGCAGGAACCGGAGCTCCTGTATCTGCCTGGATTTCCTTGAAAATATTCCGCAGGCTGGGCGGAAAATCAACGCCATCGTTCACCGAAAAGCACAAACCGTGAGCCTGCCCGGGCCCGTGATAAGGATCCTGTCCCAAAATGACCACTTTGACCTGATCAAACGGGCACTGATCAAAGGCATTAAAAATAAGCTTTGCTGGTGGGTATATTTTCTGACTGGCATATTCCGAATGTACAAATTCGGTCAGTTGTTTGAAATACGGTTTTTCGAATTCTTCCTGAAGCTGTTTTTTCCAGCTTTCTTCCATCCGGACGTCCATAACTATTCCTGATTTGAATTAAGATTGCAAAGAAGCCAATAATTCTGCAAACATTCAAATGCAAGCGCAGAAGCTCTGGATTTCAAATCGATACAACGGAAGAGCAAAGAATAAAGGTGAAGGTACGAAACAGGCGAACTCTATTTGCATTGAATCATTCCATCCGACAGTTCTCAGCTTTCGAAATAACAGAAACCCGGGGAACAACAGAAACACTTCAATCATTCCATTCTTAAGCCGGAAACTTCAGTCTCTTTTTGTACTTTTAGTCCAAATTAATCGTATGGAAATTCTATTTTTTTTTGTTGGCCTCTGCCTCGGGTTTATCCTGTTTTTCTTTTTCCTGAAATCAAAACTTCAGCAACAACGAACGAATTCTGAACAGGAGAAACGTACTTCAGAACAGCATTTTCTTCAGGAAAAATTTGAGCTTGAGAAGGAAAAATCCTTATTCGTAGATCGGAACCAAACCTTGCTGAAAGAACGCGAAGAATTGCTTCAGCAAATCCAGCTTCTTCGGACTGATAATTCGGTTCAAAGCCAGCAACTGGCCAGGGCAGAAGCTGATTTTGGCAATCTCCGTGAAAAACTCGAATCCCAAAAAGAGGAAATGGGAAAACTTCAGCAAAAATTTGCTGTCGAATTCGAAAATATTGCAACTAGAATTCTGAAACAAAATACGGTCGATTTTTCGGTAGTCAACCAGAAAAATATGACCGAATTGCTTTCTCCCCTGAAGGAAAAGTTACAGGTTTTCGAAAAGAAGGTGGAAGACACCTACGAAAAAGGATTGAAAGACCAGACCGATTTGAAAGCTGAATTGAAGAAGCTGCACGATCTGAATTTAAAAATCAGCGATGAAGCCAATAACCTGACCAGGGCGCTGAAAGGCGATGTGAAAATACAGGGTAACTGGGGCGAAATGATACTGGAGCGTATACTGGAGCGTTCGGGATTAACCGAAGGCCGTGAATACCGGAAACAGGAAAGTGTTTTATCCGAAAACGGGCAGCGGTTTCAACCTGACGTGGTCATTCATTTGCCCGACCAGAAACACATCGTAGTCGATTCGAAAGTTTCACTGGTTGCTTACGAACGGCTTGTAAATTCTGACAACGAAAAAGAAAGGATGGTTTTTGTAAAGGAACATTTACAGAGTGTAAAAAGTCACATCAAAATCCTGAGTGAAAAACATTATCAGCATTCACCCAATTTTAACAGTCCTGATTTTGTTTTGTTGTTTATTCCCATCGAATCGTCGTTCAGCATAGCTGTTCAGGAAGATCAGGAACTGTTCCTGTATGCCTGGGACAGCAAGGTGGTTCTGGTTAGTCCTTCAACTTTGCTTGCCACACTTCGTACCATTGCCTCCATCTGGCAGCAGGAAAACCAAACCCGGAATGCACTGGAGATTGCCCGGCAAAGCGGCGCTTTATACGATAAGTTTGTTGCTTTTATTGCTGATATGGAATCGATTGGGCGAAGCCTTGAGAATACCCGGAAAACCTATGACCAGGCAGCAAATAAGTTGTATTCGGGTAACGGGAATCTGGTGAAACGTGCTGAAACGATCAGGAAGCTGGGCGCCAAAACCACGAAGGAATTACCGACAGAAATGTTGGGGGATTAAATCCCCGGAATTAGTCTTCTTCCCGGTATTCAGGTTCCAGGCCATCTTCACAGACATCAATGGGCACAATCCAGACCACCGGACGGTCGTTCCCTTCGCCTCCTTCTGATTCCCTCTTCGCCATTCCGGAACCAAAAAACACTGCAATATAATCGTGCGGAATATCTTCATCTTCCCCGGTTCCGACAACTACGGCGTTGATTCCGTCGATACGGACAAAATCACCTTTCGAGAAAATTAATTCATCATCTTTCATTTTTAAGAATTCAGGCAGGAATACGCTATTAGCTTGCTTTTAAACGAACAGAGCTGGCGCCGTCTATTTTCTCCTGTGCATATTCCAGGTTGATCTTCATGTGGCTTAAATTGGCCGATGGGGAATCAAACATGGCATCGACCATGATGTTTTCGCAAATAGCCCGAAGTCCGCGTGCTCCAAGTTTAAATTCAACAGCCTTATCCACAATAAATTCAAGCGCTTCTTCCTCGAAGCTCAGTACAATATCGTCGAGCTTAAACAATTTAATGTATTGCTTAATCAGCGAGTTGCGGGGTTCAGTTAATATGCTGCGTAAAGCCTTCCGGTCGAGCGGTTTAAGATAGGTCAGAACCGGGATCCGGCCAATAATCTCAGGAATCAGGCCGAATGCTTTTAAATCCTGAGGTGCAATGTATTGCAGCATATTGTTGCGGTCAAGATGATCAGCTTTTTGCTGTGCACCATAACCAACGATTTTCGTATTCAGCCGCTGAGCAATCTTTTTATCGATACCATCGAAAGCGCCACCACAAATAAACAGGATGTTTTTGGTATTTATGGCAATCATTTTTTGCTCCGGATGTTTACGTCCACCTTGTGGCGGAACATTTACAACTGATCCTTCGAGCAGTTTGAGCAGCCCCTGCTGAACACCTTCACCGGATACATCACGTGTGATGGATGGGTTATCGCCTTTACGCGCGATTTTATCGATTTCATCAATAAAAACAATTCCACGTTCGGCTGCTTCCACATTGTAGTCGGCTACCTGGAGCAAACGGGTTAGTAAACTTTCAATATCCTCACCGACATATCCGGCTTCAGTCAAAACAGTAGCATCAACAATGGCAAAAGGTACATGAAGCATCTTGGCAATGGTTCGTGCCAAAAGTGTTTTTCCGGTACCTGTTTCGCCCACCATAATGATGTTCGATTTTTCAATTTCGGTTTCATCTTCTGAGACTGGTTGATTAAGCCTCTTATAATGATTATAAACGGCTACGGAAAGGATTTTTTTTGCCTGGTCCTGACCAATCACGTACTGATCGAGGAAACTTTTGATTTCAACAGGCTTCAAAAGTTTAATTTCTTTGGTATCAAATCCTTCATCTTTTTTGAATTCTTCTTCAACAATTGCATGAGCCTGCTCAACACAATTGTCACAAATATGTCCTTCCATGCCGGCAATCAGCAAGTTAACTTCTTTCTTCTCGCGCCCGCAAAACGAACATTTATCAATTTTCATCTTCAAAGTGTAAAATTTCAATGCAAAAGTACTATTTAAGTCTGATCAATACTTCATCAATCATTCCATATTCCTTCGCTTCAGTCGAAGTCATCCAATAATCGCGGTCCGAATCTTTTTCAACCTGTTTGTAAGATTGGCCGCTATGAAAAGCAATAATATCGTACAATTCCTTTTTCAGTTTCCCGATTTCACGTGCAGTGATTTCAATATCAGAGGCCTGACCGGAAGCGCCACCCATCGGCTGATGAATCATAATGCGTGAATGTTTCAGCGCCGAACGTTTTCCTTTTTGTCCGGCGGTTAGCAATACAGCACCCATGGATGCAGCCATTCCGGTACAAATGGTGGCAATTTCCGAAGAAATGTATTGCATGGTGTCGTAAATTCCCAGTCCGGCATGAACTGAACCTCCGGGAGTATTGAAATAGATCTGTATGTCTTTGCTTGGATCAGCCGATTCAAGGAAAAGCAACTGGGCCTGTACAATGTTGGCAATATAATCATCGATTGGAGTTCCCAAAAAGATGATGCGATCCATCATCAGTCTTGAAAATACATCCATCGATGCTACGTTCAACTGACGTTCTTCAATGATATAGGGAGTCAGACTGTTTGTATAAATTGAATCAAAACGATTTAAGTTCAGGCTACTTATTCCCAGATGTTTCGTAGCATATTTATTAAATTCTCTTCCGTCATTCATGATTTGGTTCTCCTGTTTATAAAAAAACTTTGTGTTCATCAATTGTTCCTTCCTGACAGAAGAAAAAATCAAATGGACACAAAGTTAAGAAAATATGCTTTTGGCTGTTCAGCCAGTTAATTAATTTTCAAGCATTTTGTTAAACTCGTCAAAACTTATTTCTTTCATGTCGAGTGTAACTTTGTCTTTAATGGCTGCAACAATGACCTCTTCCTGTTTCCGTGAAACCAATTTCCGACGCTCTTCTTCATTTTTCAACATGTGATCGGCATAATTTTCCAAATGCTCGTCGGATACACTGTTCAGACCATACTGACGAAACTGCATTAAGGCCATATCTTTTGCCAATGCACGTAAATCTTCTTCGGTAATCTGCAAGTTGTTGTCTTTTACAATGACATCTTTGATTAATTGCCATTTCAGATCAGCCATGAATCCATCAAAATCTTTATCCAGTTCTTCTGCTGTCATTTTTTCGTTGGTAGCCAATATCCAGCGTTTCAGGAAAGCTTCGGGCAAATCGAACCGGATTTCGTCGACCAGTGCCTTGCGGCTATCGATCGAGAATTTGTAATTGCTTGAATAGAGGAAATTCTCTTCGATCTCAGTTTTAATTCTTGCCTTGAATTCTTCTTCAGTGGTAATGCCTGAATCTTCACCGTAAATCTGGTTAAATAATTCCTGGGTTGGTTCAGCTTTTTCGAAGTGCAACACTTCAACCATCGTGAAGCTGAAGTTCCCTGTAAGCATTTCGGCTTCTTCGGGCGAAATACTCAGCATTTGGCTGACTTCGTGTTTGTTTTCGTAGGTTTTAGCCGGATCGAAAATAACTACATCGCCAGCTTTTTTACCCATGAAGGAAGCCTTAACTTCTTCATCTTTCATCAGGTCAATGGCAATAACCACCTGTTCAGCCTTAATCCCATCCTGAAGTTCGTTTCCTTCTTCATCCAGTTGAACGAAGTTTCCGCGAACAGTATCTTTTTCTTCCGCACTTTCTACGACTTTGTTTTCGCCCAGTCGTGCTGCATAAGCGTCAAACTGTTTGTTTACCATGTCTTCGCCGGCAACAATGCTGTAATAAGGCATTGCCGCACTCTCATCGAGTTTTACAACGATTTCAGGAGCAATTCCGATATCAAAAACAAATTGGTAGTCGGTTTGGTTTTCCCAATCGATTACCGGTTGTTTTTCTTCATTTGGAAGCGGTTCTCCAAGTATTTTCAGTTTTTCGTCATGAATATAATCATTCAGACTTTTTGACAGAATCTTGTTTACTTCTTCAGCAAGAGCTGATTTACCATACATTTTTTTGATTAAACCAGCAGGTACCATTCCGGGACGAAATCCTGGCATTGAAGCTTTTTTGCGATAGTTCTTCAGAACATCGTTTACAGTGGCCTCGTAATCATTTTTTTCAATCGACACGGTCAGAATTGTATTCAGCTTGTCGATGTTTTCTCTGGTAATATTCATACGTAAATAATTTGTTTTTTATTGGTCGTATGGAACTTACATGTTGTTGAAAATTATTTGCCTTTGAATTCGTTTTGGCGACAACCTGTTCGTTTCATAATTTTCCACTTAAAGTTATTGGAAATGAGGAAGGAAGAAGAACTTTTGGAAAGCTCCGGATCCAAAACCTGTTGCGTTAAATTAATAAAAACCGCTTGCTTACCTTTTGACAGGTAAAGCAAGGCGGTTATATTTTTATTGTGCGGGCGAAGGGACTCGAACCCCCACGCCGTAAGGCACCAGATCCTAAGTCTGGCACGTCTACCAATTCCGCCACGCCCGCTAAATGCGGTGCAAATGTATGTGTTTTTTATTTCACCCACAACAGCGCTGCCAAATCTTTTTTATTTGTTTTTATCGCTGGATGTTGATCATCGCAGTTCAAAATTCTGCCCCAGATATACCCTTCGGACTTCTTCATCCGTGGCCAGTTCTTCAGCTGAACCGGCTTTCATAATAGCGCCTTCATACAAAAGATAGGATCTGTCGGTAATGTTAAGTGTTTCGTGGACGTTATGGTCGGTAATCAATACACCGATGTTTTTATCACGGAGTGTTCTTACAATCTGCTGAATGTCTTCAACGGCAATCGGGTCTACTCCGGCAAATGGTTCATCAAGTAAAATGAATTTGGGATCGATGGCCAGTGCACGGGCAATTTCGGTGCGGCGGCGTTCACCACCTGACAATTGATATCCTTTGCTTTTACGGATGTGTTGTAACCCAAATTCAGTCAGCAGAGTTTCTACTTTCTGAAGCTGGTAATCTTTGGGTAATTTAGTCATTTCGAGAACCGAAAGAATATTGTCTTCAACGCTCATCTGCCTGAAAACCGAAGCTTCCTGAGACAGATAACCGATGCCTTTTTGTGCTCTTTTGTATACCGGAAGCCGGGTGATTTCTTCATCGTCGATGAAAATCTTTCCCATCAGGGGTTTAATCAGACCAACGATCATGTAAAACGAAGTGGTTTTCCCGGCACCGTTTGGTCCTAACAGCCCAACAATCTCCCCCTGGTTCACTTCAAACGAAACTCCCTTGACAACTGTTCGTTTCCGGTATTTCTTGACAATATTTTCAGCTCTGAGTTTCATGGGGAATATTTAAAGGCAATTATTCGAATTAGATTTCATCTATTTTCCTTTGGTTTGCTTTATTTACCCGGGCCGAGATCACAATGCTTACCTCGTAAAGTAATACCAAAGGAATACATACCATAATCTGGCTGAAAATATCGGGAGGAGTAATAATTGCAGAAAGGACAAGCAATACTACATAGGAATGTTTCCTGAATTTTCGCATAAACCCAGGGGTCAGTATTCCGACCTTACTCAGAAAAAAGGCGATGATCGGCAGTTCAAATACAATCCCTCCGGCAATAACAATGGAGGTAACCGTGCTGATATAAGAAAGTATATTAATCTGATTGACTACTTCGGGACTGATACTGTATGAACCTAAGAAGTCGACCGATAGGGGGACAATCAGGTAATATCCGAACAAAATACCGATAAAAAACAAGAGTGACATATAAAAAACCGCTCCGGAAGCGTGTTTGCGCTCATTTTCATACAATGCTGGTCTGATGAAACTCCAAAACTGATAGATCACATAGGGAGAGGCAATGATCAACCCGGCTATTATGGCTGTCCAGACATGTACCATGAACTGACCCGACATGCTGATGCTGATCAGATTCAGTTCAAACGTATTAATCCTTAAGGAATCAACACCCAGGTAATCGGCCAGTAAAGCCAGCATCCGGTTAGACCAGAATTCCGGATTCTTTGGTGCAAAAATGATGGAATTGAAAATAAAATCCTTCTCAATGAAAGCGAAAATAGAAAAGACACAAATTGCAAGAACTGATCGGATGACATGCCATCTTAAGGCTTCCAGATGATCAAGAAAGGACATTTCAGTCTTTGCAGGTTTCTTATTTTTCTTTTTGGTTGATTGTTCTTCTCTGGTGGTTTCTTCAGGCATGATTTAGAATATAATAGATCTGATTGGGTTAAAAAAAAATTCGCACAAATATAAGTTATAATCCGTATTTTTTAGGAATGCGATATCTTAATTTTACTTAAATACAGGCCAAAAGTATTTAAATTCAATTAAAAGGATTGTATTTTGATTGATATTTTATATACCTTCGGGATCCTAATACAAATTTTGATTTAATTTTTTGATCTGAAATAAGGTCTTTTTTTATGGGAATAGATTACAAATTAACAGAACAACTCCAGAAATTTTTTGGATTTGATCGTTTTAAAGGCCAGCAGGAAGACGTGATAAAGAGTGTGTTGAATGGCCATGATACCTTTGTTTTAATGCCCACCGGAGGAGGAAAATCACTATGCTACCAATTACCTGCTCTTATCATGGAGGGAACTGCCATCATCATTTCTCCATTGATCGCATTAATGAAGAATCAGGTTGATTCGATACGAAGTTTTGGTACTGAAGATGGTATTGCTCACTTTTTAAATTCTTCGCTTACAAAGGCTGCAGCCCAAAAAGTACGTGATGATGTAATGAGCGGAAAAACCAAGTTGCTCTATGTGGCTCCTGAAAGTTTAACCAAAGAAGACAATATCGAATTTCTGAAAAACGTCAGGATTTCGTTTTACGCCATCGATGAAGCTCATTGTATCTCGGAATGGGGGCATGATTTCAGGCCGGAATACCGGCGAATAAAACCTATAGTATCTGAAATCGGACAGGCTCCGCTTATTGCGCTGACAGCAACAGCGACAGCCAAAGTACAGCACGATATTCAGAAAACGCTGGGAATGTTGGATGCCAATGTTTTCAAAGCATCATTCAACCGCCCGAATCTCTTTTACGAAGTTTTACCCAAGTCGAAACCTGAATCCCAGATTATTAAATTCATCAAGGAGAATGAGGGAAAATCGGGAATCATTTACTGTTTAAGCCGCAAAAGAGTTGAAGAACTGACCGAAACGCTCGTTGTAAATAATATCAAAGCTTTGGCTTATCATGCCGGAATGGATTCGGCTACCCGTTCAGGCAATCAGGATAAATTCCTGATGGAAGATGTTGATGTGATTGTTGCAACCATTGCCTTCGGAATGGGAATCGATAAACCTGATGTGCGTTTTGTCATACATTACGATATTCCGAAAAGTCTGGAAGGTTATTACCAGGAAACAGGACGGGCCGGTCGTGATGGTGGCGAAGGAATATGCATCACACTGTATTCAGCCAAGGATATTCAGAAACTCGAAAAATTCATGCAGGGTAAACCGGTAGCCGAACAGGAAATCGGGCGCCAGCTGTTACTTGACACTGCTTCATATGCCGAATCGGCCATTTGCCGCCGTATTATCCTCCTGAATTATTTTGGCGAAAAACTGGAAGAGCCATGTGGAAATTGTGACAATTGCATAAGTCCCAAAGAACAGATTGAAGCTAAGGATGAGATATGCCGTGCTCTTCAGTCCATCATTGAAGTGAAAGAAAAATACAAGGCCGAACATCTGTCGGATATTCTTACCGGTAAAAAATCTGCAGCCGTTAAATCATTCCGTCATTACGAACTCGAATCGTTTGGTTCGGGTAACGATCATGGGGAAAAATTCTGGAATGCTGTATTCCGGCAAAGTATCATTGCCGGTCTGATCACCAAAGACATCGAAAATTACGGCTTGCTGAAAATGACTCAGAAAGGATACGATTTTCTGGAGAATCCATACGATTTTCTTTTGGTACGCAACCATAACTACGATGCCATTGAAGAAGAAGCCAATGCCGCCGCGGCCCAGGCCAGTGGCGCGGGTGATCCGGAACTGTTTTCAATGCTGAAAGATTTACGAAAGAGAATTTCGAAAAAACTGAATCTCCCTCCGTTTGTCATTTTTCAGGACCCTTCTTTGGCTGATATGGCCCTGCAATACCCGATTACCCTGGACGAACTGAAATTTATCCAGGGTGTAGGCGAAGGTAAAGCCAAACGTTACGGCAAGGAATTCGTTGAGTTAATCAGCGCTTATGTTGAGGAAAACGAAATTGATCGACCCCAGGATATGGTCGTTAAAAGTGTTGCCAACAAATCGAAAATAAAAGTGGGCATCATACAAAGTATTGACCGTAAACTTTCGCTTGACGATATTGCAAATTCGATAGGAATCGATCTGAAGGATTTAGTTACGGAGATTGAGACCATCGTAAACTCCGGCACGAAAATAAATATTGATTATTACCTGAACGAAATACTTGATGAGGATCATCAGGACGAGATTTTTGAGTATTTCAAAACCGCGGAAGATGACACTATTGAAGCTGCGCTCAAGGAATTGGGAGAAGACGAATACACGGAAAATGATATCCGGCTGATGCGGATTCTTTTCATTTCCGAGATGGGCAATTAAGTCTGACGGAATTTTGGCGGGATATTTCTTTAATCGTGACTCCATGTTTCACTTTGTCATACTCACTGAATGTTTCTGTTCTCTGAGGCTGACAAGGGGCTCAAAAAAAAGAGCGACCCGTTTTGGATCGCTCTTTTTGAATATCAGTTGTACACAATTATTTTACAATTTCCTTGAATCTTGGTTCGTTGAAATATTTTGCAAATTCCATGTCGGTTGCAATGGTTGATTTCAATTCAGGTTTCATTTTAACGGCTGTTTCAAGGCTTTCGTACATCAGGTTTTCTTTAGCTGTACGGGCTCCAACAACTCCCTTGAAGTATTCTTTCATGTAACAACCTTCCCAGGTGCAGTTTTCCAACGATTTTAAAGCACCGTTGTTGTCACCGGCAAGGATTTTCGCTAATCCGGTGTTTGGAGAATCCGAATCGCCAAAGTATTTAACAGCTTTGCTGTAATCGCCTTTGATGATGCTTAAAATGCCAAGGTTATTGTTTACAGCATCTCCTGCACCCGAAGCGGCTCCGAAATAAGTTTCAGCTTTTACTAAATCGCCTGCTTTCAACGCGCAAACGCCTAAGTTGTTTTTAATGATGGGCTCATTGTTGTTCAGTTGTTCAGCTTTTTCGAACAAGCTCTTTGCGTCATCAAATTTTTTCTGTTTAACCAAAACCACTCCTGCATTGTTGAACCCTCTCCAGTCGTCTGAATAAATTTTCATAAACGAATTGTAGATTGCCAGTTTTTTATTCAGGTCTTTGGTTAAAGTTGCAGCGTAAAGTAATTCAGCAGGATTCAGTTTCGAAGGATCAGAATCAGCCAAAGCAGCAATTTCTTCGTCAGTTTTTCCAATCAACTCGATACTTGTAGTGAATTTTGAGCGACGCAGCTGAGGTAAAATCTCGTTGGCTACACCAACAAACGCACTGGATAGATTTTTGATTTCGCGTTCACGAACTTCAGGGTCTGTATACATCGATAGAACGCGGAGTATTAATTCTTTGTCCTGAATGTTTGATTTGGCCATCAATTCCTGAAATCCTTCCCAATCTTCAGGAGTGAATTTGGTTTTGAATTCAGCTTCGACTTCGTCTTTTTTTAGTTCCTGGGTTAAGAATTTTGAAGAAGCTTCCTGACGTTTTTCTGCCAGTTTGGTATTCAGCTCAAGGGCGCCGTCTGGTGAAGCGTAGGAAGAAACTTCCATGCTTTTCAGTTTTTTCCGTGGATCTTTAGCCAATGCCTTGTTGTATTCATTAAGTTTGGCAATGTCGCCAGCAGTTAATTCCGATGGACGAATATCAGCTTTGTTGATCAGATAGTGAATATCGGCGGTGTATTCATCAGGAACAATACGCTGAAAGGCATCAATGTTTGGATCGTATTTTCCGGTTGTGTTTTTTTCCCGTTGAACACCAATAATTGGAGTCGGGTAGTTGATAACCAGCGTTGGAGTGGCAATTACACCCTGAACCAGTGTAATCGGATCAAAGTCAATGCTTTGTGAACCTTTCGATGCGGTAATGCGGAGTTCAAGGGTTGAGATACGCATGGCTTCAGCATAAGGAATTGCATCTTTATAAGCAAAACTTCCACCATTGGACAAAGTAATCACTTTGTTGTTCGCATCAACTTTTTCTCCCTGAAGAGTTACCGGTTCAAAAGTTTTTTCTCCGCCTTCATATTTCAATACAGGCGTTGCAACCATGATGGCTTTTTTGTTGAAATACCTGGCTGGAAATTTACCGTCGATAGCGAGATCAACTTTCCCGGCATGTGTTTCAAGAATTTCGGGAGTAGTTTTAAAGTTTATCAGGTTTGCATTTTTCTTCATCTTCTGCAAACTTGCACAGCTGGATAACATCACAGCCGCCAATGTAAATAGGACTAGTGGTTTCAAGTTAAACGTTCTCATAGTGGTTATATTAAAATTGAAGGTGTATTAATTTGGTAATTATTCACAAAATTAGCAATGTTTCCTTTAAAAAAAAACTTAAAACTGGTTTTTAATCTAGTAGAACGCGTGTAACTCCCTTGTTGTATCGTCTGGTGAATATGGTTTTTATCATTCTTTCAAAATCTTCAGGCTGATTTACAAAATCTATACCATTTGTATCGATAATCAGAATGGGCAGATCATTTTGTTGCCTGAAATAGCTGAAATATCCCTGGGAAATCTTTTCGAGATAATCTTTGGTGATGTATGCTTCATAGGGACGACCACGGAGTACGATATTTTTCAGAAGTAGGTCAGTATCTTTATGCAGGTATACATACAAATCAGGCTTGGGCATTTTGTCGTATATGATGTTGAAAAACTGCCGGTATAAATTGTACTCGTCGGGTTGCAACGTGTTTTGTGCAAAAATCAGCGATTTCATAAAATAATAATCCGAAATAGTGAAAGGGCTGAACAGATCGAAATGGCTCAGTTCACGATTCAACTGATTGTACCGCTCTGCCAGAAAAGCCATTTCGAGCGGGAACGAATACTTTTCCTGATTTTCGTAAAATTTGGGTAGGAATGGATTTTCAGCAAATTGTTCCAAAACGAGTTTTGCATGGTACTTTTCACTGATCATTTCGGCAAGGGTAGTCTTGCCGGCACCGATATTTCCTTCAATAACCAGATAGTTTATGCTCATAATCAGGACATAAAAAAATCCCGGACTTTATTTTCCGGGATTTTAAATGTACAATTATTTTTTAAAGCTTCATACCCAGATGATAAAATACAAATGACCAAAGATCTGTGTATTCTTCAATTACCTTAGCCGTAGGTTTCCCGGCACCATGGCCTGCTTTGGTATCAATGCGGATCAAAACCGGTAATTTTCCCGCGTTGTATTCCTGCATTCTTGCCATGTATTTAAATGTATGGGCCGGAACTACACGATCGTCATGGTCGGCAGTAGTTGCCAGTATGGCCGGGTATGAAGTTCCTCTGATGATGTTATGGTAGGGTGAATACTTATACAGGTAATTGAACATTTCAGAGCTGTCTTCACTGGTGCCATAGTCGCCTGCCCATGCCCAGCCAATGGTGAATTTGTGAAAACGAAGCATGTCCATTACGCCAACTGCCGGAAGAGCTACCTTAAACAGGTCCGGACGTTGATTGGTAACTGCGCCGATCAGTAAACCTCCATTCGATCCGCCCTGAATAGCCAGTTTCCGGACTGAGGTGTATTTCTGGCTGATGAGGTATTCTGCGGCAGCGATGAAATCATCAAAAACATTCTGTTTTCGCATTTTTGTTCCCGCTTTATGCCATTCTTCGCCGTATTCGCCTCCACCCCGAAGGTTAGGCATGGCAAATACTCCACCATTTTCAATGAATGCGATGCGTGCAACCGAAAACGAAGGGGTCAGGCTGATGTTGAAGCCTCCATAGGCATACAATAGTGTTGGGTTATTGCCATTCAGTTTCAGTCCTTTTTTATGAACGATAAACATCGGCACCCTTGTACCGTCTTTGCTGGCATAGAATTCCTGTTTTACTTCAAAATCATCCGGATTGAATTTTACATCAGGTCTGAAATGCAGGGATGATTCTTTGGTCGTAAAGTCGTATTTGTAAATTTCTCCCGGAGTATTAAATGAAGTGTAGCTGAAGTAAGCGATGTCTTCTTCTTTCTTTCCTGAAAAAGCACTTACTGTTCCGATTCCGGGAAGCTGGATTTCGTATTCCGGAACTCCTTCGTACGAAAAAACTTCAACCTTGCTGTGGGCATCAGTCATGTAATTCACAACCAGTTTGCCGGCTATTAACCGAACCGATTCCAGTACGTCTTTTTTCTCCGGAATAATATCCACCCAATTTTTTTCTTCCGGATTATTGGTATTGATCCGGATTAGCCTGTATTTGGGAGCTTTATAATTCGTTAACACATAAAGTTCGTCTCCAATATTTTCAACAGGATTAAATTCGTATTCATAGCGATCCATTAAATGGATGAATCCGCTGTTTTTTTTGCTGAGATCTTTAAAATCAAGTGCATTTCCATTCGTTCCCTGGCTTTTTGAAAGCAGCAGAAAGCGTTTGTCTTCAGTTAATCCGGCGCCGAACATTTGCTTCGGATTTTCCGGATCATTCACAATCAGCTGGTCAGTTGATTGTTCGGATCCCAGTTTGTGGTAATAGACTTTCTGGAATTCGTTCGATTTGGATAATTCGCTTCCCGCTTCCGGTTTATCGTAGGCGCTGTAAAAAAATCCGTCGTTATACCAGCTGACACCTGAAAATTTCACCCAGAGGATGTGGTCAGGAAGCATTTCCCCTGTTTCGATATTTTTTACATAGATCTCATTCCAGTCTGATCCTGATTTTGCCACCTGATAAACCAGGTATTTCCCGTCGTTGGATACCTCTATGCCTGAAAGTGCAGCAGTTCCGTCATCCGATAAAGTATTGGGATCAAGTAAGATGGAAGGTTCGGCAGTCATGTCGGTTGTGGTGTACAGAACACTCTGGTTTTGCAGTCCGTTATTCTTGTAAAAGAAGTATTTGCCGGCTTCTTTAAATGGAGTGCCGTATTTTGGATAATCCCACAATTCAGTGAGCCGGGTTTTAATCTGGTCGCGGTAGGGGAGTTTAGCCAGGTAATCAAAGGTGAGCTTGTTTTCTGCTTTCACCCATTCGGCTGTTTCTGCCGAATTGTCGTCTTCGAGCCAGCGGTATGGATCTTCAACTTCGGTACCAAAATAAGTTTCTTTTACATCTCCCTTTTGTGTTGGAGGATACTGGATTGGTTTTTCAGAGCAGGAAATCATAAATAGCAAAACTAAAAAAGGAATAATAATTCGTTTCATAAACAGGAAAGATTAAGGAATTTATTTCAGCAGTCAGCATATTAATGGTTCTATGCGTATTCGTTTTAGGATTTCCATTACAAATAAGATTTCAAACACTTGTGAATTAATTCGGTGATGCGCTGATTCTTCAAAATAAAAATGCCCGACATGCGGGCATTTTTAAGATATTTCAACAAAGAACTTTCGTTTTATTTTTCGGGCTTACCGGCGATCTCCGCCTCCACGGTGGTCACGACGATCTCCGCCTCCACGGTTATCACGACGGTCGCCTCCACGGTTGTCATCACGACGTGGTGGTCTGTCATCATTGCTTCGCTCAGGTCTGTCCGGCATTCCTTCAGGTTTTGGAAGTAATACGCGACGTGATAATTTCATTTTTCCGTCACGATCCATATCCAGAAGTTTCACTTCTATTTCCTGTCCTTCGGTCAATTCTTCTTCAACGGTGTTTAAGCGACTCCAGCTGATTTCGGAAATGTGGAGCAATCCTTCCTTTCCGGGCATGATTTCGACAAAAGCGCCAAATGAGGTGATCGATTTTACTTTTCCTTTATAGATTTCACCTTTTTCAGGAATTGCAATGATCAGTTTTATGCGGCGGATAGCAGCTTCGAGTGATTCTTTATTGACACTTGAAATCTGTACGTAACCGATATCATCTCTTTCTTCAATTGAAATAACCGTTTTGGTTTCTTCCTGAAGTTTCTGAATGTTTTTTCCTCCGGGACCGATTATAGGTCCAATCATTTCTTTAGGAACCTGAACGATTTCAACACGCGGTACGTTTGGTTTGTAGTCTTCGCGTGGTTCAGAAATTACTTTCATGATTTCGCCCAGAATATGTTCGCGGCCCTGTTTTGCCTGAAGCAGTGCCTGGGAAAGAATTTCATAGGAAAGGCCACCTACTTTGATGTCCATCTGAGTGGCAGTAATACCTTTTTCAGTACCTGTTACCTTGAAGTCCATGTCGCCCAGGTGATCTTCGTCGCCCAGGATATCTGAAAGTACAGCGAATTTATTGTTTGCAGGATCAGTAATCAAACCCATTGCAATACCGGAAACCGGACGAACCATTTTTACGCCTGCATCAAGCATGCACATGGTTCCGGCACAAACGGTGGCCATCGATGATGAACCGTTTGATTCCAGGATATCGGATACAATCCTTACCACATATGGGAAATCCTGAGGGATCATTTTTTTAAGGGCACGTAAAGCGAGGTTCCCGTGACCGATTTCGCGGCGTCCGACTCCACGTGGCACTTTGGCTTCACCAACCGAGAATGGTGGAAAGTTGTAGTGCAACAGAAATTTTTCGGTTCCCTGATAGGTAACGCTGTCTATTTTTTTCTCATCCATTTTGGTTCCCAAAGTAATGGATGAAAGTGATTGGGTTTCGCCACGGGTGAAAATTGCTGATCCATGTGAACCCGGAAGGTAATCAACTTCTCCCCAGATAGGACGAATCTGAGTTGTAGTACGGCCATCCAGACGGATACCTTCGTCAAGAATCATGCGGCGCATGGCTTCTTTCTCAACGTCGTGGTAATATTTTTTAATCAGTTTGGTATGAAGAGCCAAATCGATATCGGCATTTTCAGCATGGACTTCCTTGTATTCTGTGATGTATTCATCAACAATAGCATGAAAACCTTCAATACGAAGTTGTTTATCGTTCAGGCGCTGAGTTGCCAGAGCATAACATTTAGGATAAAGATCTTCGAAAACTTTGGCTTTCAGATCAGCATCGTTTATTTCGTGGCAATAGGTACGTTTTGTTTTTCCAACCAGGGCGGCCAGTTCTTCCTGAGCTTTACAATGGACTTTAATGGCATCGTGAGCTACCTGGATAGCTTCGAGCATATCCTCTTCCGAGACTTCGTTCATTTCGCCTTCAACCATCATGATGTTGTCGTATGAAGCGGCAACCATGATATCGAGATCAGCTTTTTTGAGCTGTGAGAAGGTCGGGTTTACAATCAGCTTGCCATCAATACGGCCAACACGAACTTCAGAAATCGGAGTTTCGAAAGGCACATCTGAAACTGCAATAGCTGCTGATGCAGCAAGTCCGGCCAGTGAATCGGCCATTACTTCTGAGTCGGATGAAATCAGGGAGATCATCATGGCTGTTTCGGCATGAAAATCGGCAGGGAACAAAGGACGTAAAGCGCGGTCAACCAAACGGCCAACTAAAACTTCATCATCCGAAGGACGTGATTCACGTTTGAGAAATCCACCCGGGAAACGTCCGGCGGCGGCGAATTTTTCGCGGTAGTCAACCGAAAGTGGCATAAAATCCACATCTTCTTTGGCTTCAATTGCAGCTACAACGGTTGCCAGCAACATTGTATCACCCATTTTCACAACAACTGCTCCGTCGGCCTGTTTGGCTAAACGACCTGTTTCAATGGTAATGGTACGGCCATCTCCAAGGTCAATTGTTTTAATAATCGCTTGATTCATAATTTTTTCGAATAAATAAAATTTCTAAAAGGTACTCTACAAATGGGTGTGGTGGGGTATTTTATTCAGGTAAAAATAAATTAACTGAACGTGCGTTTTAAAAGTGGTACCTGCAAATTTCAAAACGGCTATAAAAATAAGAAAAGGCAATAGATATATTGCCTTTTCTGTAATAAATTATCGACGTAAATTAAGGTCTTTGATAATTGCACGATAACGTTCGATATCTTTTTTCTTTAAATAATCCAGAAGACTTCTGCGTTTACCTACCAGGGTGATCAGAGCACGTTGTGTACTAAAATCTTTTTTGTTCAGTTTCAGGTGGTCGGTCAGGTGACTGATGCGGAATGAAAACAAAGCAATCTGTGCTTCTGATGATCCGGTGTTTTTTGCCGATTCTCCGTATTTCTCGAAGAATTCAACTTTCTTTTCTGCTGTCAAATACATGTAACTGTTTTTTATTTGTTATACAATGTTTAAGCTGCAGCATTGCTCTCAATAACAACAGCTTAAAATTAATTCTTAAAAGCTGCGCAAAAGTAATCAAATATCTTTGAAATTCAAGTAGCTAGGGGAATAATTTTCAAAACAAAGGCCATCCGTTGGGTAACGGACAGCCTATACAATATATTTACTACAGATTATTATTTATCGTCTTCTGCCGCGATTTCGGTAAGTGGTGGTACATTCAGCGGATACGCGTCATAACTGTAGTTCTGGTTAAGCCTGCCTTTAAATTATTTCTGATTTTCCAGCAAATGCCTGAAATCAAAGATTTGTTTGGGCGAACCCAGCACAAAAAGCTGATCACCCCGGCTCAGTGTCAACTCCGGATCAGGATTAAATACATATTTTACTCCGCTGATTTTTATACCGACGATATTGATTCCCGTTTTGTTTTTTGAAAATAAAACTTTCAGTGTTTTGTTTACAAAAAAAGTTGCCAGGTGGGCACACGATATTTCTTCCAGACTCACATCCTTGCTTTGCTGCAGCAGAATATATTCCAGAAATTCGACCACATCGGGCTGAGTCACCAGTTTAGCCATTCGTTGTCCGCCAATTCGTTCAGGCATGATCACATTGGTAGCGCCGGCACGACGAAGTTTAGTGACGGATTCAATCTCTGAAGCGCGGCTGATGATTCGAAGGGCGGGATTAATGCTTCGGGCTGTCAGGACGACAAAAACATTATCCGCATCGTTAGGTGTAGTGGCTATCAGAGCCTTGGCATGTTCAACGCGAGCCTGGAAAAGAATATCTTCATGGGTAGCATCTCCCTGGATGTACAGAAGACTTTCATCTTCACGGACGCGACTGATCACGTTTTCACGTTTGTCGATAACCACAAAATCAACACCATCATCACGCAGTTCCATGGCTGCCTGTTCTCCATTACGACCATAACCAACAATGATGGTATGATCTTTAAGTTTCATGATTTTTTTATCCACTCGGTAAGTTTTTAAATAATTTTTCAGATCGCCGTCAAAAATAAAACGGGCCAGACTTGAACCGACCCATGCCAAACTACCCAAACTGAACATGATTAGACCCGAAGTGAAGAGCTTCCCGGCATCCGAAAGGGGATGAATCATGCCGAATCCGACCGTTGAAATAGTAATGATTGTCATGAAGAAAGCATCGATCAGCGGATACTCCTCATGTGCCCAGTAAAACAGGGTACCTGACGACATGAGCATCAAAAGCAATACAATAGCAGTGCGGATGGTTTTGTTCGATACTTCCTGGAATTTATTGAACGGTTGATTCATTTTCTGAATGATTGACGGAAGTTATGATCTTCGCTCCCAACTGGCAATTTAAACATTTTTTGTTAGCGCAGTATCTGTTTTTTAACTGAAGTAAAGCCTGTGTTTCGAATGCCGATTGACTTTCGATTCCCAACCCGTTCCATTTCCGGATAATCTGATTGGATTCGGGTGCCAGCTTTTCGAGCAGCAGCAAAGCCCTGTCTTTCATCGCCTGATCGAGGTGCTGATCGCCATACACAAACAGCAACGGCACAATGGTATTGATTACCAGATTATTGAAGGCTATTTCCCCAAGTACTTTCGGCCGGTTTTCTTCCGAAGTTTTGTTGAAACGGTAATGGTTATCCCAGTAAGCTGAAGCCGAAACATCAAACAATTTCCGCAGTTCATCGATGTTTTCGGATTCCAGAATCCTCGAAAATAAAGAGGAAGAATAATGGATCAGCCGGGCCAGCTGTGCAATCCGGATCGTTGGAAAGTTAATTGGCCTCATGCGCATGAATTTCCAGAGATGCGATTCAATACCCGATAAGCCGTATTTCTGATAGAGGTAAGAATATTCTTTTCGTAGCGATAAAAAATAATCGTCACCCAAAAGTGTTTCGTTCAGCAGTCCTGATTGACCGAACAACAAGGCTTCCAGCTGGAAAAGATCGTTTTTGTGCTTCGACAGTAGTTGTAAAGGCAGCGATTTGGCAAGCAATTCGAATGGAAGGGCATTGGTTTTCATCCCGAAGTTCCGTGCTAGCAGTTGGTAAAACGTTTCATTCCAGTTATTCTTGTTTTGATGCAGGATCGTCAGAATATCGTCGGTTTTCGACTGAAGCCGTTCGATCATCAGTGAACTGAACCAAAACCGCAGGATGAACGGGTCAACTCCTGACAGTTTCCCCTCACAGGCAATCCATTGTTCCGACTTCAGAAGTTGTTCGTAATTATCCAGGATATTACCCTGATACTTCATCTCAAGTGTCGGTAATTCATGATTTTGGACCTGTACCGGCTTATCGTACAATTCAACCACGTGCAAAATAACATTGTCGTAAGCAGGATCAGCGTCATGATGATGCAGGTGCCAGTGCGATGATTTCTGGTGGATTTCGATATTTCCCGCCCAGACGGTCTCGTCAATCCGGATTCTGGCATTGAAAAAATCGGGACCGGAATCGGAGTTTGGCTGACCCGTGGTGATGATTTTCAACCTTCTCCCATCAATGGTTTTAAGCCTGGTTTTGATGAACAATCCATGTTCCCATATAAACTGCAAAAACTCTTCTTTCATTCGTTTCGCTTTTGGTTTATGGTCATAAATAACAAAGGCAGTACCGCAGATTATCACCCGGCTACGTCAGGCATTCCGGTATGGACAAAACACCGGATTGTTTTTAGGATATATCAGGATGAGGTACTCCGGATGCATCAATAAATATAAACAGATAGATTCAGAAAAATCCGGTTTTGAATTATTTTTTGATAAAAATATACATTCACCGATGAATAATAATCCGGGAATGACATTTAAATAGTGTATTCGGGATGGGTAAAGACCTTGAAAAAGAATTAAATCAGCTATTTTTGGATTCAGAAATATTCAGGAATGGAAAAGAAAATTGAAAATACGGCAGGCCAAATCAAGTCCAAAGCCAGGGAACTGGGTTTTCTGGAATGTGGTATCTCCGAAGCCAACTTTCTGTCTGAAGAAAAAGATCGGTTGTTAACCTGGTTACAGGAAGAGATGCATGGCGAAATGACCTATATGGCTAACCATTTGGATAAGCGCCTCGATCCGCGTTTGCTGGTTGATCAGGCACGTTCGGTTGTCTCTGTTTTGCTGAATTATTTTCCGGCTGAAAAGCAGGCTGATGCCGAAGCTCCTGTACTCTCGAAATATGCCTTTGGCACCGATTACCATTTGGTGATGAAGGATAAATTGGGCAAGTTGCTGCAATTTATTCAGGATGAAGTTGCTCCCTGCGAAGGCCGGTGTTTTGTTGATTCTGCCCCGGTTTTGGATCGTGCCTGGGCGGCGCGTGCAGGTTTGGGCTGGATCGGTAAAAATACCAACCTGATTTCGACCGAACATGGCAGCTTCTTTTTTATCGGTGAACTCATTATCGATCTGGAACTTCCGGCCGATGACAAGACGGTAAGAAACCACTGTGGAAACTGTACCCGCTGCATTGATGCCTGTCCCACCCAGGCTTTGGTTAAACCTTTTGTACTCGATGCCCGACGCTGCATTTCGTATCAAACCATCGAAAACCGGGGCGAAATTCATTCCGGATTAAAAGGTAAATTCGAAAACAGGGTGTTTGGCTGCGACATTTGCCAGGATGTTTGTCCCTGGAATTTAAAATCGGAAATCCACCGGGAACCCGATTTTTATCCTGATCGCAAACTGATGAACCTGAGCAAAGCGGAATGGAATCAAATGGATAAACCGCTGTTTAATGAGTTGTTCAGGAATTCAGCCGTTAAACGAACACGGTTTGAAGGATTGAAACGAAATCTGAAGTTTTTGGAATGAAACAGATAAAACAAAGGGAAGCAATTTGCTTCCCTTTGTGGTGCTAAACGAACAAATGTCGAACCTTTTTATAGAGGATTTAGAAAGTTTGGCAAAGCTTGTTGCTTGATGTGTTTTTAATAGAATGAAATTGTGATTAAGATAGTCCAAGATCTAATCCCGGTAGGATCACTAATACAAAACACAAACCCTTGCATAGTAATTATTGCCGGGGTTTATTGTTGATGGTGTCGTATTCCGTTATCTAGTTAATGCCAGACTCTCTACGCTATTTCTTGTCAAGAAAAAGCGTAGAGAGCAGAAAATCTCTTTGCAGATAAATTTCGCCTAAACATCAGAAAAACAACCCACTACAATACAAAAACGATGAAATGTTTTTGTATTGTGTGGTATCACCCGAGCTCGCCCTATCGAAAGGAGCAGAAAAAAGAGCAGAAAATCAGGAAATATGACATTCACCACAGCGCGCCACAATACACGCCACAGCACATAATACACCATTCACCACAGCGCACCGCAGCAGCAAGTCCTGACTTCATCAACTTATAGGATGAATGAGCAGCGAATGAGTCCTATGTGTTGATACCAAATCAACAATGGAAAACTTATCTCAAGGATAGGTTT
>JBBSBP010000020.1:0-67204 GCA_038251165.1 Bacteroidales bacterium | reverse complement strand
GGCCGGGAAAACCTTCGATACCGCGGATTAAAACAGCTGAGGCATCACCATCTGTTCCGGTCACCAGGTTCAGCAACCAATACTGACCGTAAATGAGGTAAACATACACTGTTCCGCCTTCCCTGAACATCACTTCAGTGCGGGAAGTCCGTCCTTTGCTGGCATGACAGGCCCGATCTTCCGTACCACGATAAGCTTCGGTTTCAGTAATCCGGTATTTTTCCATACGGCCATCATCAAACTGCCGAACCAGGAGTTTGCCAATCAGTTCAGGAGCTACTTCCAAAACATCACGAAGGAAAAATTCAGCAGAGAGTCGGGTTTCCATAGTTTCAAATATCAGTTCATGCTTAGGATCGTCATGCTGAACTCCTGCCTCGTCGGCAGACGGGTGTTTCAGCATCTTGATACAATTAAGAAGGATCTTCGTGTTTCGAGAATAAATACAAGGGATAAAAGAACGAGAAAAACGAAATGGCATCATGGTTGTTCAGACTATCTTCATTCATAAACGAAATCAGAACGATCAGAAGAAAAACCAGCAACAGGAAACTTTTTGTTTTATGCTCCAGGATAACCGGGGAAAACAATGCAAAACAGATATATGCCAAACCGATGAGTCCAAAATCGATCCAGTAACTCAGAAACATGTTGTGCGAACGTTGCCGGTACAGCTGATTCTGAAAAAAACTGTTCTGATCATATTTTTCCTGGTAAGCCTTATAATATCCGCCGGTGCCGGTACCGAACCAAAAGTTTTCAGAGATGATCTGCATAGCCATTTTATAATACTCCAGTCGCTGGGTAACCGAATGCCCTGAAGGATTTCCGCCTTTACGATACACATCAGCTTCCCATACGATCTGATAAATCCGGTTGTAGAATGACACTGAATTGATAAACCGGTAGTTGGTTACCCCGTTTTCAATGTTTCGGATGTCGTCGTCAGTTAATTTCTCAAGACCTTCGGCATCCTTACGGAAACCTTTCGAGGTCAGATACCTGATCAGCACATCCCGGTTAAACCCGGATGCAGAGGTACTGTCGTAATTAACCGGACTGCGTTTATTCCAGGCTTCCCGCATCTCCTCTTCATTCACAAACAAAAAGGTATAATGCCCGTTCTCCATCTGCTTGTTGTTAAAATCATGCTGATAAAGATTTCCCTGTCGGGTTTTTACATGAACGATATCGGCGGGCAGGGATTCAACCCGGTAAAACTGATGAACCACATATCCAATGTAAGCTGCAGGCAAAAGAAAGATCGAAAGCAGGATTCCCAAAAGGACAACACGCCAGGCCGGCTTTTTGATCTGTATGGCCTGTATTAAAACAACTACCGACAATACAAGCAGGAAAACAATCCAACCCGTGGCTGACTTGAGAATAACCAAAAAGATGCTCAGCCAGATGATAGCCAGAACAAGCAGCGACTTTTCGAGGTAACTCGTTTTTCCGGCCTTCAGCACATACCAGGCCATCGAAAAAATGCTTGTGTTAATCAATAATGCAAAACGGATGTGCGATATAAACAGCGACATTTCCCGGGGATTCTGAATTGTTTTTCCTGAAAATTCCAGCAACACCCAGATGCTGCAAAGGGAGGCAAAAACTACAGCTGCCGAAAATACATAGATGATTTTTTTAACCTGACGGTAATTCAGTTCGGCTGAAGTTCCAATGACAAGCAGTAAAACCGGTAGCGGAAGTTGAATTTTAACATCGTGCATTCCCCATTTCATGCTGTTGGTCCATAACAAACCCACCAAATACACGATAAATATGGAAATCAGCAGCAAAACAGATTTTCTTTCCTTAAGCCGTTGAAGTTTAAGTTGAAATTGCCCTTCGAAAAGCCAGTTCACCATTAAAAAACCCGGAACGATGCTCATAATTGCTTTTGACATGGGCAAACTCGCGGCCATAGCCAAAAGGAAACCAAGATAAATTTGGAAATGCAATAGTTCCCGGTTTTTATTCAAAAGCGACATAGAAATCAGTTTGGGTCAAAACTACAAAGCAAAACGAACCTGGAAAAGAAATAATTGTACTATTCAACTATTTTATTTTAAATTCGGTCGTTTAATTTCAGGATTTGATTGCGTATCCCTTGAAATGGTTTCAGTCAGCCTGTTTTGCCAGACCTGAGAATAAATTCAGTGAGTCATCCGTAATATCAAACCAATTTGGAAAAGATAAAAATTTGTGGTTTCAGCTTTGTTAAAAACGCGGTTAAATTAGATTTTCCGCTGGTTGAATCCATCCTGTCGGCCTTACCGCTCTGCGACAAATACCTGATCGTTGTCGGCGACTCGAAGGACGGAACCCGGGAAATGATTGAAAATATCGGCAACAGCAAAATACAGATCCTGGATTCGGTTTGGGATGAATCGCAGAAAACCGGGGGACGGGTTTATGCCCTTGAAACAGACAAAGCACTGCAGGCTGTTGATCCGGAATATGACTGGTGCCTGTATCTGCAGGCCGATGAAGTTCTTCATGAAGGAGATTATCCGGGAATCCGGGAAGCGATTCAAAAATGGCATAAACATCCGGACGTTGAAGGATTGCTTTTAAACTACAATCATTTTTACGGTAGCTACGATTATGTCAGCAATTCCCGAAAATGGTACCGGAATGAAATACGGATCATCAGAAACAATAAAATCATTCAGTCGTATCGTGATGCCCAGGGATTCAGAAAGCAGGGACAAAAACTTTCCGTTGTTCCTGTAGATGCAACCGTCTATCATTATGGATGGGTGCGTCCGCCAGCCATTATGAAACAAAAGTGTGATGTGGTTAAACGGTATTATTCCGGGGAAATCATTGAAAGTAACCCATTAGAATTTGATTATGAACAAAGTTTTGATGCCTTGAAGAAATTTGAAGGTACTCATCCGGAGGTAATGAAAAACAGAATTAAAGCAAAAAACTGGGAAATGAACGTTGATACCGGTAAACTCAGGATGAAATTGAAATATAAAATCCTCTATTACTTCGAGAAATATTTTGGCATCCGGCTTTTCGAATACAGGAACTATAAAATCAACCGACGCTGCGGCCAGAACCTTCGCCGTCGCTTCTGAACGAAATTCCAGGCTGATCATTGACTTCAGGCAAAAACATAAATGATGGCCAGCTGGCAAATCAGCGATAAAAGAACAATCGGGAGAATAAAGCATCAATCAGGAAAATTAAACGAACTAACCTGTTTTCAGTACGAAAATGTCATTTTGATCTGCGAACCTTCCAAATAGTACTCATTGAGAATCTTTTTGTTAATTTTCAATATCCTTTAAATTAATTCTTGCATAATCAAAAAAAAGAAAATACTTTTGCAGTCCGATTATTGTCCGTACTTGCAGTTGTTGTAAATAACTGAAAATGTTGAGGGTGCAGATCTTATTAACAATTCCGGGTTAATAAACTCTAATACTCTAATTAATTGAAATTTAATTTATTGCGAGTTGGTGTTTAATTTATTAAAAAAAAGCAAGTGGATACACTAAGTTACAAAACCGTTTCAGCCAACAAGGCCACGGTAACAAAAGAGTGGGTTCTTGTTGATGCCTCAGAAGTTGTCCTCGGACGTTTGGCCAGTAAAGTTGCCAAAATACTGAGAGGTAAAAACAAACCGAGCTTCACTCCTCATGTTGATTGCGGTGATAACGTGATTATCATTAATGCAGAAAAAGTACGTCTGACAGGAAATAAACTGAATGACAAAATTTATTTGAGTTATTCCGGCTATCCCGGTGGACAAAAAAAACAGACTCCTGCGGAGTTGTTAAGCAAATACCCTGAACGACTGATTGAAAAAGCGGTTAAAGGGATGTTGCCAAAAAACCGTCTGGGAAGTAAAATCTACGGAAACCTGAAAGTGTATGTTGGTTCAGAACACAAACAGGAGGCCCAAAACCCCAAATTAATTGATTTAAATACAATTAAATAATAACTAATGGAAGTAGTAAACACGTTAGGTCGTAGGAAATCTGCGGTTGCCAGAGTTTATGTAAGCGATGGCCAGGGAAAAATCACTATCAACAAAAGAGATTTGAATGATTATTTTCCAACAGGAATCCTTCAGTATGTTGTTTTGCAACCGTTGAATCTGTTAGGTGTAGCCGGTCAGTATGACATCACTGTCAACCTTGATGGTGGTGGTATCACAGGACAGGCTGAAGCTTTACGTTTAGGCATTTCACGTGCACTGATCGAAATCAATCCTGAATCAAGAGGGGCATTGAAAAGTGCCGGCTTTTTGACCAGAGATCCTCGTGAAGTTGAGCGTAAAAAACCAGGACAACCAAAAGCGCGCAAAAGATTCCAGTTCTCAAAACGTTAGTATTTTTAGTACAAAAATATTCTGCTTTGGATCTAAACTGCTCAGACTTCCGTCTTTTACAGACAGGAACTACTTGGCAGTTGCTTTACAGGAGATTATTTTTTTAAAAAAAAAGTAAAAAGATGCCAAGAACAAATTTTCAAGAATTATTGGATGCAGGTGTTCATTTTGGACACTTAAAAAGAAAGTGGAATCCAAACATGGCTCCGTATATCTTCATGGAGAAAAACGGAATCCACATCATTGATCTTCAAAAAACGATCGTTAAAGTTGACGATGCCGCAGATGCGATCAAACAGATTGCAAAATCAGGCCGTAAAATTTTATTCGTTGCCACAAAAAAACAAGCCAAGGACATTGTTTCCGAATTGGTGGGTAGTGTTAACATGCCATACGTTACTGAACGTTGGCCTGGCGGTATGCTTACCAACTTTCCGACAATCCGGAAAGCTGTTAAGAAGATGATTTCCATCGACAAGATGACCAAGGAAAGCGCATGGGATGTACTTTCAAAACGTGAAAAACTTCAGATAACCCGTCAAAGGGCCAAACTCGAAAAAATGCTCGGAAGTATTGCCGATTTAACCCGTCTGCCCGCAGCACTTTTCATTGTTGACGTACTGAAGGAAAAAATTGCAGTTCGTGAAGCCAAACGACTTGGAATTCCGGTTTTTGCAATGGTTGATACCAACTCAGATCCTGAAGGACTTGACTTTATTATCCCCGCTAACGACGATGCTTCTCAGTCCATCCAACTGATTGTTCAGTTAATGACTGATGCCATCCGCGAAGGACTTTCAGAACGTAAAGTTGAGCGCGATAAAGAAGGTGATGAAAAAGAAATTAAAGTAAAAGGTAAAAAATTAAAAGTTGCTGACGACGACGACGATTCACCAGCTCTCGATGACGAGGATGATGATGACCAGGATGAAGAAATTTCTGAATAGTCGTTCAACAACCCATTAAATAGATAATATTATGGAAATTAGTGCTGCAGATGTAATGAAGTTGCGTAAAGCAACTGGTGCAGGTATGATGGATTGCAAAACAGCTCTTGCTGATGCTGAAGGCGATTTTAACCGTGCTATCGACATTATCCGTGAAAAAGGAAAATTGGTTGCCAGCAAAAGAGCTGACAGAAATGCCAACGAAGGTGTCGCGCTGGCCAAAGTGGATGAATCAGGAAAATCGGGCGCATTGCTCGTTTTAAACTGTGAAACCGACTTTGTGGCAAAAAATGAAGCTTTTGTTGCTTTTGCTGAACGGATTCTTGACGCCGCCATTGCAAACAAATCAGTTGATCTGGAAGAAGTGAAAGCTTTGGTTCTGGATGGTCGTACTGTTGAAAACCTGATCATTGAACAAACAGGTATTATTGGCGAAAAACTTGATTTGCCTTATTATGCGAAACTTGATGCCGAAACTGTCGTTGCATACATTCACCCGGGAAATAAATTGTCAACTTTGGTTGGCTTTAACAAAGCCGGCGTTGATGTTCAGGTTGCAAAAGATGTGGCTATGCAAGTAGCTGCAATGAATCCTGTTGCTGTTGACAAAAATGATGTACCTGCAGAAACCGTAGCTAAAGAGCTGGAAATTGCCAAAGAAAAATTCCGTCAGGAAGGTAAACCGGAAGCAATGCTTGATAAAATTTCACAGGGTGCCCTGGCGAAATTCTTCAAAGACAGCACGCTGTTAAATCAGGCATTCATCAAAGAAAGCAAACAAACAGTTCATGAATTCCTGCATAGTACCGATAAGGGTCTGACTGTAACAGCATTCTTTCGATACAATCTTGCCGACTAGTTTAATCGTAAGATTCAGATACAAAGCCTTCCGCAACCCGGAAGGCTTTTTTTATTTCACCGAATCCGGAAACCCGTGTAACTCATTCTTTAAACAGAGGCTAAAACTTTTATTTACTGACGATTTAATCGTTTTTAATCCCTCGGAAATCGATAAAAATCAAACCCTCATTGCCCTGATTTGAAAGAATGTGCTATCTTCGCAAGCGTTAAATTGTGCTCAAAATGAAAAACTTCAAACAACTGAACAATATTGTTGGCTGGCTAACTTTTATCGTTGCTGCAGTAACTTATTTGTTAACCATCGAACCAACCACAAGTTTTTGGGATTGTGGTGAGTTTATAACTACCTCGTTTAAACTGGAAGTTGGCCATCCGCCGGGAGCTCCTTTTTTCATGATATTGGGCAGATTCTTTACTATTTTGGGAGGCAGCCCTTCCAATGCCGCGGTTATGATTAACGCGATGTCAGGATTGGCCAGTGCGTTTACCATCCTCTTTCTGTTCTGGACGATTACCCACCTGGCCCAAAAATTAATTAAAACAACCGGTGAATTTACCCTGGGGCAGACCATTGCTATTCTCGGAAGCGGAGTCGTTGGTGCACTGGCCTATACCTTTTCGGATACATTCTGGTTCTCGGCTGTTGAAGGAGAAGTTTATGCTTCTTCATCGCTGTTTACAGCTCTGGTATTCTGGGCTATTCTGAAATGGGAAGATTCGGCCGATGAACCTTATTCCAACCGATGGATCATCCTGATTGCCTACCTGATGGGACTTTCAATCGGTGTTCACCTGTTAAACCTGCTGGCTATTCCGGCAATCGTTTTTGTTTATTATTTCCGCAAGTATAAAGTTACACGCAAAGGTATATTCATCAGCCTGGCACTTTCGCTGGTGATTCTCGCGGTCATCATGTACGTACTTATTCCCGGCGTTATCACTGTTGCAACCTGGTTTGAACTGATGTTTGTCAATGGTATCGGCTTGCCATTCAACACCGGAGTAATTATTTATGCCTTATTGCTTGTTGGCGCCATCGTATACGGGATCATGTACACGATACGCAAAAAACTGGTACTGTGGAATACTGTTCTGCTCAGCATTCTGGTGATCCTGATTGGGTATTCATCGTTTGCAATGATCGTTATCCGTTCATCGGCAAATACACCCATGGATCAGAATAGTCCGGACAATGTATTTGCCTTGCTTGGATACCTGAACCGCGAGCAATACGGTGACCGTCCATTGGTATTCGGACAATATTACAATACCCCAATGGAAAAATATGTCGATGATAAACCCTACTATATTCAGAAAGACGGTAAATATGTGATAGCGGATATGCGGCAAAAACCAGTATTCGATTCCAACCTGAGTACCCTATTCCCGCGTATGTACAGCCGCGAATCAGCTCATGTTGAAGCCTATAAACAATGGGCCAGCATTAAAGGACGCAAAGTACAGGTTACCGACGAAGAGGGTAAATCCAAAACGATTCAGATTCCGACATTTGGTGAAAACCTTACTTTTTTCTTCCGTTTCCAGGTCAGCCATATGTATTTCCGCTATTTCATGTGGAATTTTTCAGGTCGCCAGAATGACATACAAAGCCAGGGCGAAATCGTGAACGGGAACTGGATTACAGGAATTAATTTCATTGATGCACAACGATTGGGCGATCAGAAAACACTTCCGCAGGAATTTAAAAACAACAAAGCACGAAATACCTATTACCTGTTACCGTTTATCCTCGGTATAATTGGTTTTGTTTTTATGTACAACAAGAACGGAGAAGGCAAACGGGATGTATGGACGGTTTCATTGCTGTTCCTGATGACCGGATTAGCCATTGTGGTTTACCTGAATCAATCTCCGCTTCAGCCCCGCGAACGCGACTACGCATACGCCGGATCTTTTTATGCATTCACCATCTGGATTGGAATTGGTGTTCTGGCACTCTATGAAGGATTGAAAAAATACGTACCCGACACCATCAGTGCAGGTGTAGCCAGCGGTCTGGCACTTTTACTGGTTCCGGTTATTATGGCTGCACAAAACTGGGACGACCATGACCGTTCGAACCGCTACACAGCCCGTGATTTTGGAGCGAACTACCTGAATACCTGCGCGCCAAACGCTATCATTTTTACGAATGGCGACAATGACACGTTCCCCTTGTGGTACAACCAGGAAGTGGAAGGGGTACGCACCGACATGCGGGTTTGTAACCTGAGCTACTTTCAAACTGACTGGTATATCGACCAGATGAAAAGCAAGGCCTACAATTCGGAGCCCTTGCCCATCAGCTTTACCCATGATCAGTACGTTCAGGGAAATCGCGATGTCGTTTACCTGATGGAAGATCCGCGGCTGAAAGGTTCGGTCGAACTCAAAAAAGCACTCGATTTTGTAAAGGATGAAAATCCGCGAACCAAACTGGAACAGGCGGACTTCGCTTCATACATTCCGTCCAAGAAACTTTTTATGGTGGTTGATAAAGCTGCAGTTATCCGGAATAAAGTGGTTGAACCACAGGACTACGATAAAATTGTAGATACCCTGAAGATCGATTTCACCAACAAACATTACATTACCAAGGACGAATTGATGGTTCTGGATATGATTGCCAATAACAACTGGGAACGCCCGATTTATTTCGCAATTACAATCGGACGCGATAAATACCTGAATCTCCAGGACTATTTTCAACTTGAAGGACTTGCCTACAAACTGGTTCCGATTAAATCTGATTCAGACGCAGGAATCAATATTGGTCGTGTCAATTCGAAGCTGATGTATGAGAACGTGATGGATAAATTCAAATGGGGTAACATGAACGACCCGAAAGTTTACATCGACGAAAATAACAGCCGGATGATGATGAATATACGAAATACTTTCAACCGCCTGGCTGAAACCCTTGTTGATGAAGGGCAAAAAGAAAAGGCTGTTGTTGTACTTGACCGCTGCGTTGAACTGATCCCGCATAAAGTTGTTCCTTATAACTATTTTGCCATGATGATGTCAGAAACCTATTTCAAGGCAGGACAACCGGCCAAGGGAAAGGAAATCATCAATACAATCATGACAAACTATAAAGAACAGCTGGATTACTTTTACAATCTGAGAAAGCCCCTGAGAAATTCGGTTGATGATGATATTCAGCGGATCTTATATTTCATGCGGGAAATGGGTATGATCTGTACAAGAAATAACCAGCCTGAACTGCTTAAAGAAGTAACAACTTCATTTAACAGCTATCTCGAAAGATACAGTTCTTTGGAATAATGCAACATTTTAACCCCAGGATTCGTTTGCCTGGTTTTTTCACCGCTCTGTTTAAAAATGCAGAATGGAGATATGCCGGAAATAAAAAGGTTGTATTCCTGACTTTCGATGACGGACCTGTCCCGGAGGTAACTCCATGGGTACTTCAACTTCTTCGGAAAGAAGGAATTAAAGCCACATTCTTTTGCGTGGGCGAAAATGTGAAAAAGTATCCGGAAGTTTACCGGCAAATCCTTGAGGATGGTCATTCAGTTGGCAATCATACTTTTAACCATTGGCAAGGGCTAAAGAAGAAGAACCAGGAATATTTCAGGAACATTAAAAAGGCAGGACTATATATTGATTCTGACCTGTTCAGGCCACCACACGGCTGGTTAAAATTGTCGCAGTACCACCACCTGAAAAAACACTTCAGGATAATTATGTGGGACCTGATTTCGTGCGATTATGATGTACGAATAAAGCCTGAAAAGGTCTTGAAGAATATTACAGATTTTGTTCGGCCGGGGTCAATAATAACGTTTCATGATTCATTTAAAGCAAAGCGAAATTTAACTGAAGCTTTGCCTCAGGCCATTAGCTGGATCAGGGAACAAGGTTACCGTTTCGAAGCGATACCATACCATACCATAAAAAAATAAATATCGGAGCTGTCGAAAAAAGTCAAAAGATGGAAATTTCAGCCTTCATCCTGCAGGATTGAACAGATCCATTTCAATTTTAGGACAGCGATCTGGAAATTTAAAGTAAATGATGAATATTTTAATTGTCGGTTCGGGAGGAAGAGAGCATGCAATGGCATGGAAAATCAGGCAATCGCCAAAGATTAACGGGGTGTTTTTTGCCCCAGGTAATGCAGGAACTTCACTTCTTGGAACTAATCTTCCGGTTGGAGTTTCCGACTTTGAAGGATTAAAAAAAGTAGTTCTTAACAATCAGATTGATTTGATATTGGTTGGACCCGAAGTACCACTTTGTGAAGGCCTTCATGATTTTTTCAGTTCTGATGCCGATTTAAAAGATATCAAATTTGTAGGACCGTACAAACTTGGAGCTCAACTCGAAGGGAGCAAGGATTTTGCCAAGGAATTTATGATGCGCCATCAGATCCCCACCGCAAAATATTTAGCCGTAACTTCCCGGAACCTTCCTGAAGGACTGGCCTTTATGGAAACCCTGAAGGCGCCGTATGTATTAAAGGCCGACGGATTGGCTGCAGGCAAAGGTGTTTTAATTATTAACGACCTGGAAGAAGCCGGGAACTCACTGAAAGAAATGCTCGGCGGACAGTTTGGTTCGGCCAGTGAAAAAGTGGTTGTTGAAGAGTTCCTGAGTGGAATTGAATGTTCGGTTTTTGCGATCACCGATGGCAGTGATTACCGGATTCTTCCGGTTGCAAAAGACTACAAACGCATAGGTGAAGGCGATACAGGCCTGAATACCGGAGGTATGGGAGCAATTTCACCTGTACCGTTCGCCGATAAACTATTCATGAAAAAGGTGGAAGACCGGATAATCCGGCCAACGGTAGAAGGATTGCAGAAAGATCAGATTCCATACAATGGCTTCCTTTTTTTCGGACTGATAAGTTGTGACAGCGAGCCGATGGTGATTGAATACAATGTTCGGATGGGAGACCCGGAAACGGAAGCCGTAATGCTGCGTATTCAATCCGATTTTGTCGATTTGCTGATCGGAGCAGCCGACGGCACCCTGGCAGAAAAAACCATCGAAATTGACGAAAGAACGGCCGCAACGGTCATGTTGGTTTCGGGCGGATATCCGGGTTCATACGAAAAAGGCAAGGTGATCCGTGGCCTTGAAAAAATTAAAAGCAGTATAGTTTTTCATGCCGGAACCATCGAAAAAGAAGGGAATATCTGCAGCAATGGCGGACGCGTTCTGGCCATCAGTTCATACGGCCATGGCATGAAGGAAGCTCTCTCCTGTTCATATCAGAATGCAGAACTCATCAATTTTGAGGGGATGTATTTCCGAAAGGATCTGGGATTCGATTTATAGTTTTAATCCATTACATAACCGGATCTCTGATTATCCAGGTGAACAAACCGGCTGATTGCAGCTGAAAAAAAAGAAAAAAAACGCTAATTCATTGAAGTAATTTTTTGGCTATGTTACTGAAAGCATTAAAATCAAATCATGCCTATCATTATTTTCTGATTCCATTTATTGCAATCGCATTATGGTCCAAATCATTCCTGGATGCCGTATCGTTTCCATTTTATCCAGGGGAAGATGCGATGATTCTGTACCAGCCTTTTAGTTATTTGCTTCAAAAAAGCCCGCTGGCCAACAACATTATTGCGTTGTTATTTATTATCCTGCTGGCCTTCCTGATTTTAAAGGTCAATGTCCAATATGCATTTATCCGGTCAAGGACATTTCTGCCATCCAGTTTGTTTATACTGATTACCAGCGGCATGCATGACCTTCATGCAATGCATCCTGTATATCCGGCTGCTTTGTTCCTGATCCTGACCGTTGACCGTATTTTCAGTTCATACGATAAGGAAATTATTCATTCCAATGCATTTGATGCCGGAATTTTCCTGGCTACAGGTTCACTGTTTTACCTGAACCTTGTCTTCTTTTTTCCTTTTCTCTGGATTGGATTCATCATTTTAAATCCAAAAGTAAACTGGCGTGAATTTATTTTAACTACGCTGGGTTTTATATTACCCTGGCTTGCAGCTTTAACCTATTATTTATCTACTGGTCGTACCGACGAATTGCTTCAAACACTCGAAACAAATTTTCTCTCTCACCAGATTTTCCTGAGAGAGAATCTTGCAACACAGGTTTATCTCGGATTTCTGGTTCTGTTAACTCTTCTGGGAAGTATTTTCCTTTTGTCGCAATACGACGAAAAAAAGATCAGTTCCCGCAAATACTTCAATGCATTTTTCTGGATTTTCCTGATTTCAGGGATACTGATTGTTGCCAGCCCGGCTGTTTCACAGGAAATCATCATTCTGCTGGCCATTCCTTTAACCTATCTGATTTCCAACTACCTGATTTTCATGAAGCGCCAAATCTGGGGCGAAGTCTTTTTATACGTGCTCACCGCAGGAGTATTATACCTTCAGTTTGTATAGTGTATGGTTTTGATACCTTCAATTAGTCGTCCTTTTCTTTAGAACCAGTTTTTCCATTTGAAAAGGAATATTCCCAGCAGTGACAAGGTGATCGAAATTGCAATCACATAAACAAAAGCAAATTGCGAATTTTCGAAGCTGTTGGGTACATTCATTCCATACAAACTGGCAACCAAGGTAGGAATCATCAGGATGATGGTTACTGAAGTGAGCTGCTTCATAATCACGTTGAGGTTGTTGGAGATCACCGAGGCAAAAGCATCCATCATTCCACTCTGAATATCACTGTATACGTTTGCCATTTCGAGAGCCTGTTTGGTTTCAATGATCACATCCTCCATCAGGTCTTCATCGTGTTCGATGCCACGCATATTCCGTCCGTTACGCATTTTCGCCAAAACCATTTCATTCGATTTCAACGATGTAATAAAGAAAACAAGGCATTTTTCCATCCGCAGCAGACGATGCAATTCCTTGTTTTTGGTGGCATTTTCCAAATCTTTCTCGATCAGGGCTGTCTGAACATTAATTTCCTTCAGAAATTGCAGAAACCAAACCGCGGAAATCAGGAAAATACGCAATACATAATCAAACTGGTTCGTAATCGTGATTTTGTTTTCGTTTACGGCCTTAATGAGTGAAGGGATTATTTCGGTGCGTCGCGAGCAAATGGTAACAATCTGATTCCCTGAAATGATAATACCCAAAGGTACGGTAATGAAAGGGATGCCGTTGTTTTGATTGTTGAGAGGAACACGCATGATGATCAATACACTTTCTTCATCCACCTCAATACGCGAACGTTCGTCGGTATCCAGAACGTCCATGATAAAATCACGGGGTACATTGTATTCGCTGATTAAAACTTCTACTTCTTCGTTGGTAAGTTCCTGTGAGTTAATCCAGCAATTTGGCTGGAATTCATTCAGACGGGTAAAGGAAGTACCGGTTTCCCAATAAGTAATCATAGTGTCTGTTTTTACGACAAACAGAGACTATGATCCGCTCTGTTTACCGGATTAATAACTTAAATAACTGTGTCGAATGATAATCGTCCATTTTGGATTTTTAATGATTTCGGGGTAAAGGTAACTAAATATTACAATTCAATGGGTTGACCGTTGTAGAAATCCAGAATTTTTGTCCTGAAAATATATTCATATTTGGCCTGAAGCAAATCGCTTTGAGCTGTTGAAAGGTTATTTTTACTTTGGTTATATTCAACCGAATTAATCATTCCAACATTGAATTTTTCTTCGGTATACCGGAAAGCTTCTTTTGACGAAACAACTGCTTTCTGGTTGGCTACATATCTTTTAAAAGCGGCCAACGCATTGGTATACGCTTGTTCAATATCTTTCCGGAGCAGGTTTTTGGTACTTTGAAGTGTCAGTTCCGAACCTTCAAGCTGGATTTGTGAATTGTTTACTCCGTTTCGGGCCTGATACCGGTTGAAAATCGGGATATTCAGGGTTGCGCCAAAACCATATCGTACGTTGCTTTGCAGTTGATCACCAAAAAGTATCTTTCCTCCTGTTCCATATGGAGGATCAGGATATTTATATTTGTTGTTGTAGAAGTTATAGTAATTACCGCCAAAGGTTAACGATGGCATTAAATTACCTTTCGCGATGAGCAATTGACTACGGGCACTTTCCATTTTAAATTCTGCCCCTTTTACTTCCGGACGAAGCTGAACCGCATTTCTGAAAACATCCATCGAATTCAGGAGGCTCATGTTGGCGCCAATTTCAGGAAGCGTTGGTTTTTCAATGATAAAACTTTCGGTTGAAGGCAATTCAAGCAATTGATATAATCCCAGGTAAGCAAGTTGCAGCCTGTTTTGTGCATTTACCACGCTCAATTCTTCACGGGCATACTGAGCTTCAATTTCAAGCAGATTACCTTTGGCCAGACTCCCGGCTTCCACCAGTTTGCCGGTTCGATCAATCTGAAGCTGAGTAATGGTTAACAGATCCTGTGATACGGTAAGTAATTCTTCAGCAAAAAGTATCTCGAGGTACGATGCTGCAATATTGAGCATCATATCATCTTTGGCTTTTTGCATTTCTTCCAAACTGGCACGGAGATCCATATCGGCCATTTTAATCGAATTTTTAAGCGTAAAACCATTCCAAATGGTAACATTTGAACTAAGGCTTCCGGACGTTGAATTTGAATTGATATCCAGATAGGTATTATCAGATCCAATAGTTCTTCCGTAATTCATGTTGTTCTGAAATCCGGCATTTAGGTTTGGTAACCGGTTATTCTTTGCCTGTCCGAGCTGATTGTTGTAATATTCAGAATTCAGCGATTGCTGCTTAATCTGGATGTTGTTCTGAAGAGCATAATCAATACATTTTTGTAATGACCACGTTTCCTGCGCCCTGGCACCGGTAAAAACAACCAGTAATAATGCTGTGGCAAAAAGTTTGTACACTCGTATCATTCGTATATTTTTTAAATTGTTTGTTTAACTAATAGAGAATCATTGTTCGATACCTGATGAGCAGAACTAAAGATTCGGGACCGGAAGCTGATGCTTAAGCCTTTTTCTTTTCCTCTTCCTTCAGCTTCTTCGGATCAATTTTTTCACCTTTTACTTTATCGGTTTTTGCGAGACCTTCTGTAACCTCGATATTGATTCCATCAGAAATTCCGGTTTTTACCATCCGTTTTTCAAACACCTGTGGTGTTGCGGTTTCGATTTCGACAAACGAAGAGTCTTTTTCAAACTTAAGTAATCCTTCAGGAATAACCAGAACGCTGTCTTTCTTCTCCAGAACAATGTTCGCATTGGCACTGTATCCGGCCCGTATAAACTGATTTTCTTTCAGTACTACGTCGGCTTTGATCTCAAATTGTATGGCTCCGTTTTCTTCTTTTCCCTTTGGGGCAATATATTCCAGAATGGCTCCAAATTTATCCTTCTCAATAGCCCCGATTTCCAGTTCGATATTCATTCCTTCCTTAATCTTACCAACCTCTGTTTCGTCAACCTTTCCTTTAAAAATCATATCAGTCATATCGGCCACAGTAGCAATGGTAGTACCGTTGTTAAAGGTATTCGATTGAATGACCGAATTGCCTTCTTTGATCGGTACATCCAGAACCATTCCGTTTACTGTTGAACGAACAAGCGTATTAGTAGCGGTTTGTGCCTTTTTTGTTACACCATTTTTAATTAATTCCATATTATTTTCTGCAGCCGACAATTCTTCTTTAGCTGCATCGTAATTTACTTTGGCATTTTTGTATTCTTCGTACGATATAACTTTCTGATCAAACAGCTTTTGCTGCCGTTCGTAATCAATTTTTGTATCGTCAAAACTTAATTTTGCCCGGTTCATTCGCGTTTCAGCATTATTCAGGTTCACCATATCCGGTATGATCTTGATTTTGGCGATTACCTGATCTTTTTTGACAAAATCACCGGCAATAATGTACAACTCATCAATAATTCCGGATACCTGAGGTACAATATCGATCTCACGGCGCGGTACAACAGAGCCGGTAGCAACTGTTTTGCGAACCACATTGGTGACAAATGGACTTTTAGTTTCGAAGACTTCAGGCGCCTTTTTTGATTTGGTGTAGAGGAAATAAATGGTTCCTCCGAAAATCCCTACCAGGATTACAATTCCAAAGATTTTAAAAATTTTTTTCATGATCGGTTTTTTTTATATGTTTCTGTTTTCTATGTTCTAAAATCTATTGTTTATTATCCGGAATTCATTTTATCCCTCGTCCCGGATTGCATCAATGGGTTTGATACTAACAGCCCGTTTTGCCGGTATCAGGCCGGCAATGATACCGGCAACTATAAGCACTGCCAGGGCCGAAAGAGCCATTGTCAGGTTCACTTCCGGATTGCGGAAGAACATTTCATCGCCTGCAGATTCCAAAATCCGGTTTAATATTTCGAGTACGCCAACCCCTAGCGACAAACCGATGTAGCCAGCCATTACCGTCAGGAATACACTTTCGGCCACGATATGTTTGATAACGGTACCTGGTGTTGCTCCAATGGCCCGCTGAATACCGATTTCCTGAGTTCGTTCCTTGATGATTACCAGCATAATGTTGCTCACCCCGATTACTCCTGCCAGAAGCGTTCCAATTCCAACAATCCAGGTTAAAACCTGAATGCCTAAAAACAGCGCTGAAAATTTGATGAATTCTTTTTCGATGTTGAAGGATCCGATAGCCTGCAAATCTTCAGGAGCAACTTTATGACGTTCCTTTAAAATCTTCTTCAGCTTTTCTTCCAGATCGCTAACTTTGGTACCTTTTGTTGATGTTACAGAAAAAAAATGAACTACATTTCCGTAATTATAAGCCTTTTGCATGGTTGAAAAAGGAATAATGATAGTCTCCTCTTTTTTTCCGCCTCCAATGTTGATGCGGGTTTCAGCATGAATAACTCCCACGACCTGAAAGTAAACTCCGCTGATTTTGAGATACTGCCCGATCGGATTTTCATCTTTGTCAAACATTACTTCTTCTACCCGTTCACCGATCACACAAACCTTTCGTTCCTGAAGAATATCTATTTCATTGATTAATCTTCCTTTAATCGGAGTCCACCGGTCGATTTTAAAATAATCGGGATAATCACCAAACATTTGGAATGCTCCGCTTCGTTCACCACGAACCGTATTGTCGCCATTCTGCTGCCATCCAAACAAGCGTGGTGAAAGGTATTCTACCTCTTTTACATTTTCGCGAATGTATTGAATGTCGGTATTATCATAATTCCATCGGCGTCCGCGTTGAAAGCCGGCATAAGGAACACTGGTACGTTCAGTCCAGAAAAATGCTGAGTTGGTAGCAAAAGCTCTGACTCCGTCAAGTACACCATTTTCGAGAGCCTTTCCGGCACCCGACATAATAATCAGCATGAAGATTCCCCAGAATACACCAAAGGCAGTCATAAAACTCCGAAGACGATTTTTCTTCAGGGCACTGATAATTTCACTCCAAAGATCCAGATCAAACATAACGAGGCCTCCCCCCTGCCCCTACATAGGAGGGGTGATAAAATGATTTACAAATATTTTTGCTTTTCATATCAGTTGATAATTATAGTTAGTCTAATTCAAAGCATTCTTTAAGCCTTCCCTTGTGGGGAAGGTTTGGATGGGGCTTCTATTCGTCGCGCAATGCAACAATAGGTTTAATGCTCGCGGCACGCTTGGCCGGAATATATCCGGCAATAGCTCCGGCAATAATTAAAAGTAAGGTTGAGGCAACGGCAATATTAAAGTCGACTGTGGGATTTAAGAAAATACTTTCACCCTGCTCGGGTGCAACAGAAGCTGAAGAGACCATGAAATAGTTGATCAACTCCATCAATCCGGTGCCCAGCACAAGTCCGATATATCCGGCTATGGTCGTAATCAGGATCGACTCCAGCATGATTAATCCGATCACTGAAGAAGGACTGGCGCCAATCGCTTTTCGGATACCAATTTCCTTGGTGCGTTCTTTCACTACAATCAGCATGATGTTGCTCACTCCAACTATTCCGGCAATCAAAGTCCCCATTCCAATAATCCAGATGAAAATTTTAATCGCCTGAAATATTTTCATGGTTTGAATATAGGCTTCCAGCTTATTGAATAAGCCCAATGCACCTTCATCTTTAGGGTCGAATTTATTTTTACGGGCCAGAACATTTCGGATCTGATCTTCAATGGTTTGGCTTTCTTCCAGCGTTGTTGCATTAATTGTCAAAGCCAGATTATGAAGCCGGTTTGAACCGTTAAAAATCATTTGCGCGGTAGAAAGTGGCATGTATGCATTTCGGTTTCTGGTTGATCCGGGTTCGGAGGAGATTCCGACAACCTTAAAGGGAACACTGTTAATATTAACATACTCACCAAGAGCTGTCGAGTCTTTGAACAAAGCCGTTTTAATATCAGTACCCAACACTACCACCTTTCGTTTCTGAAGAATATCAATATGATTTATGAAACGTCCTTCATGGATGACCAGGTTTTCCACTTCTTTTAATTCAGGCTGGCAGGTAATCGTGGTATATTCACCAGATTCCTTGTTGTATGAATATCGGGTGTTGCCCATAAAATATCTTCCGGATGATACCCCAACTCCTGAAATTTTCTGAACAACTTCCTGGTCGTCATTGTGAAACTGAATAGGTCTTCCGGTTTTCATTCCTTCATAAGGGATGGTGGTTTCACCGGTCCAGATCCACATGGCATTGATGGCATCATTCATGAAATTGGCAGCTACACCATTACTCAATCCGTTTCCTGATCCCAGCAAAATCATCAACATGAAAATTCCCCAGGCTACTGAGAACCCGGTAAGGAATGTCCGCATCTTATTTTTTTTGATGGTGGCAAGAATTTCCTGCCATATGTCAATGTCAAACATAATTTAAGTATTAGGCGGTTTCCAGACCTCTGATGTAACTTTTCTGGAACTTTTTCAGTTCACCGTTGCGGATAACTTCATGAATCCGGCCATCATTCAACCGGATGATCTGACTGGTCATGGCTGCAATGTCGTGTTCATGGGTAACAATGATCACTGTGATTCCCGCATCATTAATCTCTTTCAGGATATCCATCACTTCATACGAGGTTGCTGAATCAAGGGCTCCTGTTGGTTCATCTGCCAGAATAATTTTAGGTTTCGAAATTATTGCCCGGGCAATGGCCACCCGTTGTTTTTGTCCGCCCGACATTTCGTTTGGCATATGGTTGGCCCATTCTTTCAATCCCAGTTTTTCGAGGTATTCCATGGCAATCAGGTTCCGTTTTTTTCGTGGTATTCCCTTGTAATAAAGCGGAAGAGCCACATTCTCCATGGCATTTTTAAACGAAATCAGGTTAAACGACTGGAATACAAAACCCACCATTTCGTTCCGCAATCTGGCAGCCTTTTTCTCGCTCATGTTTGCAATCAGGTTACCTGACAAATGGTAAGTTCCATTGTCGTAATTATCGAGCATCCCCAAAATGTTCAGAAGAGTTGACTTTCCCGAACCGGAGGAACCCATGATAGAAACAAAGTCTCCCTGTTCAATATGAAGGTCGATGCCTTTCAGAACATGAAGACTGTTGGTTCCCATCTCATAGGATTTGTGAATGTTGTTTAATCTAATCATGGCTTTGTTTTCTGCTGGTTTTCAGTTCAAAATTCGTATATAATGCATGTATGATCCTATTTTTTTCGATGAATGGCCGATTTTGTCCTGTAAAACGGTTTAAAAGTCAGTTTTCTTCAAACCAAACCAGGCCTTTTAACCGGTTAATGATTTAATTAGCCTTTCTGTTTATGTGTTTTCCCTTTATCCGGATAGGACGATTAGCTTCCTGAATCGTTACAATTGTTAACAAATTTTAGCAACAGGCAGAACCTCAAAATCAGGATACCCTTTCAGGACAGACAGATCATTCTCTTAAAACCATACCGTGAAATGAAAAAACGAAAGACAAATAATCCGATGTATTTTCAGGCAATCGAAAAAAAATGATTGGTTTCGAATGGAGCGAATTGGGTTTTGCTCCGGGTAAACAAACGAACAGGTTTACCTTCCTGATCAGGTTGAGAACGGATTTGATTTTAGGTTATTAAACAAAATGGAATAGGCACTTGATACAGAATCAAGGTTGACGAGAGGGAATAATACCGGTTTTCGGATCGAAATTATTCTGTTTTACTCATGATTAATTTGCCGTGTTTGATTCCTTTGATACTTATCAACCTGTCCGACAATTCAGTTAGTCGACGAGAAGTTCCTTTAACCGCAATAATCTCCATGTAGTTTTGTTCGCTCAGGTTAAATTGCTGAACGCCGATCACGACATCACGGTACTGAAACTGAAGTTCGAAGGAGTGGGCGCGGATATCGGGTTTCTCGCTACTGTATACCATCACAATGGCGCCTGCAACCAGGTTGTCACATTTCCATTTTTGTTCCACCAGATTTTTCTCAATCAGATAGCGGATGGCCTGTGACCGATTCGAAAAATTATTTTCGGTCACATATTGATCAAGCGCTGTTAAAAGCTCTTCCTCCAATGAAACGCCAAAACGGGATACCGACATGATGAGACTTTTTAGTTCATTCGTGTTATTGAAGACGAAGATAAGGGAAAGAATAGTTTAATTATTACCAAAGTGTTTGTTGTCCTTCCTTTTTTGTTATTTGTAAAATGAGAGGGTTTAAGCCCTATGGTCTACCCTTCTGTGAAATTGAAAGTATACAGCTTACTTTTGAGGAGTACGAAAGTATTAAACTGGTTAATTATGAAATGCAAAGCATCTTAATCCAATTAAAAACAACTAATAACAACAGGTATTATGAAAATTGCAGTTCCGGTAAAAAATAATTTACAGGTTGATGATCATTTTGGTCATTGCGAATTCTATCGGGTTTTTTCGGTTTCAGAAGTAAATAAAATAGTTGATATACAAACGATCGATTCGCCCAGGGGTTGTGGCTGTAAATCCGACATCGCAAGGGTATTGGCTTTTCAGGGAGTTACCACCATGCTGGCAGGCGGAATAGGTGTTGGCTCATTTCCTACCAGTTAAACCGTATTGTTTGCTTCAGATTGGGATGAACGCTTAACGGAACAGGACTGATACCGGCAACGCTTTCTATCAGTCCTTTTTCTTCTTCGGAATATCCTTTCTTCGGAAAATTAAATTCCATAATTACTTCAGCCACGCGCCGTGGATCACTTGCCATAATTTTGGTGATTTCAATTTCGGTACCGACCAGGTCAATGCCGTTATCCATGGCTTTGATGCCCATGATGGTCATGATGCAGTTGGCCAGTGCAGTGGCCAGCAGATCAGTAGGGGAAAAGGCTTCTCCCCTTCCCAGGTTGTCGGTGGGCGCATCAGTAATAATCTGACTTCCCGACTGCAAATGAATATTTTCAGTGCGTAAATCGCCCAAATAGGTAGTTTTTACTGTCACTGTGGATGGAATATTTGAACTCGAAACAGTATTCCGCGGATTCTGAATTTCATCGTCAGACTTTCCTTCTTCCAGTTTTTTGATAATCTTTTTTAATCTGATTGTATCATAAGTAATTACTATAATCCCTAAAATAAATCCATAAATAAATAGGATATTCCCGTGTGCCCAATGCTGAAGTTTAAAAAGTGCGCCCATTAATACGATAATTGCAGAAATCGTATATAGGATATTGATTAACTGATCATTTTTCTTTTTATTCATATTGTCTCGATTTTAAAATAGTTGAGGGTTGGTTCTATTTCAGAAAATAGCAAGCTAAATTTATGGAAAATATGTTGGAATTGATTGCCAGTGTTATAATTTGTGGAAATTAAAGATCGAAGAATTATTCACTCCAAATTAACATTGCACTAATTCACTTTGCTACTCCATCCGAAACTTGTAACTTCGCATCAAAATTTTAAATCGAACAATCATGTTTTCAGGAATAGTGGAAGAAGCCGGCAAAGTAATTGCCATAGAAAAAGAACAGGAAAATGTACATTTTACCCTTACCTGTTCATTTGTTGACGAATTAAAGATTGATCAAAGTCTCTCGCACAATGGCGTTTGTTTAACAGTGGTGAAAATTGATCCTGAAGCCAAAACATATACCGTTACAGCCATCAAAGAAACCTTGATGAAAACGAACTTAGGCAAACTGGTTCCCGGAAGCAAAGTGAATCTGGAACGAAGCATGATGATGAATGGCCGTCTGGACGGGCACATTGTTCAGGGACATGTTGATCAGACTGCCGCCTGCACCAGGGTTGAAGAAGCCGACGGAAGCTGGTATTTTACCTTCGAATATCCAGTCAACAGGGAAATGGCTCAAAAGGGTTACATGACCGTCGAAAAGGGATCAGTTACCGTAAATGGCGTGAGTTTGACCGTCGTGAATTCGAAAGACAATTCCTTCCAGGTTGCAATTATTCCATACACTTACAACGAAACCAACTTTCACACTTTTGAAGTTGGAACAACTGTTAATCTCGAATTCGATATTATTGGGAAATACCTCAGCAAGCTGATGACTTTCAGGGAATAAAAAAGATAAATAAAGGCTTAGGCAAAAGTGAAATGAAAACGGGCTCTTTCTGATCAGAAGGAGCCCGTTTTCTATTTTAACCGAATGTGGTTGGCAATCTTGCCGTTGCCTCAGCCTCAAATTACCTTTTCATCAAAAATTTGGTTGTTCCGATGTTATTCCCATCAGCAAACAGATCAATGGTATATTCACCGGTCATAAATTCCTGGCCTTCATTGTCCCAGAAAATATTTACCGGCAGAGCATTTCCCTCGTAGGTAACTTCCCGTTTGGCTGAATATGGAATTTTCAGATCTTCAAAGGCAAACAAATCATCGGGCGATTTTTGAAACAATACCTGATTGGGTTTTTGTATGCGGATATAGATCATTTTGTTCCCCCTGGGAGCCGTAACGTTTTTACTCAGGACAAAACTCACCCTGATTTGTTCCGCACGACGTGCACTTTCAGCTTCCTTTCCCCTTGAGTTTATTCCGGTTGCAACCAATTCAGTAACACCGAGCTGCGCAGCCATTTTTACTTTCTCCTGAAGATGTTCCTTCTCTTTTTCAAGTTGCACATTTTTGAATTCGGACTGCGCAAAATCCTCTTTAACCTGAACGTTTTCGGCCATGAGTTTTTCATTCCGACGATTGAGTGAATCGACCTGAATGATGTAATTTTTCATGATATTCCGCAAGGTTGTTACTTGCTCCCGGTATTGTGCAATCTGCCCGTAACTCACCTTTTTAACCTGATCAATTTCGAGGAGCAGATCTTTCACTTTGGTTTGTGCCCCTTCCAATTCCGATTGAAGCGTATCGTTTGTTGTATGAATCGAATCGTAATTGACCATCATGGAATTAAGTTCGGTTTGAATTGATTCCCTTTCCGTGTTCAGGGCCTGAAATATCTTTTTGTTTTCGCTGTGCTGAATAAAGAAAACAGTGACTACAATAACCAGCAATACTGAAAGCATAATGATGATCAGGTTGTTCCTTCTTTCTTTTTCAGTCTCTCCCAACGAAAAACCTTTCTTCTTATTACCAGATTCATCCATGCAGATTGAGTTTTGAAGTTTTATTAATGCAGGCAAAAGTAACAATTTTAGGGCCATTTCCGGCAAATACCTTTTAAAAGGTATTTGTTTTGCTTAAATCGAACACTCCAATCAGCGTCAGTCTGCAATTAAAAATCAGCTTCATGTAAAAGGATTGAACATCCGCCATTTTTCGATGAACCAGGTATACCTGTGTCCAATTTGAAAGTCGTTTTTTTTGTGAATTTCAATGATTATCTATTCTTCCGGTTTTAATAGTTTTCTCAACTTGTCGTAGCCTTCGTCAACTCCACCGATCAGGGTATTGGCGATGTTGTTGTAGTGGCTTTTAACGGTTTCCGGTTCTTCCCTCTTTTCAGGATGATTGGCAAGATCGCGCAATTCGTTCCGCAGAATTAAAGTACCCTGAACAATTTCAAGTGTTTCAGCATCATCGGGTTTTTTATACAAACCAGCGTAAGTAAAACAGTCGAGAATCAGATCGGATACGACATAATCAATTTCATTTTTTAATCTTCGTCTACTTGTCATAGTATATTGTTTTTAATGAGAACTTTCATGATAATCAATTGGTGTTGAATACATCATCCGGCTGTATTTTCAGGTTAATCAGATTTGATTTCAGAAGTCAGCGGATATTTCATTGCTTTCGTCTCGAGTAAAAGTGCTTTGACTGATCCAACCAAAACTTCAGTTTCAACCTGGACGGGTAAATGATTCTGATCGTCGGTAAACCAGATTTTCATATATTCACCTTCCGGGAAAAAATCGCCCTGCAGTAAATATACTGAAACTTTATGACAACGGTATTTTTTCCCGTTGCGCGTTTTTACATCCTCTTTACCCAGGTACCGAAAATAAAGGTCGGCAACCTGACGGTCGATTAACATCCTGTACGGAACTTTTTGACCAATAAATAGTTTTTCAAAATCAAACTTCCGGAAATTGTAAGCTGTTGACAGCAAATCAAACGTATTTTCCTGAACAGGCAAACTTGCCTGATAAATCGGCTTTTTCTCCTGCTGTATCCGGACTGTAATTTTGCCGGAAGCATAATCAAATCCATACTGATGAACCGAATTCTCTTTGGCATGATTAAGCACCCTTCGCGAATAAAGAGGCCGGAACGTTTTGTAATCACTGAACGTTTCAAAGGTATCCCGCACTTCGTAGATCAGGTCGTAGGCCCTAAAGGATTTACCAACTGCTTTGAAATGCCAGGCCATTTGCTGATTGTATGCCAGGGTATCGGCGCTGAATTCAACTTCACCATTTTGAATCCATATAAAATTCCAGTTAAAATAAGCTCCGTAAAGGGCATACTCATTTCCTTTAAACGGGTACTTCATGTTTTGCCCCGAAGCCTGCCCAGGAGAAAAAAATATCGGCAAACAGATCAGTATGAACCAGAACTTACTCATCAGTTTTCGCTGCAGCCCTTTTCTCCAGTTCTTTTTTCCGGGCTTTTTCTTTTTCAAGCTCTTCGTCAATGAGATCTTTTTTAATATAATCCCGTTTATAGATAATTGCCCAGTTTTCCTTGTATTCAAAGTTTGAACGTACCTTGATGACTTTCGGATAATAAACAACCTTTTCGGGCTGCAGGTTTCCGGCCAGAAAACCGGTATTCCATTTACCGTCCCGGTTTGAATCCTGAATAATCCTGATAATATATTTCTCAGGTTTCAGAAATGGAAATTCAATTTTCCCATCACCCAGAATCTGAATTTTCTGAAGAATACGTTCGTCCTTATCGTTTGCCAGAAGCTGAACAATTGCCGGTTCGGTAAGTCCTGAAATGGTTAGAATAATCTTGCCGTAATAATCTTCCTTCTGAGTTCTGAATTTCTGCTCAATTTTATTGTTCGGATGGCCATAAATGTTGCGTGCAGCAGCCGAATCGACCTGAAGCATGTAATTCGAATTTGGCTCCCAGTGGTGTTCGATAAAATACTTCCGGATGGAATTGGTATCTTTCTGAACGGTAATCGGGATGATGGTTTTAACGGTATCCAACACTGAATATAGCCTTACCTGGCTCAAATCAAACGAGATCAGGGGTTCGGGAGCCTCAATCTTAATCCGTTGATAAATATCGTGAGCTGTGGAATTGATATTATTTGCCAGATTAATGGTTGGTACCTCAGGAACTTCATTCTTTTTCCTTTTTTGTTTGGTAACTTTGGGTGCCACATAGATCATTTCAACTGTATCCCGTTTTACAACCAGTTGATTCAGTGAATCCAAAACTTCATATTTCAGTTCGAACTGAAGCGAATCGCTGTTGCTGATAATCGTATCCGTAAGCCAGGCCGTAATTGAATCACGCTTCAGATTGGACTCAATAAACGACCAGTTCAACGTTGGTACTGGTTTTAGCAGCGTAATCCGGAAGGAATCGCTGAGTGACTCTGCAAAATAAAAATCACATTTATTAGCCTGGTTTCGTTTTGAATCGTTGAGGTACTGATCAAATTTTTTCTCTTCAAACATCATCAGGTACTGGGTTTTGGGGTAAAAATCAACATGACCGGCTACAACCAGTGTATCGGATCCTTTTACAATAGTATCTGCCTCAGCAACAAATTTGGCTGAAGGTAATATAAGGGAATCGGCAAAAGCGATTAATTCGGAATTCGAGTTGTAAGTCATGCTGTTGTCGGCATCGGTAAGGGCATAAAGCCGGTATTCGCCAGCGGCCAGATTGTCGATCATGAAAAAACCCTCTGTGTTTGTTGTACCGATGTAATCGGGTATACTGTCGATAAATGCAGTATAGGCCGTATCACGGTGCAACAGAACCAAAGCTTTTTCAACCGGTTCCTGGTTCATGGCATTCTTTACAAAACCTGCAACGCGTAAACTATCGTACCGGGCGCCTGTACTGAATGAAAACCGAAGGTCTTCAATCGGATTTTTCTCATTGTTATCAGCAACGGCATCCTTGAAGTCGAGCGAATAGGTCGCATCCTTGCGCAGGTCCTCACCAAATTCTATAATCAGGGTCTTCCCCTTCATTTTTATCACCGGTTTCTTTTTCATCGGTGGCGAGATAACGAGCTTTTCCCTGATCTCATCCGGAATAATAAATTCATCGAAGGTAAAACGAACATCAGTCCCTTTGAAGTTTGTTCCACGCAATTCCGGAACTGTTTTAAAAACTACCGGTGGAATGGAATCTTTGAGCCCGCCGGACGGACTTCCAATGTTGGCACATGAAGTATAAAAAATCAGGTAAAAAAGCGAAATACCCACCAATAAGGGTACAATGCTTTTTAATCTGAAAGATCTCAACAATACATTTGCTGAAAAAATCCGCTGCGGATTTTCGTTATTCTTAAAATCGGGTTGTTCCATAGTTATATAATCCGTGCAAACTTACAAATTCCTGAAAACATTGGATAATAAGCGCTGTTAATTTATCTTATTAAGTTTTTGAAGTTCGTTGACTCAATTACTTTGACAACACACAAAAAAACCGGCTAGTATGCCGGTTCTTCTTTTTTACCTGTATTTTGTTTCCAGGTTAATTTCCCCTGTTGAACCTCAACATGAATCGTTCGGTTAACCGGGAATATTGAACTTATTTACCGTTTCATAACACCATAACAAAGTATTTTCACGATGTTGTCCACACTTTGTTCAAGGTTCACCTTGCTGTATCCGCCGGCCGACAATGGCATTTCCAATCCTTTAATAGCAGTTGTTATAGCAATTGCAGCAAGCGTAAGATCATAGACTTCGAAAATATTCTTACGTACTCCTTCAATCAAAATACGTTTAATCATCCTGATTTCTTCCTGCTGATGCCTGTGTTTAATGTTTTCGATAAACTCGATCGCAGTTACATCGTTTTCAAGGGCATTGTAGAAATTTGCCATACTGCGAAAAGTTGTCAGCTTGGTAAGAATATAATCTCTCAGTTTATCCACAGGATCAGTATTACGGTTCACAACGATCTCAAGCTCCCGTCGGAGTATGTCTACTTCTTTCTGAATTACAGCCTGAAAAAGATCTTCCTTGCTTGTAAAATAGTAGTAAAGAGAGCTTTTCCCTTTCCGGACTGCATTCGCAATATCGTCGAGTGTTGTTTTTTTGTATCCGTATTTACTGAATATTTCCTGAGCAATTTTCAGTATACTTTCGCGGTTTGCGTCTTTTTTGTTTGACCCGTTTTCAAGATTCATCGCCATAATCAATGGAATATTTCAATCAGTAATCAAATAAATCGTTAATTTTCAATCGTGAGAAAACCCTCAAATTTGCACAAAGAAACAGTACATTTTCTAATTTCTGTAATCTTCTCCCCTTTTTTTTACACCCGGTCAGAAAAAATGTACTTTCTACTTTTTATATTTCACCTTAACCAGGCGGAAATCGAGTTGTTTTTTCTCCAGATTAGCCCTCGCAATTTCAACATTTACCTCATCGCCAAGCTGGTATATCCGATGTGAATGCCGACCTGTCAGACAGTAATTTTTTTCATCGAAAATGTAAAAATCATCGTCAAGTGAATTGATTGGAACCATGCCTTCACACTTATTTTCCAACTCAACATAAAGGCCCCAATCGGTAACTCCTGAAATGACACCTGAAAACTCCTGTCCAATTTTATCCTGCATAAACTCCACCTGCTTGTATTTAATGGAAGAACGTTCGGCACTGGCTGCCTTGTTCTCCATATCGGAAGAATGTTTGCACATGTCTTCCCATTTCTGGGCGTTTACGGTTTTTCCCCCTTCCAGGTAGCGTTCGAGCAGGCGGTGAACCATCACATCGGGGTAACGTCGGATGGGTGAGGTAAAATGGGTGTAATATTCGAATGAGAGTCCGTAATGCCCGATGTTCCTTGTTGAATATACTGCTTTGGCCATGGTACGGATAGCCAGGGTTTCGATTACATTCTGTTCTTTTTTACCTCTGACATTGGTCATCAGCTGATTCATGGATTTGGTAATCTGCCCTGGTGTTCCAAGTAACAATCCGTAACCAAACTTATGGATGAAATGATTGAAATTCATCAGCTTGTCGGGATCAGGTTTGTCGTGAATACGGTAAACAAAAGTTTTTGGTGTTTTATGATCGTCAGGATTGCCGATGAATTCAGCAACGCGCTTGTTGGCCAGCAACATAAATTCTTCGACGAGCTGATTACTTTCCTTTGCTTCCTTAAAATAGACTGAAAGTGGTTTGCCGTTTTCGTCGATGTTAAACTTGACTTCAATGCGCTCAAAAGCCAGTGAACCTCTTTTGAACCGGGTTCCGCGAAGCTTAACCGCCAGTCCGTGAAGCGTAAGAACTTCGTCTTTTAAGTCACCTTCTCCGGTTTCAATAATCGATTGTGCATCTTCATAGGCAAACCGTTTGTCGGAATGAATAACCGTGCGTCCAAACCATTGTTTCTGGATTTCAGACTCATCGTTAAGCTCAAAGATGGCCGAAAAACAAAGTTTATCCTCGTTGGGTCGCAGTGAACAAACACCGTTCGAAAGTTTCTCCGGAAGCATAGGAACCACACGATCGACCAGGTACACCGAAGTGGCACGTTCGTATGCTTCTTCGTCGAGAATAGAATCCGGCTTCACGTAATGCGAAACATCGGCAATGTGAACCCCAACTTCCCAGAAACCATTGTCGAGTTTACGAACCGAAAGGGCATCATCAAAATCTTTGGCATCCAAGGGGTCGATGGTAAAGGTTGTCACTCCACGCATGTCCCGGCGCCGAAGAATTTCTTCTTCTGTAATCCCATCAGGTATTTTATCGGCAGCTTTCAGTACATTTTCCGGAAAACGTAATGGAAGATCATATTCGGCAAGGATGGCATGCATTTCCGTATTGTTATTGCCAACGTCGCCCAATACTTCTATGATTTCGCCAAAGGGATTTTTAGCGCGGGCCGGCCATTCAATAATTTTGGCAATGGCCTTCTGACCGTCTTTTGCACCATTCAGCTTTTCGTTCGGGATAAACAGGTCGAATCCGACTTTTCCGGAAGGAATGAAAAACGCATAATTGCGTGATTTGGAAATTGTACCGACAAAAGTAGATTTGGCCCGTTCAATAATTTCAACAACCTCGCCTTCAGGTTGCTGTTTTTTGCGCATTGCATACAAGCTCACTTTTACCTTATCACCATCCATGGCGTGATTCAGATTTTTGGCTGAAACCAAAACCGGTTTATCCAGTTCCTCCGAAACAACATAAGCAAAACCCTGATGTCGTTTTATTTCAACCTTTCCGCAAACACTTCCACTGCGTGATTTCAACTTGTACTTTCCACGCTGCACACTCTGTAGGTTCTCGTTTTCAGTTAATTCTTCCAAAACAACAAAAACCAGCTTGATAATTTCGGGGTCTTTGATTTGAAGCAGATCGGCTATTTGTTTGTAATTGTATGTTCGTTCGGGCTGATCGTAAAATAATGTCAGGATTGCATTCTTAAGCTTAGGCTTATTAAAAGATTCAACCAGTTTGGCTTTTTTATCTTTTTTCTTCTTGGCCATTTATAGGGGTATTTAAATTTTAGTTGAAGGTAGGAAACATTTCTGAATGGTGGATTAAACAGTCCTTCAAATTCCGTTGTTCTTTGGAGATTTAACCTGAATAACCTTAATACCGGTGAAATCTGACAAAAATGGAATCCTGCGAAAGCCGGCAGTCGTCTTATTTCGTATATTCGTGGACAATCCATTGACCCGATTATGTTATTCCGAAGTTTCAACGATAATCTTCATTCATGAACAAGATTCTCATCCTGGTTTTTGTTTTATGCGCTCCATTTGCTCAGGCACAAGATCCTGATCCTTACTTCAATGATAAGGCAGCTTTCAGTGAAGGCCTCAACTACCGGAAATCTGCCGCTTTTAAGGAGTCAGACGACTATTCTTCGTTCAACCTGCTTTATCAGCGACTGGAATTTTCGCTTGACCCGGCAGTGAATTACATTTCGGGTTCGGTCTTTTCGACACTTAAATTCCTGAAGGATAGTGTCAGCCAGGTTCGATTTGACCTGGTCAGCAGCATGACCGTCGATTCAGTTTTATACCAGCAGAAAAAGATCGTTTTTCAGCATTCATCGGACAAAATCATCCTGACACTCCCAACGGAACAGCATAAGAACAGCCTGATTTCTTTCGCAATTTATTACCATGGTGCACCTCCCCAAACCGGGTTCGGATCCTTCACCGTAGCGAAGCACAATGATGTTCCGGTTCTCTGGACTTTATCGGAACCTTACGGAGCCAAAGACTGGTGGCCCTGTAAAGAAAGCCTGGCAGATAAAATTGATTCGCTCGATGTTTTTATTACCTGTCCGGACCAATACAAAGCAGCAAGCAACGGCAAATTGATTTCAGACCAGGTAATGAATGGAAAACGCACTGCACACTGGAAACACCGGTACCCGATTGCAACCTATCTGGTTGGGATCGCTGTTACCAATTATGAGTCCTATTCGGATTTTCTGGATTTAGACGATGGTAAAAGAATTGAAGTCTTAAATTACATCTATCCGGAGTACCTAAGCACAGCAAAAACCAAGTCAGCCGAAATTCTGGATATTCTTTCCTTCTACAACTCAAAATTCATTACCTACCCGTTTGCTGACGAGAAATACGGTCATGCCCAGTTTAGCTGGGGCGGTGGAATGGAGCATCAAACCATGAGTTTTATGACCCATCTTAATTTTGAACTGGTAGCACACGAAATGGCTCACCAATGGTTTGGCGATTACATTACACTGGCAAGCTGGCACGACATCTGGCTGAACGAAGGCTTCGCCACTTATCTTACCGGCCTGACCTATGAGAAGCTGTTCGGCGGCGTATACTGGAACAACTGGAAAAGTTATCAGGTTAAATCCATAACATCCTCAACATCAGGCTCAGTTTATGTTGCCGATACAACCAATGTGGGCCAGATCTTTAATGGCCGGCTGTCTTACTCAAAAGGCGCCTATTTACTTCATATGCTGCGATGGGAAATGGGTGATGAATTATTTTTTAAAGGCCTGAATAACTATCTGAATGATCCGGCACTTGCCAATGGTTTTGCAAGTCAGGAAAAATTTGTGAGCCATATGGAAAGTGTTGCCGACACTTCGTTTACCGAATTTTTTAAAGACTGGTATTACGGCGAAGGGTATCCGGTATTCAAACTCAACTATTATACTGACTTCGGCGATTTCGGAAAACAAAAACTTCGAATCAGTCAAAGCTCGTCGCATCCATCGGTAGAATTTTTTGAAATGCATATTCCGGTAAGAGTATGGAAAGGTGGCAATTATGTGGATTTGCGTTTATATTACACCAGGCAGAACCAGGAATTTGTAATTTCATCCGGCCGGATTGATTCCGTAGAGTTCGATCCCGAAAAATGGCTGATCGCCAAAGCCGATCAGGTTTTGAAGGTACAGGAAATTAAAAACCCCAATCAAATGCGGATTATTCCGGATTACAACGGGAAAAGAATTCGTGTTATTCTGCCTGATTTTACCGGAAAAGAAAAACTGTGTATAGTGGATATCAATGGACGAATTATCAAAACCATTTTTTTACTGACCAGGGATTCATGGATTGACATCCATGAACTGAAAACAGGTGTTTATCTGATTAATATACAATCAAAAGACCAAAACAAAACAATAAAAATCAGGATCAGCAAATGATCCAGTACATTACACAATAACGAGTTTTAATCCTGAAAACAGATTCGTAAGTGTATTAAATCAGGAAAATTCCGACTCCGCATACCTGCTTGTATCCTTCCGGATTTTTCGCCAACTTAATGGCCTTAAACGTTGACCCTAAATAACCTGAATCATGACTAACCGATTCATTCCGCTTCTGGTTTTCTTTTGCCTGTTTTTGTGGAATACTACCTATTCGAAAACATCGGACGAAAACACACTTCCTGTCAGAGGTTTCTGCATCGGGGCACCTGAAGTGCAGGAGATTGATGCCTTTATCAAATTTATAGCTGAAGAACTTGCTCCCCGTAAAGTCAACACACTGATTCTTCGGGTCGATTACAATTATCAGTTCGAAAGTCATCCTGAATTACGGGACTCATCAGCCTTATCGAAAACTGACGTAAAGAAACTGGTTGATGTTTGCCGGAAAAATCAGATCCGGCTTATTCCGCAGATTAACCTGCTTGGACATCAGTCATGGGCCACAAGGCTTACCAATCTGCTTAGGGTTTATCCCCGGTTTGACGAAACACCCCGCGTGAAAATGCCTGAAAAATATGAATGGCCCAATGCTGATGGTCTGTATTGCAAAAGTTATTGTCCGCTGCATCCTGATGTACATCAAATTGTTTTCGCTTTGGTCGACGAAATCTGTGAAGTTTTCGAAACTGACGCCTTCCATGCCGGAATGGATGAAGTTTTCTACATTGGTGACGATCAGTGTCCCCGCTGTTCAGGCAAGGACAAAGCCGAGCTGTTTGCCGGCGAAGTGAACCTGATCCGTAACCACCTGGCACTGAAAAACCGGAAGCTCTGGATATGGGGCGATCGCCTGATAGACGGCAAAACCACCGGGATGGGTATGTGGGAAGCCAGCATGAATAACACTTACCGGGCAATTGACCTGATTTATAAAGATGTATTGATTTGCGACTGGCACTACGAACGGCCGGACCAGACTCCTGTATATTTTGCAACCAAGGGATTCAGTGTTGTAACCTGCCCCTGGAGAATGCCCGAAAATGCAGTCCGGCAAACACAGGATATGTTCCGGTACCGGGCTTCAGTTACTCCGGAAATGAAGGAGCGATTTCAGGGAATGGTACAAACCATCTGGGTAGGTGCAGGCCAGTTTATGGATGAATTTTACGGACGCAGGACCAGCAGCAATGAAGGCGGCAAATCACAAACCGAAACATTCAAAGCCCTGTTCAGTGAAATTGAAGCTCAAAGCAGCAGGTGATTTCACATCACTTCCAGACAATTAATCTGAAACTTTTTTTCAACTCAAAATCCGGATCTTATTATCCATATGCACACGCACCCGGTTGACTCCTGATAAAGATGATGCAGTGCTTATTGGAAAATAATCAAGCACTTAACCTGACGAAGAATCATTCGTTTTTTATCCGTGCTTACAGAATTGGTTCAGCTGGTTCAACTGGTTCAACTGGTTCAGTTGGTTCAGCTGGTTCAACTGGTTCAACTGTTGCAACTGTTGCAACTGTTGCAATTGGTGGAGCTGGCTTAACCTCCCTGTAAATTTTGACCTTTACTGCGGTTGGTCCTTTTTGTCCCATTTCTACTTCATAATTTACCAAATTGCCTTCTTTAATTTCTTCAAGCAAATTGTTTGCATGGACAAAAACACTTTCCTGTGTTTCCAAATCCCTGATAAAACCAAACCCTTTCGAATTATTAAAAAAGCTCACGGTACCCTTTCTAACCGGATCCACAATTTCATTCGGATCACTTTTAGGGATGCTGATTTCGATATCTTCCAGTTTGATGGCCTTCTTCAGTGAAGGATCAGGAGGTGTAGAAGTTATCATGCCATTCTCATCAACATAAGCAATCATGTCATCCAGGCTGCTTCCCCGATCATTGTCTTTCCGGTCCAGCCTTTTCTTTTCCTTTTCTTTTCTCTTTTTTTCTTTCTTGTTACGAACTTCTTTTTTATTGAAAGTTTCCTGTGATCGACCCATAAATTTTTAAATTTTATTTTTAAATTTTCCCCGGATAAGATGTCTGGCTTTTAACCCTCCAGTAAATTTTTCCTATCCGCTAATCTTATTGAACATACTTTTAATAACCCTTCTGTTTTGAAAAGGCTAAAAAAATAAATTAAAAGTTCAAGCCAAATGTCCTGAAAATCAAGTGCTAAGCGCCTAAAAAAAATGGGATTTAAAAAAATGAGCAGTAATTTACTAGCAGATAAACGGAAATTAGCGTGCTAAAGCGCAAATTCTCAAATCTTAATTTTTGCTAAAAGTACACTTTTAATTTCACTGTTTTGCTATCTATCTCCTATTATCCCGCAAGGAATGCATCGAAATGCTCATTTAATCATATCTTTAGACTATTCATCCCTTTGAATTTATTATTAATACAAATTGCTGTTCATTTGTGAATTATCAGCAACATTCACGCGCAACCTTTTTCTGATTTAACACATCTTGAAGGTATCCATGTTCAAAAAACAGCTTTATGAAAAGACTTATACTTTATGCACTTCTGTTATCAGGCCTGATGACCAGCGCCCAAACAAGCATTACTTCCGGCAGCTGTAAAGCACAATTTAAATATCAGGTGAATGATATGCTGATGTCGCCCGTTGCTGCTACAGCCATTAATTTTCACGACCGATCGGAAGGAAAGGTGACCGCCTGGTTCTGGGATTTTGGCGACGGAACCAAAAGTGAAGAACAAAACCCTATGCACCTGTTCATTCATCCGGCAGCAGGACCAAATGTAAAAATCAATCCTTACCGCACAGTAAGCCTGACCATTTTAACTTCGGACACCTGTAAAAGCTTATACTCCGAAACGATCAACATCATGGACGGAACTTTTTATGAAGCTCCTGCCTGCAAAGCCGGATTCAAATATTACCAGACTTCCTACGATTCGATTGGCGGAACAGCTTCATTTCAAACTACAAACCTCTCGGAAGGTGATTTATTGACTTACTTCTGGCAATTTGACAATGAGAAAACAAGTACGGAAAAAGAACCATCGGTAACTTTTGATCTGACAAAGACTGAACGTAAGGTTTGCCTTACAGTTACCGGACCAAACGGATGCACGGATACTTTTTGTGATGCTGTTTATGTTACCAGACCAGATGATCCGGTTATTTCTCCGGCTGAATGCAGAACTTATTTCAAGTATTCGGTTAATTACACGATCCAGACACTGGTTCCGGCACTGATCCTTGATTTTTATCCGGATGCTTCGGATGAAGCCGTTGAATGGAAATGGGATTTTGGCGACGGATTAACCAGCGCTGAAGTAAACCCTACCCATATTTTCAATTTTCCGATACTGGCTGACGGCAGTAAGGCTTATCCAAATCCATTCCGGAAAGTTTGTTTAACGGTTAAAACTGCATCAGGATGCGAAGCCTCTTATTGCGAAACCATTAATATTTACATGGAAACCGTCAGGCCTGAAGAACAAAAACCAACCCAATGCCTGGCAAGGTTTAAATACTACAAACCAACAGACATCGTTTCCATTCCTGAACTTATACCTTATCAGTTCAACGATGCATCAGAAGGCAAGGTAATTAACCGGCTCTGGACCTTCGAAAATGGGAAAACAAGCACAGAAGCTGATCCTCAGGTTAGTTTTGATGCTTTCAAGGCGACACAGAAAGTTTGCCTGACCATTTTTACCGACAGCTGCTCGGACACTTATTGTGAAACAGTATATGTTTCTTCAATTAAACCATCAACCGGTTATTCGATGCACTATACAGCAAGTTTTCCGCCTCAAATGTCATCGTGCGCGGGTTATGTAAAAGCTCAGGTTTACCTGAATGACTCGGTCATCAAAGCGGATAACTATGCCTGGTCAAGCGGGCAGGTCGGTCAGGAAGTGAAAGGGCTTTGCCCGACTCAGACTTATACGGTAAAAGCTACTACACCGGATGGAAATATTGTTTCAGGTACTTTTGTGTTTAACTCAAATGGTACGGTTACAGAAATCCCGGTTAACTGGTGGGTAACAGGAGTCAGAGACAATGTTCTTATTCAGGCTAAACCTGTAAATACTGACTACATCGTAGAGTGGCATTTTTGTGATGGTACGGTTGTAGAAGGCGACAGTATCCCATTGAATTCTATTAACTGCGGCGCCCAGGATGCCAATTTAATTCTGAAAGATGCCTCCGGAAATGTTGTTTACAGCGAGAATATTTCATTGAAAACAATGGTAACTGGACTCGATCCTGTTCAATCTGTACCTTTGGTTAAGATTTATCCAAATCCAGTCAAAGATGTACTGAATATTCAATATTCCGGAAATGTACTGCATGAAATGCAGGTTGAAATCCTGGATATCACCGGCAAATCAATTTCGGTTCAGAACTTGTACCAGGTTGATTCAGGTCAAACCATCAGCCTCAATGTGAGTACCTTGAAAAAAGGAATATACCTCTGCAAAATGATTTCAGACAAAAAACTGCTTGGCGCCAGTAAGTTCATCAAATAACCAGTCCTATTTTTTTATTTAGCTTAAAAATACCCGGATGAAGACTTGTATATCTTCATCCGGGTATTTTAGCTGAACGGAATAATCTTTTATCTGCCGGTTACTTTTTAAACTCCACTTTGAAGGTTACCACCTGCCATTCAGGCAAATTAACCGGTTTGTTAATGACAAGCGCCCCGTCGTCCTGTTTCCAGGTTAACTTCTCTGTACTTCCCAGCATTTTAACTGAAGAAACAGCACCATTATTCCATTTGGAGTTTTTACCCAATGAGGTAATACTGATGTCACCGACTGGTTTGTTCATACAAAATGCAAAAAGCGTTTCGCCTTTTGTTGTAAACCGGATATCAGTCGATTGGTAAGGACGAACATCCTTAACACCGCCAAATCGCCCTTTTTCCTGATTTTTCATGGTGGATGTCCCCTCTCCGTAAACCTTCCACGGACGGGTACCATAAATTCCTTCGCCGTTTGCAGGAGTCCATTTTCCAATTTCATCCAGGATATTCATAACATCCGGCTCAAGATCCCCTTCCGGAGTTTGCACGACATTCAGGAGGAGGTTGCCGTTCTTGCTTACAATATCAACGAGCATTTGAATTACTTCGCTTCCGGTCATGTATTTTTGTCCGGTACGATAATACCAGTCGCCAATGGAAGTATCGGTCTGCCAGGGGAAAGGATTGATTGAATCCATCGCACCACGCTCCAGATCCTGCACCCAACGGCCCTCTGAAGCACGTAATTTGCTTGTATAAACAGCTTCCAGGTTACCGGCATTTTTGGTCATATCCTGATTGTAAAAGTGAGCCAACATGGTTCGTCCAATTTTTCCAAATGGAAGTTCGCTATCGGAATATAATAAGTCGGGTTGGTACATGTCAATTAGTTCGGTTATGTTGGTTAACCAATCCTGCATATTAAGCGAATCTTTGGTTAGCCAGGCAATGTCGTCATCGGCTGTTTTTGGATGATACAAACCAGCAAATTCAGGATTAGCTCCATCGTATGGTACACCGGCGAATTCGCCTGTTTTATCAGCTCTGTGCGCTGTCTGAAACCAGGTGTAGCTCGCGCCCAAATGTTCAGAAACTCCAAACCGAAGACCTTCTTTTTTGGCAGCTTCCTGCCACAGTCCAACCACATCTTTTTCAGGTCCCATGTTTACCGAATTCCATTTGTGGTTTTTCGAATTCCACAAGAAAAAGTTGTCATGGTGGGTGCCCATACTCACAAAATATTTGGCTCCAACCTTTTTATATAAAGCCATTAATTTTTCCGGATCCCACCGTTCTGCTTTCCAAAGCGGAATAATGTCCTTGTATCCGAATACGGATGGATGACCATAATGCCTGACATGATAAAGGTAATCATCGCTTGGCTTTCCGGTTGCTTCGTTGGTTTTTCGATTGACCACATCCGATTCGTACATTTTACGGGCATACCAGTCGCCCTGACGCGGAACTGCCTGTGGGCCCCAGTGAGCCCATATCCCAAATTTGGCATCACGAAACCATTCAGGATATTTGTATTCTTTGAATGATTCATTGGTTGGCTTGAACGGCCCTTCCGGATTTTGCTTTTCCGGCTGAGCCGTTACTGTTACAGCAAAGGCGGCAATAAAAAGACTTATCAGGCCGAATCGTTTTAAAAAATTAGTTTTCATAGATTCAGGGTATGTCAAATTAATCGATGAACCTGTCACCCCGAATTTATTTCGGGGTCTGATATTCAGTGCGATGGGATCCTGAAACAAGTTCAGGATGACTCGGTCAATGACTTTTGAGACGGCCTCCCGAAAATCAGGAATGGAAACCTCAACTATTTTACAGATACTGATCAAGTTTTCGTTTGGTAATTTCTCCCACAACTTGTTTGATGTCTTCGGCCCTTTCTCGTTTACAAACTAAAATGGTATCGCCTTCCTGAACCACAATTACATCTTCCAGTCCAACAACTGCGACCAGGCTTTTGGGCGCAAAAACATAGGAGTTCTTCGTATCCTGAAAGATAACTTCGCCGGTTTGGGCATTCCCGTTTTCATCCTTTTGGTCGTATTTATAGATTTCTTCCCAGCTTCCGAGGTCATTCCAGATGAAGTCACCCTGCACTAAAAATACATTGCCGGCTTTTTCCAGAATTCCGTAATCGATTGAAATTGAATCCACCTCACCGTAAATCCGGGCAAGGGCATCTTCATAGTCCTCATTCCCGATATGCTCCCGGATCCGCATCAGGTCGGCGTACAGGGCAGGTGCATATGCTTTAACCGAATCAAGAAATACAGATACTTTAAAAACGAAGATGCCGCTGTTCCAGAAAAACCCACCATGCTTTAAGTAGCCGGTTGCCACTTCCAGGTTGGGTTTTTCAACAAACTTACTGACCGTAAACGATTTTATGGCCTGGCCAATCTTAATTTCTTCAGCTGTTTGTACATATCCATAGCCCGTAGCCGGGTATTTAGGCGTAATCCCGATGGTGACAATGCCATCTTTTTCTCCGGCAATCTGTGCTGCCGATTCGATCGTTTGCCTGAAAAGTTCATCATTCTGAATCAGATGGTCGGCTGGTGAAACAATCAGCATTCCTTCCGGATCTTTCGCTGCAATAAATAAAGCAGCCAGACCAATTGCAGGAAGTGTATTTTTTCCGACAGGCTCAAAAATCAGGTTTTCTTTTGGAAGCCTGATCGTTTGTTCTTCCAGAACTTCCTTTTGTCCTTTAGCCGAAACCACATAAATACAATCTTCCGGAATAAAATTGGCAAACCGCTGCACCGACTCCTGGATAAGCGATTGATCTCCGAAAAGGCTTAAATACTGTTTGGGTTTTTTAACCCGGCTTCTTGGCCAAAAGCGCGTTCCGGAACCGCCGGCCATAATCAGGCAATAATTTTTACTCATGGAGTTTATTTTAAAAGTGCTTAAAGTTATGCATTCCTTCAAACTTAAGGCTTACCGGATTTTAAACATTCCGAACTTTCTTCTAATATTTTATTTTGATCTTAAGCGCTCCCTGAATTTCTTCCTCAGAAGCCACAATCACATATCCCCCGCCGCTTCCGGAGGTAATTGCTCCCGGATAATAAGGGAACCAGTTGGTTTCCATTTCTTCTGAAACCCATTCAGGAACAGTGTACGGTAACATTCTTTTCCAGGAAAGGAAGGTTTGTTTCATGCCTTCTCCCAGTTTATTGATGTCCCGCTCAATAATTCCCTGCCAGCACAAGTCACCGGCTTCTCCCAGTTCCTTCACGTTTTCAACGGTCAGGTATTTTTCGAGCAGTGGATTATAACCTTCCGGCCTCGGTGCCAGGGGAATGAGGTGCAGAACGTGTGATAACCAATCGCAGGTTTCGGAATCGATTGTTGATTTGATCCTGCAGGGCCAGTAATTCCCGTCGTAATCAAGGCGGTTGACTCCGGGAGCCAGAATGCCAATCTGATCCTGAGATCCTGAAATGTATTCACATCCCGGAGGATTTTCAGCGCCAAAAAGCAATTGGGCATTGCGTACAGGATCACCTTCAGGTAACTTGTCACCCCACAATTCACCGGCTATTTTACGCGAACTGGTTGCCATGCCCGAACGGTCGTTGAAATCGTAGTCGGGCCAAATTTGTGCCACAACACACGATCCGCGGTGAACCTTCGAAACCCAGGGCTGATCCATCCATCCGCCCGCAAGGCATAAGCGATAGGGAAAATTCAGATCTTTTTTCGATTGCGAACTCGACCTAACCGGCAAACCTTCTTCCGGAATCCGTTCCAGAACAATCAGTTCAACATTATTTTCCCGGCAAATCCGTCTTTTACCTTCCGTATAACCATCCGTATTCACAACAAAATAATCAGGCTTAATGCGCTTCATGTCTTCTTCGAAATCGAGCATTCCATCGCCCGATGAAACAAAGGCCCCGGTTACATATCGCACCGCAGCTACCATGTAAACCCGTTCGTCCTGCGAAAAATAAGGTTTTTTTCCCTTTAGCCTGAAGAGATTATCGTCCTGGCCAACGCTCACGTAAAGACGGCCATACTGCGATGCGGTTTTAAAAAAAGCCACATGCCCCGCGTGAAGAAGGTCATAACATCCGCTGACCAATACTTTTTTATCATTCATAGTTCATCTTCATTCATGAAGTTTTTGGATCGGCCTGCAAATCATTCCACGGGAAAATAGCTTTTTACCCGAAGGTGAACAGCCATTCCCTGATTAAGTTATTTTACACCACCGCTGATCATCTGTGTTTTAATCCAGTCGTAGGTTTCTTTCATTCCTGTTGCAAGTGGCAACCCTGGTTCCCATTTTAGCAAATCAAGAATCATGGTATTGTCGCTGTTACGTCCGCGAACACCTTTGGGAGCATCCGGGTCGTATGTTCTTTTCAGTTTTCGGTGTGCAATATTTTCAACAATATCAACCAGTTGATTAATAGAAACCATTTCGCTGCTACCCAGATTAATCGGCTCGATAATGTCGCTGTACATGATTTTCAGGATACCTTCAACACAATCGGTAATGTACATGAAGCTTCGGGTTTGTTCTCCGTCACCCCAGATATTGATTTCATCCTTTCCGTACAATTCGGCTTCCAATACTTTGCGGCACATGGCAGCAGGCGCTTTTTCGCGACCCCCGTCCCAGGTTCCGTGCGGTCCGTAAACATTGTGGAAACGGGCAACGCGGGTATTAATTCCGTAATCTTCGCGGAAATGACGGCACATCCGTTCTGAGAACAATTTTTCCCATCCGTATCCGTCTTCGGCCTGTGCCGGATAAGCATCCGCCTCTTTCAACCCGGGATTATTGGTATCCTGCTGTTTCCCGCCGTTGTAAACACATGCTGATGAAGCATAAAAGAAACGGGCGATACCCAAATCTTTCGCTGCCATGAGTAAATGCGTGTTAATCAATACACTCAGCATACATTCAGCCTTATGCGTTTCGATAAAGCCCATTCCTCCCATATCGGCTGCAAGGTTAAATACTTCGTTATATCCGTTCAGGGCAGTATAGCAATTATCTTTGATGTTTAAATCAAGAACCAGGTTGTCAATGTCAGTATGAACCTGATACCATTGATTCATTGGTTTTTTATCCACCGCGCGTACATCATTACCCATATCTTTTAACTTTCTGGCCAGGTGACCACCGATGAACCCACCGGCGCCCGCAACAACAATTTTTTTCATTTTATATGTTTTAAATGTTAAACAATGAATTTCAAGTCTGAATCTTAATCTATTCCTGCACAAATATCGGGATTAAAAAACGCTTTGCAAGAACTTCAAATTCAGCAAAATAATGCAAAGGTTTGCGCAAAGGTTTGCGAGGTCAAAAAAATGTTTAGGAACATTTTTAAATTGATTAAGAACTAAATTGCTGAAAGACCTATTGGCGTAATTTGGAGTGTGTAACTCTTTGGAATATCCAGCTGATATTGAAAATCTATTAGCTTTGTATTGCATATCGGATTATTCGAAAAATTATGGAAAGAGGTAGAAGACATGTTTCATTGAAGGACATTGCCCAAAAGATCGGAGTTTCGATTTCCACTGTTTCGCGGGCCTTAAATAATCATCCGGACATTAGTCCGGATGTGACCCGTAAAATTCAGGCTTTGGCCGCCGAAATGAACTATACACCGAATCCACTGGCAATGGGACTGCTGAAACAGGCAACGCGTATGATTGGTGTTATTGTTCCTGACCTGGTCACTCATTTTTATTCGTCCATCATCTCCGGAATTGAACAGGTGGCGGAAGAAAAAGGATATTATATCCTGATTGCCTCATCGAACGAATCGCTTAAAAAAGAAATTGGTTCGGTTGAAAATCTTTTAAAAACCAGGGTTGAAGGCCTGATCGTGTGCCTGAGCCAGGAAACCAAAAATTATAACCATTTCGACCAGCTGATTAAATACAATATCCCGCTGGTTTTTTTCGACCGGGTATGCCGAACGGGCGAAGTTCCTTCAGTTATCGTGGATAATGTGGAAGCTGCAAAAAAAATCACCCGGCATTTTTATAAAAACGGATTTCGCCGGATTGCTTACATCGCCGGTCCCGACCACCTGAACATCTCACAGGAGAGGACTCAGGGTTATCTTTCAGGATTAAAAAGCTGCGGTCTGCAATTTAAGCCTGAATTGCTTGTCAAATGCAACCTGAGTTCGAAAGATGCGATCAAAGCGACTGCCCGTTTACTCGAATTACCTGAACCCCCTGATGCCATTTTCGGGATAAACGATACCGTGGCATTTGCTGCCATGAAGGAAATTAAACGCCGTGGACTTCGCATTCCTGAAGATGTTGCACTTGTTGGCTTCACCGATGAATTTCATTCTACAGTGGTTGAACCTGCTCTGACTTCAATTACTCATCCAACGTTTGAAATCGGACAGGAAGCTGCACGTCTTTTTTTTAAGTGCCTTGAAAACCCGGAGACGAAACCGGAACAGGTGGTTTTGAACACCAGGCTTGTTATCCGGAAATCATCAGTAAAACTGACCTGATTAACTATTTTTATAAGTTAAGGATCGGGTCAGAGATTCTGAAAACAGGGAAAATTATTATCGAATAACAACTATTTAAATATCAATCATGTCAAAACTTTTATCTCCACTCACGATTAAAGATGTTGTATTCAGAAACCGGATTGTCATTTCGCCGATGTGCCAGTATTCGGCTGTTGATGGCTTTGCAAACGACTGGCATTTGGTGCATTTAGGCAGCCGGGCAGTTGGTGGTGCTGCCTTAATTATCCAGGAGGCTACGGCCGTTTCAGCCGAAGGCCGCATTACGCCTGCCGATCTGGGTTTGTACCAGGAGGAACATATGGAAAAGTTGCGAAGTATTACCACATTTATTCATCAGCAGGGGGCAGTGGCTGGCATTCAACTGGCTCATGCCGGGAGAAAAGCAAGTTGTGCCCTGCCCTGGAACGGCGGCAGACAACTTCAGGGAAAAGTGGGTGGATGGACAACTGTTGCTCCGTCGGCACTGGCGTTTAATCCGGAAGACGAAACTCCGGCTGCACTGGATGCCGATGGAATTCATAAAATAATTACCGATTTTAAAACTGCTGCTCAACGGGCTATGCAGTCCGGTTATAAACTGGCAGAAATCCATGCGGCTCATGGTTACCTGATTCACCAGTTTCTTTCGCCCTTAAGCAACCACCGGACTGATAACTATGGCGGTAGTTTTGAAAACCGGATACGCCTGCTTCTGGAAATTGTGGAAGCAGTACAAAAAGTCTGGCCGCAAAACCTTCCCTTGTTTGTCCGAATATCTGCAACCGATTGGGCGGAGGGAGGCTGGGACATTGGTGAAGCGGTGCAACTTTCATCCATCCTGAAATTGAACGGAGTCGACCTGATTGACTGTTCGTCAGGCGGATTGGCGCCTTACGCCAGAATCCCGATTGGTCCCGGCTACCAGGTTGCTTTTGCAGAAAGGATTAAAAAAGAGGCAGGTATTTTAACTGGTGCAGTAGGATTGATTACCCAAGTGCAGCAGGCTGAAAATATTTTAATAAAAGAAGAGGCAGACCTTATTCTGATTGCAAGGCAATCGCTGAGGGAACCCTATTTTGCATTGAATGCCGGAAAAATTTCAGGTGATGATATTTCGTGGCCGTTACAGTATCAGCGAGCTAAATTGTAAATACTGCTTTTATATATACCCTTTTTGAACATTAACCGTATAAAAAACGCATGTTAGGTTTCAAAATCCAAAATATTGATTCAAACAACACAGTTGGCTCTTTAAAAGTCAAAGAACTGAGAGATGAAGCTTTCCGTAAGCTAACAAACTTTGTCGCCGATTATTTCAAGGGAGATATTCCGGATCATGTAATTTTAAAGGTTATAATGGGCGAATTGGTACCAACTCTGACCGACCAGGCACAGGGTGGTGATTTTCTTTTTATGATCTTAAAGCGATGTAAACGTCAGAAAGGTATTTCAAGCCTGTTGCAACAAAATCATATCGATAAAATTATTGGCCATTCCTTTTGCCCGGTTTTGTCGGTTAATGAAGATTCAACCCAAAAAGAGATAAAAAGCATCTTAATTCCAATCGATGTTTCAGAAAGTACTTCAAAAAGATTATTGTGGGCCATTATGTTTGCAAAAAAAACAAAGGCAAAAATCCAGATTGTTTCTGCCCTGAATATCAATATTGATGCACAAGAAAGTCTGGCCTTAAAAAATCGAGAGTATTCTTTAGTAACTTTCCCAATCGGGAACAAACCATAAGAGTTGCCTTCATGTAAAAATTCATCACTGAATTTAAGTCCGTGACTTTTGATGATTCACCTCTTCAATGTAAAAATAAGTTACAGGAACTTTTTTACGAATCTGTTCTGAAAACCCGGGAAAGCCTTTCTGGAAAGGCTGAACAGTGAACTGTAGATGAGTTATACCATTGCGGAAAATTTAGCTTAATAAATAAAATGAGCGGAAAAGGTAAGGTTGCAGGCATCATTTCAAACCTCTTCCTGTGCCGGGAAAGGTCGTCCGCACTCCGGCAAATTGCTTACGTGCTCTGTTGAAATATGCCCGTACACTTACAAAATATGTCCGCACCTTGTCCTTGAAAGTATTAATTTTATTACCGAAGGAGTTAATTGACCCTTTAATATTGCAAGTTTTTGTCCTGTTCGTCTTGGAGCTTGCGATAAAGTAGTATTTTTATCCTTTCAGAGAAAATCAAACTTAATCAACAAACTGGTAAAAGCTATGCAAAACAGACGAAAATTCTTAAAAATTTCAGCTGCCGGATCGGCTGGCATGATGTTACTGGGCACTGCCGCATGTAAAACGAATATTGCTGACGACCGGAAAAAATTTGGAGTCGGATTACAACTGTACTCCATTCGTGATGCCATGAGTGCGGACCTTCCGGGGACATTAAAAAAGGTATCTGACCTTGGATATAAAAATCTGGAACTGGCAAGTTATTCAAACGGTAAATTTTATGGCCAATCTCCTTCCGAATTCAAAAAAATGGTCAATGATCTGGGAATGGAGGCTATCAGCAGTCATTCCGCAGTTGAATCGGCAGGTATTACGAGTGAAACTGCAAAAATAATGGCAGACGCACATGCTGAACTTGGCGTTCAATATTGTATTCAGCCCTGGATTGAAGAGGTTGACCGCAATGTTGAAACCTATAAAAGAATGATAGGTGACTGGAATAAAGTTGGTGAAATTATGAAAGAAGTTGGAATAAAGTTTGGATACCATAATCATAATTTTGAGTTCGCCAATCTCGATGGAATAGTACCCTATTATGATATATTCCTTCCTGAAATGGATGCAGAACTAATTACGATGGAATTAGACCTTTTCTGGGCATCAAAAGCCGGACAGGATCCGGTTGAAATGTTTAACAAGTACCCGGGCAGGTTCCAGCTTTTACACTTTAAAGATATGCGCACCAATCAACCACCATTCTTTGATGTGATTAAAGACGATATTTGTCCTGTTGGAGAAGGCGTAATCGATTTTAAAAAGATCTGGGCTGCAAGAGAGACCGCCGGAGCTAAACTCCTGTTTGTTGAAGACGACAACCAAGGCAACGGCAAACCTTTTGAAGCCATTGAAACCAGCATCAGTAACATTACAACAAAAATTTTGAAATAATTAAATGGATTAATTTTTTCAAATTCTACTAATATTTGAGGGTTCGGATCAGTCGATCTGGACCCTTTTTAATAAGAAGTAGATTATATCTTTCACTTGCTCATCAGATAGCTCCTCTTTCGGAAGTTGGTGAAAAGAATCCTGTGTCACTTTTTCGATGAGATTGAAATCAGACAATGTTTTTAGAAAAGCACGTGTGGACCACTTTACAATTTCCGTGTCTCCGAATTTGGCAATCATTTTTGCTGTCAGCGCTTTTGTACTTATGGTTTGTGACGGATCGAAAATTTGAAAAAACACTTTGGTAAATTGAGCCAGTATTTCATAATCGAGCATGAATTTAGCCATGTAAAGTGGTTTCATGTATGCGAAGTCGCGTTGTTTTGAAAGCTCAATCAACAGGTTATTTTCGATAGTGGATTGCTTTTCCTGAAAGGAATAAATGAATGTGCGGAACAATATGGTCCGCGTTTTTCTTCGACCATCTTTTCCTGTCAATTCTACAGCAATATCGTTGTAAGGCTCGTAGAAATCCTCCGGCTTCTGTCCTGGCACCAGCAGTTTTAAAGTTTTATATATCCACTCCGGTTTTAATGGTCTGTCGTATCCTAGCATAATGTCGGTTTTAGCACTTTAATAAACGGTACCACCATTTCATCGAGGGTTATGCCGCCATGATTAATTTCCAATTTGTTTTTATCGGCAAACATTTCCCGTTTGGATGGGATGACTACTACTTTGTCATCGATAAATGGAATGTTTACTTTCTTTTCGTTTGTCAGTTCTACCGCATCGCGCGAAATAATTGTACCGCGCTTAGCAAAGGTGTCCTGCAAATATTTGTCAATTCGTTTGCCGTTGCCCCGGGCAATGGTAGAACCATGGTCGGAACAAATGTAAATGGTGAAATTCAGGGCAATCAGTTCCTGAATGATTTGTTTTACCTGGCTATCGCGTAGGTAGTCTTTTACGGCGTTGTAGTAATTGAACTTGGTCAATTTGCTTTCCTGAAGGATGGTAGAATGGCTCAGGTCGTCAAAAAAATTGAACAGAACACTTACCGTCTTGTATCCAATCAACACCTCACCATTCACGAAGTCTTTTTCCCTCAGATATAATGTATCAGTCGGACCAAAAAAACCTTTAAAATCTTTTTCTTCTGCGGCTTGACCCGGATTGGTCTTTTGATATACTTCATAAGTTCCGGCAAAAATAGCCGACCGTGAAATGGAAGTAATGGATGGCATTAGCGCTAAAACATCTGATTGCTCAACCTGTAAATCCAGATCAGCCAAAAAATCTTTCAGTAAAAGCCATTCGGGTAAACCCATACAATCGAAGCAAAGTAATGCCCGTTTTTCGGCTTTATCCTGTTTTATTTTGTGGATGATTTTGTCAACGGTTTTAGGATTGGTTGCTGTGGCAAAGAATGCTTCCTGCCATGTTCCATTTTCAAACCAGTGATTACTGTAATTGTCAATCATTTCGGTCAATTCCAAATACCCTGAATCATCGAGCAGATAGCTTTTGTATTGGATTTTGCCCCATGTATCCGCTAATGCCAGCATATTTTCGACTGAATAATTTTGCTGAACAAGCAGTGGAATTTTTGCCATTAATTCCTGTAATTCTTTCTTTTCTGCCTGTTGACGTGCCAATTTCAATAAGTCGGGCAATTGAATTGCTGACAGCACCTGATGTGGGTTGGTGTGATCGATATAATTCAGCAACAAAACGGTTTCATCAGTCCGAAGCTTTTCGAATACTTGCGTGTCACCGTTTACCGGAATATCGGAATACCGGAAAATATGCGATTCGGTTTTATTGCTGATGAATGTCGGAATTTCAAGCTTATGGGGCAATGATTACCAAATCGGGAGCATTGAGTTTACCGATCAAATCAGCGATTGAATTTGCAATAAGGTAAGGTTTTCCTCTCTCTGCCAGAAAGTTGAGAAAGGCCGACTGACCCAAAATCCCGGTGTGATCGGATAAAATAGTTACCCCTTTTTCATCCAGCCGGTAGCGGTAAAATATGTTGCTTTGCCAACTCATGCTAACGGATTCCGCTTAGCATGATTTCGGCAGCATCTACAAACTCTTTCAGGTCAACACTTTCTTCGAGAATTGTCTTATCGAGCTTTTGGGCTAATAACAAAATATCCTGAAAGCGTTTTTGTTTGTAGCAAATTTCGAATCCCAGCAGTACTGCTTCTTTCCGAATCGATTTGATTTTTTTCTTCTCAGTTTGTGCCTGGATGAGCAGACTCTCAAAATGACGCATCAATTGTTTTTCGCGCTTTTCGAGAACTGAATTGTGTTCCGGTTCGGATTTCGGGCGACGGTACAGGCCGTTTTCAGCAATGAAATTCTGGTCAACTAGCTCTTTTAAATCGGGCACTTCGTCGCCTTGCATGTTGGCCAATTGGGTAAAGGCTGTGTGAATATCGGAAAACGATTTAGGCTCGTTTAGAAAATTGTGCAGCCAAACCAGGGCCGACTTCTCATCGGTTACAAACAACATAAAAGCTCCCTGTTTGATGTCGTCGATCCCTTCCAGTTTCATTTTCTTTTTGTACTCCAAATAGGAGTTGATTTGCCCGGCGTTGAACCAATATCCATCTTCGTCAGCAAAATTATCATGCAACAATTGGTAAAAGGTTGTGGCATCGTAACGTACCTCGTAACCGTGTTGGATATAGTAAGATAACATTTTAGAGTAAAGCATTTTTTCGGTGCGTTCCAACACAGGGCGAATGGGTTGTCGCTGCAAAAACTCCTGTACAAAATCCAACTCCAGACCTTCACCTCCATTTTTAAGGAAATTATCTTCGAACTTTTTACTTGGTTTATAAGCTGAAATTACCAGATCGCTCTTTACTGCACCTGATGAAGTAACTTGTTTAAAACTTCCTTGTTTTTTATCCAATACTGAAACCTGGGCAATCACAAATCCAGCCTTGATTATAGCTTCTTGAATAGAATTCCAGACTGATGATTTTGAATTGTGAAATTTAACAGTAATCCATCTTTTAGGTTTTAATACTTTATAATATTGTTTAAATGATTCATGCATCAGATAATAGTAGGAACTTAGATTCTTTTGCTGACTATTATTGATAATCGCTTCTGTATCATTATTTGTAAAAACTTTTAACCATGATTCCCAGAGGAAACTTGCTTCTGAATACATAATATTATCCCCAAAGGGAGGATCAGTGAAAATATAATCGACGGAATTTTCTTTTAAATTTGAAAGGCCTGTGACCGACTGATTAGATGTTATTACATTGAACTGATATGGTTTATCAGAAAGAAGTTCAATTATTTTTTTTGCCTTTCTTTTTATTACATCTATCACATTTTTCTCTTGGACTAGAGATGCTATAAATAGGACTCCTGGCATGCCACCTCCACCTCCTGAATATGATTGTTTCTTACATACGTAATTAATAATGGATGTTATCATCCATTTTGTTTTTATAAGCTTTGCTTTATTCCAAAATGCTGAAAGAATTAACAAATTCCGTTTTGTGTAAAAATGATGAGAATGAGTGACACCGTAATGATAACCCGTGCGATAAATATCACCCCAAGCCCCATCTTTAAACAACATTTTATATGCCGGAATCCAGTAGCTTGAATTGGTTGATTCAATTATTCTAAGTAGTTCTATATCATTATCATCTGGTATCTTTTCAAACCTTTTTTTATTGTATGTATAATTAATTAATACAGGCTTCTGCTTATTAATTTCGATTTCTTTCAAAAGAAGAGAATCATAAATTAATTCTTTAACACGAATACAATTATCCTTTTTTAAATAAGCCTTACAAGATGGGCAACTAAAACCTTTATCTTCGTCTTTTTTATTGTCAACAGAAAAGAAATCAAACTCATGGGAGCAATAGGGACATGAGAATATATCCGACCAGATTGTGTAGTTTATAACGCCTTTGTTTTTTTCAAAATCCTTATTAAAGATATCCTTTTGAGTATTATTTATTGTGTGAATATGATTTGTTTCATAGAGCCAACCTAACTCCTCTGTTACATCATTCAATATTTTAGAAAACTCTAACTGAAACTCTCTTTTTGAATTTAGTGAATTATAGTTGGATGTTATAAAAGTGCTAATTGGGGCCAAATCAATAAGAATGGCTTTTCTATTTTCTTCAGAAGCTGCGACACCTGACATACCACTTCCAGAAAAACCATCTAAAATTATGTCGCCTTTCACTGAATAGTGTTTAATGTAATGAGAAATTGCTTTATGTGGGACTTTTGTATGGTATGTATGAGCATTATAAACCGGATTATTTTTCCCCTCGCTCACGTCCCCAACAAAAGGTTCACGGTGGTAATCATCGGTTTCCTCGTTATAGGGTTTTCCGTATTTTTCGATAAACTCATTGATGTAGGGATTTGGGCAGGCGTTTGCGGAGGTCGTCTTTGTACCAGGCTTGTGCTTCGGCTTCGCTGGCAAAGGTTTTGCCCAATATTTCGATGGTTTTGTTGCTCATTTTTGGTTTGCGCTATTAGTATCTCTATTCGTTACAGTAGTTTAATCCCTGGTTTAATCCCTGGTTATTCCTTCATTTATTCCTTCATTATTCGTTATCAAATACGTCCATTTTACATTTTAAGGAATCCTGAAGGGGACCAACCTTAATATTTTGACTCAATGTTCAACCCACTTTGGGGTTGGTGTAAAGTATCGTGCATGCCCCCGGTTCCGCATGCTACACCGGGGGTTATTCAAATTAAACCACTTCATGGTTTTACAGTTTTTTTCAGCAAGCTCTAATTATCCCGACATTTATTCCCTAGTTTATCCCGACATTTATCCCGAACTTCTTGCAGGTTTAATACGAACTTACTACGAATTGTTATGTGACCTACCTATTTTCATCACCTACTTTTATTTGCCAATACCCATTTTTATCAGCCCCGACTCGTTCAATAAAATTATAGTCCTTTAGCTTGGTAAGGATTTTTTGTACCCATCTTGAGCTTAATTTTATTTGCTGAGCAATAGATTCTGCTGTATGGCTGTTGTTTTCAGCAATCAACAGAAAGACTTTGAGCGCTGATTCCCCGCATTTACTACGAACTTCTTCCTGATTTACTACGAACTTACTACGAACTTCTTCCTGATTTATTACGAACTTATTACGAACTGATAAGTCCTTTATTACGAACTGCTCATTAATCAGTTTGTAATCCACCTCAGGAACCGTTACTCCAAAGACACCCATTCGCTGATAGTCAAAAACAGGCGCCGGATTGCCATTTTCTTCCAATTCGTGTTGCACTCGTGCAATGCCCCGGTTAAAGCGATTGACATAGCCCATCACCTTCATGGCTTCGGCAATTACCGGATTCCGGTAGTCGTTGACCGAAGGAAAGTTTTCGGGCCGGGCATTTCCATACAAACCACCCGGATTAACGATTTCAATCCGGTCGGCATATTGATAAAATTTAATGGGTGTATTCGATTCGTAATCGCGGTGCATGATGGCATTCATCAGCAACTCGCGAATGGCCCATTTCGGAAAATTGGATTTCGTTTCTTCTTTTAATGCAGAAACCGGGATCGGCTTTTGCTGAATAATGGAATATTCGAGAAAGTCTTCCAGCAATACATCTTTATCAATGGCCTGTGGCAGGTATTCATCAGCAAATAATTTCAGGTTGATGCTATCCAAATCATTCCCTAAAGAAGGGCGAATATCGAACGAACTAACATTGGTTGTTCTTTTCTCAATGAGGATGCGTTCTTCCATTTCGTTGGCAACCGCTTTTCATGGTCCAACCCGAATCCAGGTTTTTCCTTTGTAACGCACCGGGGGAAAAGGTGAAGGCTGAATTTCCAAAACAATCACATCACCCGCATCAAATGAAAACACAGAAACCGACATGACCGGTTGTGGAAGTATATTTCCATCGGAACGTTTTTTGTTTCGTTTTTACCGACGATCGCCCAAAGCTTAAATCTTAATCCATTGGATATGGCTAAAAAACTGTTGATATGCTTTTTTGAGTTAGTTTCCATTATAACATTTTTTGAAGAGGGAGTAAAGTCAGTATTTTGTCAATCAATTATTTTGTTATTTATGAAAAGCTAAACAAAATGATAGGTTGATTTTATAATAAGGATCAAACAAAAGAAGGGTCCAGTAATGGTACTTGTCTTGTTGCGAAAATAAAAACATTTAATCGATTCAAATCAAAAATCTGGATTTAATACTTCAGGATGACACTCCCCAATTTGATCTTTATCGTATATTTAAAGCTTATAAATCTGTACAATTAATTTTATGAAATTAACAAGTACCATTAACCTGACCCAATGGGTTGAAACGTACACCTCCGATCTGTATTCGTGGGCTTTATACAAGGTTTCGAATGCCGAACTGGCAAGCGATCTGGTACAGGATACCTTTCTGGCTGCTGTTGAAAAAATAGAAAACTTCAAAGGCGATAGTTCTCCAAAAACATGGTTATTCAGTATCCTGAACCATAAAATAATCGATCATTACCGGAAAAAGGTAAACCAACCGGTTGCGCTAGAAAACCAGGCGTTATCAGGTTTTTTTGAAGCCGACGGCGGTTGGCAGGAAAGCAGGAAACCCAAAGACTGGCAGGAAGAAAATGAGGAACAGCTGTTAGACAACGATGAATTTCAGACGGTTCTGAAAAAATGTATGGAAGCGCTTCCTGAAAGATGGAACACTGCAGTGAAATTAAAATACATTATTGAAAAAAATGGTGAAGATATTTGTCAGGAATTAGGTATCACGACGTCCAATTTTTGGCAGATCATTCACCGGGCTAAAATCCAGTTGAGAGATTGCGTTGAAAAAAACTGGTTAAACAACTAAAATTCAGCTAAAATGATCAAACAAATAATGAATACGCTCTTTCTTTCCTGCCTGAGGGCATCGGAACTGATCGAGAAAAAAATACACATCAAACTTTCGTTTACCGAACAGATGCAACTTAAAGCGCACAAAATGATGTGTGAGGCTTGTTCCCTGTACGAAAAGCAAAGCCTTATTCTGGAGAAAGGCATTGAGCGGCACATACACCAAAAGAAGGATGCAGCCGATATGAAACAACTTAAAAAGCAAATTACCTTAAATCTGAAAAAAGCAAAAGAATAAATGGATCATTCAAATTTACCGAAGTAAGCCATTTCAATAACTTCTTCAGGAAACATGTTCAGTTGAGTCCTTTGAAATTCAGGAATGTTTGACAGACTGTTTAGCATTGACTGAAATTGTTTGATTTTTGTATCAATAAATTTTAAGACTAAAACGATGAACTCAACAATTCAAAAACGCAAATTAGGAAACAGTGGACTGGAAGTTTCGGCACTTGGACTTGGCTGTATGGGAATGAACTTTTCCTTTCCTCCATTTCCGGAAAAGAAAGACATGATAACGTTTATCCGGAAAGTGCTCAAAAAATGATTAAAAGGTAAACACAGGTAGTTTGTAATTGCTTTAATAATGAACCTAAAATCGAAAAAATGCAAAATATCGTATTAAATAACGGTATTGAAATGTGTTAAAGTGGAACTAATTGCAGATTTGTACAACCCAGGAGTCCTCAGGAAATATTTTCCATGTGATTTTTAAGTGTGAAATAAAATGTACTTCCCTGGCCAAGATTGCTGGTTACCCATATTTTACCATCATTATTCAGAATAGATTCGTTAAAAGAATCTTTTCGTTCATTGAAAATAGTTATGCTGTTCTTCCATTATCCGGCTGATTTATTCATTTTCCATGCTTCTTCAAGTTGATTAAGTTGTTTCGATAGGTCTGTCAGCTCTGCTCCATCTTTTGTCGGAATACCATTCATACAATACTCTGCCATTGCGGTAATCGTAAGGCTTGGATTAACGCCGATATTTCCCTGAACAACTGATCCGTCGGTTATATAAAAGTTATGTTTTTGGTCTCAACACGATAGAGGTCTTGAGAAAAGCTGATTTTTTCGGCCTTTGTTTCCGGAAGAATCCTGGCCCCCATTTTTTCGGCAAACCATAGGTAATTTATGTCCAGCGTGTTTTTTGCATTTTCCCGGCATCCCACCATGCATCCTGCACATTCAATACATCCTTTCCGGAGTGGGCCCAAGCCGTTAAAATACGGATCAGATTCCGTTTCAATGCCATCAATATTAACCGCAACATAAACCGATTCAAATGTTTCCTGCGCATTCATGTCTTTGGAAACTTCTTTCAAAATCTGATCTTCGATATTTTTTTTTGAATATTTTTTCCTTCCGAGCATGAAGGAAGCTTTGTCGTAAAACGGTCCGAGCATTTTCTTCCAGTCGCCGAAATGGCTCCACGACTGATTTCTGAAGAATTCGTCGGTCGGAATGTATAACGTGTTGGCATAGACGAGGCTTCCACCCCCGACGCCGGTGCCGCTCAGAATGCTGGCACTTGAAAAAAAAGAAAGTTTCTGGAAACCAAAAAATCTCAATTGGGGAACCCACAGATACCTGGCGAGGTTCCAGTTTGTTTTCGGAAAATCGTTCGTTTTGTATCGTTTTCCCTGTTCAATCAGTAGAACGGAATATCCTTTTTCTGCAAGACGCAGACTTGCAACACTTCCACCGAATCCCGATCCGATAACAATATAGTCGTAAACCATTGACAGATTTGTTTTAGCCTATTCGTTTGTAAATATATAAAGTCTGATAAAGAAAGAAAGAGACTTAGGAATATATCTGACCTGCGTATATAAACTTCGGCCAGGTCAGATGAATCCTGTTCCTATCGACTCTCCAGTTTAAGAAATTCCCTGGTCCGGAGGAATTAATCCTGAATCGGATGGGAATACCAAAAAGAAGGTCCCTGGGTGCATCTATTCTGAAAAACAGGTTTTGGAGAAAGGAAAAGTTGCAACCTGCGAATTCACCAACCCGATCACTGTAATCGTAATGCCATCAAGGTATTGAAAAATTCGGTCATAAAAATAAGAGGTCATTTTCGACCTATTATCCTGATATCTTATCCAAATAAAAATCAATAACTAAATATTTGTCCTTGATTCTATATTCTGAATTTCAATGCCCACCTCAAGAAATTCGTCTTTATGGTCCAGCAACATTTTTGAATAAACAGGATTGACATCACCGTCTTCATTCCTGGTAATAAAGCCATACTCTGTTCTTGAGAGTAAGTTTGCAAACCATAAACCTTGGGTCGCGCGGGTAAGGTCAGGTGCGATTCTTAAATCACTTTCTGGGGCGAGTACACCATTTTCACCAACGCCAAAACGAAGGCCCATACAATTGTAAAGCACTTCACCAATATCATCATATTGATGCTCATTTATCCAGGTATGCAGATAAGTGGCAACAAAAATGATGTAACAGCAACTGTCTTTCAGGTTTTGAATATCTTCAGGGCTGACATCTGTTGAGCCATTATTTTTGGTTATTGGTGAAATGGTTTTTAATTCACCATTGAATTTTTCCCTTTTCAGATTAGCATTAAAAATATAGGCAAAGCTATAATACTCCAATCTTTCCACTGCTTGTTTTTTTTCGTATGGACCAAGTTTGTCAAGGTCAACATCCGACAGGAAAACCTTCACACTGTTTTCGACAAGGTCGTTTGAGAAACAAAAAATTTCAAACCAGTATTTTTTAATTTCTGCTAAATTCTCATTGATAAAATTATCTACATATTTTTTAGTAATATCCCAGAATAAATTATCTGAAAAAGCCATGTCATGTGACTTGCTAATGGGTTTCATCGGATGAAATCCCTTCCAGTCCTGAACGCCAAGTATGTCCGCGACCCTTTGCTTTATGCCTGTCAGGGTTAGGGCATTTGCTTCAGGAAGAAAATCACGCAGCAAAATACTGTCAGCGCAATGGTTGATTAAAATGACTTCTTTGAGGTAAGGCAGCAACAAACTGGCAACAGGGCTTAACCTTAAGTTACGGTAGGCAGCAATGGCATATTGTTCCGTGTTCAGGTGAGTTCCGGCAAAGTGCTCATCTATTTCGGTAGATGCACCCCCGTTGATTCTAGCTATCCTTTTTGCATATTCCCAATTTGGCCCATCAGACGGCTTGAAAACCTGTTTTTCCCAGCGGTCTTTTTCATATGCATTCAGCGGGCCTGTGATATGTATCTCAATAGGCACAGGTAATCCATCTGGCCGGAGTTTAAATTTTATTTCCACATCAGGGAAAGCATACTTATCATTGATATCGTAATTGCAGGCTCCATAATATTTTATCCAATAATGCTCAGGATTTTCCTTATCGGGTAAAAAGTCCCCCCGGTTCATCCCATTCATCATCCTGTTGCCGAAATATTCATCACTTCGGCTATAACCCGGCAGCATTTTTTCAATACACTGAGTCAGGTTAAGTGGATAATCGTGCTGGATTGAAGCCAGACTGATTGATTCCGGGTCCAATTTTATCCGGTTCAGGTGTTTCAATTTTGTCAATTCAAAAGGGATAATTTGTTCAGATGCCGCATCAGTACGACCTTGGGTGTAATACTGAGGTGCATCTTTGTCATGGTCTTTGATTACAACCCGGGCTGTCGGAAAATCATCCCTGTATTCCCAATAAAACAGTTGGATGTCTTCCATAACAAATGATTTTACCCTGATTTGGTCTTTTCTCACCTCAACTTTGTCGAATAGCTGATAGTTAGGTAAAGGAACCTCATTTTTAAAAAAGATATGTGTGATTTGATACAATTCGATATGCAGTTTTGCATTGCTCCATTTTTTAGCCTCCTGCATATCATAGTTCAATATGTAATGGCCATCCACACCACTAATTCCATCACTTAATTTCCGCCATTGCAAAAACCAGGTTCTTGCCCATAATTCAACCTTGATGTAGTGGATAGGCCTGGCGTATCCGTTCTTTTTTGCAAAAGTCAGTTTGCCGTTAATTTTGCTGTCTATTATTTTGCCATATATTTTATCCTCGCGGGGAAACATGCGCTTATTTATTTTTTGAAAAAAATCTCTAAGCTTCTTTTTCAAATCATAAAGAAGTTCTAAAAATATAGCCACCGGACTTGAAATAATTTTAGAATTTCCAACTTCGAGATGGTTAATGCTTTTTAGTTTCGGAGTGAAAAAGCCTCCCCTGTCAGTATATGCTATCCTGGTTTTTTTTCGGCATTCCCGGATGATTTCTTTTATTTCTTTGTGTTCCATTTTATTCTATTTTGTTAATCCATAGTCATTTACAAAATACACAAATATTCAGGTAAAAACAGATCAGGCATTTTCAATTTATCAGAGCCAATAATTTTAAAGTTATTTATATTTAAACAGCTCATAACCAAGATAATTCAATAATTATTACTCGATTTGTCTTCTTTTTTCCTTTACAAAAAGCCAGTGCCGGTAACTTTATCAAAAACAAATATCTGCTCTCGCATGTTCATTACATGCATGTTACGTTTTGTATATTTATTTCGACTATTTAAACTAATTCTAAATAAATGAATACCACGAAATATCTTTATGACCGCAAAGGCCCATGGCCACAACCCAGTCCTTCTAATCCATTCGGCGATGCGCCTGCTGTTGTTCACATACCCAAAGAAGAGCAAAAAACATGGTTCAGAAACATTGGTTTAAGATACATTCGAAATGTATTATTTTACTGGCCTGTTGCGCTTTGGAAAGCCTGGAAAAACCCAAGTTGGGAAATTTTAAGCGATGATGTTTTCTGCGACCAGATTCTAACAACGCCACTTGCCAAGTTTCTGAACCCTGTTATTGATGATAATTTGCAGGATATTTTTAAAGAACTGCTTGACAAAACAGACCCCGATAAGGAATACTTTGTAGCTGATTTTATTTGTATGAAAAATGTATTTCCATTCGAAGGAATGTATGTTGCGAGTACAGTTGCCCTAATGAGCAAAAACAAAAATGAGAACAAGCTTAGTGTACATGGGATATACATTTACGAAACAGAGTTATTAACCACCCCAAAAGATGATCATGCCTGGGACCTCGCGAAAAATTATGCCATGATGGGCGCCACATATCGCATTTTACTTTCTACACATCCCATATTGCATTTTCCTTTTGACACCGTAAATGCCATTACCAAAACATCTTTACCGATGGATAATACGGTATTTAAGTTGTTGTATCCCCATTTCCAGTTTACACTGATGTTAAATAATACTGTTCTTGAAAACCCATCTTCACCTGTAGCTAATAACCAAAGATATCCTTATTCGGGTTTTTGCGGGCCTCAGGAAGGATTATTGACTTTGTTGGAATCAGGTTACCAGGGAATTGAGGGTAACTCTTCATATCCTCCTTATGTTTGGTCAATGAAACCTCAAAAAGTACATTCCGAATACGATGTGTATCTCATGAATTATTATAATGCTTTTAAGAAATTTACTGATGAAGTGGTTAAGCACATTAAGCCAGATGAATACCCTGACATTGTTAAATGGGCTGATTATATTGCAAAATGGCTTCCCGGATTTCCGGATGGAAAAGAAATATTAATAGCTGATAACCTTTCAGGGGCGCTTGCAAAAGTGATGTGGGATTTGTCTGTCGCACATGCCACCGATCATCATTCGTATGGTACAATTCCTTTAAACCGACTACCATTAAGGATGCGTGTTCCACCACCTTCTTTGAAAAGTGATACCTTTAATGTAAAAGATCAAGCTAAATTTAAAGATGTATTTAAATATGCGCTAGAATGGAAATTGTTCTTTAATGATTGGACAGTGACAAGACTTATTGATGTCGATTATCAATTTTCCACTGCTGCACTTCAGAAATTACAAGCCAATTTCCTCCAGAATCTGGTGTTGGTAGATAAAAATATGCCTGTTAAGAGGTATATGGAACTGGAAAACATTTCAATTAGTATTCAGTTTTAAAATATGGTTCGCCTCCCATCAGAAATTTTTAAGGAAAATAGAAATTATACTTTCTATAGGGATTTTGATATTAAGGCCAATTGTGAGGTGATTTATAAAGTTCCGAATGACCCGATTGATCATCACAAAGAGCTGGATAGGCTGCGGAACGAACTGAAAATCACGGAAAATATTCATTCCAAGAAAATTGTAAGGGCTATCAGGATTGACAAAGCCGGAAACAAAGATTTACTGGTCAGAACTTATGTTACAGGAATAGATCTGCAGGATAAAATTGCTGAAGCGAACACTGACTTTTTGCAAATTATAAATTTGGCGATTAGTGCAGCTAAAGCCTTGAAAGATTTGCATGATGCCGGTGTTTTCCATAAAGACATCAAACCCAGTAATATCATTATCAACTCAAAAACAGATCAGGCCACATTGATTGATTTTGGTATAAGTGAAAAAATTGGCAGCTATACGGGCGAAAATTTAAAGGAAGAACTTGATGGTACCCTTGATTACATTTCTCCTGAACAAACAGGAAGGGTAAACAGGCTGGTAGATTACCGGACAGATTTCTATTCACTAGGTATCACTTTTTTTCATCTTGCTTCAGGACAATTACCATACGTGGGTGAAGAAACCCTCTCATTGATCCACAAGCATATTGCCGCCGACATTCCTTTTCTGCACGATTACTTTAAGCATATTCCCGTTTTATTTTCAAGGATTGTCGCCAAATTAATGGCAAAAAATCCAGACGACAGATACCAGAGTGCCTCGGGATTGCTTTTTGATTTGTCAAAAGCGAAGGAGATATTTTACAGTGAAGTTTCACCAATTGATCAGAAAAATTATGAGCTGGGACAATTTGATGTAAGTACTGAATTGAAAATTCCTGATCGTTTATATGGAAGGGATCAGGATATTTTACAACTCGAGCGTGCTTTTGACGCTTTGAAACATCGTTCCAGATCGTTGATTCTTATCAAAGGCAGATCAGGAACCGGAAAAACCGCACTCGCACTAAAACTGAAAGAGATTGCCTACAACAAAGGAAGCCATTTCATTGAAGGTAAATTTGACCATTTGCAGAAGAGTATTCCTTACTCTGCACTTATTAATGGATTACAAAATCATATAGAGAATCTGCTTCTTGGTGAAGATGAACAAGTAGCATTCTGGGCAAAACGGATAACAACTGCGCTTGGACGAATCGCAAAAGTGATTGTGGATATCATTCCAAACCTTCAGCTGCTTATCGGGCCACAGGAAGAAATTCCTGAAATGACCGGGACTGAAAGCCAAAACCGTTTTAACAATGCATTTGTAAGGTTTGTCAAAGCTTTAGGCACTGTTGATAAACCAACTGTTTTATTAATTGACGACTTGCAGTGGGCTGATCTGGGATCAATTACTATTCTTCAAAATATTTTACAGGAAGCGGGCAATAAAGAAATATTGATTCTAGGTACTTACCGGGATAACGAAGTACATGAGGCGCACCCTCTTGCGGTTATGCTTAGGTTATTAAAAGATTCAGGACAGGAGCCTGATGAGATTATTCTTAATGACCTTTCGTTAAAGGATGTTACTGAATTATGTCATGATTGTTTTGGTGGCGAAGCTAAAGTAACAGAATTTGCATCCATCATTTTTGAAAAAACGAATGGAAACGCTTTTTTCACGCTTCAGTTACTAAAAGGCCTGCATGATGAAGGGCTAATATTTATTGATCCTAAAACCCGAAAATGGGAATGGGACACAAAGAAAATCATTTCTACAAAAAGCTCAAATAATGTGGTTGAATACATGACCACTAAATTGGCTAAACTCAGTAAAGCAGCCTCTACAGTTCTTCAATATGCATCATGTATTGGAAACAATTTCGATCGGGCGGTTTTGGAAAGAATTCTTTCAATTTCAAATGAGCAGTTCGACAGAGGCCTGGATGAAGCTCTAATTAACGGCTTAATTATACGAATCCTTGATAATAAAGAAAAAGGGAATTATCAATTTGTTCACGATAGGATACAGCAGGCCGCATATAATAGTCAGACTGAAGAAGCCAGAAAAAAAATCCATCTCAGTATTGGTCGTACATTGTTGGCAATTGTTCCTGAAGATGAAAAAAATGAACGAAATTTTGATATTGTTGATCAATTGAACAATGGTTTATCGAACATTACTGATACAAAGGAAAAAAATCTATTGCTTGATCTGAATATTTCGGCAGCTAAAATGGCTAAAAAATCAGCTGCCTACGACATTGGACTCAGGTACGCCAAAACGGGATTTTCCTTATTACCGCCCAATCACTGGGAAATAGATTACAATAATTCGCTGACACTTTATGAAGAAATTGCCGAAAATGCATTTCTGAAAACCGATTTTGATATTGCACACCAACATATTGATGAAATAATTCAGCATGCCAGAACAATACTGGATGCGGAGATTGCCTATAAGATTAAAGTATTAGCTTTTCATGCTCAAAATCAATTGATAAAAAGTATTTATACGGGGCTTGCTTTTTTAGAGAAGTTGGGTATTTCTCTACCTAAAAACCCTGGTCAGGCGGCCATCATTCGCTCTTTTCTTATAACACGTTGGGCATTAAGAAAGGAAACGATGCATTCATTGCTCGAAAAACCCCTGATGACGGATCCAAAAAAACTGGCAGCAATTCGAATGCTGACTTACCTAAATGGACCTACCTATGTTGGCCTGCCCAATCTAAATCCAATTCTGATTTTTGAACAGGTAAAATTGTCGGTAAAATATGGAAATACACCGGCTTCATCAAGTGGTTACGGAGGTTTTGGGCTAGTACTTTGCGGGGTAACAGGCGAAATGAGAAAAGGGGCATTGTATGGCCAACTTGCAAAAGACATTGTCGAAAAATATGATGCCCGTGAAGAATTTGCCAAAGCACATTTGATCAGCAATGTATTCGTAAGGCACTGGACATTGCCATTGCTCGAATCACAGTCAACTACCAGCGAAATTTATATAAGGGGAGTTGAAGTGGGTGATTATGTTTTTGCTGCATATGGCGCCGAAGTGTATTGTTTTATGCATCTTTTTGCAGGGACACCTCTTGATTATTTTTCCGAAGAAGTTGATGCCTATGATTATGCGGTATGGAATGTCATCAACCAAAAAAATACAGCGCTGGCCTTGTCTTCTATCAGGCAAACAATACAGCATCTTAAGGATCCAGCTTATAATTCAGGTAAAATTAAAGGTCCTTATTTTGACTATTCCAATTCTTTTGCCAAACAGATTAAAACTAATGACCTCAATGGGATTTTCAAAACCGCAGTCTATCAAATGATGATGTATTACAGTTTTGAAAAATACAGTAGAGCAGCTGTTGTAGCGCGTATTGCAAAGAAATACAAAGAAGCCGGGATTTCACTTTTTCATATCGGTGTTTATTATTTTTACAGGGCCCTTATCATTCTGGCAAGGCTTCCAAAATTAAATAAGCGCCAGAAACTTTTAGCACATGCTGACCTGAAAATTTGTATTGGCAGGATAAAATGGTATAAGAAGTTTGCACCTTTTTCCTATGAAAATAAATACACACTCATTTTAGCCGAGTTAAATCGTTATCATAAAAACAAGCACAAAACCCGTGATTATTATGAGCGGTCAATTTATCATGCCGGTGAAAATGGCCTTATTCATGAAAGAGCGCTTGCTTGTGAGCTTTATGTACGCTATTTGGAAGAAATGGGATTGGTTGAGTCGCTTCTTTATTTTTTAAGCAAAGCCATAAACAATTATAAAGCTTATGGTGCATTATCGAAAGTTAATTTTCTTTTGAAAAAATATAAGAATTACCATCCTATGTCAGCTGGTCAGGATTCTATTTCTGCAGGTACCAAATCACATTCTATCACCAGTTCCAACCTGAATATGTCAACCATTTATAAAGCTTCTCAGGTTATTTCAGGTGAAATTGTACTGGAAGACCTGTTGGAGAAAATGATGTCTTTATTGCTCGAAAATGCAGGAGCTAATAAAGGCTGGTTCCTGATAAAAGAAGAGGTTGGCTGGTGTATAAGGGCATACGATGAAATATCGAAAGAAAACAATAAAAGCACAGCTATAATTGCTTTCTCTGATATTCCCAGGGAAGATTATCCTCTGTCTCTCAAAATAGTTCAGTATGCCGAGCGAACCAGCCAGGTTGTTGTACTTAATGATGCGGCATCAATGGGTAAATTCTCACAAGATGATGTTATCAAACGATTAAAAAGCAAGTCAGTGTTTTGTAGCCCCGTAATTAACCAGGGGAAAATTTTGGGGATGATTTACCTTGTCAACAATCATATTACGAATGCTTTTACCGAAGAAAGCGTTGACCTTTTGAATTTGCTCTCTTCTCAATTATCCATTTCACTTCAAAACGCCTTGCTTTATGATAATCTTGAATCACAAGTAAGAGAACGAACCGCTGATTTATTGAAGGAGAGGGATTTGTCTGAATCTTTATTGAAGAATATTTTGCCTGCAAAAGTTGCCGAAGAATTAAAAAAAGGGGGTGCAGTTGAAGCGCGCTACTTCTCAAAAGTTTCAGTCATGTTTACTGATTTTAAAGACTTTACGGAGCTTACAAAGGAGGTGAAACCAAAAAATCTAGTTGAAGAACTGGATTTTATTTTCAGCCGGTTTGATGAAATCAGCACGAAGCATGGTATCGAAAAGATAAAAACAATAGGCGATTCATACATGGCTGCCAGCGGTATTCCCATACCCGGAATGAATGATGAAATTAGAATTATTCAGGCGGCAATAGAAATGACCGAATTTCTGGAAAAAATTAAGCAGAAAAGAATAACAGCAGGAGACGACTTTTATTTTGAGGCGCGCATTGGAATACACACGGGACCCATTATTGCCGGCGTAGTTGGTAAAAATAAATTTGCTTATGACATTTGGGGAGGTACTGTTAATCTGGCTTCAAGATTAGAGTCGAACGGAGAGGCAGGCAAGATTAATATTTCAGGTGATACTTATGAATATATTAAAGAAAAATTCAGTTGTACGTACCGGGGGAATATCAATGTCAAAAGCTTTAAAAACGTTGATATGTATTTTGTTGACGCTCCAGATTAACTCATTCATTAAGAAAACGATCCTCATGCTGGATAATTTCATGCAATTGTATCACAAATTAAACTTTTAATATTTTATTATTTTGTCCTGTTCATTTTGGAGCTTAAAATAAGAGTATTATTTTTAATGATACCGATTGTCAGTGAAGAACAGAAATCAATGAAAAGAGCAGGCAATTTGAAACCTGCTCTTTTCATTTCAATACTAATTTTCTATTCTGTTACCGCACGGAAAGCATTTACGCGTCCATTTCCGAAATACGCAGAAATTCCATTCCCATCAATTTTATCAGCAGTTTTAAGTAGCTGTTTGGTAACTTCAGTGGGACTCATTTGTCCTCCGTTTTTCCCAATAATCAATGCTGCCACTCCTGCAACATGCGGCGATGCCATACTGGTTCCTGCAGCAAAGTAAAAAGGATAAGAGGTGGGTCCCCCGGCGCCTGAGCTTAAAACCATATCGAAAACATAAGTTGAACCCGGATAATCAAAATCGCCGCCCGGGGCAGCAAGGGCGATCAGAGATTTTCCATAATTGGTATAACTTGCAGGAATATCAAGTGACCCGGATGGATTTGTAATCCAGCCATAAGGAGCTGTAGCTGAAACAGCTATCACTTTTTCAAGATCAGCAGGTAATATGAATAATGAGCCATTACCGTCTGCATTTATTTCTCCATTTCCTGCGGAGGTTACAATAACTACTCCTTTCTTAAATGCATAGTCCACTGCACGTTGCTGTGCCAGAATAATCCTTTGCATATAAACAGCCGGTTCTTTTTGCCAAACATCATTTTCATCAAGATAAAATCCGTTTCTGTTGAAACTTGCCCCCAAACTCATATTAATAACGTCGGCACCGTTATTTGCAGCGTAAACAATTCCCTCATTAATCCAGCTAAAATATCCGGAACCGGTATATTGAGAAAGTACTTTCACCGCCACTATTTCGGCATGGGGGGCCACTCCGATAACACCCCAATGATTATCTGCAGCAGCAATGATTCCTGCAACATGCGTACCGTGATTAAAAAAATTACCAGGTCCGACATCATAACCTTCTCCAGTAACAAAGGAAGTGCTAAGTACAGTATTCAGGTTTGGCGCAAGATCAGGATTATCGGCATCAATGCCGCTGTCGAGAATAAATACTCTTGCGTTTTCACCGGTGTATCCTGCATTCCATGCCTCAGGCGCATTAATGGCATCCATTCCCCATTGGTACCTAAAATAAGTTTCATCACTGCCAATACTTGGCGGATTTGTTTCTTCAATAAACTTTATTGGTTCAATCCATTTGGCCATAAGGTCCGGAACAACAGCTTTTACCGCTCCAAGTTTCGCAACTTTCGATTCAAAATTTGAAGTTGTTGGTTTAATAACCACTATACCGATTTCAGGAATCGATTTTACGATTTGACCATAAGCGGATAGTTGCTTTTCGAAATCTGCAGGAAGTGTTTCTGATTTAGAAATAACCATGAAGTTGGTTGTTTTGGCACTCTTCAGCTGCACGGATTCAGGATCATTGGCATTTTCTGTTTGAAGGAGGTCTTTTTGACATCCAAAACAGAAAGCTAAAACTAAAGTTCCCAAAAAAATATTCAGGACTTTAAAGCTAAAAGAAATTTTCTTGTTCATAGTTTAATTTTTAAAGTTCCTAATAAAATTAAACAGTTATTCTATAAAAAAAAAATTTTTAAATGTTTTATTTAGCACATAATCAGATAAATGATATTTATTCTGCTGCATTTTTTGCACATTTCCTGAAAAGTTAATTCCCCTGTAATGTGTATATCTTCTCTCCAATTTGGTCAGATTGGTTGGGTAATTACATGATTTGTTTTTATAGGTTTAAAAAAACTTGGAGTTGCACCTTCTAAGTCTACCATACTCTTTCAGTTTTTGATCAATGCCAGCGAGGTTCCTGAAGTGGGTAAAAACAGGACAGGAGGTCGAAAATGACCTCCTGTCCTGCGTGGCTCCCCTGTCGGTTGAAGATTGCAACTTTTTTCAATGATGCGTCAGAAAGATACACCACCAAACCTTTACCATTTTGCAGAATAAGGTGCATTCATTCCGGTCGCCGGCAGGTGAGGTCAATTTCCTGGCAATAGCGGCTCCTCAAACAACGCCCGTTAATCGATCTTTACCTTCACATCCTTGAACATGAACGGGTTGTCACTGAGTCTCAAGACCTTGCCGCTGGCGGTGGTCACGTTCCTGAGAATGACTACCCTGGTTCTGACATAGGGAAACTTCTCCACATAGGAATCGTCGGTCATATGCGAATTGAAATTTGCAAAAATGGCGGGACCCTTGTAGTCCGACGGATGTTTGGAGTCGTCGATACAAAGGTTTTCGATGGTGATCCGTTCCGGCATATAACAGGTGTAACCAAAATTATGCTGACCGGAATTGGATCCGCCAATCAGGCTGGCACTGGTCGGTTTGCCGCCTGCAGGCACGAAAACACAGTTGCGGATGATGAGTTCGCCCTGCCACGTGCTGCCGTAATCGGAGCGCAGGTTGATCAGACTCCTTCCGCGGATGGTAGAGTTCTCAACGGTAAAGGTCCCACAGCCAATGGCATTGATTCCCATGTGTCCCATAGTCGAGTTGCGAACGGTGGCATTGGCAACCCCCATGTGGGCATCGAACCGGGAAAAGATG
>JBBSBP010000019.1:0-69958 GCA_038251165.1 Bacteroidales bacterium | reverse complement strand
GTGGGCCCACCTGGGCTTGAACCAGGGACCACCTGATTATGAGTCAGGTGCTCTAACCAACTGAGCTATAGGCCCTAAAATATTTTGTTAATCCTCCCGATTCTGACGATCGTTCCGGGAAAATAAGAACCCGTTTTTTCGGAGTGCAAGTTTACTGAATTCATTGCTATTTCACAAGAAAAACAATTAATATTTCGGTGAATCATTTTCAGTTACGACCATGGGTTCAACCTCTGTTTGTTTTTCGTCCGGTTCCGGTTGGTTTGCTTTCTCGTCCAGTTTATTAAACTGTTTGCGGTAAAAGATGATGATCGAAAAAATGCCAACTGAAATGGCCGAATCGGCTACGTTAAAAACCGGGCGGAAGAACTGGAAGTCACTGCCTCCGACAAATGGAATCCAGTCCGGATAAACACCTGATATGAACGGAAAATAGAACATATCTACAACCCGGCCGTGTAAAAAGGTAGCATAACCTCCACCATCAGGAAACAAGGTGGCTACCTGACCGTAACTGTCGCTAAAAATCAGTCCGTAAAATGCACTGTCGATAATATTCCCGATAGCCCCGGCAAAAATCAGCGAAACACAGGCAACAAAGCCCATTGCGATGTCATTTTTAACCAGCTTGAGGATATACCAGCCGATGCCGAACACAGCGACCACCCGGAACAGGCTCAGGAATATTTTTCCGTATTCGCCTCCAAATTCATATCCAAAGGCCATCCCGTTGTTTTCAACAAAATGAATCATGAACCAGTTTCCAATTACCGGGAATTCCTCACCCATAGTCATATTTGTTTTGATCCATATCTTCAGGATCTGGTCAACCAGCAGGACCAAAATGACGATGAATATTGACTTTTTTAATTTTGACATGATTGATCGAATAAAAAAAATGATTGGAAGAACTGCTCCTCCAATCATTCTAAGCTATAAGGTGTAAATTTCTACTTCTGATTGTTTTTAGCATCAATGCTAAGCGTAGCATGTGGTACAGCGCGCAGCCGTTCTTTTGAAATTAATTTACCGGTTTCGCGGCAGATGCCATATGTTTTATTCTCGATACGTACCAAAGCAGCCTGTAAATACTGAATGAATTTTTGTTGACGTTGAGCCAGTTTGCCGGCTTCTTCTTTCGAGAGAGTAGCAGCTCCTTCTTCCAATACTTTAAATGTAGGAGATGTATCTTGTGTGTCATTTCCATCGCTTTGGGTTATGGAGCTTTTGTACATTACATAATCCTTCTGGGCCTTTTCAAGCTTGTCAAGAATTAATTGTTTGAATTCCTGTAATTCATCGTCCGAATATCTTGTTTTTTCACTCATAACGTTAAAGCTTTATTATTTCGAATATGATTCAAGTTAAGAACACTTGACTCAGAGGCTAAAAGTATAAAAATATTTCGATTTCAAACAGGCTTTTAGGCTTTCTGAAATCTTTCTGATTTATGAATTTCGAACTACCTGAATACGGGCTTCAACTCCTGTGTCGATTTCAACCCGGTGTGAATTCGTCTCCCCAAGCTGATCAGTCATAACTAATTCTGATGCAAGCGTTTGGTTGCTAATGTAGTCTTTGAAATTCTCAACAGCGGCATTGTAGAAATCATGTTTCTGAATTTTCAGTACAATACGGTCAGTGACTTCAAAATCACTTTCTTTCCGGATGTTTTGAATTTTGTTAATGAACTCTCGTGCAATACCTTCCTGTTTAAGTTCTTCGGTGAGATTTATATCGAGTGCTATAGTCAGGCCTCCTTCACTGGCCACTAAACAACCGGGAATATCTTCCGTTTGAATTTCAACATCTTCCAGACTCAACGAAACTGATTCTCCGTTGATATTCAACTCATAAGTACCTAATCGTTCAAACCTGCTGATGTTTTCCTGTCCGAAACCTGCGATTTCTCCCGAAATCTGTTTCATCAGCTTGCCGTACTTTGGTCCAAGAGTTTTGAAGTTTGCTTTTATCTTTTTACTGATAATACCTGCCGCATCTGTCAGGTACTCGATCTCTTTTACGTTAACTTCGGATAATATGATTGCTTTTACGGAATCAAACTGCACCTGAAAATCATTATTCAGAACAGGAATCATGATTTTTGCCAGTGGCTGACGGACTTTTAGCTTTTCTTTCCGGCGAAGACCCAAAATCATGGACGATGCTTTTTGCGCCAGCGCCATTTTTTGTTCCAGATCACTGTGAATAAATGATTCGTCATAAACCGGGAAATCAGCCAGGTGAACACTCTGATCCGTTTCTTTTCCGGAGATTTTATTCAGATCGGTATACAATAAATCAGCATAGAATGGAGCAATGGGAGCCATCAGTTTGGCAATTGTATTCAAACAGGTGTAAAGCGTTTGATAGGCCGAAATTTTATCAGTATCGTAAGTGCCTCCCCAGTAACGTTTGCGGCTTAAACGAACAAACCAGTTGCTCAGGTTTTCTGAAACAAATTCAGAAATAGCCCGTCCTGCACGCGTTGGTTCGTAGTTTTCAAGACTTTCTCCGACTTCTTTTACCAGCGAATTCAGCAGCGAGATAATCCAGCGGTCGAGTTCAGGTCGTTCAGAAACCGGAATTTCATCTTCGGAAAAGGTGAAACTGTCGATATTGGCGTACATGGCAAAGAAGTTGTAAGTATTGTAAAGCGTTCCGAAAAACTTGCGCCTGACCTCGTCAATGCCCTGCATATCGAATTTAAGGTTATCCCAGGGTTGCGAGTTGGTAAGCAAGTACCAGCGCAGCGGATCGGAACCCAGATCTTCGATGGCAGCAAACGGATCAACAGCATTCCCTGAACGTTTCGACATCTTATTGCCGTTTTTATCGAGTACCAATCCGTTCGAAATAATATTTTTAAATGCCACCGATTCATTGATCATGGTCGAAATAGCATGTAAAGTGAAGAACCAACCGCGGGTCTGGTCAACTCCTTCAGCAATAAAATCGGCAGGGAAAAGCCCCTCCCAAAAAGCCCCATCCCCAACCCTTCCCCCAAGGGGAAGGGAGTCCAGTAAGCAATTGACTTCCTGCAAAACAACTTCTATTTCATTTAAAACTTGCTCATTCGTAAACCGGATAACTTTATATCCTAAACTTTCCAGAATTTCTGTCCTTTGTTTATCTGAAATTTCAGTCTCTGGAAGGCTATGATAACCCCCATCTATTTCAATAATAAGTTGTCTTTCGAGACAAACAAAATCTGCAATAAACTGATCAATAATATGTTGACGTCGAAATTTGTACCCTTCCAGTTTCTTGCCCCTCAAATTATTCCAAAGAAAAATTTCAGCTTCTGTCGGATTTCCCTTTTGCTTTTCCGCAAACTCTTTCAACAGTGGATAAATAGATGCTCTTGCAGTCTGATACTTCGGAGCGAGTTCTCCCCCTTGGGGGGAGTTAGAGGGAGCCTTTGAGGGGAAGCTGAAAGGATAATGGTGTTGCGCATAAGGCATGGCGCCCGAATCGAACCAAACGTCGATCAGGTCGGGTTCACGGAACATGGTTTTACCGGTTGCAGAAACGAGGAAGATGTCGTCGACAAACGGACGGTGCAGATCAATTTTTTCGTAATTCTCCTTCGAGTTATTGCCAATTTCGAAACCTTTATAGATGTTCTTCTCCATTATTCCGGCAGAAACGGCCGCATCAATTTCGTTCATCAACTCTTCAGTCGAACCAATGCATTTGGTTTCCATGCTGTCTTCTGTTCTCCAGATCGGGAGCGGAGTACCCCAAAAGCGCGAACGGCTCAGGTTCCAGTCAACCAGGTTCTCGAGCCAGTTCCCGAATCGTCCGGTTCCGGTCGACTGTGGTTTCCAGTTGATTGTATTGTTGAGGGCGATCATTTTGTCTTTTACCGCGGTAGTCCGGATGAACCACGAATCAAGCGGATAATAAAGGATTGGTTTGTCAGTCCTCCAGCAGTGCGGGTAGTTGTGAACATGTTTTTCAACCTTAAAAGCTTTGTTCTCCTTTTTCAGCATGACGCAGATGTCGATATCCACGGTGGTATCGTCTTCCGTAAGCTTTTCGTCGTAATCATTCTTTACAAAACGTCCGGCAAATTCAGGGTAGGTTTCCATATTCACATATTCGGCAACAAATGCCGGATCCATGTTTTCGATCAGGAAAAACCGGCCATTGCGGTCAACAAGTGGCTGGCGTTTGACTTCCCTGTCGTCGACAATAAGGGGCGAGATTCCATGTTGTTTGGCCACACGGTCATCGTCGGCGCCAAATGTGGGCGCGATATGTACGATTCCGGTTCCGTCTTCGGTGGTTACAAAATCACCGCTAATGACCCGGAAGGCATCACCTTTTGGTTTTACCCAGTTAATGAGTTGTTCATAGTCTACTCCTACCAGTTCACTTCCGGAGTATTCGGCCAAAACACGGTACGGTATTTTTTTATCTCCCGGGTTATAATCTTCCAGTGCAAGGCTTTCATTCTTCGGATCAAAATAAGAAAACAGCAGTTTTTTTGCCAGGATCAACGTAACGGGTTCTCCGGTGTACGGATTGAAAGTCCGGACTTTCAGATAAGTAATTTTCGGGCCAATGCACAAGGCAGTGTTTGATGGCAAAGTCCAGGGTGTGGTGGTCCAGGCGAGAAAGTATACCTCACTGTCCGTGTTTTCGAATAAGAATGTCGATTTATCGTTTCGGATGGCTTTAAACTGAGCGACTGCCGTTGTGTCTTTCACATCACGGTAACTTCCGGGCTGGTTCAGCTCATGCGAACTGAGCCCCGTACCTGCAGCCGGCGAGAAGGGCTGAATGGTGTAGCCTTTATACAGAAGGTTTTTTTCGTAGAGTTGTTTCAGCAGCCACCAGACGGTTTCGATGTACCGGTTGTCGTAGGTCACATAAGGATCATCCATATTTACCCAGTATCCCATCCGGTGCGTCAGTTCTTCCCATTCCCGGGTATACCTCATCACTTCGGAGCGACATTCAGCGTTATATTCGGCCACACTGATTTTTTTGCCAATATCATCTTTGGTAATTCCAAGCGATTTTTCAACAGCCAGTTCAACCGGAAGTCCATGTGTATCCCATCCGGCTTTTCGGTGAACGCGGAAGCCTTTCATGGTTTTGTAGCGGCAGAAAGTATCTTTTATGGCACGTGCCATCACGTGGTGAATGCCGGGCATTCCGTTGGCCGAGGGTGGTCCTTCGTAGAACACAAAAGTTGGATGACCTTCGCGGGTCGATATACTTTTGTGAAAGGTGTCATCATCTTCCCACCTTTTCAACACATCCTTATTTATTTGTGATAGGTCTAATTGCTTGTAAACCTGAAATTTATTGCTCATCTGAACTTAAATTTTGACCTTGAATTTAAAAAGGTACAAATATAGGAAAAATTGGGATTGGAATTTAAAAAGCTTTTCACTGCGGATCAAAATGCTGATCTGCAATCAGAAATTAAATCTCAGGCAGATTTCTGAAGCTTTATACAATGGGTTAAACGGTAACCCGGAAGAATATAAAAAAACCAAACCAATCATCCTTTTACGAAGAATTGGTCTGGTTTTTACCGGCAGGCTCAACTGGCAGAACCTGTCCTATATGGCTTTTAAAGTCTTGTTACTATTCCACAAACTTATATCCGATTCCCTTGAGCGTTTTGATGTGGTCGTTGCCAATTTTTTCGCGCAGTTTCCGGATGTGAACATCAATCGTGCGGTCGCCCACAACCACATTATCGCCCCAAACCGAATAATAGATTTCTTCCCGTGTGAATACTTTCCCGGGTTTGGAAACCAATAGCGACAATAATTCAAACTCTTTCCGCGGAAGAACCATTTCTCTCCCGTCCTGAATGATCAGGTAACGTTCCTTGTCAATGACCAGGGTTCCGATGGTAACCGTATGAGGGTTTTCAACGACAACGGCTGCAGGAATTCCAACTGCAGAAGTGCGTTTCAGGAGCGCTTTAACTCTGCTGACCAGCACTTTCGGGCGAATAGGTTTGGTGATGTAATCGTCTGCACCTGCTTCAAATCCGGCTATCTGGGAATAATCCTCACCCCGTGCCGTCAGAAAAGTGATCATGGTATGCTGAAGTGAGGGAATTCTGCGGATTTCTTCACAAGCTGCGATGCCATCCATATCGGGCATCATCACGTCCAGAATAATCAGGTCGGGAAGTGTTTTCTCAGCTATTTTAATTGCTTCGACGCCATTTTGGGCAGTATAAACTTTGTATCCTTCTTTCTCCAGATTGTAGCTGATAAATTCCAGAATATCAACTTCATCGTCCACAAGCAAAATTTTTGATTGACTGTCGCTCATAATAGTATTGAATTTGAATTTAAAAGTAGAGATTACTTTCCAATCCGTTGGTATGTTTGATTTAAAATTGTTTGAAAATTAGCAATTTCATTTCAAATGCGTATGTTTCTGTTCATTTTATTTTGGAAACCGGTTGCAATGAACCATTTGCTACCGGTAAAAAAGATATTTATCTGGCTTTTTCGAGTGTAAATGTGAAGGTCGTTCCTTTATCCGTTGCACTTTTCACATTGATGGTTTGATCGTGAGCTTCGATGATGTGTTTAACGATCGATAAACCAAGGCCTGTACCACCCATTTCGCGTGAACGTGATTTATCGATCCGGTAAAAGCGTTCGAAAATACGTATCAAATCGTTTTTATCCATTCCAATGCCGTTGTCGGTGACTTCGACGAGGATGGTTTCGTGTAAATCGTAAAATCCAACCTTTACATGACCACGTTTTTTCCCGTATTTAATGCCATTGCCAACCAGGTTATTCATGACTTCCATAATCCTTTTTTTGTCGGCATGAACCATGATGGGTTTGTCGCTTTTTGTGGCAAACTGAAGGGATATGCTTCGTTCGTTGGAAAGCATTTGTGCCAATTCAAATACATCTTCAGTCAGGCGCACAATATCAAAGTCAGCCAGGTTAATGATCAGTTCGCCGGATTCAAGTTTTGTAATCGATTCCAGATCTTCCACAATGGAAATCATGCGGTCGATACTTTTTTCAGTACGCTGAAGGTATAATTTATTGATCCGTGTATCATCGATTCCCCCCTCCAGCAAGGTGAGTACGTATCCCTGGATGTTGAAGATCGGGGTTTTCAGTTCATGAGAAACGTTGCCGACAAATTCTTTCCTGTATCGCTCCAGGTCTTTCAAACGGGTAATTTCCATCGTTTGATTTTTCGCCCACTCCTCCACTTCTTTCTGAACATCTGAAATATTGGCAGGGCTAATGTTATCGATCAGTTTACCTTTTTTCCCGCTGATAGGAACATCACGGATGGTTTTATATATCGGTTTAATTTTTTCGTTAATATACCTGTTCAGGATATAAAGAACCAGGAAATAAGATACCGCGCAGAAGATCAGGATAAAAAGAATTGACAGAACCGGCCCGAAGTCTTTTTTCGATCTGACCAGAAAAAATCCAAAATTGAAAATAAATAATAAGACTGTAATCGATAAAGCGAGTCTTTTGGCTGAGTATGTATTCATAACCGATTGTATTTCTTTAAACCCGATGCATAATTAATTGATTTTACGAGCTTAACCCATTTTTTTTACCTGTCCGGAGTTTCGTTACCACTTCCCATTTTACCCTTGAATGGTGCAAGGAATTATTCTTGATTTGGTTCTGGAAGTGTCTTTATTTTTTTTGCATTCAAGGGTGAAACAATACTTTTGCCAATGTTGGCTCATTCGTCAGTTAGTTCTTTGCGCACTTCAATACTTTTCAGGCGTTGATTGATCCAGTTGGTCGAATATCCTTTCCTGTGATAGTATTCAAGCATCCGGTCTATTCCAAGTTCAGGATCTTCATTCTCATCCAGACGTTCCCGGGCAATTTTGGCCAGCCACAACTTGAATGTCTCTGCTTTTGGCGAGGGTATTGACTGTATTAATCGAAAAAGCTGCTCAACATCAGCCACATCGGTTTTGTAGAATTTACCGTCAGCCGATTGCATTTTCAGTTGACTACAATTTGTAGCCAACTGACTTCCCTCTTTTTTGAGCCGTGTTTTCAGTACACTCCAGTATTTTCTTGGGTTTGGGCTATTTGTTAATACTTCAATTACATCAATGATTGATAAATCCCATTTTTCCTGATCATTATCCCAAAGGGTACGAACCTTTTTATCTTCGAATAGTTTCAGTGCGTTTTTCGTGACCATATCATTGAGTTTTAGCTTGAATTTTTGATTTCCAATTTTGGACAGATAATACCAAAGTTACTTTAATATTTGGATGAAAAAAAAATCCGAATCAGTAACGATCCGGATTTTTTATAAAGTATTATCTGTGATTAAATTCCAAAAGCACTTTTTATCCGGTCAACATAGTCGAGTTTTTCCCATGTAAACAGTTCAACTTCAGTTTCTATCCGGCCGTTGTAAGGCGATTCGAAAATTTTGGTTACCGTTTGCGGCTGACGTCCCATATGTCCGTATGCAGCAGTTTCACGGTAAATCGGGTTACGCAGTTTAAGCCGTTGTTCGATGGCTGCCGGCCGCAGGTCAAATATCTCCTGAATTTTATCTGCAATCATTGAATCTGTAAGTCCTGCCCGGGAAGTTCCTTTGGTTTCAACATAAATTCCAACAGGTTTGGCAACTCCAATGGCGTACGAAAGCTGAACCAGTATTTCCTTGGCAACGCCTGCTGCAACAAGGTTTTTGGCAATGTGACGGGCGGCATAGGCAGCTGAACGGTCAACCTTCGACGGATCTTTTCCGGAGAAAGCTCCGCCACCGTGAGCGCCGCGGCCACCATAGGTATCCACGATAATTTTCCGGCCCGTCAGCCCGGTATCCCCGTGAGGTCCGCCAATAACAAATTTGCCGGTGGGATTTACGTGGAATATGATATCGTCGTTAAACAAATTCTGAACACGTTCAGGCAACTGAGCCTTAACACGGGGAATCAGTATTTCGATGACGTCTTTTTTGATTTTGGCCAGCATTGGTTCGTCTGCATCAAAATCGTCGTGCTGGGTCGAAACCACAATGGTATGAATCCGTTTGGGCGAATGGTCATCGTTATACTCAATGGTTACCTGAGATTTTGAATCCGGACGCAGGTAAGTCATCACCTTCAGTTCGCGTCGTATGACCGCCAGTTCGATCAAAATGAGATGTGACAACTCGAGTGGAAGAGGCATGTAATTATCCGTTTCGGAGTTGGCATAACCAAACATCATTCCCTGATCGCCGGCGCCCTGATCCATTTTATCAGCTTTGTCAACTCCACGGTTAATATCCGGACTCTGCTCATGAATAGCGCTGAATACTCCGCACGAATCACCGTCAAAACGATATTCAGCTTTGGTATAGCCAATTTCGTTAATCACTCGGCGTGCCGTTTCCTGCACGTCAACATAGGTGTTCGATTTTACTTCACCGGCAAGTACAACCTGGCCAGTGGTAACAAGGGTTTCAATGGCAACTTTCGAGTTGGCATCAAAGGCGAGAAACTCGTCCAGAAGAGCGTCTGAAATCTGATCGGATACTTTATCCGGATGGCCTTCTGAAACTGATTCGCTGGTAAATAAGTAACTCATAATCTGATCAATTTTAATACCCGTATCAAAACAGCATTACGCTGAATGACTTCAGGCAGAATACGTTAGAATTAAAAATAGTGGAATAATTGATCGAATAGCAAGATAAAAAAGCGGTTTCGTTTTAGCATTTTTTTCCGTGGTTGCAATCAGCACAAATTTCTCCACATAACAGCTGCAAATATAAAACATTTTTCGGACATGGAAGTCTTTATCTAAAAATTTCGGATTTATTTCCTCTTTTTGGTCGTGAAGAAAGATTAGGAGTAAGCTGCGAACCTGGCTGACAAATCAGGCGCCCGGGCAATAATTTCTCCGGGATTCAACACCTTCAACCTATTCAGTTCATCAGGCTGTCCGGGTTAAATCCTGAAAAACATTTTCAAGGCTTTGCTGCTGTTCCTTCAGGGTAAGCAAAACAAGCTGATTATTGACGGCAAACCGGAACAATGCCGGTCGCAGATCAACGTTGTGATCCGATTCGGCAAGGAATGTTGTCGGGTTGACCAAACTGATGTTCTGAAGGCCAGGTATTTTCCGGAGAGCTTCGATATCCGGAGTTTTGTCAAACTCCACGAGTACTGCCTGCTTTTGTGCGATTTGTCCTGCCTTCAGCTGAGCAATTGAACCATCAGCAACCAGTTTCCCTTTATGAACAATGATTACCCTGTTGCATATGGCTTCAACTTCCTGCATGATGTGAGTGGAAAGCATCACTGTTTTGTCGGCACTAATCGTCCGGATCAACTGTCTGATTTCATCCAGTTGATTGGGATCCAGACCGGTGGTAGGTTCATCAAGAATCAGTACTGCCGGATCGTGAATCAGTGCCTGTGCCAGGCCAACCCGTTGCCTGAAGCCTTTCGAGAGAGCTTTTATTTTTTTGTGCTGTTCCGTTTTCAGGCCTGTCAGTTCAACCATTTTCAGAACCTGTTCCTTTTTATGCTGAAGCCGGTAAAATCCGGCAACCATTTCAAGGTATTCCCTGACATACAAGTCAGGATAGAGCGGGTTGTTTTCCGGTAAATAACCAATCCGGGACCTGATGGCCACATGGTTTGTTTCAACCGGTTCACCGTTTATGCTGACTTTTCCTCCATCTGACGAAAGATAACCGGTAATTATTTTCATCAAAGTCGATTTCCCCGCACCATTGGGCCCTAGAAAACCAACAAGTTCGCCTGTACCAATTTCAAACGAAACCTGATCAAGAGCTTTCTGGTCTCCGTAAAGTTTACTTACCTGTGATACTTGAATGGTCATTTAATCTGAAAATAATTGTGTTAATACTAAATTTAAACGGTGCATTATCCGGCAGAATTGTCCGCGAACAAGATCCGTTACGGGAAAAAGCTGTACAATACCAATTTTATTAAAATTCTTTTTCTGAAAATATTTTCCATCGTCAAATGTCTTTCCGGCAGAAACGGGCCGGACAAAAATACAGATTTCTGATCATTACCATACCTTTACCAACAGGGAATATGTTCTTCCGGATTTAAAACCCTGGAACAATTGGAGAAACTGAGCCGAAATATAGTTCACTTGAGCGGTTTTTTTTGACTTAAAACTGCTATTCTAGAATTTCGGCTTTCGTTTTTATTAACTTTAAATTAACTTTGTCGCCCATCTATACAATCGGGATAAATGAAGGATCAGAATTTTAACTACATCGAAGATTTGACGAAGTTCCAGCGGGTGAAGACATCTCTTGTTCGTATTGGTGAATTAGAACTCGGTGGTGATAAACCCATCCGGATTCAATCCATGACAGATACTGACACCAGTGATACTGAAGCTACTGTTGAGCAGATTATCCGTATTATCAAGTCCGGTGCCGATCTGGTTCGTGTTACCGTAAGAGGTGTCCCTGATGCCGAAAATCTTAAAAACATCAAGCGTGAACTGGTTTCCCGCGGATACGAAAATCCACTGGTTGCCGACATCCATTTTAATCCGCGTTTGGGCGAAATTGCGGCTCAATATGTGTCTAAAATCCGCATCAATCCCGGAAATTTTTACGACAAACGGGCTAAATTTGAACACCACATTTATACCGATGACGAATATAAAGCTGAACTTCAGAAAATCGAAGAGCAGTTTGTACCATTTCTTCAGTTTCTGAAAAACACCAATACTGCTCTCCGGATTGGCGCCAACCAGGGGTCGTTGTCTGACCGGATTATGAGCCGTTACGGTGATACACCCACCGGAATTGTAGAGTCTGTCATGGAATTTCTGCGCATCTGCAAGAAACAGGATTTTCAGCATGTGGTTATTTCCATCAAATCGAGTAATACAAGAACCATGGTTTACTCTGTACGCCTGTTGAATTACAAGATGCGGCTGGAAGATATGAGTTATCCTCTTCATCTGGGTGTAACTGAAGCCGGTGAAGGTGAAGATGGCCGGATCAAATCAGCAGTGGGTATTGGAGCCCTGCTCGGAGACGGAATTGGTGACACCATCCGCGTATCACTGACCGAAGCTCCTGAAAATGAAATAGCAGTGGCCCGCAAACTGATCAGCCATATAGAAACATACAAAGGACACAAACCAATAAACGCACCCCTGTTTGCCCAAATCAACCCGTTTGAATACGAAAGACGGTCAGTCAGGCCTGTGATGCGGATGGGTGATAAATTTTTACCGGTGGTGATGGCCGATCTTCGCGGACGTACGCTCGCTGAAATCCTTCCTTTACGGGGAAAACAAATTCCGGAGTATTTCCTCAATCACAATGAAGTACTTGATATTGAAGGCAATTCATATCCTGTACTTACACTTGAAGAATATTTGTTTGGCGGGTCACACTGGGGACAAACCAAATTTATCCGTACCAATAAGGAGGAATTTGATCATTTCATGAATGATAATCCTGAGATAATCACCAAGCTGAAGCAAACGCGTAAAACGATTCTGATTCTTGAAAGTTTTAACAAAAATCCTTTTGCCGAACTCCGTGCTTTCTTTATTACACTCGAATCGCACATCTGGAAAGTACCGGTTATTATTTACAGAAAATACAACGAACGCTACCTGGAAAACCTGCAGATCAAAGCTTCAGCCGACCTTGGCGGACTGCTTATTGACGGTTACGGCAATGGCCTTTGCATTACCAATGAACCCGATCAGACCACATTTACCGATCTGAAAGACCTGAGTTTCTCGATATTACAGGCCAGCCGGATGCGGGTATCCAAAACGGAATTTATTTCATGTCCGGGATGTGGCCGAACCTTGTTCGACCTTCATGAAACGACAATTAAGATAAAAGCCCATTTTAATCATCTGGACCACCTGAAAATTGGTGTGATGGGCTGCGTGGTCAATGGACCGGGCGAAATGGGCGATGCTGATTACGGATTTGTCGGTGCCGGTCCGGGAAATGTTAATCTTTATAAACGGCAACAGCTGATGAAAAAGCATATTCCCTTTGAACAGGCTGTTGAAGAACTCGAAGCCATTATTCGTGAAAACGGCGACTGGAAAGAACGCGAATCTTAAAACAGCAATCACCGTTTTCAGCCTGATCTATTCTTTGATCAGAGTGGAAATGGCATACAAAGGAATAATTTCAATATTCCCGTCCCGTCCAAAGTTTTCGAGCGAGGATCGTATTCCCCGTTTCAGATTCTTTTCCTTCATGAACAAACGCATGCTTTGCATCTTCCCGCTGTAACCTGACTTTATTTCAACCGGCACAATTTCATTTCCCTGCCTGATGACATAATCAACTTCGGCATTGCTGCCTCTTTCCATACGATGCCAGTAAAACAACTGGGGCTTTTCAAAAACCGAAGAGGCCTTGATCATTTCCAGACCGGCATAAATTTCGGCCAGACTTCCCTTGTTTACCATTTCCATTTCTTCAACAACAAGATATTCCCGGATATTAAGACCAAGAATGTGTTGAAAAATACCGGTATCATACAGCAATACCTTAAACTTCTTTGGATCCATTTGGGCTCCCAAAGGAAATCCATTGGCAGAAGTATGGAATACCGGAAACGCCAAACCAGCCATGATCAGCAATTCCAGCGTTTCCTTAATTTGCGGATGACTGGCCTTTGCCACCACATTCGAATAAACAAACTTGGCTCCGGCTTGCTCAACAATGCTTGCAAATACTTCTCTGATGCGACTTTCAGGAACCCGCTTACGATACTTCGAAAAATCGTCACGGATTGATAAAGACAATTCGCTCAGTACATTTAATCCGTCGAGAAGGCTCTTGTTTTCAACCAGCTGCCGGACAACCTCGGGCATTCCGCCGGTTAACTGAAACTTCCGGTAATAATCAGTCAGTTGTTGGTGAAAAACCGGATTCATCGGATGATCAGGTGTTGCCCGACTGATCAGTTCAACATACTGATCCATCTGATGAGCCAGCAGAAATTCGTTGAACGACATGGGATACATGAACATCGACCGGATACGGCCAACTCCAAAGGATGGAAGTTCAGACAGCGCAAACTCAAGTAACGATCCTGCTGCAATAACATGGATGCCGGGACGGTTTTCGAAAAAAAAACGCAGGGACTGAATAGCACGGGGGCAAGCCTGAATTTCATCAAAAAACAACAGGGTTTCATTTTCCCGGATTGGCTTGCCGTAATAGGCCGACAACTCTATGCATATCCTGTCCGGATCAAGATTCTGATTGAAAAACCCTGCCACATTAGTGTCCTTTTCAAAATTTACCTCCATAAACAAAGGGAAAGTCTGACCAAGTTCGCGAACGATAAATGTCTTTCCTACCTGGCGGGCTCCGCGTAATAAAAGTACCTTTCTGTTCGCTGATTCCTTCCAGTTGAGTAGCTGATTGAATATGCTTCGTCTCATAGAATGATGATTTTATATCCGTTGATGGCTAATTTAACCAAAAAGTCAAGGCAAATATACGCATAAAACACCAAAAAGTCAAGTCAAGTTAACGTTAAAAACACTAAAAAGTCAAGGCAAGATGTTTGGAAAGTATTCATTAAATTCTGTAAATGCGGCGCAATTGTCACATATTCAGATTAATATGAATTATTTCTGATATTAGATGAATTCCTGAAACAGGTTTTCCACCTTCTGACCCGGTTGAAGCCATAATCCTTTTAGGCCGGAAGCAATAGCAGCTTCCACATTCTGAAGTGAGTCATCAATAAACAGAGACTCTTCGGGACGAATTCCCGAAAGGCGGATAATTTCCTGAAACGATTCCGGAGCAGGTTTCCGGAAACCTATTTCGTTCGAATAAAAATCTTTTTCGAAGAGTGAGGGCACTTCAAAACCATGTTGATTTCTGAAATTGGAGTGATACTTTTCAACGTGGATGGCATTGGTATTGCTGAAGAGATAGATTCTGTATTCATTCCGGAGTTCTTTGACCAGTTCAACCCTGATGGCCGGAAAGTCGAGCAACATGGCTGTCCAGGCCGCATCAATTTCATCAAAGGTGACTTCATTTGGAAGAAACCGGAGAACTCCCGTCCGGAATTCATCCGGCGAAATCCGGCCTTGTTCCATCAGGTAGAAAATGTCGTGATCATAGGAGAGACCTTTATCGCTGATAAGTTGTTCCATTCCAAGCCGACCGAAAGCATCAATTGTTTTTTTAGGATCGATGTTCAGCAATACGCCGCCCAGGTCAAAGATGATATTTTTAATTCCTTTCAGGATTTCCATAGCATTGAATTTGTGAGATCACAAAAGTCAGAAAAAATCCGGATATTCAAAGGATCAATCCGCTTAGCTTACTTTAAAAAGAGTGTATCCTGAATCACTTTAACTATATTTGAACTTCAAAAAAAGGATATAAAAATCATGGGAAATCCGCAGACCATCTGGTATAACCGGGAGAAGAGCCGGATCGAAACGATTGATCAGCGCTACCTGCCTTTTCAGAACCTGATCATCGGAATCAGCACCCTGGACGAGGCCCGGTTTGCTATTACTGAAATGGTGGTGAGAGGCGCTCCATTGATTGGTGTAACCGCTGCATACGGAATTTACCTGGCTGCCCTGAAATCTAAAGGGGAAAATTTTCAGGCTGAAATGCACCATGCAGCAAGCTGGCTTAAATCGTCGCGACCAACAGCGGTTAATCTGGCTTTTGCTGTCGATGAAGCGATGTCGTTGATTTCAGAAGAACTCACCCGGATTGAAAATATTCATCGTTTATTTGATTATGCCGAATCGCTGAAGCAGCGTGAAATAAATTTCAGTAAAAAGATTGGTCAGTATGGACTCGAACTGATTCAATCCATCAGCGAGGCAAAAAACAGGGAAACGGTTCATATCCTGACTCACTGCAATGCCGGCCGGCTAGCTTGTGTGGAGCTGGGTACAGCCACGGCGCCCATTTACCTGGCTCACGAAGCCGGTATACCGGTACATGTCTGGGTTGACGAAACACGTCCGCGAAACCAGGGAGCACGGCTTACTGCCTGGGAACTGGGCGAAGCCGGCATTCCGCACACGATTATTCCTGATAACACCGGGGGACATTTAATGCAGCACCAAATGGTTGATCTGGTAATCGTGGGAAGCGACCGCACGACCCTGAACGGTGATGTCGCGAATAAAATCGGGACCTATCTGAAAGCGCTTGCTGCTGCCGATAACGGAATTCCGTTTTATGTGGCGCTGCCTTCTACAACCATCGACTGGGCGTTGAACGATGGACTTTCTGAAATACCAATCGAACAGCGCGACGGACGCGAAGTATTCCTGATGGAAGGATTGTTGGGAGACCAGGTTCATGAATTCAGAATACTTCCGGAGAAAAGCCCTGTTGCCAATTACGGATTTGATGTAACACCGGCGCGGCTGGTGACTGGTCTGATTACAGAACGCGGAGTCTGTAAGGCAAACAGGACGGGTATTTTAAATCTATTTCCTGAAAAACAAACTGATGACTGAAGGATACATTAAGTTTAACTGTGAATGGGAACAGAAGGAAATCCGGATTCAGGAAGAACTGTTCCGGATACTTCAAACGGAACGTTCCGGATTGTTTGAACTGGGATTAATTGGCATGTATCCCGACGGAATTGGATTCGGAAACATTTCGGTGAAGAATGAATCGGGCTTTATCATTACCGGAAGCGCTACCGGACAGTTTGCTCAACTCCTTCCGGTACATTATGCACAGGTTACCGGTTATAGTTTTGCCCGGAATACAATATCCTGTACCGGCCTGACCAAAGCATCAGCCGAAAGTCTCACTCATGCAGCCATTTACGAATCGCTTCCTGAAGTTGGTTCCGTCGTGCATGTTCACTGTATACGGTTATGGGAGAAGCTTCTGAATAACTACCCGACTACTTCCCCGGAGATTGAATACGGAACTCCTGAAATGGCCAGGGCCATTCAGCAACAGGTTTCAAAAATGAATCTGAATAAGGAAAAAATCATTGTAATGGGAGGGCACCGGGAAGGGATTTTAACATTTGGCAAAAACCTGAAGGAGGCAACAACACAAATTATAAACATCTATAACCAATACAATCATGACTAAAATTGCAATCATTGGTGGATCCGGCCTCGAAAACCCGGCTATCCTGAAAAATGCAACTGAGTTGAAAGTGGATACGCCCTACGGACCAACGACTTCCGATTTTAAATGTGGTTTTATATCCGGCCGCGAGGTGGTTATCCTTTCGCGTCATGGCCGTCAGCACACCATTCCTCCAACACAGGTCAATAACCGGGCTAACCTTTGGGCCATCCGTGAAACAGGCTGTACTCATATTCTGGCAACCACAGCCTGCGGAAGTCTTCGCCATGAAATCGGTCGTGGTGACCTGGTGGTTCCTGATCAGTTCATCGATTTTACTCGATTGAGGCCGGTCACCTTTTTTGAGTCGTTCGAGCCACACGAAATGAAACATACCCCGATGGCTGATCCGTTTGACGGTATTCTTCGGGAGAAGATCATTCAAACAGCTCTGGAACTTAAGCTAAGAATTTTTGAAACCGGAACTGTTGTAACCATTGAAGGACCTCGTTTTTCGACCCGCGCGGAATCAAAAATGTTCCGGTTGTGGGGAGCCGATGTAATTAATATGTCGACAGCTCCCGAGGCGATCCTGGCCAATGAGCTGGGAATTCCATATGCAGCCATTGCCATGAGTACCGATTACGATTGCTGGAAAACGGATGAGGCTCCGGTAACCTGGAATGAAATTCTAAAGGTTTTCAATCAAAATGTGAGTCATGTCATTGATTTGCTGAGTCATGTCATCGGTAAGATTTAAGCTGGTATTGAGGAAGAATCGAAAAGTGACTTATTTAGAATATTGACCTTCCGGAAAAAGTTGTTTGGCACAGGTTTTGTGAATAGCGAACCCATATAAGTTGTCTCAAAGCCATGAACAATTTTATTTATCGGTCACTTTAGAAGGTTAAAAGAGAAAAGGTTTTATAAATTGACCGGTATCCATACACCAAAGCAACAGGCCATTCCGGAATTTCCGGAGTGGCTTTTTTTTAGCATCAAAAAATCATCGGGGATCTGCAGGTAAAGCAAGCGAAAGGCTGGGTTAAAACCGGAAACAAAAAAAGCCCCTTCCGGAGCTTTTAAAAATTATTCGTTTGCAGCAATCCAAACGCCCGATTGTGGGTTTTGATATCGTATGGTGTTCAGTTCTTTCTGAGCTTCTTCCATGGTAGAAAAGCCTTTCATGGCAATACGGTGCAATCCTTTAAAAATTCCAAGATTAATTCCGGAATAACCTTGTTCATTCAGTTGCTGAATGAATTTATTGGCATTATCCCCGCTTTTAAAACTTCCGCCGATAATATAATAGCTGAATTGCTTCTTTGCTGAAACTTCTGAATGTGCAGTAAATTCAGCCGTATCCTGCTCCTGTGAATGCATTGGTGCAGCCGGAGCGCTCTGTGTAAGGGTTTCCCACATACCCATATCCGACTTCGACAGGTATTCCTTGTTCTTTTTCAACGGGATGAGCGCCAAAGCCAAAAGCAAGGGAACAACAACAACCAGTTTTTTTAGCTTGCGTCTCTGAAAAATGACGGGCATCTGATCCTGATGTTCAACTTTAAAGGCCGGTTTGGGCATTTGACGCTGATACAACTTTTCATAGGAGAAATTCTGTAACCCAAACGAATCAATCAGCAGATTTTGTTTCAGCTGAGGTTCAAATTGAAGATTTTCCCTTGAATCGTAATGCAGGTAGCCTACGCCTTCAAAATAAACATTACGGTTTCGTTCCAAACCAAGAAGGGTTTCTTCTACAAAATATTCTAATTTTTGTTTGGCATTAAAGTAATTAATCCCTTCTGCATCAGAAATGTAATTGATCAGCAATCCATCGTTGGAAATCAGCTTGTTGTTAAAGGCAATTTCTTTGGTCGGTGGAAAAAACTGATTGTTTTCGACCGTTGCCGGTTTGTAATTGGCAACAAATCCACCGAATTCAGGAATGATTACACAATCATTCAGCAACAACAACTCTTTTATGTATTGACTAATTTCCACGGTTTTCATGTTTAAACAATCAAAAGTAAGAAAAATTAGCATTTCTTCAAGCCAAAGTTTTCAACAGGTTCAACAAATGATTCAACATGTATTCTATACAACTAACACTCAAACGCATGGGATCAGAATTTCTTCGAATGAATTTCTATATATATTATCACTCTTTAGAAGTTCAGCGTGTGTGCCATTTAGGATAGCTGTCCTATTTTCAATTACAATCGTTGCGTAACCTTGCTGAAATCCCATAATATAAACATGCAGGCCTATTTCTTTGCAAAATGCAACGACCTCTTTTTCATTCGAAATATCTGCAAGACCTATATTTTCAAGTATGGTGCCGTTAAAAAGCTTTACATGTTGTGAAACAATTGCGATTTTATTTCTCCACTGAAAATTGTCTGACTTCATCCAATCCTCTCCATTTATCAGGATCTCACCTGATTCGATAGGATAAAATCGTTGAAGGATGGACAATAAGGTACTTTTTCCACATCCTATTTCCCCAAAAAAGGTTACTATCTGTCCTTTACTAATTGTCATGTTCAAATCTTTAAGTAACAAGCCCCTTCCCGGAAACCTGAAATTCAGGTTTTTTATCTCCAATTGATCGAGTTCTGCCTTCAATGCCGATGGTTCATTTTTAGAAATTGAAGGTTCATATTCCGGTTCTGAGGCGGCAAATTCGTACATTCTGTCGAAAGCAACCCTTGCTTCCTGAAAATCAATGTTGGACATGGCAATGCTGGCCACCGCTGCAATAAAACTAACGATGAGCGAAACAACAGCCATCATTTGACCCATTAACAATTAAATTGCTGAATGTAAATAACTTCTCCGTGCAGTTGCATAAGGAATATAACATAACTCATGATAACTACTAGCAACAAAGCTTTAAAAGAAAGCACAATCCGGACAAAATAAATTCCCACGTTCAAAAGTATAGTTGCAAAAACGATTTCAATTCCCATTTTTAATGGTACACCAATGCTGCTTGTCCAAAATACCTGGCTGTTGATGGTTTTCCAAATAGAATGCTTTTTGCTATAATGTGCTGTGGTCAAATAAACTGGATGAAAGCTTGTATATGTCAACGATTGAGGGCACATTCCCCTTTATCTCATTATTGACCAGAACAATTGCAGGTAGCAGGTCGCTACCTGGCAGTTCATCCGCATTCTGATTGTAAATATGAAGTCGTGCAGGAGTAATTGAATTGTTATTCCCGTATTTTAGCTTTACTGCTTTTATTCTGTAAGTGATATATTGACTGGGGACGCTTATTTTCAATACCACTTCAAAATTGAGACCCATAAAATTCCTACAGATATATTTTGAATTATATAAACCTATTTCGCATGATTTTCTTTTATTTTTTCCAATTTCGATTTCAGGCAAAGTATAAACCATCGGATCGAGAAAAACCATATCAACAGCAACATTAGCTGTTTTCGGGTGATAACCAATACATGAAATATCTAAGGAATCAGTGTCTTTTTTTGTTAATTGGAAATGCCCTTTTTCATCTGCAAACAATCCTGCTAATCTGTTTTTGAACTTAATAGTAGCAAAAGGGATCCCTTCGTGGGTTTGAGCATCACATATAACCACTTTTTTTTTCTGGCACATACCAACATGGTTCATATTCATGCCCGAAAAATGTTCCACCTTGAACATTTTCCATTCGTTCAACATTCAACTTTTTCATTTTTAGAATATTAATTGATTTATGGCACTTTGCACAACTTTCGCAGTTGCCGGTTGCAAAGCGGTTCCCGTATAGTAGCTTTGCGGTGGCTTTTCAAACAAAGCCTATGCCTCCCCGGGCCAGGAACAAATATCGCAGGTACTTGCCCCCGGGGAGGCTACTAAACGAATTTATTGATTGCTAAAATGATCATGGTGTTTTTTGTTGAACGGAAAAACTGTTGCGTGTATAGTGAAAATTCGCATATAATTTTGAACTGTTATGCTATATTTCGATATCTACAAATTAGAATACCCACCCCGCGCATTGCAATAAGTGACAGATTATCAAATAAATGTCTTAAAGTATGTTTGATAAAATAAAATATGCTCATCAAAAGAATGTAAAAATTGTAAATGATGGTATCAAATTAAATATGGCTATTATAGGTTTATCAACCAATATTGCATTTATTAATTTGACGAAAAATTAATCTATTTCTGTAGAAAGGCATCCAACATTGCTTATCAACAAACTCATTTCATCATAATCAATAAGCAAACTTAAGTCAAATGGAAGGCTAAAGCTTACCAAATTATTCCTAAATTTGTAACTCAATCCGAATAAAAGTCAGATAATGAAACAAATTTTAGTTACCGGAGGAACCGGATACATTGGCTCACATACTGCTGTCGAATTGCAGAATGCGGGTTACGAAGTGATTATTGTTGACAATCTTTCGAATTCAAGCCTGGAAGTTTTGGACGGTATTGAAAAAATTACCGGAATCCGCCCGGCTTTTGAGCAATTCGATTTGATCGATAAAGATAAAGTGGACAGTTTCTTTGCCAAATATCCGAATATTAAGGCCATTATTCACTTTGCTGCTTTCAAAGCTGTGGGTGAATCGGTTGCAAAACCACTGAATTATTACCGGAACAATCTTGTTTCTCTCATTAATTTGCTCGATGCAATGGATCATTTCAACGTTCCGGGATTGGTTTTCAGTTCATCGTGTACTGTTTACGGCCAGCCCGAAACATTGCCTGTGACTGAAGAAGCTCCGATATTGAAGGCAAACTCACCCTATGGAAATACCAAACAGGTTTCGGAAGAGATTATTCAGGATACCCTGGTGGCCTGTCCGAAATTAAAAGCGATTGCCCTACGCTATTTTAATCCGGTTGGAGCGCATCCAACAGCATTGATTGGCGAACTTCCACTGGGAGTTCCCCAAAACCTGGTTCCGTTTATTACCCAGACTGCTGCCGGATTACGCAAGCAGCTCAGCATTTTTGGCAGTGATTACAATACACCCGACGGTACAGCCGTACGCGATTACATTCATGTGGTCGACCTTGCCAAAGCGCATGTGGTGGCTGTCGGCCGGCTGGTGGAAGCAAAAAATAAAAAACCGTTTGAAGTTTTCAACCTTGGAACAGGTATAGGACTTACTGTTCTTGACGTTGTTAAATCGTTTGAGAAAGTTTCAGGCCTGAAACTGAATTACAAGATTGTTGACCGTCGCCCGGGCGATGTGGAGAAAGTTTATGCTGACACCACTTTTGCCAATGACGAATTGGGTTGGAAAGCTGAAAGTTCGCTTGATGATATCCTGGCATCGGCCTGGAAATGGGAAAAGCAGGTGCGAGGGATTGAATAAGAGTGGTGCAACCGAGAAAATAGTTTCACTCGACAGCATGTTAGTCATTAATTGTCATTTGCTTCGCGTCATTTGTTGAAAAAACCTCATGGGAAGCCACAATAAATGACTATGAATGACCATAAATGACAACCAATGACCATAAATGAAAAAAGAGTTCAAACCCAGATAATTTAATAAGCATGAAGACAATTCTGATCACCGGAGGCGCCGGATTTATTGGTTCGCATGTCGTCCGTCTGTTTATAAATAAATATCCTGAATATAAAATTGTCAACCTCGACAAGTTGACCTATGCCGGAAACCTGGCCAATCTGACTGATGTTGAGGAAAAGCCGAATTATGAATTTGTAAGAGGCGACATTGTGGATGCGGATTTTATCCTGAAGCTTTTCATCGAATGGCAATTCGACGGAGTGATTCACCTGGCGGCCGAATCACATGTCGATCGTTCGATTACCAACCCTACTGAATTCGTTTTTACCAACGTGATCGGTACCGTTAACCTGCTGAATGCCGCCCGCCACATCTGGAAAGATAATACCGAAGGCAAACGATTCTACCATATTTCGACCGACGAAGTATACGGAAGCCTGGGTGCCGAAGGTATGTTTACCGAAGAAACCGGCTACGATCCGCATAGCCCGTATTCAGCGTCGAAAGCCAGTTCCGATCATTTTGTACGCGCTTATCACGACACCTTTGGGATTCCGGTTGTAGTTTCAAACTGCTCGAACAATTACGGTTCGTTCCAGTTTCCTGAAAAACTGATTCCGCTGTTCATCAACAACATCAAGCATAACAAAGCATTGCCGGTTTATGGCGAAGGGCTCAACATTCGCGACTGGTTGTGGGTCGAAGATCATGCAAGGGCGATTGATCTCATTTACCATCAGGGAAAAGACGGCGATACTTACAACATTGGAGGTCACAACGAATGGACCAACATCGATTTGATTAAAGTAATGTGCGGCATTATGGACCACAAACTGGGCCGCGAAACCGGAACTTCAGAAAAGCTGATCACCTACGTGAAAGACCGTGCCGGACACGATTTACGCTATGCCATCGACTCCACCAAACTGGTGAAAGAGCTGAACTGGGTGCCTAGCCTTCAGTTTGAAGAAGGACTGGAAAAAACAATCGACTGGTACCTTGCCAACACCGAATGGATGGAAAACGTTACCAGTGGCGATTACCAGAGTTATTACGAAAAACAATATCAGAATAGGTAATAAAGATTTTCACGAAACCAGAGGTTTCGCATATTTATAGAAAAGATGAAACTCTTTTGGTATTCGGCCCCGGGGTCGCACTTTCAATTCAACAATTCTTTCTATAAACATATGACCTCTCTGAGGTCTAATAGAGGATATTCCAAAATGTGTAGTATTGAACTTCAACGATACTCCAAAATGCCGATTAAATACAACATAGAAACAGACATTGTTTACATCCGGTTTTCGGAAGGGAAAGTTGCTGAAAGCAATGAAGACAAACCGGGAATCATTATTGACTACGACGGCGATGGAAACATTGTTGGAATTGAGGTTTTAGATGCATCAAAAAAGATGATTCAGCCCAATGGGGTAATTTATGAAGTAGCTTAAAACCATCAAGGATCGGATATAGTCAGGGTTTCACTCCAAGTGAAGCCCTGACTTTTTTATATGAAGCGCGCGGATTACTGTATGAAAATATAAAAGGATTTTTCGTTTGGATGGTGTAAGTCAAAATTGTCTTTCTTGGTTTAAAATAACTTCAATATTAATAGGTGAATATCATTCCGTCCTAAACCAAGCACTTCCTTCGATGAACGATTTCAGGCGGACGGGTTTAGCATTCTTATGTGTTCATCCTACTAAGGTTGAATAGTAGAAAATAAGGTTTTTTTGGTCTTTATTTTTTTAACCTTAATTTCATAATGCGACTTTAATAGTCCCTCAGTAAGAATGTTTACAGCCCAAAAATGAATAACTATGGAACTGGAAGGACATTTGGGGTTCAGCCCAGTATGGGCGACATATTGGTAGCCCGGATTTCAATCCGGGATAAAAAGATATGAGGATGATAACCGTCCGAGTGGCAGGGAAGAAAAAGGCATAATTATTCTTTCGGACGGAATTGAAATCGCCTTCAAAAACAAGTTACAAAAGAGATAATGCGAACCAAGAAAAACCAACCGTATTAGCACATTTTAAAATTTTCAGATTCTGATATTCTATGCATTAGGGAAAAATTGTCGTACCCCATTTTGTACTGCAGAGACGTATGAAGAACTCTTTTACCTGAATTTTCAAAACCAAAAGAACTTTTCTTAAATTGACGTTTCATTTTTACACTAACCTTATGAAACGCAGAGACTTCTTCAAAACCACAGCCATAGCCGGCGGAACACTGGCAATGGCACCTTTGAGTTCATGTGTTCAATCCACAACTTCAACCGATACCGGAACAAATTATGCTGATTTCGAACTCAATGAAACCACCATTGCCGAACTTCAGGATAAATTGAGTTCGGGTGCCATCAACTCAGAAGAAATTACACGGAAATACCTGGACCGGATTGGCCAAATCGATCAGAAAGGACCTGAACTTCGCGCTGTAATTGAAATTAATCCTGAAGCTTTGGACATTGCCCGGCAAATGGATGCGGAACGCAAATCGGGAAAGGTTCGTGGTCCGATGCACGGAATTCCAATTTTGATCAAAGATAACATTGACACCGGTGACCGGATGCAAACAACGGCAGGTTCGCTGGCTCTGGCCGGAGTTCCTTCGCCTGACGATGCGTTTATTGTTGGCAAACTCAGGGATGCCGGGGCAGTCCTCCTGGGCAAAACCAATTTGAGCGAATGGGCCAACTTCCGTTCGACCAAATCATCGAGCGGTTGGAGTGGGAGAGGCGGACAAGTGCGCAATCCGTTTTGCCTGGATCGAAGTCCCTGCGGTTCGAGTTCCGGAACCGGGGCTGCCGTTTCAGCCAATTTGTGCGCCATCGGAATCGGCACTGAAACCGACGGTTCGATTGTTTGCCCTTCAGGAATAAATGGAATCGTGGGCATCAAACCAACGGTTGGACTGTGGAGCAGGGATGGTATTATCCCGATTTCGCACAGCCAGGATACAGCCGGACCGATGGCCCGGACCGTTACCGACGCGGTGGTTCTGCTTGGTTTACTGGCCGGATCTGATCCGGGAGACAGCAGTACAGACCTGAAGAAAGGCGAAACATTTACGGATTACACCCGATTTCTGGATGTGAACGGACTAAAGGGAGTCCGTATTGGCCTGGCTTCCAACTTTTTTGGATTTCATGCGGAAGTCGAAAAATTAATGAAAGAAGCCATTCAAACCATGAGAGATCAGGGTGCAGAAATCATTGAAAACCTGAAATTTGAAAAACGGAGTGAAGCCGGTGATGCCGAATGGCAGGTATTGATTTCTGAATTCAAAGCTGATCTGAACGACTACCTGAAAACAAGAACAGGCCTGCAAGCTCATTCGCTGGCCGATTTGATTGAATTCAACCGGAAGAATGCGGAAACTGAACTGAAATGGTTTGGGCAGGAAATCTTCGAATCGGCTGAAAAAACTGCCGGTCTGGACGAACCCATCTACCTGGAAGCCTTGAAAAAATCAAAAAAACTATCCCGCGAAGAAGGTATCGATCAATTGATGGATCAACACCAGCTTGATGCCCTGATTGCGCCGACCAATGGTCCGGCCTGGACTATCGACTGGGTAAACGGGGATCATTTTGGAGGTGGAAGTTCAGAACCCGCGGCCATTTCGGGTTATCCGAACATCACGGTTCCGGCCGGATATGTTCATGAATTACCTGTCGGAATTTCATTCTTCGGACGAGCATGGAGCGAGCCAACTTTAATCAAACTGGCTTATGCCTATGAACAGGCGACCAAACACCGCAAAGCCCCGGGGTTCCTGAAAAGCATTGTTTGATAGAAAAGAGTCATTTGTCATTAGGAATTGTGTCATTCAGTAGTCATTTATTGTCATTCAAAACTCCTATTACAAATAATGACGCGAAGCGAATGACCAATAATGACTATTTTTAAATGACTAATGACTTTTTCTTTATTTTCGGTATCCCATCCACCAAATCAGAAATCCACTGATCAGTACGATCAAAATGCAGATTCCGGCAAACGGAACATATAGAATATAAAAGAGGCCGATCAGAGACTCGAAAATGCGTCCTGTATGGACTTCTAGCGAAAGGTTCCAAAGAGAAATCGGGCTATTACTAATGATTTCCGCACTCATTTTCCCAAATTGAGCCTTGTTCCGGATGGGCAAAACGCCCCTATTGTAATCGAAATAGAATTCTTTTCCTGCCGGACCGGCAAACCAGCCATCAATCATGTCTTTCGAAACAGGTGGTCCGGCAACTTCCGGAGCTGAATAAGGACTTCCGGAGAGGTAATCAGTAACCTTCCCGCTCAGCGGATTCCACAGGAACAATCCATTGAATGAGCCGACCAGGTAGGTGCTTTCCGATTTTTTTTCCAGCACATTACAACCCATGATGCTGACAGGTGGTTCGTTCATCAGCCGTTGCATCGGTTCCTGAAAGTTTTCGTCTGTAAAATAAATACCTTCGGAAGTCGAAAAAAGAAAAATCTGCTGCTGTTCGTCATACAAAATACGACGAAGTTTATCGTACCAGGGATTTGACGAACTCAGAACCGTTCCGGGAATGGGCGATACAACCGAACTGGCAATGGCAATCAGCAGTGGCGGACGCAGAAACATTCCCGTGATGGTCACAAAAATAAGGAAGGGGATGAAAATCCAGCCCAACTGGTTGTGCCAGCGAAGATTAGCATTTCGGACCGTCACCAGTTTGGTGTTTTCCTTTTGTTTTGTTTTCCGGCGTTTCAGCCATTTGGGAAAAATAAAATGCATCAGCCCGGTAAGCGAAATGATCAGGATGGCCAGGCCAAACAGATCAACAACCAGTTTCCCGACCGATCCCCAGATTTCGCCGCTATGCAGCAGCCACAGTGTTTTGAAAAGGCTGGCTTTTCCATTGTACCCGACTGGCGCTGGCAGGATGATCGTCTGAAACGAATTTTCATCGTTTGTTTTCAGCAAAAAGGAACGGGTTTGCACCAGGAGTTCATCCTTTTTCATCATCAGATCGGTGATTCGTTCTTCGGGAACCGGGAGTTGTACCTTTTGCCATTTCTGCTGCTGTCCGGAGTAGGTATACAATCCGAAATAAGTTCCTGCAAACAGTTTTCCATCGGGAGTTTTCAGGATTTTACTGATTTTCCGGTTGTCGATTCCTTTTGGAAAGCCGGCATTCCAATCCTGAAATGTTTTGAACTGATCAGTACTGAGCCAGATTCCAATGTTCCCGTATACAAGTGCCGAATCGGAACCTAACAGGCATGCCGACTTTACAGCTCCCTTGTTCCAGTTTTGATAGCTGTATCCGGAGGGCAACAGCGACCGGTTCATATCAATGGAAGAGATCAGGCTCCGGTGATTCATGAAAATTCCGGAAACGGTAAACAGGATAACGAACAGGGTGATTGCGATTCCCGGCCATTTGTGATACTTCCGGAGTTTTTTAAGTATTTTGTTTTTTGACATCTGATTTGCAGGATAAGGCAACAAAAGTATAAAGATCGCGGGTATAAAACTGTAACAATGGTTACAAACAACTCAATTAGCGGATGAGATTGTCTTTTTATTTTTAATATGGTTCATGTTGACTTGCACAGATTAATCTTAAGATTGGAAGGAACATCAGCTGATTAAAAATGAGTTGGATTTACTTTCAGTATAATCTGGTTTGACTGGCTCATTTTCCTATTTTTGTTCATCAAATTAAACAGGAACGATTATGAAGGTATTCAAATTCGGAGGTGCTTCCGTTAGCTCTGCAGATGCAGTCCGCAATTCAGTCAACATTCTCAGAATGTATCCCGGCAACAAAGTTTTGGTCATTTCAGCAATGGGAAAAACTACCAACGCTTTGGAAATTGTTGCCCGGAACTATTTTAACCAGGATCCGGAAGTATGGACCGCCTTTCAGGAAGTAAAAGCCTATCATGAAGAAATTATTGCCGAATTGTGGGGTCAGCCGACAGAACTTCCGGAGATTGTAAAAATGTTTGTTCAGCTCAGCAATCGCATCAAAGGCGATCGTTCGATGAATTTTGACTATGAATACGATCAGATTGTGTCTTTTGGCGAATTACTGTCAACACAGATTATTAGTCTGTATTTTAACGGGATCGGGCTGAAAAATTACTGGGTCGATGTGCGCAGTTGCCTGAAAACGGACGATCAGTACCGTGAAGCCAATATCAACTGGGACCTTTCGGTTCGCCTTGCGAAGCGCCAGTTTACATTTGATTCCGAATATTTATACATCACACAGGGTTTTATTGGCGGTACACTGACCAATCAGACTACCACGCTTGGACGCGAAGGATCGGATTATACCGCGGCCATTCTGGCGAATTTACTTGATGCAGAAGAGGTAAGTATCTGGAAAAATGTACCGGGAATTATGAATGCCGATCCTGATTTTTTCCCCGGCACCCAAAAGCTGGACGAATTGTCCTATAAGGAAGCGATCGAATTGTCGTATTCAGGAGCCAAAGTCATACATCCGAAAACAATCAAACCACTTCAGAATAAGAATATTCCGTTGTTTGTCAGGTCATTTTTTGAACCTGAAAAGGAAGGGACGATTATTCATGCCACCGGACATGCGCTCGAACTGGTCCCGGTTTTTATCGTGAAAAATAACATGGCGCTGATCACCCTGACGCCCAGTGATTTTTCATTTATCAGCATCGGTAGTGTTTCGGATGTTTTTAGCCTGTTTGCCAGGTATCGCCTGAAAGTTGGTCTTTTACAGCAGTCAGCCATCGACCTTTCGCTGGCTTTCGATGAACCGGAACAGGGAATCGACAGCCTGATCCTTCAGTTGCAGCAAAAGTTTGAGGTGAAGTACAACACCGGGCTTGACCTGGTAACCATCCGATACTATACAACAGAATCTATCGATCAAATCATGAAGGACCGAACGGTTTTCATAGAACAGAAAAGCCGCCGGACAGCCCGAATGTTGCTGAAATAAGGTTAGTGGCTATCGTCGTATGTTTTGATTTTTGCGATCACCTGTTCTTCCGCCTGTTCGTACATGTCGCGGATAAATTCGTCATTAAAATTCAGGGTACGTTCCTCCAACTTCATATCAGCCAGCCGGTCGAAAAGCCGTTCCCTGGCGGTTTTAAGGTCCTTCCCGTAAATGTGAAACGAATCAGCCTGCCAGTTTAACCGTCCCAGTTTAACCGTACGTCCGGTTTTTTCAGCAACGCCGGCAGCAATCACTTCCTTGTTAAACTGAACAAAACCAAACATGTTCATGAAATTTGCTCCCCAGGCATCGTTACTACGAAAGCGGATGTTGCAGTTCAGCCAGTAAATGCCTTCTTCATCTTCCAGTATACGGTACCACAACGATTGAAGACAGGGCGGATCATAGCAGTCGTTATCGATGTTGGGCATCCAGGTAATCATTTGTGCCTGCCGGGTAAAAGGTTGTTTCGACAATTTATCAATGACCGCCTGAATCTGATCAATCCGGAAACCTCCCTGATCCTGTGATTGTCCATCCAGAAGTTCCTTCCAGACTCCATAATTTTTCAACCGTCCGTGGTAGGTATATTCCCAACGGGTATCACTTTCCACGTTCATGTTCTTGGTCCAGTGGTTTTTGTATCCTTTTAGTTCAAGCACATATTCCTTCAGATCATCAATTCCTCCGGGAAATGCCATGTGAATCATCGGATCGGTTTCGGGTTCTTCAATGGTGATGTTCATGGTGCAATCCATACTTTCCGGATCTTCAGGCTTGTCATATTGGGTTTTGAAACGGGTACCCTGCTCATAAACGGCAACAAGGGCAGCCTCGTAAGCTTCGGCGATTGTTTTACGGGTGATGGCAATGACGGGAATGTTCTTCATGGTTTTAAAGGTGTTTGGTTCGCTAAAATGATTTTGATTTGAACGGCTTTAAAGCTATTAAATCTTTAAATTAAAGTTAACGTTTAACGTCAATATTCCGGACATCTTAAATAATTATCAAATCATGCTCTCCGCTATAGGATGTATAAAACTTTTCCTTTAAAGTTGTGTTACTCTTATATCTGCATTGTATTAGCGGGAAATTCAAGTTATAAATGACCATTTTTTAATTTCACGAGTATGAGATTACTTTTAGTTTTATTAGTTTCTGTTTTTTATTTTTCTTTCCGTCCCTCAACTGAAAGGGCTATAAATGAAACAGGTAACGGTTTTTATGTTTCAGTTGAAGATCATACAAACCGAACTTATCAAAAATACATTGTTGAATCAAAAGATTCAGTTGACATTATTTTTAAAAATTTATTTAATTCGGAGCTTGAGTTGGGTAATATTAAAAAACCGATTTCCATTTTAAACGGAGATTATGATTTTTATGTTGCCAGAGTTTTGGTTTATAATAATTCAAACGGGAAAAAGAGTTTCAGGCATCTAAAGTATCCCAACCCTTATGTAAAGAGTAGTAAACGGGATAAGTTAAAACCTGTTGTCTTATAACAGAGGCTAAAAAGTATTGGGAACAAATTCCCGGCAATTGACATCAAAAAGCAATTCAGAGCATCTTTAAGTTTATCTGAATATAAAAATTAAATAGTCCTGCGGGAGTCAGAAAAAGGACCTTGCTGCCTGCAATTGGCATAGGTTCAAAATCAAGGATAGTAGAAACAACCGCCACGGCTAACGCAAATGAACATGTTTATAATGCACAGAATGCAAGTATTAATGCCCAGGCCGCCGCAACACTGAAGTCGAAAAGGAAAAAGAAAAGCTATATCTAATTATTGGTGTCGGTGTACAGGTGTTACTTCTGATGCAACTACTCGGGAACCTATTCGGGATTCTAATGTTAATAATGCTTTAAAACAAAACTACATTATATTCATGGATGGATTCCGTTTCGATGAAGAAAAGGCTGTTAACGTAGTACTTTTCATATTGCAGAAACTTGGAAAGGTTAAACGCCACATGTTAGCTAAAATTCTATATTTTGCCGACCAAAAACACTTAATTCAATATGGAAGACCTATATTGGGTGACACTTATATAGCAATGAGGTACGGTCCTGTCCCATCTGCTATTTATGATGGTATTAAGTCGGTCGACGAATGCAATATTGGTTCCAATTTGTTTAAAGAATCTATTGGAACATCAGGAAATTTAATTGTTTATTCAAAAAAAACACCTGATATGGATGAATTATCTAAATCAGAAATTGTTTGTTTGAATGAATCTATATCAGAAAATAAAGATTTGTCTTTTGATGAGCTATATTATAAATCTCATAAATTGGCATGGAACAGTGCGTCAGCTAATGGTAGAATTCCTATAAAAAAAATAGCCGAAGAGGGGGGTGCGACTAAAGATATGTTAGATCATATTCTCGATAGTATTCACGACATACACCTTTCAAGGCATTATGGGCTCATTAGCTGATTTTTTCCTGAAGAAACAAAAAATGAATATGCAGAATCACAAGTTGAATGAGGTTCTGTTATTTTTTTGCCCGATAATGAAGCAGAATTATCCAATAAGTCAGAATAAATTTTATTTATTTCTAAAATGCACTATATTTGCTGCAAAACAGAAATATATTTCAAATCGATCTGTTTATATACTTTTAGAATAAGAGATGAATTATTTGGAATTTAAGGATAGGATGTACGATCTGGGATGTTTCAGCATCCACCAGGTTTATGCCTGGAAGCCCGGCTTCGACCGAAATAACTTTGTCCGATGGGCAAACAAAGGACTTCTTATTCGTCTGCGGCAAGGATACTATACGTTCCCCGATTACAAGAGCAAGCCGGATTTTGCACTATACTTTGCCAATCGCATATATCGTCCTTCTTACGTGAGTCTCCATACCGCGCTGGCATTTTTTGGAATAATCCCCGAAGCAGTAATACAGATAACAAGCGTAACGACACTGAAAACTGTAAGTTTTAACAATGAGTTTGGAGAATACAGCTACAAAAGTGTAAAAGAGAACCTGATGTTTGGGTATGATCTCAAGCCCATTGCTGATGGTCGGACTTTTCAACTTGCCAGGCCTGAAAAAGCCTTGCTTGATCTGCTCTACCTTTATCCATTCTATAATACTACAGAAGAGTTGGAAGATTTACGTTTAGATGAGGATTTTTTACATGATGACCTCGACCGTAATCTATTGAAAGAATATATGTTGAAATTCGGAAATAAAGCTCTTGAGAGCAGGGTACAGCTATTGATTAATACTTACGGTTTATGATACAGCTTGACCTGATAAAGAATTATTTCCCTGCAGGCTTAAGGAATAACGCTTCCTTTCAAAAACATATACTGAAAGAATATCTCCAGTTATTTATTCTTGATTTTCTTTCTGCTACACCTTACGTTGGAAAGATTGTTTTTATTGGCGGTTCAAATCTCCGGCTCGTTAAAGGAATAGACCGTTTCTCGGAAGACCTGGATTTTGATTGCAAGGAACTTTCAAAAGAAGAATTTCTTGCCATGAGCGACGCCACATTGAACTTTTTGCGCCGAAGTGGACTTCGTGTAGAAGTACGTGACCGGGAAAATGACAAACTGAAAGCCTTCCGGCGGAGCATCCATTTTCCGGAATTATTGTTTGAATTAGGCCTGACCGGGCATAGGGACGAACGTTTTCTGATAAAAGTTGAAAGCCAGGATCAGCAAATATCTTATGAGCGGATAATGGTCAATATCAAGGGATGTGGATTCTATTTCCCTTTTACTGTACCCTCTGACGGGATATTGTGCTCGATGAAACTATCAGCTATGCTCTCCCGACACAAAGGGCGAGATTTTTATGATGCCATGTTCTTACTTGCACAAACCGAACCAGACTACTCATTCCTTGCTGAAAAACATGGCATACAAAACCTTGAGCAATTAAAGACAGCTACCGAAGCAATGCTAAAAACAGTCGACCTGAACAACAAAAAGAGAGACTTCGAACATTTATTGTTCAGCAGAAAGAATAGTGACCGCATTCTTTCTGTTGGGACATTTTTTCAGGAATTAAAATAAATTGTCAGGTGATATCAAAGAGAATTAAAAGACCTGGAAAATGGGCCTTTTTGTTCATTGAAATAATAACTTTATATATTTTGTAGTCCCACCGGGAATCGAACCCGGATCTACGGTTTAGGAAACCGCTATTCTATCCGTTGAACTATGGAACCATTCTGTCTTTAATCTGTATCTGAATTCTGCTACCGTTTAAAGTGCTGCAAAAATATGCAAATATGCTGTTTATGCAATGACGGAGGAACTTATTTTTTTAATCAGTTTCTTATCGGTCGAAATGCAAAATCGGGAATGGATTTCAATTCATCAATTAGAGTTTGGACTTTTTCTGCTTAGAAACATTATAAATTAGTTATTTTACCTTCCATTTAATTGGTTGTGATGCCTGTTAACTCTACTTTTGTCAGGCGAATAAAAATAAATTTATTTTAAAAATAAAAATCTGTTATTCTATGAGCAACTTACTGACTGCCTCTATTGGACGGAAACTCCTGATGAGCGTTTCCGGTTTGTTCCTGATTTTGTTTCTCTTTGTACATTTGATTCTGAATTCTTTCCTGCTGCTCGACGGTCTGCTTGGACTTGAAACCGGTCAGATGTTTAATGCCGGAGTACATTTCATGGAAACCAATCCTTTGATTAAAATCATTGAGCCTACACTGGCTATTGGTTTTTTAGTACACATCATTTATTCATTGATTTTGACCTTCCAGAACTGGAAAGCACGTGGATCGCAGAGTTATGCTTCAGGAAATAAAACAACCGGCGTTGATTGGGCATCGCAGAATATGCTGGTGCTGGGTATTGTTATTTTCTCATTCCTGGTCGTTCACCTTTTCAACTTTTACATGAAAATGAAAGGTTTTATAGCCTGGGAACCCGGTGAAGTTGAATTTCCTTTCTTTGGTTCAACGGCCAAAGGAGAAAATGCGTATGCTTTGGTTCACGAAAACTTTAAAATCTTACCTCTTGTCATTGCCTATGTAATTGGTTCGGTAGCACTTGCATTTCACCTGTCTCACGGTTTCTGGTCATCATTCCAGACTATGGGCTGGAACAATTCTATATGGATGCCACGTATGAAAGTCATCAGTAATGTTGTAGCCATTATCCTCGGTGGTGGTTTCACTGTAATTGCATTGGCGCAATACCTGTTTTTCTAATTCTTTAAATAACTGAAACATGAGTAAATTGAATGCAAAAATTCCTGAAGGGCCATTGGCTCAAAAATGGAACAATTATAAAGATCACCAGAAACTGGTGAACCCTTCCAATAAACGTAAACTGGATATCATCATTATAGGTACCGGTCTGGCCGGAGCTTCGGCTGCTGCTTCACTCGGTGAAATGGGGTTCAATGTTAAAAGTTTCTCGATACAGGATTCACCTCGTCGTGCACACTCGATTGCTGCACAGGGTGGTATCAACGCTGCCAAAAACTATCCAAACGACGGTGACTCCGTTTTCCGCTTGTTTTACGATACCATCAAAGGGGGTGACTACCGTTCCCGCGAGGCCAATGTTCATCGTTTGGCCGAAGTGAGCAACGACATTATCGACCAGTGTGTGGCTCAGGGTGTTCCGTTTGCACGCGAATACGGCGGTTTGCTCGACAACCGTTCATTCGGTGGCGCTCAGGTTAGCCGTACTTTCTACGCCAAAGGACAAACCGGTCAGCAACTGTTACTGGGTGCATACCAGGCATTGATGCGCCAGGTAAACTTAGGCACTGTAACTTTGCACAACCGTACCGAATTGGTCGACATCGTAATGGTTGACGGAAAAGCCCGCGGCATCATTTCCCGCGACCTGGTTACCGGAGAGTTGCAGCGTCATTTCGGACATGCTGTGGTATTGGCAACCGGGGGTTACGGCAACACCTTCTTCCTGTCGACAAACGCCATGGGATCAAACGGATCGGCTATCGTAAAAGCCTTCCACAAAGGAGCTATGTTTGCCAATCCTTGTTATGCCCAGATTCACCCAACCTGTATTCCGGTTCACGGCGAATCACAGAGTAAACTGACATTGATGTCCGAATCGTTGCGTAATGACGGCCGCATCTGGGTTCCGAAAAAGAAAGAAGATGCTGAAGCAATTCGTGCCGGTAAATTGAAACCAACTGCAATTGCTGAAGAAAACCGCGATTATTATCTGGAACGCCGTTATCCCGCTTTTGGAAACCTCGTGCCTCGTGATGTGGCATCCCGTGCAGCCAAAGAACGTTGCGATGCCGGTTACGGTGTTGGTACAGGGTTGGCTGTTTATCTCGATTTTAAAGCATCCATCGAACGTTTGGGACAAAAAACCATCGAAGAACGTTATGGAAACTTATTCCAGATGTACGAAAAAATAGTTGACGAAAATCCATACGAAACACCTATGATGATTTACCCTGCCATGCATTATACGATGGGCGGTCTTTGGGTTGATTACGAACTGCAAACAAACATAGAGGGCTTGTTCTGCTGTGGCGAAGCCAACTTCTCCGATCACGGTGCAAACCGCCTTGGAGCTTCAGCTTTGATGCAGGGATTAGCCGATGGTTATTTCGTTTTGCCCTATACCCTCCAGAATTATCTGGCTGATGAAATCCACACACAACGTATGACGACCAACGAACCTGAGTTTACAGAAGCAGAGAAAACGGTGAATGCCCGCTTCGAAAAACTGATGAGCATAAAGGGAAAACGTTCAGTCGACAACCTGCATAAAGAACTTGGTTTGGTGATGTGGGATTTTGTTGGAATGGGCCGGAATAAAGAAGGCCTTCAAAATGCTCTGGATAAAATTGCTGCCATTAAAAATGAGTTCTGGACGAACGTTCGCATTCCGGGAGATAAAACCGGAATGAACATTGAACTGGAAAAAGCAAGCCGTTTAGCCGATTTTATTGAAATTGGCGACCTGATGGCCCGTGACGCGCTGAACCGGGAAGAATCATGCGGTGGTCACTTCCGTGAAGAATTTCAAACTCCGGAAGGTGAGGCACTTCGTCAGGACGACAAATTTGCCTATGTTTCGTGTTGGGAATATAAAGGTGAAAAACAGGAACCTGAGCTTCACAAGGAAGAATTGATTTACGAAAGTGTAAAAATGGTTCAGCGTAACTACAAGTAATGGCAATTTAAAAGGAGATTAATCATGGAAAAAAATATCAATATCACACTTAAAGTATGGCGTCAGAAAGGATCCAAAGCAAAAGGCCGTTTTGAAACCTACAAAGTTGACAACGTATCAACCGGGAGCTCATTCCTCGAAATGCTTGACATGCTCAATGAGCAGCTCATCAATGAAAACAAGGTACCGGTTGCATTCGATCACGACTGTCGTGAAGGCATCTGCGGAACTTGTTCCTTATACATCAATGGCCGTCCACACGGACCGGATGATGATGTGACCACCTGTCAGCTGCACATGCGCAAATTTAAAGACGGACAGACGATTACCATTGAGCCCTGGCGTTCGACAGCTTTCCCGGTAATCAATGATTTGATTGTCGACCGGAGAGCATTCGATAAAATCATTGCAGCAGGAGGTTATATATCCGTAAATACCGGAGGTGTTCCGGATGCCAACGCTATCCCAATCCGGAAAGAGGATGCCGATGAAGCAATGGATTCAGCCTCATGTATCGGTTGTGGTGCCTGTGTTGCAGCCTGTAAAAACGGTTCAGCCATGTTGTTTGTTTCGGCCAAAGTGAGTCACCTGGCGATGTTGCCACAGGGACGTGTTGAAGCAGCCCGCCGCGCCAAAGCGATGGTTGCCAAAATGGACGAACTGGGCTTTGGTAACTGTACCAATACCGGTGCCTGTGAAGTGGAATGCCCGAAAAACATTTCGCTTTCGAACATTGCCCGTTTGAACCGCGAATTTTTGTGCGCTAAATTGCAAGACTAAAGAAGTTTAAAGTTCAAAGTCTAAGGTTTAAAGTTACGGCTACGAACGAGAATAGTTATAAATATAAAAAAGCTCCGGAGATAATTCTCCGGAGCTTTTTTTATGCCCTTTTTTAACTTCCTGATTGTAAATTTATTTTCTCTATTGAACCACATAGACACATAGGTCACATAGTTTTATTTTCTATGTGTTCTATGTGCCTATGTGGTTTTTGAATTACTTTCCCTTCGAAATCAGCACAATCACCAACAACCGTGCGATCAGAAATACAAAAATTCCAAAGAGCGGATCGATCAGGGCCATTTTCAAACCGGCCGCCAAAAGGTGCGGTGTAAGTTCTCCTTGAGCTGAAACTTTATCAAATGCATCGATCAAGCCAAAAGTGCGTCCCATAAATCCCCAGGCTACAGCAAACCAGGCAATATTTTTAATCAGAAGAATGGTTTTGCTACTGTCCTCTTTTTTGACAATTTCGATTACAAACAAGGCTACAATAATCAGCAATAAAATAAAAATGAGGTAGGTAAAAACCGGGCCTCCTTCGTTGAATTTTTCTAAAAGTGCTTTCATGATATTTGGTTTTATATGAATTTAGGTTAAATGTACCACCAATTTCAAGCAGTTTATTTTTAATGCGACGAACAAACAATTTCTTCCGCTTTTTGACCAATCTAAAAATACGAAATGATTTGTTGCGATCTGTTGTGCATAAACGGGAATTAAACCAGTCATTCGTCGATATATCGCCATTGATCCGCAGATTTTGTGTAATATTGTTTAGATGAACCCGTTGAAAAAAATAAATCCAAAAAACGTCCTGTTTCACCTGATCTTTTGGGTCGGCGTGTGGTTTTTCTTTTTTTACCCGATACTTACTCACCAAGTCATATTTCAAATTCGCCCTTTACAGTTTCTATACCTTGGTTTTTTCATCGTACATCATTGTTCTGGTGATATATGGCTGCCTGATTTTTTTGCTCAGTTTCAACATTAAGGTCATGCCACCAATGAGCAAGAATTTCTTTTTCATAATGATATTGGTGTTTCTTGTAGCGGGTGTCGTCAGTTTTATTAGTTTACTGAACCACAGTTTTCAAACGATCTCACGCAACAAGGAGCTTCAAAATAAAATATTGGATACCCAGCTACAGCTAAAAGAACAAGAGTTGCATTACCTGAAAATGCAGATCCATCCGCACTTTTTATTCAACACACTGAACACGATTTACGGTTTCGCCCTGAAACAATCGACACAAACTCCTGAAATTATTTTGAAACTTTCCAACCTGCTCGACTATATTTTGTACCAGGTAAACAAACCAAAAGTGAGTTTAAAAGAAGAAGTTTTGCACATTAAGGAATACATAGAATTAGAAAAAATCAGGTTTCAGGACACACTGAAAGTGTTTTTTGTGTCCGGTGAAATCAGCGAAACAATACAGATTGCTCCGATGTTGCTGATACCTTTCGTGGAGAACGCGTTTAAACATGGATCGCTGGTGGAAGGTTTTTTGAGGATTGAAATAAAAGTTTCGGTGGAGGATAATCAATTGTCTTTCGCGATTAAAAATTCATTTCCGGATGATGAAGATGTACAGGAGAAAACCGGCATTGGCCTGGAAAATATCCGCAAGCTGTTGGAATTGCATTATAAAGACAACTACAAACTTTCTATCGTAAAATCAGGAAAATGGTTTACGGTCGATTTATCCATTTTTAATTTAAATTGAATGACAAATGCCTGAGTTAATCCGATGTATTTTGGTTGACGACGAGCCTGTGGCCCGCGAAATACTGGAAAACCACTTGTCAAAAATAGCTTCTGTCCGCGTGGTTGGGAGCTGTAAAAGCGCCATCGAGGCTTTCCAGGTCATTAACACTGAGAAAGTTGATCTGGTATTTTTGGACATCAACATGCCCGAAATCTCCGGACTGTCGTTTGCCCGGTCGATCAACAAAAACATAAAAGTGATTTTTACCACTGCCTATCGCGATTATGCTGTGGATGGCTTCGATTTGCAGGCGGTTGACTACCTGCTGAAACCCATTTCGTTCGATCGATTGCTGCAGGCCATCAACAAATATCTCGATGAAAATGCACCGGTAAAAAATTACGAACCGGTGGAAATTACTCCTGAAAGGAGCGATTATTTCTTTGTTCGGGCCGACCGGAAGATGATCAAGATTGACTTTGCTGAAATCCGTTTTGTTGAAAGCTTAAGCGACTATGTCAAAATCCATTTGTCAGACAAAATCGTTGTCACCCGCGAAACTATTACAAACATTGAAACCAAGCTGCCACAGCACGATTTCATTCGGACACACCGCTCGTTTATTGTTTCAATTCCCAACATCGATTCGTTCACCAATGAATATGTGGAAATGAACAAAAAACAAATCCCCATTAGCCGAAGCTACAAAAAAGAAGTACTGCAAAAACTGGAAGGAATTTGAATGGCCGGGGATTCTATCTTTCAGAAAGTTTTATTATTGAACCACATAGGCACATAGAACACATGAGTCCAACCCGAAAAGTCAAAAATCGGAGAACGTCATTGCGAACGAAGTGAAGCAATCTGTTGAAAACAAGGAGATTGCTTCATCCGCTTCGCTCCTTCGCAATGACGAAACAACTTTTAGGAGTGGACTCAACAGATAGAAAATAAAACTATGTGACCTATGTGCCTATGTGGTTTTTTTATTACCTCTCTCCAATCCTGATCTTCCCAACGGCATGGTTGGCCCCAAATTCGGGTGCAAACGAACATTGAATAGTGGCACGGCCTCCCGAGAAAATTCCCTGATGGCTTACCCGAACAACGTATTCGAGCATATAACGGCCAGTTGCCAAATCGTTGATAAAGAATCTCGTATCGTCATCGCTGTTGACCCGATAATACCAAAGCCCCGAATTATACTCGTACTGCGATAATGTGTTGACCGGTTCGGTTCCGGCAGGACGTTGGTCTGTCAATGAAATGAACCCCAAATCGCGATCGGTTTCGATCAGCAAACGAACTTTCACCAAATCACCGGGGCGGCATTTCGAAAAATCGGTTAGCAGCGAATCGCCTTTGCCTGTGCGTTCAACTGCAAATAGCTCTTTCCTGATTTTCAGCGGTCCATCGGTTCGTGTTAAATTGCTGTCTTCCTTGAAATAACCATGGAACAAACCTCCAAAAAGAAGCGAATTGCTGCTGTTCACGATTTCGAGTTTCGAATTGGGGCGAATTTCCGAAGGATTTAAAGTCACATAGATGTGTCCGCCTGGATCGGAAAATTCGGGTAAGGAAAGTTCTTTACCATCGAGCGTAATTTTTGGTGCAAATGTTCCGGTAATTGGTTGCCTGATCCCTGAAAGCAATACCGATACAGCTTTCGAGGTGGCAAAAGCTGAACTCCATGCATGGGTTCGTTTTTGTTGCAATAACCATGTTTTCATGGCATCAATCATTTCCGGCGCTGCGTTCATTTCGCTGTAAAACTGTATCATCCGGCTTTGAAAAGCGATATCCGGTTCCCGGTAAAAATAATATCCCTGCTGCCGTTTCCAGAACATGCCGGTTTCATTGTTCTTAACAGCACGTTCGGTAAACGTCAAAAGCATGTTTTGAGCCAGTTTGTCATCTCCCTTCTTTTTCAGGATAAAGGCGAGCTGTAACTGCTGCCACATATTCACTTTTAACCTGTTTTTTATCGCTTTGCTGAAATAGAAATCTGCAATAATCTTCATCTCTGCAGAAACTGCAACTTCCGGAAATACGCTGCGGGCATACAGCCAATCAATGAGTTCGCTTCCCGGTGTAAAGTTTTCTTTCTGTTTTTCGGTCAATTTCCGGAATTCCGACTTGATGGAATTGTCTAAAAACTGAAAAGCTTTTTCTGCAACAATTGTAGCCCGATCATTTTCTGCCTTATTCAAAAGCTGGTCAGTCCGCATTTGGGCTATATTTTCAAGAATCTGAATGGTCATCCAGCTGGAAGGGCTCATTCCGGGACACCACGAAAAACCGCCATCGGGCAACTGCGCATTTTCCAACTTGTCAATCGCCTCAACAATTGCGGTTTTAATCGAATCAGGATTAAACTTCCGAAGTTTCTCTTTCTGATATTCAGATTCGGAAAGCCATGGAGTTTGATCCAGAGGAAGGTTTGTAAACTTTTCAGCTTTCTCCAAAGTGGTTTTGAACGAGTCAGGCGATGATAAAAGCTTTTGTCGCTGAGCTGCCATCCACACACCAATTTCAGGATAATCGCTGAATATTTTTCGCAATGTAGTTGCTCCGCGAAGCCGTACCAAATTTCCGACCGAAGTATTGTTTTCCGACTCAAGTAATTGTGGAAGCGCATCTAAAACCAATCCAAGCGGATTGGTGAAAAGATTGATTTCCCATTTTTCGCCGGCGGCTTTTGAGCCCGAACCCAAATTTTTCAACTCGTACCGGTAAGTTGTATTGGGTTTAACTGAATAGGCCTGCGATTCGTTTACCCACAATCTGGTAGGTTCAACCGGTAGGATCGTTTCATAACCATCCGAAACCTTGTCTCCCTGAGCTGTGATCCTGATTTTATAAATTCCCGGCTTTGCAGGAGCATTCAACTTCCAGTCAACGGCTTCCGACTTATTGTCTTTCAAATCAATGATTAACTGATAGCTGAGCGAATCAATCGGTTTTCCGGTACTCGTTTTAATCAGTTTCATTTCAACCTTTACCGTTTGATCTTTTCCCGAAAGGTTGCTCACTTTCACCGGAAGATAAACGGTATCGCCCACTTTCAGGAACCGGGTCGAAAATGGTTCGATCATCAGTTTCTTTTTCGCGGTGAATACATCAGAGATAGCACCTGATGCGCCTTTTTTAGTATGTGCCAGCGCCATGAATTTCCATTCGGTAACCGATTCGGGCAAGGTGAAATTGACGGTTGCTTCTCCTTTTTCGTCGGTCTCCATGTGGGCAGCAAACCAGGCAGTCTCACGGAAATCGCTGCGAATTTCGATTTTTTCTTCCACCATACTAACGGAACTAATAGCCGACTTACTTTCTAATGACGATTCTTGCTGTATTTCAATACCATCATTCACTGTCGCAGATTTCATTAAAGAAGTTCCCCGAATCATGATATTCGGTGAATTATCCATCATTGAAAAACCCATGATATTTCCCCTGGATTCGAATAAATCTTTTAGCATAGGTAAGTCCAGGTTTTTCTCAGGTAGCCATTGACTACTGTAACAATTACCGTATCCCATTGACATCATCGTCGGGAAATTCAATTGAAAATAGCTGTAATTTGTATTCTGTATCTCTAAATGCCAATTGTGCGGAAGGATTTTATCGAGTGAAGCGTCATACACAACAGCGGCAAACTCTGCTTTTACCGGATTGCCTTTCGCATCGGTAACTTTCACTTTCCATCCAACCGAACTCCCCGGCTCAGCAGTTTTCGGAAAATCTGTAACTTCAACTTTCAGTGTTTTATCTAAAAATGGAACATCTATCATGTAATTTTTGAAATAGTATTTTCCTTTAAAAACGGAAGATATACTGATATTGAACCCACCCTGATCAGTTAACCCGACAGGAATGCTGATCTGTTCAACAGCCTGATTGATTACCGGATTATAAGTTGTAATTGCGCTGTCATTCTTCATCACTTTTAAATTCCATTGATGGTTGCCTGCACCGCCAAACGTCAAAGTAATTTTATCGCCCGGGGTTGCTGATTTTTGGGAAAGAGAGGACCAAAATAGATCGTTAAAAACAAACTGTTTTTGCTGACTATCCATTACCTTAATCACCTTTTCAGCCTTCACCGGTTCCCCAAACCTGTCAGTTGTTTCCAACTTTACTTTATAATAACCGGAAGTTAGTCCGGAATAATTGAATTCCACGGTATCGATGGCAGCATTCTCAAATTTTTGTGCTGAAATTGTTTGTTGTTCTTCATATTCAATTGGCTGTATGGATTTTCCATAATTAACTTCAGGAAAGAGTTTGTTCCAATCGCTTTCTGAATAAATCGGGCTGTCAGGTACTTGCCAATCGCGATTTAGTAACTTTTCTTTTGGTATTGTCAGCAATATTAATTCAATTTTTCCTGAGTGAGGGATGGGCTGTTTGTCAGCATTTAAAATCGAATATTTAACTTGAAAATGTCCCACCTGATCAATATTCTCTTTCGAAAGGTCAATAAAATCAGGAGCAGTAAGTTCAGCTTTTAATGCACTTTTCGCAATGGAAAATGATTTTGATGCGGTTTGTGTTTCGCCTGAAATATCGGTCACTTCTATTTCAGCATTGAATTGGACGGGCCACCATAAATTATATTCTTGCAGGCTATCTGCTTTTGCGACAAATGAAAAGGAGAATTTGCCGGACTCATCGGTAGTAAATACACCGCTTGTAATTTCCTCAGAATTCGGTCTCCTTCGTCCCATAAATTGCGATCGGGTAATGCGGTATTTCCCATTTATTTGCTTTAACAGAACTCCGGAAAACGATTTAACATCTCCTGAGAGTTTAACTTCGCTTCCGAGCCTGTACTCACCTTCAAGGGGATTAATTTTAATTTCGAATCCCGGTCGCCTGTACGATTCAATCCTGACCGATTCACTCCCAAATTCAGACTGTAAATAATAATCACCCGGCATACCTGTGTTTGGAATCGTAAAACTTCCGGAGACTGAACCGTATGGATTGGTAACAAGTTGCAAGGTGTCAATTGATTTGTTGTTACTGCTTTTGAAGATAATCTGAACACGCTGCTTTACCACACTATTGGTTTCGTCCTTCAACGAATTCAGTAAAATTCCCTTGAAAAATACCTTTTGGCCGAGCCGGTAAACAGAACGATCGGTGAACAGAAATAGTTTTTTAATTGGGGTATCTTTCGGTTTGACGTAATGATTAATGTACCAGGGCATGATCAAGGTGTCTCCCTTCAACGATATCTGTACAATACGCGTCTCATTTGGCATGGATATTTTCCCTTCAGCATTTGTTTGACCGATTTTAGCCTGTCCAATTCGATCCCTTAACGAGATTAATATATTTGCTCCCTTTAATGGTTTCCCGTTTTCAATATCCATCACAGTAAATAAACCCAACTCATCAGTAAAGGTTATTCCGGAAACGGAAAATTCAGCATTGGCTTTACAGCTGTCATTCTGGTTGATACCTGTCATTTCCAGAATATATTGTCCCGGACTCAATGCTTTAAACGCTGTTTCGGTTGAGTGTGCTCTGAAATCATCGTTTGGTATAAGTTTGTAATTGGGATCAAGGACCAATCGGGCCGATGAAAACTGCTTCGGATCAGCTTGTCCGTAATTGTTTTCTTTAATTTTTCTGAAATATTCAGAACTGTTGATTTTATAAATCCGGGCTTCCAGGCGTTCAAAGTTTGTATAATTAACAAGTGCGAAAAAAGGTTTTCCTTTTCTGTTTATTTTCTCCAACTGGATGCTGATATTCGGCTGATTGATTTGAGTCAGCTTATTCGAACATCTCACGGCGGCATCCGATTTTGGGAAACTATCAATTACCGACTGGTATATTTTGATGGCATCCGCGATATAATAACGGTATTTCTCACTTTTGAGATCGCCTGGAGTATAATTCCCTGCAAGCTGATAAATCAGGTTCGCTTCTTCTTCAATAATATTGGCTTTGAAAGGATGATTTCCAGTTTCCAGTTTTAGGTTTTCGAGTGCCTCACGGTAATACTGTTCTTTATTTGGAAGCTCCGATTGTTCGTAGACATATTTCAACTTTTCAAGCCTCACGTAAAATAGCGCAGTCTTGTTCTTTCCCGAACGATGTACTTTTTCCAGAAGATCGAAAAGACTGAGAATCCGGCCACCATTTTCAGTTTTTTCATTATAAAATGAAGCTTTGTTCATTGTCCAGGGGAAAGGCGCCGGATTTAAGTCGAACTCACCACTTTTGTAAAAGTCCAAAGCTTTCCAAGCCAGTAAATCGAGCAAAGTGGGACGGTAATTCCAATCCAGACTATCATTCCCGGTTAATTCCCGGTAATTGATTGACGGCACAGCGGCAAGCTGATCAGTGTTTTCGAGCGATTTTATATATAACGAATCAATCTCCGCATTGAAGTAGCCTGCATCCCAGGTGGCAATATCGGCAGGATCTGCGGCACCTTTGCTTCGGTCAAATATTTTATATCGTTCGTGACGAAAAATTTCAGTCAGGAAACTGGCCTGATAGGAATACAAAACTGCTTTATTTTGAACTGTTAATCCGGAATATTCTGTTGTCCACTTTTCCAATGGATTGGCTTGAAGTGACTCATCGTGATTAAGTTGAAATTGTTGGGTAAAAACAAACGCTTTTATCTGCTGAATCTGATTCTTGTCAGCGATTGCTTTGCGATAAATCGTATCCACCAACTTCATGGCAGATTCAGGAAGTTGAGATTGAAACAACGAGTCGATTGTTATCCATTTTTTTTGATAGTCAAAACTGCCCGGCTGAGCGAAAGAATAATCTGAAATTGTAATCATCATTATCAGAATGATTACAATGTTTTTGAGATTTGCAGTATGAAAATTCATTTAGGGAGTTTTTATGTTCGGTCAACCATGCAAAAACAAGACCAAATTTACCAAATTTACGCTCTTTTAATTTGCCTGATAACCAAAAACATACGTTTTTTAGCTAAAAACAAGTAGTTTATGAGTAGCAGCTTGTTCATATCTTTTTGTAATGTTTCCGTAACATGCACTTATGCAATTAATTGCGTTGGCTTTTGAACAATTGGCTGTTGATTAGTTCTTGAGCGAAGGTCATTTACTTGTACACCTTATTAGTATATTCGCAACAGTGTACCTATAAAACCACTTTATGCCTTACAGGAGATTACCGAATACAGATGTGGCCAGGCTGCGTGCCATTGAAGCCGGACTGGAACTTGGTAAGAGAACAGCATCCACCAGACTGGCTTTCAGTCAGCAGACTCTTGACAAGCTGCAGGTATTTTATCCGCATTTTCTGGGGGCTATTCGTCAGTTAAATAACTCCAAACAAAACCAGTTCGATCGTTCCAAAGAGTATGGAGAAATCTTCCGGAAGGCAAAACTTTATTTATCCCATTTCCTCCAGGTGGTGAATTTTGCCATTTTGCGGGGTGAAATGAAACCTGAAGTCATTGAATTCTATGGTTTGAAAGCAGATTCAAAAGCAACGCCTCCGCTAAATCTTGAAACTCATGTGATGACCTGGGGCGAACGAATTATTGAAGGCGAACAAAAAAGGGTAATGAAAGGCGGAAGCCCGATATACAGTCCTTCGATTGCACTGGTCAAAGTACATTACGAAAAGTTTGTCGAAGCTTATCGTCATCAGAAAATGCTTCAGAATAATACCAACCGTGCTTCAATGAAGGTTGCTGAACTGCGGGTGCAGGCCGATCAGATGATTCAGGAAATGTGGAACGAAGTTGAAAATTCAATGGTTCACCTTTCGGAAGATGAAAAAAGGGAAAAAGCATCCGAATACGGCATTGTTTATGTATTCCGTGCTTCGGAACTGAAGAAAACGGAAGTTGAAAGTCAACAGCAAAATATTGTCTTTTCTTAATAAAAATCAATCAATTCGTGATGCCTGTGAATCTGTATGATTTACGGGCATTTTTTTATCAGACCGTTCCAGTGAGTAGATCAGAAAGAGTAAAAAGCCAACCATAGCCAGGCTTAAAATAACCAATGGAATTTGCGCTGTGCCAGTGCCCCAGTCTTCAACATCTTTGGTAAGCACTCCCTTGTTGATGAGGTAATAACCTAATACCCCCATGGTGTTGTTGACAAAATGTGCCAGAATGGGGACCCACATTGTTCCGGACCATACGAGCATGTAACCAAACATGGCGCCCAGGGCCATTCGGGGCAGGAAGCCGTAAAACTGCATGTGCATGGTACTGAACAAAAAAGCAGTAATCCAGATTCCCCAGTGTGGATTTTTAGTCCAGTTAGTCATTATACGCTGAATGACTCCCCTGAACATCAGTTCCTCACCCAGGGCCGGAAGAATGGCGATCATGAAAATGTTGACTGACAGACCCGGAATACTTTCCACTTTCATAAATTTTTCAACCATTTGTTCTGCGGCATCTTCCATCGTTCGCATCCAGTTCTCCAATCCGGCAAGTGATTCCGGAAACTTCATCTGGCTGTTAAAAGCGCCCAGATAGTTAATCAATGGGATAACCGCCAGTATAGTGAGAGCTGCCAAAAGGTAGGTGTGCCAGCGGGTCGACCGGTTAATCTGAAGGTATTCGCCAATGTCACCATGGTAAAGCCATCCAAGGATAAAAGGTGGAACTATGAACAAACCAATGGATTGAATAACCTGAAAATATTTCAGGAAATTAATGCTGTCCGGAGAGTTTAAGCCTTCAGGTGTCAGAAAGCCCATCAGGTTTTCAAGTCCGAAGAAAGGAATGGCCACGATCAGACCAGCGACCATAAATAACAATACTGAAGCGACCATGACAAACAGGGCAAACATCAGTTCAGAAAAGGGTTTCATTCCGCGGAAAACAGTATAAGCCATAGTCGTGATTTATATTTCGGAGCAAAGATACATTTCTGAAAACAAAAAAAAACCCTGATTCAGATGAAGAAAAGTTATCTGTTGATCAATTCTTCCATTTCGTCGGGGAACCCATTCTTCAATTAACTGAGAGATTGTTTGACTTACAATTTGGACAAATGATGGTGTTTGTTTCTTTTTGAATATTCAGTTCCGTTTCAGGATCACTGTTTTCCGACTTTAGAATGGCAAAGACACGTTCAGCATCCTTTTCAAAAATGTTCAGCTTAACCCCACCGATTGCCTGACTGTACATGGCATTTAAAGTCGCCATATTTTCGTCGGTCAGAAAGCACTCTATACCGTATGAATCTAGCAATCCTTTTACAATATTTGCCTGAATCGGATCAGTATAGGTTTGATAAACTATAATTTTTTCATTGTTCATAATGGAGGGAATTAATAATTCTGGTTTTCAGTTCAGGATAATCTTATCTGATTTTAATCTAGCGTAATTGAAAATTAAATATACAGATATTTAAATAGTTATGGTATGTTATTCGAAATTGAATTTATAATAATATTAAACAATACTTAACCAAGTTTAACGTTTTGTAAGGCAAAAAGTCAATACATTTGCTTGAACATATTATTAATGTTTCATTCATCTGAGTTGTATTCCAATCCCCATCTGACAAATATTAATTTGTATAAACTACTGATTAACCATAAATATATACTATTAAAACTACATACATGATCAGGCTTTCCACCTTTTTGTTTTTAACCTTATTTGTTCAGCTGGCATTTGGCCAGTCCTTTACTATTCATGGTTATGTTTCCGACCGGTCGAATGGAGAACGGCTCATCAATGCAAATGTTTATAATCCTCAAACTTTACGAGGCACAATCACCAACAATTATGGCTTTTACAGCTTGACTTTGCCCAAAGGTAATTATGTACTTACCTGTTCTTATGTCGGGTATCAAGCCAACTCAATTGAGTTTAATTTAAAAGGTGACACAGTTGTTGATTTTAATCTTGAAGCTCAGGCAAACCTTTCCGAAGTAACCGTTGTCGGTCACCAGGAAGAGTCGAAACTAAAGAGTTCGCAAATGAGTAAGGCTGAAATCCCGATGGATAAAGTACAAAGTCTGCCAGCTTTTCTGGGTGAGGCTGATGTTATTAAAACCATTCAGCTTTTACCGGGTGTTCAATCAGGAACTGAAGGAACCAGCGGATTGTATGTTCGGGGTGGCGGTCCTGATCAGAATTTAATTTTGCTTGATGATGTACCTGTTTACAATGCCGAACACCTTTTCGGTTTTTTCTCGGTGTTTAATCCCGATGCCATTAAAACAGTTTCGTTTTACAAAGGCGGATTTCCTGCACGTTTTGGTGGTCGTTTGTCTTCGGTGCTCGATATCCGGATGAAAGACGGAAATGATCAGGAATTGCACGGCAACTTTTCAATTGGTTTGATTTCTTCGAAACTGAATCTGGAAGGGCCGCTGATCAAGGGAAAAACCACATTTAACTTTTCGGCTCGCCGGACTTATGCTGACTTATTAGCCCGTCCGATTATTAAGAAAAGCTCGAACGGAGAAGGAATGGGCGGCTATTATTTCCAGGATTTGAACATGAAAATAAGCCACAAATTCTCGGACAAAAGCCGGATTTATTTAAGCGCCTACACCGGTCTCGATAAGGCATTTGCCCGATCGGACTCGAAATACAATCAAAATAATGAACAATGGCAATCGAAAGATAATTTTTCACTGGATTGGGGGAATATTACGACTGCATTACGCTGGAATTATTTGTTCAGCAATAAACTTTTTGCCAATACTACGCTGACTTATAGTCGCTATTTGTTTGATGTTCAGGAAAAAACGACTGAACGAAATCTGACTTCCAATAAGGATGGATACAATTTCGGATTGAATTATAAATCAGGAATAGAAGACTTCGGATTTAAAATGGATTTTGACTATTTCCCGGCATCGAACCACCGTATAAAATTTGGCGGAAGCATCATCGATCATACTTTCCGACCAGGTATTCTCGCCTATAAGGAAGCGGAGGATGCAGCAACTTCAAAAATCGATACCACATTTGGAAATCCGAACATCAATGCCCAGGAAATTTATGCATATCTGGAAGACAACATTGAATTGAGTTCGCGTTTGTCGGTGAATCTTGGACTTCATACCTCGGGTTTTAATGTTGGCAACACATTTTATCCCTCGTTGCAACCACGGATTTCAGCCCGTTTTATGGCCTCCGATCGCGTTTCGATAAAAGCTGCCTATTCGAAAATGAGCCAGAATATTCACTTGCTTTCTTCATCAACGATTAGTTTGCCAACCGACTTGTGGTTGCCAACAACTAAAAAAATAAAACCTCAGGTTTCGCATCAGTTTGCATTGGGTGGAGTTTATCAGATCAATTCAGCTTTCGATTTTAGTGTGGAAGGTTTTTACAAGTCCATGGAAAATTTGTTGGAATACAAAGAAGGCGCTTCGTTTCTGGGCGCCACAACAGGCTGGGAAGACAAAGTTGAAATGGGAAAGGGGCGTTCGTATGGAATGGAGATGCTCCTTCAGAAAAATACCGGAAAAACAACTGGCTGGCTGGGATATACCCTTTCGTGGGCCGACCGTCAGTTTGACAACCTGAATTTTGGCGAACGTTTTTATGCCCGTTACGATCGTCGTCACGACATTAGTCTGGTGGTAACACACCACTTTTCGAAACGTTTCGACATCGGGCTGACCTGGGTTTACGGAACCGGAAATGCAGTGACAGTTCCGACTCAAAACGTCGAAATGGCTCAAATTCCGAATTCGTATAATTGGCAGCAGACCTATGAATATTTCGGAGAGCGGAACAATTACCGGATGCCTTCCTACAACCGGATGGACATTGGTTTTAATTTTCACAAACAGAAAAAACATGGCATTCGAACCTGGAATGTGAGTTTATACAATGCCTATTCGCGCCAGAATCCGTTCTTTATTTACTTTGATTCAACATCTGATCAGGAATACAACCAGACCGGAAATTCAAAAGTGCTGAAACAAATCAGCTTGTTTCCGATTATTCCATCCGTTTCGTACAGTTATAAATTCTAATTTCTGAAAATCATGAAAAAATATATTCTATTCAGTTTAATTCTCGCATTAGCCTGGTCGTGTACCAAAACCATTGAATTTGATGATAAAGGCATTGGGGATTTGATTGTTCTAAATAGTCTGATTCATCCGGATAGTTGTATTTCCGGATCGATAAGTAAAAGTACTTCGATCTTAAAAGGAAACCGGATGGGTGGGATGAGTGGTTTTATTGATGGGACAGTCGATTTATACGAAAATGGATCTTTGCTCCGTCAGTTGAAGCCTTTGTATGGTAAATTCAGAGCGGCTGATATTAAGCCAAAAGCCGGAAATACATACCGAATGGTTGTTTCATCCAATGGTAAACAAGCCGAAGCAGAAACAACTATTCCTGAACCTGGTGAACTGATTTCGATTGACACAGCTACCGTTACAAATGAATGGGGAGGGAAAAGCCTGAATTGTAAAATTAAAATCAAGGATGGTTCGGCTGAAGATTATTACCGTTTGGTTGTTACCGATGAGTCTCTGAACTCTTCCTTCAATAAGTTTGACAGCATAAAAACCCGGTATTACCTCAACGAACAATTTTATCAGGTTAATTCAGATGATCCGGTTTTCAAAAACCTGTACAACAATTTTGCAGGTGATGTGCTGGATATGGGACCGGGTAATGAGTATGGAATATTTACCGATGACTATTTTCAAGGAAAAGAATATTCATTTGAGATTCAGGTTCCTGCATTTCAAAATCCCGGCTATGGAGACCCCAGGAACCCGAATCTGAATTATAATAACACACAGATTTATGACCGGAAAACCTTTCACCTTCAGAGATTGTCGAAGGGAATGTTTTCTTATATGAAGTATTTGAAATTGTATGAATATTACCATGATGATCCTGTTGCTGAGCCGGTACCGGTATATTCGAATGTGAAAAATGGCGCCGGAATCTTTGGATCGTATAATGACGATGCGATATTTAAAATTGAAAAGATATATAAACCTTTCTCGCTGGATACTATGAAAGTCGAGAAACCACAGAATTATTATGGTGGCAATGGAGGTTATGGTTATTAATCAGGTTGAAATGTGTCCGGAAATCAATTTTTCCGGACACATTTGTTTTAAGTGCATGCTTATTTCAGATTTGAAATAATTCTGTACTTTTGCGCCGAGCTTTCAGGTGAAAGCCGTGTACTTGGTAACCACGTAAAAAACAAGAAAATGAAAAAAGAAGTATCTGTATTATTTATGCTCGCGGGCATTTTATTTGCCACCTGTTTATTGATTTCCAACATCCTTGCTACCAAAATTATGATGATCGGCCCATGGGCTGCTCCTGCCGGTGTGTTGATTTTCCCCATTGCCTACATTCTGAATGATGTGATCACCGAAGTGTGGGGCTTTAAAAAAGCGCGTCTGATTATCTGGACAGGTTTTGCCGTGAATATCCTGGCGGTTTTGTTTTTCACCCTGGGAATTGTGATTCCCGCAGCGCCATTCTGGCAAAATCAGGAATCGTTTGCCACCGTTCTGGGCAATACTCCCCGGATTGTTGTGGCGAGTTTAAGCGCCTATTTAATCGGTTCATTCCTGAATGCATTTGTGATGAGCCGGTTGAAGGTTTTAACCAAAGGAAAAGGTTTCTCCGGAAGGGCAATCCTTTCAACCGTTGTTGGTGAAAGCGCTGATTCAATCCTGTTTATCAGTATTGCTTTTGCGGGTGTTTTCCCGCCTGGAGTATTGATCACAATGATTTTTACCCAGGCTATGTTGAAAACTGTTTACGAAATTATTATCCTTCCTGTCACAATCTGGATTGTGGGTTTTGTAAAACGGGTTGAAGGAGTGGATGCCTACGACACCAATCTGTCATATAACCTGTTCAGGCTAAAAGAAATTTAATGAACAACAAGGCACTAATCGTTTTTTCAGGCGGACAGGACTCAACGACCTGTTTATACTGGGCATTGAAGGAATTTGACGAGGTTGAAACCCTCTGTTTCGACTACGGTCAGCGACACCGTGTTGAACTGGATGCTGCAAGGGCTATTGCTGAAAAGGCCGGAGTTCCGTTTACCTTACTGCGGATGGATTTGCTGAACCAGATTACTCACAATTCGCTGACTGATCCTGCGATCGAAGTGGATGAAGACAAACCGGAAAACTATCCGCCAAACACTTTGGTAGAAGGGCGCAACATGTTATTCCTGACTTTCGCGGCTATTTTTGCCAAAGGGAAAGCTATTCCCAACCTGGTTACCGGTGTCGGACAAGCCGATTACAGCGGTTATCCCGATTGCCGCGACGAGTTTATCCGTTCGCTTAATCATACACTGAACCTGTCGATGGACTTTCAGTTTACCATTCACACACCACTGATGTGGAAAACAAAGCAGGATATCTGGGCCCTGTCGGATGAACTGGGAGTTTTCGACCTGGTCCGGACAGAAACCTTAACCTGCTACAACGGAATTGCAGGCGCCGGCTGTGGCCATTGTCCTGCCTGCCAGCTGCGGAAGAATGGATTGGAAAGCTATAGCCCCTCTAAATCTCCCCGAAGGGGAGACTTTAAAAATGCAAGAGGATAAATTTCTGACACTTTGACTCTGTGTTCCCTCTGTGTTCTCTGTGGTAAAATATTAATTTTTAAACTGAAATGGATACATTAAAAAACCTCGGAAACGAAAGCAAATACTTATTTGAATATTCTTCGGAAATGCTGGAAAGCTTCAGCAATAAACATCCGGAGAACGATACAATGGTAAAATTTAATTGTCCCGAATTTACCAGTTTGTGCCCCATAACCGGCCAACCCGACTTTGCAACCATATACCTGAGCTACATTCCCGATCATAAACTGGTTGAAAGCAAAAGCCTGAAACTTTACTTATTTAGTTTCCGCAACCATGGAGCATTTCATGAAGATTGCATAAACATCATGATGAAAGACCTGATTGCACTGATGGATCCCAGGTACATAGAAGTATGGGGTAAATTTCTGCCACGCGGCGGATTAAGCATCGATCCGTACTGCAATTACGGAAAACCCGGCACCAAATACGAACGAATGGCCGAACACCGGATGATGAATCATGATTTGTATCCGGAGAGATTGGATAACCGCTAGCCGGATTTAATCCGGTATATGGTAATATTCCCTTCGTTCAGGCCTGATCGGTGCCGGCATGCTGTAAAAGCGCTGCGAACAGCCATCTGGCCGTTTATTCGTTCCTGTAAGTTTCCGACTTTTTAAGTAACTACATCAATTGGTAAATCCCATCAACAATCCCGTATTCAACTGATTCTTTGGCATTCATCCAGTAATCCCGTTCGAAATCCTTTAAAATCTGGCTCAGTGGTTGATTGCAGTTTTTGGCCAATATCTCAGCCGATAATTCCTTGGTCTTAATGATTTGTTTGGCCTGAATCTCCAAATCACTGGCAGTACCCTGCAACTGACCAATACTTGGCTGGTGAATCATTACTTCTCCCAGCGGATAAATATACCGTTCTCCTTTTTGTCCGGCCGACAACAGGATTGATCCCATGGATGCTGCCAGTCCCATGCAGACGGTTGAAACCGGTGACGAAATGAGGTTCATGGTATCCAGGATTGAAAATCCGGAAGTTACCATTCCGCCGGGGCTGTTTATGAAAAAGGTAATTTTTTTCCCTGAATTAATGGATTCGAGGTAAAGCAATTTGCTCACAATATCCTGAGCAGATTCATCATCTACCTGTCCCCAAAGGAATATTCTTCTTTGTTTCAGAAATTTTACCTCAATCTTGTTTCTTATGGACTGTTTTTTCCCCGTTGATTCGGGTTCTTCATCTTCATTCATTCTTTTTGTGATCATAGGAATTCATTTAATAAATAATAAGCTCAAAATTCAATATTAAACATGGCAATCGATTAATCAATGTTATCGAGTATAAATTTAAATTTAAAATACTAAAAACAATGAAAAACATTTTATTACTCGCATTTATTGGACTGATGGCTTTCGCTGGTTGTAACCAGCCCAAACCTGTAAAAACAATCGAAAACCTGAAAGCTGGAATTATCGGTGAAACAACAGCAAGCGCTAAATATGCTGAATTTGCCAAAAAAGCAATTGCTGAAGGAAATGATACAATTGCTAAACTTTTCGAAGCAGCTTCGAAAGCAGAAGCAATCCATGCAGATAATCACAAAAAAGTACTGGAAGGTCTGGGCGAAAAAATGGAAGCTTTTACTCCTGAGTTTGAAGTAAAAACCACGGCAGAAAATCTTCAGGCTGCCATCGAAGGAGAAACCTATGAATCAACCACGATGTATCCCCAATTTATAGCTGATGCCAAAACAGAAAAAGTAGAAAAGGCTGAAAAATCGTTTAACTGGGCTTCTGATAACGAAAAGAAACATCAGAAATCTTATTCTCAGGCATTGAATGCATTAAACGCTAATACTGAGAACGTTTTAGCTTTTGAATATGCTGTTTGTCCGGTTTGTGGTAACACATACGAAATGGGCGCTATAGATGCAAAATGTGCATTCTGCCAGACGGCTAATGAAAAGTTTATTATTGTCTGATTTCCAATTGAAATACATCATCGTATTTTAAAAACTTCTTAATAAAAAAGTTAGAGGCTGACTTCTGCGGGTACAGCCTCTAACTTTTTTCACCTAAAAGACTTAACTTAAGTCAGAAGTTTTTTTTAGTTCTTTTTTATCAACAAAGTAATCACTAAATCTTCAGGTTTCGAGTCAACGCCATTTTTGGGATAAGGTTTCGCATCAACTATTTGGACTGTATACCCCTCGGGTTGCTTTTGCTGATCAGATAATACCGAGTGAAGTTCAAAGTCAGATTTTAAATTTAAGACGGAAAAATTCATGTTTGGGTTGCGTAAAGCTAATGAAAAGTTTATTGGCACCGCTTCCGGACACCAGGGTGGGTGTTTCGTTTGGTTTAAGGAATGAGAATTAAATTCCGGGGACTTTGTCACTTTGTCACTTTGTTACTTACTTTGCATCATCGATAAAAGATAAAGACTGTGAAAATCGGAACTATTGATTTGGGTGAGATGCCGCTGTTTCTGGCGCCCATGGAAGATGTGACGTTTAAATCGTTTCGGTACATGTGTAAAAAGTATGGCGCCGACGTGGTGTACACCGAGTTTGTATCGTCGGAAGCGCTGATTCGTGACATTCAGAAGACCAAACAAAAGATGGAATTATTCGATTTCGATCGTCCGGTGGCCATACAGATATATGGGTACGACATTGATTCTATGGTTGAGGCTGCGAAATTAGCTGAAGCATGTCAACCCGATTTTATTGACATCAATTACGGTTGCCCCATGAAAAAAATTGTCAGGAAAGGGGCAGGAGCCTGTATGTTACAGACTCCGGAACTCATGCAGGAAATGACCACGGCCATCGTGAAAGCGGTAAAATTACCGGTAACTGCCAAAACCCGGCTAGGTTGGGACGACAACAATAAAATAATTGTGGAAGTGGCCGAACGGTTGCAGGACGCCGGAGTTTCAGCGCTGGCTGTTCATGGCCGCACCCGCAGCCAGTTATACACAGGCGAAGCCGATTGGTCGTTGCTGGCCGAGGTGAAAAAAAATTCGCGGATTCATATTCCCATCATCGGGAATGGAGATATTAACGGACCTGAAAAGGCGAAGGCATTTCTGGAACAGAGTGGGGTAGACGCCATGATGATTGGTCGTGGATCGATCGGTCGTCCCTGGATTTTCAATGAAATTAAACATTACCTGAAAACAGGTGAAATCCTGCCGCCACCAACGGTTTCTGAAGTGCTTGAGCGCGTCCGCGAGCATCTCGGCTTGTCGATTGAATCGAAAGACAAGGTGCTGAGCGGAATCCTGATGATGCGCCGTCATTTTAATAAATATTTACCCGGACTGGAGAATTTCCGCGAACTGCGTATTCGGTTACTACGTGCAAATACCATGGAAGCTGTTCAGGAAACATTGGATCAGATTGAAGAAATCTATGGTAATGTCCGTGTCGATTATACCAATTTAAGTCTGAAATAGTGAAAAGGTAAACCGGAGAAGGGATACCGTAAACAGGATAATGAAAGAACAATGAAAAAACTTCGAACCATACAAATCGGTGCAAATCTCTGGAACCTTTTTGCTGATGAGGTGAAATCGGCAAAATACCGGAAACATTATTCGGATGCTTCGTTTTGGGATAAGCTGAAAAGGTATGCGAAAACAGCCGGAATGAAAGTAATCTATCCGGCGATGTTGTTACAGTACATGATGAAATCGAAAGATGTTTCGCTTAAAACCAAACTCATTATTTCAGCCGCTTTGGGCTATTTTATATTGCCTGTCGATTTTATTCCCGACTTTGCACCAATGATTGGATTTGCCGACGATCTGGGTGTTATTCTTTTGATCGTTCAGCAAATGGCCGGAAATATTACTCCTGAAATCAGGAAAAACGCCCGGGAACATTTGCAAAAATGGTTTGGCGTTGTCAGTGAAGAACAATTGGACTTGCTCGATCTGGAATATTCGAAAAAAAACGAAACTGACACAAAATAGTCTGAAATTATTTCGTTTTTGTCCTTAAACAACATTGCAATCCTTAATTTGTTAGCTTAAATCTGTTTCAGATAAGTTGCACAGCTAAATCAATCTTCTACTTTTGTGGCCTGATCAAAAAAATCGTGTATGGAATTTCTTGCCTCTCTTCATATTACCGCGCTTGAATGGTTCGTTATCCTGATTTGCGGCATGTTGATCGGAATGTCGAAAGTGGGCATTCCGGGAGTTTCGATGATTGTGGTACCTGCACTGGCCTTTATTTTCGGAGCCAGACAATCTACCGGTGTGCTGCTTCCAATCCTGATGATGGCCGATATTTTTGGTGTCGCTTATTACCGTCGTCATGCCGACTGGCCGAAAGTGATTAAAGTATTGCCCTGGGCGATCGTTGGTGTACTGATCGCTTTGTGGGTGGGTGAGATTGTTAACGACAAACAATTTAAAAACCTGATAGCCATTCTGGTATTTTTGAGTATTGGGCTGATGGTTTGGCAGGACAAACGGAAAGGAACCCATTTTTTTCCCGACAAATGGTGGTTTGCCGCATCGATGGGTATCCTGGGTGGTTTTGCTACGATGATCGGTAATGTGGCAGGACCGGTATTTGCCATTTACCTGCTGGCTATGCATTTGCCTAAAAACAACTTCATCGGTACCGGAGCATGGTTTTTCCTGATAATTAATATTTCGAAGTTTCCGTTGCAATTGTTCGTTTGGCATAATATCAGCCTTCAGACCCTGACTGTTGACCTGATAGCTTTGCCGGCTATTGCACTAGGTGCAGTTTTGGGATTTAAATTTGTTAAAATAATACCTGAACATATCTACCGGGTTTTTGTTATTGTAATCACTGTAATTTCAGCATTTCTATTATTGCTGTAGAACAGGCTTTTAAAATATACTTTAAACTAATAAATAACAATTGAATGAAGTACTTTTTATTTTTTATAAGCTTAACAATGGCTTTGAACTCTTATGCAGTGAATGGCAGGGTTGAGGGCAGGATTATAGACGCCTTGCATAGTGATCCAATGGAATATGCAAGTGTTGCCCTGTACCGGGTTTCAGACAAAAGCCTGGTTGCCGGAAGCATTACCAATGAAAAGGGTAACTTTTCATTTGAAAAAATTAGTCCGGACAGCTATTTAATTAAAGTTCAGTTTCTTGGTTATGAAAATAAACAAACAGAATCATTTGAATTAAAAAGCGGACAAAATTATCAGCTGGGAGATATTCTGATCAATCCTTCCGATATTTTAGTCAATGAAGTCAAAGTGACCGGAACCCAGATAAAATCGTTAAATCGGCTGGAAAAACAAACTTTTAAAGCCGATCAGTTTGAATCGGCCAAAGGAGGATCGGCCATTGATGTGCTGAAAAATATGCCGTCAGTTTCCGTTAATGGGCAAGGTGAAATCAGCATGAGGGGATCTTCCGGCTTTTTATTGCTGATTAATGGAAAACCAGTATTGGATAATGCACAAAACATGTTAAGTCAGCTTCCTGCAAATTCGATTGAAAATGTGGAATTAATCACCTCGCCGTCGGCCAAATACGATCCCGACGGGACGGCTGGGATCATAAACATTACCACCACAAAAAGCTCGGCCGATGAACTTGGATTGGTTGTAAATCTTCAGCAGGGTTTACCTTCGACAACCACTTTCGACAATGTCCGCAATCCGCTTCGATACGGCGCTGATGCCAGCCTGACATACCAAAAAGGAAAGTGGGACATTACCGTTAGCGGAAATTATACCCGGAACGATGTTGCCGGATTTCGCGAAGGCGATGTTTTTACCAAAAACTTTGTCAGGAATACCATCAACAGATTTCCATCAACCGGCGAAAGAAGTTTTTACAAGTATAATTACGCCGGAAGAACAACCATTAATTATCAGGCTGATAAAAACAATGCAGTTTCGATCGGGGTTTTCTCCGGTAAACGTTACCAGGAGCGTGATGCCAACTTATTTTACACCAATTCACAATCATCGCTGGCCTCGAATACGGAAATCTATCACATGAATTATTACAACGAAAACAATCAGATTAAACAAGGAACTTTTACCTTGGGAAACATCGATTATACGCACAATTTCGACAATAAATCGGCTGTGACTCTTTCGGCCTTATACGAATACGATAATCTGTACGGAAATACACACAACCGAAATCTGAATGTTCCGGGTGGCTCAATGATTCAATACGTTCAGAATCCATATCAGAAACCTGTTGATGGTTATCGCCTGAAAGTTGATTATGCTGTTCCTCTTGGCGGTGGAAAACTGGAAGCAGGTTATCAGTTCAGGAACGACAGCCAGGATGGTGTTTTCGATTATCTCATATCTCCTGCTGAGTTGGATCAGCCTGATTTAAATCAGTTCAGAGGAACCGCCTTATCGAAAAACCAGATCAATTCGCTTTATAGCCAATATTCGGCTAAACGGGAAAAACTGGAATACGTTGCCGGATTACGTTATGAGTATTCAACCCGGGAGGTGATCTTATCAACCGATCCGATGAAGCATGAGCTGAATTTATCGAATTTGTTTCCTTCGATCAGCGTTTTATACTCGGTGAAAGATGACTGGAAAGTGAAAACCGGATTTAGCCGGAGGATTGAACGTCAGTCGAATAACCAGTTAAATCCGATTCCTGAACGCGAACACTCCGAAACGCTGGAAATCGGTGATCCCGATCTAAGACCCGAAATGGTCAATCAGGCAGAATTGGGAATAATCAAATCATTCAGGACAGGTTCAGCTTTCGTTACTGCCTATTATCGGGCAAGTAAAGACCCTATGCAACGTGTTAACAGTATTTATGCCGATACCATTTTGGCACGGGTTTATACCAATGTAGAAAAAGCTTCCGCACTTGGGTTCGAACTTGGAGCCAATGTTCAACCCGTAAAATGGTGGAGCCTTTATTTGGGAGCTAATGTTTTTAAGCAAAAATATGCCGGCGATATTTTCGTTTTCGGGCAGAAGTTTCAGGTTGAAGAGAAAAATGACTGGGTTTATTCTGTTAATGCGAATACCAATTTTATCCTTACACCAGGTTTATCCATACAGGGAAATCTGAATTATTTATCGGCTCGCCCAACTGCTCAGGGTGAAGATTCGCGGTTTCTTGTTCCTAATCTGAGTGTGAAACAAAGTTTGTTTAAGGGAAAGTTGACTGCATCGCTTCAGTGGCAAAATATCGATTTGGGCATGAAAGAGTCTAACCGTCAAAGAATTACTACCTGGGGCAATGATTTTTATACCAACACCAACTATATTTATGAAACGGATGTGTTGTTGGTGAATTTGACCTACAACTTCAATAAGAAGATTGTCAAAACAAAACTTCCTCAAAGTGAATTTGGTGAAAAAGAATTTTAAATACAGATAGCAGAAACATATAATGAACAGATATGGAACAATTAAAAAAATATTTCGCCGGAAAATCAATACATCAGGTTCTGGATATTGGAACGGGTGCCGGGGACTTCGTAAAACTTTTAGATTCTGTTTTCCCGGCTGAAACGCATATTGTAGGCATCGACACCAGTGAGGATGCCTTGATCGAAGCACGTCGTGTGAATGAATCAGCCCATGTTGAATTTATCCGGATGGAAGGCGAAAACCTGGATTTTGAAGATCACTCATTCGATGTGGTTTGTTTGTCGAATGCCATGCACCATTTAGCCAGTACTGAAAAAACATTTTCAGAAATGAAACGGGTGGTAAAACCCGGAGGTTGGCTGTTGATTGCCGAAATTGTTTCGGATGGCCTGAACGAGGCCCAGGAAAACCAGAAAATGTGGCATCATTTTAAAAGTTATGTCGATCGTCAATCCGGAATTACCCATCGTGAAACATGGACAGAGGCCGAAGCGCTCGGGATAATCCAGTCAAGCGGCATAAAACCGGTTCTGACTTTCCCGTTTAATCGCATGGATGAGCCTGTCAGAGATCCTGAGAAGCTTCAGAACTGGACCAATGCATTTGCCGGAAATCTGGCTCAGCTGGAAGGACAACCTGAATACAATGAAAAGGTGGCTCTGTTTAACGATTTAAAGGATCGAATAAAATTGTATGGCTTTCAACTGGCACGGCAGGTGGTTGTGGTGGGACAGGTAGAATAAGGCTTTTAAATTTGGGTGCGGAGATTTTTAATCTCCGTTTTTTTTACGGGAAATACTCCTTTCATTCTTTCGGACAGAATTACTGCCTTAATTATTTGGTATTACTGTTATTTTAATGGGAAACTCACAGGACTCCTTTTCAATTCGTCCTATGCTTATACATATCTGGGCTTTGCCCCTTATTGCCAACTCTGTACATTCTCCATAGGTCTGAAAGACCTTCATGTAATAGCACAGGGTATATGAACCCTGTGTATGGAATAAAAAATCATATTTTCCATTAAATTTTTGGTAGAACCAATTGTTTTTACCCGGATCTTTCACAGGTATTGTAATTGTTTTTTAACGGTGATATTCAATTCATGTAATTAGTTATTTCGTTGAATATCTGGCTTTTTTACTTTAATTTTGCATTCGTTCCTGTTAATTTAATCGTTTTGTAATATTTCTGTAACAGGCGTGTAATTATGGCGCTTCATCTTTGTACCGGCTTAAATACAATCAATTTTTAAACTTGAGTATAAAATGAAAAAATCAGCATTAACACTTCTGGTGATACTTTCTATCACTTTTTTAGCAATGTCGCAGGATACAAAAGAAGAATTCAAACCAAACGGAAAACCAATCATCCGGGTGTTCAGTAATTTCCACAATACATTTTCTGATGGAAGCTCCTCCTCAGCTTTTGAGGTGACTCGTGTCTATCTTGGATACGAGCATTACTTCAGCAAAGATTTTTCGGGTACAGTTATCTATGATGTTGCCAACCCTGGTGTTGGGAAATTGCAAATGACCGCATTTGTAAAAAATGCCTACCTGAATTACGAACACAATAACCTGTCGGTTGATTTCGGGATTATTGCAACGACCCAGTTTAAAGTTCAGGAAGGATTCTGGGGATATCGTTACCTGGAGAAATCTTTCCAGGATGAATACAACTTTGCTGCCAGTGCAGATCTTGGAGCCAGTGTTACCTATCAATTCAACAGCATGTTAAGTGCTGATCTGGCAGTTAACAATGGTGAAGGTTATAAAACCCTGCAATCCGACAATATTTATAAAACAGCTTTCGGATTAACTCTTAATCCGGTTAAACCACTTACTCTTCGGGGAATGGTCGATTTTATGGATAATCAAAATACCTATGCCGGGTTTGTTGGATTAAAAACAGGAAAGCTTTCATTGGCAGCCGAATACAATTACCAGAAGAATCATGGTATGGTTGAAGGGAAAGATCTTTTTGGCCCGTCATTCTACAGTACGCTTCAGCTATCAAAAAAAGCTAAATTATTTGCCCGTGTCGACAATCTTCAGTCAAATACAACTTCAGGAAATACTGCAAACTGGAATGTAGCTAAAGACGGCCAGCTTTTTATGGCAGGTTTCGAATATTCACCGGTTTCAGGAATCAAATTATCGCCAAACTATCGTGGATGGAACCCTGCTCAAAGTACACAGGCTTTTGCCTCAACACTGATGTTGAACTGTGAAATTAAATTTTAAATAAGGATATCTTAAAACAAAATTATGAAAGCAATTATTCTAGTCCTTGTCTTGGCAGTCGTTTTCAGTTCCTGCCAGAATTCAGCAAAAAAAGGTTCGAAATCTTCCGGAGAAAAAATTTCTCTGACAGCTGCCGGAGCAACCTTCCCTCAGCCATATTATAACCTGGTATTCAAAAATTATTCTGAAGCGAATAAAGATGTTGATATTACTTATGGTGGTATTGGTTCCGGAGGTGGCATCCGCAGTCTGACCGACAAAGTGGTTGATTTCGGAGCTACTGATGCTTTTCTGGATGATAAGGCTATGGCTGAAATGCCTGCACCAATCGTTCACATTCCTACTTGTTTGGGAGCTGTGGTTATCGCTTATAATATACCAGGCGTTGACGAATTGAAATTGTCAAACGACCTGCTTGAAAAAATCTTCCTGGGTGAAATCACTAAATGGAATGACGCTAAAATTGCGGCAAACAATCCTGGAGCTAAATTACCGGATACCAAAATCATGTTTGTTCACCGTTCTGACGGTAGCGGAACAACTCAGATTTTCTCGGATTACATGACCAAGATCAGTAAAAACTGGGCTGACAAAGTTGGTGTAGGCAAATCGCTTAACTGGCCTGTTGGTATGGGTGCCAAAGGAAATCCGGGAGTTGTCGGAACTGTTAGCCAAACCGAAGGCGCTATTGGTTATGTAGGATCGGAATATGCATTTGCACAGAAAATTCAGATGGCGAAGGTTGAAAACAGCAATGGCGAATATGTACTTCCAACGATGGCTTCAGTAAGTGCAGCTGCCAAAGGAGATATTCCAGCCGATACCCGAATCATGTTAACCAATTCAAGCGATGCAGCTTCCTATCCGATCAGTGGTTTCACCTGGATTATTCTTTACAAGGATCAGGCATACAATGGCCGTTCGTTAGCTCAGGCTGAAGCAACAGTGAAACTGTTGGATTGGCTGGTTAGCGCCGATGCTCAGGCCCAGGCTCCGGCAGTAAATTATGCTCCGCTGACCGACGATGCCGCAGCCAAGGCTAAAGCAATTCTTCGTACAATCACCTATGAAGGAAAAACAATCCTGAATTAAGATTTAACCGGACTGAATGAACAGTGACAAGATTACAAAAATCGTATTATTTTCTGTTTCATTTATCATCCTGATAGTTGCAGGAGGGATGGTATTCTCTCTCGTAGGGGGCGCCATTCCTGCGTTTGAAACTTTTGGCCTGGGTTTTATTACTTCAACGGAATGGAATCCTACAGAAGGGAAAGAAGTATACGGAGCAATGCCTTTTATTGCCGGAACACTGATTACCTCGTTTGCAGCTTTGATCATTAGTTTCCCGCTTTCCTTTGCCACATCCTTATTTCTGGGCGAATATTACCGGAACACATTAATCGCTAAAATACTGGGTACGATGGTTGATTTGCTTGCGGGAATTCCATCTATCGTTTATGGTTTGTGGGGCTTTTATGTGCTTCGTCCGTTTCTGATCAGTATCGGTTTCGAAAACCAGGGATTTGGCGTTTTTACGGCCAGTCTGGTACTTGCGATAATGATCATTCCGTACGCCACTTCGTTAAGCAACGAAATCATTTCCATGGTTCCGAACGATTTGAAAGAAGCTGCCTATTCACTCGGTTCAACCCGGTACGAAGTAATTATGCACGTAACGGTTCCGGCAGCGCGATCAGGAATATTTGCCGGATATATTCTGGCTTTTGGACGTGCATTGGGAGAAACCATGGCGGTAACCATGCTCATCGGGAATTCGATCAAAATGCCAAATGGTTTATTTTCCACCGGGAATAGCATGGCATCTGTTATTGCCAACCAATTTGGTGAAGCCGATGGACTTAAACTCAGCGCCTTGATTTCGATCGCGTTGCTGCTTTTTGTGATTACAGGAATAGTAAACTGGATCGGGAAACTGATTATCAGGAAAATGAGCTAATTCTCCAATTATGAAAGCCACAGGTATAAAAGACAACATCAAATTGAGGATTAATAAAGATCGGATCTTTTTAGGCCTGGTTGTACTTTTCTCGTTAATAACGGTTTCACCCATTGTTCTGATTATTTTCAAGTTAATTGAAAAGGGATATAAGCAACTCAGCTTTAGTTTTCTGGTTGAAAAAACTCCGGATACACTTCAGGCCATGTCGGCGATTGCCGCTCATGAACTGATTCCCGGCGGTATTGCGAACGGAATTCTGGGGACTTTCCTGATGGTTGGAATGGCTGCAATAATTGCTATTCCTATTGGTATTATTTCCGGAGTTTACCTGTACGAAAATCAGGGAAAACTGATGGCCAACATGGTGAGGAATGTCTCCGATATTTTGCAGGGAGTTCCGTCAATCGTACTCGGTTTAATTTCCTACATGTGGGTGGTGAAGCATATAACTCATGGATATTCAGCCTTGGCCGGAAGTGTTGCGCTTTCCATCATGATGTTGCCTATGATTGTGAGGTCGACCGAAGAAACATTGAAGATGATACCTCAAACCTTGAAGGAAGCAGGGCTTGCCCTTGGAATTCCGTATTGGCGGGTACTGTTCGGAATATTGATTCCTACTGGTTTTAGCGGCCTGATGACCGGGATACTTTTAGCCGTTTCGAGGATTATTGGCGAAACTGCTCCCCTTTTACTTACAGCACTGGGAAGTACGGCCATAAATATGAATATTGCCAAACCAACCAGTGCCATACCGCTTTTAATCTGGGAGTTCTACAACGATCCGAATATGGTGGATCTAATCTGGAGTTCATCGCTGTTACTGATGATTATTGTTCTTACATTTAACCTGATTTCAAAACAGGTAGCAGCCCAACGCAAATAAGACCTATGAATACGAATATATTAGAGATAAAAGATCCCATCCTTTCGATTAAGGATTTATCGGTAGCATACGATAAAAATGTTGCGGTAAAGGAGGTGTCTGTCGGCATAAAAAAGAATACTGTTACAGCCATCATGGGACCTTCAGGCTGCGGAAAAAGTACACTTTTACGTGTTCTCAACCGCATGCATGAGCTGTACGAAAACATACATACAACCGGAACAGTGTTATTGAATGGGGAGGATATTTTCAAAATGTCGCCCATCAAGTTAAGGCGAAAAACCGGAATGGTTTTTCAACGACCAAACCCATTTCCGACCATGAGTATTTACGACAATGTAATTGCAGGGTATAAACTGAATGGAATAAGTCAAAAAAAAGCCGAAAGGGATGAAATTGTAGAACGTTCGTTGCGCGACGTGGCATTGTGGGACGAAGTAAAAGATTCACTTACCAAAAAGGGAACCTTCCTGAGCGGAGGCCAGCAACAACGCTTGTGTATTGCACGGGCTCTGGCTTTTAATCCTGAAATTATTCTGCTCGACGAACCAACATCGGCACTCGATCCGGTAGCAACTTCTAAAATTGAAGATTTGCTCATCACGCTGAAAGAACATTACACGATCATCATGGTGACACACAACATGTCGCAGGCTGCACGTATTTCAGATTATTCACTATTTATGTATCTTGGTGAATTGGTTGAATATGGTAAGACAAAAAACATGTTTACCAATCCTCAGGATCGGCGAACGGAAGAATACCTCACCGGAAAATTCGGTTGATTTATCTAATCCCAAAAAATTAAACCATGTCAGTAAGAAAAAACGAAGCAATAATTGAAATCATGGCTGATTATGAATCATTGGCCAACCTGGTTTTGCAACAACTTGACATATTGGAATCCCTGATTATAAACAGTGAACTCCAACTGTCTGAAGAACAATATAAGACAATCCGCGAAAACGAAACTAGGCTTGACAAATGGGAGGTGAAACTTAGCGAAAAGATTGTAAATACCATCGTTCTTTATCAGCCTGTAGCTTCCGAAATCCGGCAGTTAATAGCACTGTACAGAATTGTGATCAGCCTGGAACGAATTGGCGACCTGGCGGTAAATATTACCAATTTCATGAAGGCAATTAAAAATGAGAAGGTATATGCAAGCCTTTCCGATTTTATTTCGAACATGATGATTCTTAGCGTTAAGATGGTGAAAAATGCACTGCTTTCATTCATGAATAAAGATCTGGATCTGGCCGTTTGGACCATCAAAAACGAAGCGGTTGTGGATGAACTGAACCGCAAGATGTTGAAAAAAGCCATCTCGAAATCTCGAAAGGCTGAAGAAAAAAAGAATATTCTGCTCAGTTTTATAAATATAAAGGAAATGGTATCCAACATTGAACGGATTGGCGACCATGCAGCCAATATTGCCGAAGCTTCAATCTATGCCTACGAAGGGAAAGATATCCGGCATAAAAGGCTGAAGGAACTGGAAGAAACATCAAATACACCGGACAATGAGTGAAAGTTATAAAATACTGGTTGTTGACGACGAAAAGGATCTGTGCGAAATCCTTCAGTTCAACCTGGCAAGCGAAGGTTTTGATATTGAGGTGGCCTATTCAGGAGAAGAAGCCCTGAACAAGTCGCTTGACCGTTTTGATTTATTGCTGCTCGATGTAATGATGGGCGGTATGTCGGGTTTTAAACTGGCTGATAAAATCCGCAAGGAACTTGGATTGTCAGTGCCGATTATTTTTCTGACAGCACGCGAAACAGAAAATGATATGCTTACCGGGTTTAATGTGGGAGCAGATGATTATCTTTCAAAACCATTTTCAATCAAGGAACTGGTTGCCCGGATAAAGGCGGTGTTGCGCCGGGGCAAAAATGTTGAGGTGAAGCCCAAAGTGATTACCGTTGACAGCATGGAACTTGATTTGAACCGTAAATCGGTAACCATTGGAAATGAAGCCATTATGCTTACACGGAAGGAATTTGAAATTTTAGCCATGCTGATTTCTCACCAGGGAAAATACCTGAGCAGGCAGGAAATTCTGGATCGGATCTGGAGCGACGATGTGATTGTTACCGAGCGAAATGTGGATGTGAATATAGCCCGCCTTCGAAAAAAAATAAGTGAATATGGGAATTGCATCAAAGGCCGCTCGGGTTATGGCTACTGTTTTGAGTATTAGAAGAAAATAAGAAATACGACATTATTTCATTCATACAACATAATAAGAAATAAGAAACTGCAAAGTGGTCTTCCTTATTTCTCGTTCAATATTCGATATTTTGGTTTTATAAGAAGATTTAAAGAATAAAAATAAAAACATGCTTGTACAACGAACTTTCCGCCGCCGAATATTTATCAACTTTTTTGTCGTATTCGCTATTTTCACCCTGGCAGTTTTAGGGTATCAGTACGATCGTGAAAAAAGCTACCGTACCGGACAACTGGAAAATATACTCAATAATATTTCGGAGGTAACCAATCGCTACATCGAACATAAAAAAATATTTGAATCGGGTGACTTTAAATCTCTTGATACTTTAAAGCTTTTACTGCCTATTGATAGTACCCGACTCACCATTATTGACATGACAGGAAAAGTGGTGTACGATAGTTTTGTCGCTGATGTGAATACCATGGAAAACCACCTGATGCGGCCTGAAGTTCAAAAAGCACTTTATTCGGGCAACGGCTCCAGCATCAGGCTTTCGGCTACAACCAACCAGAAGTTTTACTATTACGCCAGAAATTGCAACAAATATTTTGTACGGACTGCAGCGCTCTATAATGTTGATATCGTCAGGTTCCTGAAAACGGAACGCATTTTCCTCTTCTTCATCGCGTCGTTGTTTCTTTTAATGTGGATTCTGTTGCATTTTACGACCTTAAGGCTGAGTGAATTTGTTGTTAAACTGAAAGAATTCGCGCTGAGGGCCGGGCAAAATGAAGACATATCGAAAATGGACAGCGATTTTCGGGATAATGAACTGGGTGTAATCCGGAAGCAGATTGTTCAGATATACAACAACCTGAAAACCGCCAAGGATGAACTGACCAGTGAAAGAGAAAAACTATTCGGGCATCTGCAGGTATTGAAAGAAGGAATTTCCATATTTTCTCCTGAAAAGCATAAAATATTGGCCAACAGCCATTTTATTCAGTTAATAAACATGATATCTGAAAAATCGACCATTTCGGCTGAGCATGTTTTTTCAATTCCTGAATTTGGAAAAGTACTCGGGTTTATTGAACAATACCGCGATAAGGATATTCAGACTCTAAATAAAGAACTTCCGCAAATTGAATATACCATTGAGAAAAGCGAAAAATTCTTTCATATCAGGTGCATTTTATTCCTGGATAAGAGCTTTGAGGTTCTGATCAGTGATGTGACCCGTCCTGAAAAGCAACGACTTCTTAAGCAACAACTGACTTCAAATATTGCCCATGAATTGAAAACACCTTTGTCATCGATCAAGGGCTATCTGGAAACTATATTGAACAACCCGAATATTCCGGAGGAAAAGAAGACCTATTTTATTGAAAAAGCCTTCGCGCAGTCTGAACGATTAACCGATTTGCTCAATGATATTTCGTTACTGAACAACATTGAGGATGCAGGTGGCTTGTTTGAGTTTAAGCCCTTGACGCTAAAGCCGGTCATCCGGGATGTCATTGAAAACCTGAAAATCAGGCTGACCGAAAGGAATATGGATTGCACC
>JBBSBP010000018.1:0-70427 GCA_038251165.1 Bacteroidales bacterium | reverse complement strand
TTTAGCTTTTACAGGAGCAACAGTCTCTTCTACAATTTCTTCTTTTACTTTTACTGGTGCAACAGTTTCTTCTACAATTGCTTCTTTAGCTTCAACCGGTGCAACAGTTTCTTCAACAATTGCTTCTTTAGCTTCAACCGGAGCAACAGTTTCTTCAACAATTGCTACTTCTTCTTCCACGGGAGCAACAGTCTCTTCAACTATTGCATCCTGTTTTTCAACAGTTTCCTGTTGTTCGGGTTCTACCTTAGGATCAAGGTCCTCTGTGTTGTTTTTTACCATTTAATAATCAATTAATTAATGAGTTAGACAATATATTGTATAAATGCGCCGCAAAATTAAGACTATTCCGCTATAAAACAAAGGTTTTAACGGATTTTTACTTCATTGGCAAGTGACCTTTTCTGGTTCCTGACATTGGACCGGTTTTTTTGTCGCTGGAATTCTATTTTTCCTGAAGTAATAATTTTTGCTTATTGTTTCAATTCTTGGTTCTGTCCGGTAATTATTCTTAATTTTGGTTGGTCTCAAAAATACTATAAACCGATAAATATGAAGATTGCAGTTGTTGGAACAGGATATGTCGGATTGGTTTCCGGAACGTGTTTTTCCCAGACCGGGATTGATGTGGTCTGTGTGGATGTTGATGAACGTAAAATAAATTTGCTTAACGATGGTCAGATACCGATCTATGAACCTGGTCTTGAAGATATATTTAAATACAATGTGGAGAAAGGCCGCCTTTCGTTTACTACGGTACTGAAAGACAGCCTTGTTGATGCTGAAGCGGTATTTATTGCCGTAGGAACACCTCCCGATGAAGATGGCAGTGCTGATCTGAAATATGTACTGGGTGTTGCCCGGGAGATTGGACGTCACATGGATCATTACATGGTGGTCGTTACAAAAAGTACTGTTCCTGTCGGAACTTCACTGAAAGTGAAAGCTGCTATTCTCGATGAACTGAAAAAACGTGATGCCGATATTCCATTTGACGTGGCTTCCAATCCTGAATTTCTGAAAGAGGGAAGTGCCGTTGATGACTTCCTGAAACCCGACCGTATAGTGGTTGGTGTTGAATCGCCTGATGCTGAAAAAACCATGCGGAAGTTGTATAAGGCATTCCTGCTTAACGGCCATCCGATATTATTTATGGATATTGCATCTTCAGAGATGACGAAATATGCTGCAAACGCGATGCTGGCAACCAAAATCAGTTTCATGAACGATATCGCCAATCTGTGCGAACTGGTTGGGGCCGATGTCGGTATGGTCAGGAAAGGGATTGGTTCGGATGCACGTATCGGAAATAAATTTATATATCCCGGTACCGGTTATGGCGGATCCTGCTTCCCGAAAGATGTTCAGGCTTTGGTTCGTACTGCTGATGAATATGGTCATTCACTCGAAATTTTAAAAGCTGTTGAAGCTGTCAATTACCGGCAGAAAGAAGTGCTGATCAAAAAGATTAAATCGCATTTTGGAGACAATTTAAAGGATCTGAAATTCGGGATGTGGGGATTATCGTTTAAACCCAAAACCGATGACATGCGTGAAGCTCCTTCGTTGGTAATTATAGACATCCTGCTCAAGGAAGGTGCTTCGGTAGTCGCTTACGACCCCGTTGCCATGGAAGAAGCTCACCGTATCTTAGGTGATTCAATCACTTATGCCAAAGATGAATATGATGCCTGCATTGATGCCGATGCGCTTATTATTGTTACCGAATGGCCTGAATTCAGGATGCCGAACTTCAGGGTTATCGAAAAACTCCTGAAAAATAAAACTATTTTTGATGGACGAAATATTTATGAACCGGAAGAAATGCAGGAACTAAAATTCAATTATTACAGCATCGGCCGGAAATCTATAGTTATTTCAAAATAATCAGACATGAAACGAATACTTGTAACAGGAGGTGCCGGATTTGTCGGTTCGCACTTGTGTGAACGACTGCTGAATGATGGAAACGAAGTAGTTTGTATGGACAACTATTTTACCGGCAAAAAACAGAAAATCGTTCATTTAATTGATAATCCCTATTTTGAACTGGTAAGGCATGATGTGACTATGCCTTATTTTATTGAAGTGGACGAAATATACAACCTGGCATGCCCTGCTTCACCGATCCATTACCAGTATAATCCAATTAAAACCATTAAAACTTCGGTGATGGGCGCCGTAAATATGCTTGGTCTGGCCAAAAGAGTAAGAGCCAAAATTCTACAGGCCTCCACCAGTGAAGTGTACGGTGATCCGATCATACATCCGCAAACCGAAGACTACTGGGGACATGTAAATCCGATCGGAATCCGTTCATGTTACGATGAAGGTAAACGTTGTGCTGAGTCGTTGTTTGTAAATTATCACGCACAAAACAATGTTCGTATTAAAATCATCCGGATTTTCAATACCTACGGGCCAAAAATGGAACCCGATGATGGCCGTGTGGTTTCCAATTTTATCGTTCAGGCTTTGCAAAAAAAGGATATTACCATTTTTGGGACCGGAAACCAAACGCGGAGTTTCCAGTATGTTTCTGATCTGGTTGAAGGTATGGTCCGTATGATGGCAACCGGCGATGATTTTACCGGACCTGTAAATGTTGGTAATCCGGGAGAATTTACCATGCTTGAACTGGCTCAGAATATCATTGAGCTGACCGGGTCGGCATCTAAAATTATTTACCTTCCTTTGCCTGAAGATGATCCAACGCAGAGACAACCGGATATCAGTCTTGCCAAAGAGAAACTGGGAGGTTGGGAACCAAAGGTACCGTTGCGGGAAGGCTTGTTAAAAACAATTGATTACTTTGATCAGTTATTATCTGAATAAAAACAAAAACTACTTGTATGAAAGGAATTATTCTGGCAGGAGGCTCCGGCACACGCCTGTATCCGATAACCAAAAGTATTTCGAAGCAAATTATACCGATCTACGATAAACCCATGATTTATTATCCTTTGTCGGTGCTGATGCTCGCCGGGATCCGTGAAATCTTAATCATTTCAACCCCGAAGGATATTCATTTGTACCAGGATTTGCTCGAGGATGGAACTCAACTTGGCTTAAAACTTGAATATGCCATTCAGCCTTCACCTGACGGATTATCGCAGGCTTTTATTATCGGTGAAGAATTTATTGGTGACGATGCTGTTTGCCTGGTTTTAGGCGATAATATTTTTTACGGTTATAATTTCAGCTCCATTCTGGAAGAAGCAGCAGCCCTGAAAGACGGTGCGATTGTGTTCGGATACTATGTCAATGATCCGGATCGTTACGGAGTTGCCGAGTTCGATGAGAATGGCAAAGTTTTGTCGATTGAGGAAAAACCTGAAAATCCGAAGTCAAATTATGCCGTTACCGGATTGTACTTCTACAGTAATGATGTGGTGAAAAAGGCATTAAGTTTAAAACCTTCCAAAAGAGGCGAACTGGAAATAACCGATTTGAACCAGCTGTACCTGGATGAAGGCCGTTTAAATATGAAGTTGCTGGGCCGTGGTTTTGCCTGGCTCGATACCGGTACTCATGAAAGTCTGATGCAGGCCTCGAATTTTATTCATACCATTGAAGAACGCCAGGGATTAAAAGTATCGTGTATTGAGGAAATTGCCTTTTTGCGTGGATATATTAGTAAAGAACAGTTGCTCAGGCTGGCCGATCCACTCCGGAAAAATCAATATGGTGATTATTTGGTTAAGCTTGCCAACCGGAAAGTTTTATCGTTTTAACAGAAAAAAATACGAATGAAGATAATTGAAACACCAATCCCGGGACTCTTAATCATAGAGCCCCGGGTTTTTGCTGATGAAAGGGGATACTTTTTTGAAAGCTATAACCAAAACAAGTTTGCCGAAAATGGATTAATTTCCAGTTTTGTCCAGGATAACGAGTCGAAATCTCACCGTGGAGTCCTCCGTGGTTTACATTACCAGCTGGCACCTTACGGCCAGACCAAACTGATCCGGGTTGTCCGTGGAACGGTTTATGATGTTGCTGTTGATTTGCGCGAAGGATCGCCTGCTTTCGGCCAGTGGTTCGGTCTGGAGGTGAGTGCCACGAATAAAAAACAGTTTTATATCCCGAAAGGATTTGCCCATGGATTTTCTGTCCTGAGCGATTATGCCATTTTTTCTTACAAATGCGATGAGTTTTACACGCCGTCGGCTGACCGGGGAATTCGTTTGGATGATCCTGCTCTGGCCATCGACTGGAAAATTTCTCCTGAAGAAGCCGTTATTTCAGAAAAAGACAGGATTCTTCCGTATTTTGCCGATGCTGAAATGAATTTCAAATTCGAATCCAATGATTAATATACTTGTTACCGGAGCCAACGGGCAGTTGGGATCGGAAATCAATAAAATTTCAGGCCGGTTTCCCGAAATGACATTTTGCTTTACCGACCTGGCTGAACTGGACATTACCAATGCAGCGAAAGTTGCTCAGCTCATGAACACGTTTAAGCCTGACTATCTGATTAACTGTGCAGCCTATACGGCTGTTGACAAGGCTGAAACCGACCTGGAAACCGCGACTTTACTGAATGCCACTGCCGTTGGTATTCTGGCTGAACAATCGGCAAAGATAGCTTGTAAAATGATCCATATTTCGACTGATTATGTGTTTGACGGAAACGGTCCAAGACCCTATGGCGAGGACCATCCTGTTGATCCGCAGTCAGCCTATGGAAGAACCAAGCTGGAAGGAGAGGTATTATGCAGGAAATTCAATCCGGATAGCCTGATCATCCGGACATCGTGGTTGTATTCAGCCTTTGGAAATAATTTTGTAAAAACCATGATTCGCCTGGGAAATGAACGGGCCGAATTGGGCGTAATTGCCGATCAGATTGGCTCACCCACCAATGCAGCTGATCTGGCTTCTGCAATTTTAACAATAATTTCATCTGCACAGCAAGGCAAAAAACCTTTTATTCCCGGAATATACCATTATTCAAACGAAGGAGTTGCCAGCTGGTACGATTTCACCAAAGCTATTTTTGAGATCGCTGAAATCAACTGCCTGGTGAAACCGATTGCAACCGAAGATTATCCGTCTCCGGTAAAGCGTCCGGCCTACAGTGTGATGAATAAATCGAAAATTAAACTTATTTTTGAACTGCAAATACCTCACTGGAGGGATAGTTTAACCGAATATTTTCAGAAAAATAAATAAGTATGGCAACAAATCAGGAAGTTTTAGAAAATGTAAAATTGAAAGCAGCTGAATGGTTGACTGATGTTTATGATGAAAAAACCAAAGCAGAAGTCCGCCGTTTGTTAACCAACGAAGATCCAACCGAACTGATTGATTCGTTTTACCGCGACCTCGAATTTGGGACCGGAGGCTTACGCGGTATTATGGGAGCCGGTACCAACCGGATGAATATTTATACTGTAGGCGCAGCAACCCAGGGATTAAGTAATTACCTGAAACAGGTATTTACGGAGCTGCCTGAAATAAAAGTCGCCATTGCATACGACTGCCGTAACAACAGCCGCCTTTTTTCTGAAACCAGCGCCGGAATCTTTGCCGCCAATGGAATCCAGGTTTACCTGTTCGAAGATTTGCGACCTACTCCTGAATTGTCGTTCGCAGTGCGCGAATTGGGCTGCCAGAGTGGAATTATCCTGACCGCATCACACAATCCAAAGGAATATAACGGTTACAAAGCTTACTGGGATGACGGTTCACAAATCGTTTCGCCTCATGATGAAAACATCATTGATGAAGTCTCTAAAGTAAAGGCTTCTGATATTCAGTTTAATGGTGATCAGCGATTGATTTCCATACTTGGAAGTGAGATGGATAATCTTTTTCTTGAACAGGTGAAAACGGTTTCTATTTCGCCTGAAGTGGTTCAGCGGCAGAAAGATCTGAAAATTGTATATACCCCGATTCACGGGACCGGAGTTCGCATGATACCGGCTGCTTTGCGCGCATTTGGATTTACCAACATCATTCATGTTCCTGAACAGGATGTGGTCAATGGTAATTTCCCGACTGTAGTTTCCCCCAATCCGGAAGAAACTGCTGCCCTGGAAATGGCGATTGCCAAAGCAGTTGAAGTGGATGCCGATGTGGTGCTTGCTTCTGATCCGGATGCTGATCGCATTGGAGTGGCTGTGAAAAATGATCGGGGAAAGTTTGTAATTCTGAACGGTAATCAGACCGCTTTGGTATTCATCTATTACATCATCAGCCAACGCAGGGAAAGTAACAAGCTGAAGGGTAACGAGTTTATCGTGAAAACGATTGTAACTACTGAACTGATTGCTAAAATTGCTGAACGGAACAACGTTGATTTTTACGATGTTTATACCGGCTTTAAATACATTGCCGAAGTCATCCGCGATCTGGAAGGACAGAAAGTCTACATTGGAGGTGGTGAAGAAAGCTTTGGATTTATGCCTGCTGATTTTGTCCGTGATAAAGATGCCGTTTCGTCGTGTGCCCTGATGGCTGAAATTGTGGCCTGGGCAAAAGACCAGGGCAAGTCGCTGTATGAATTGTTACTGGATATCTACATGGAATATGGTTTTTCGCGCGAAAAAATGAAATACGTGGTTCGTAAGGGAAAAACCGGAGCTGAAGAAATTCAGCAGATGATGGTAAATTTCCGCACCAATCCACCCAAGGAATTGGGCGGATCGAAACTGAAAATTATTAAGGATTATGAAACCTTAATCGCAACCAATATGCTGACCGGCGATGAAACGGCAATTGATCAGAAAATAACATCCAATGTATTGCAGTTTTTTACTGAAAACGGAACCAAAATATCTGTTCGCCCTTCAGGTACTGAACCCAAGATCAAATTTTACTTCGAAATCGCTGGTGAACTAACCAATCGTGCCGATTTTGATGCAGTTGAAAAACTGGCTGATGAGAAAATTGAAATGATCATGAAAGAACTTGATCTGTAATGCCTGGCATGATTTGTTGCCGGCTGCAGCGAATCATGGATGGAGAAAGGAGTTTTGAATGATCACAATTGACTAGTATTGACAAGAATAAAATCAACTAAAAACCACAACAAATGAAACGTGTATTAATTTCTGCTTTAGCAGTTTTAGCTTTTACGGCAACCTTTGCCCAGGGAAGAACTGATTTCCCGATGAAACCTGAAATGACTGAAATCTGGGATCCTGAAATAACGGTTATTAATCCGGGTGCTACTCCTTTGGATGCACCATCCGATGCCATTGTACTCTTCGATGGTAAAACCCTGGGTACAGAATGGACCAATCAAGCCGGAACTGAGCCAGGATGGAAAGTTGCCGACGGTTGTGTTACGGTAGTTAAAGGTGCCGGAATCATTAAAACAAAACGGACATTCAATGATTTTCAGCTTCATATTGAATGGCGGGCCCCTTCCGAAGTGATCGGCGAAAGCCAGGGACGCGGAAACAGCGGTATCTTCCTTCAGGGTCTTTATGAATTACAGGTGCTGGACAACTACAATAACCGGACATACCGTAATGGCCAGGCCGGCAGTTTTTACAAACAGCACCCTCCGTTGGTCAATGCATGCAAAGCGCCGGGTGTGTGGCAGGTTTACGATGTTATTTATACTGCACCACGTTTTAATGCCAACGGCACTTACTTTACTCCCCCCATGGTGACTGTCCTGCACAATGGAGTTCTGGTTCAAAATCATGTGTCTTTGCGGGGTCCGACTGAATACATTGGCATTCCGGAGTATTTTGAAAAACCACACGGAGCCGGTCCCATCTTTCTTCAGGATCATGGCAATCCGGTTAGTTACCGGAATATCTGGATCCGCGAGCTGTAATTCTTTCCGGAGGCTGGCTTAAAAGTCAAAATAATCGCGAACCCGTCACCCCGAATTCCTGCCGTCGAAGCAGGAACTCAGGATGACGGGGTCAGTGACTTTTGAAACAGCCTCTTCTTTAAACCTATTTTAACCGTAAACGAATGCCTTCGAGTCAGAAGCTCTTCCTGTTGTTTATCTTCTTTTCTTTTTCCCTTATCCGGGGTTATACACAGTCGTTTACTTCGTCAAACCTTCCCCTGATTGTCATCAAGACCAATGGCCAGTTTATCAGGGACGATCCGAAAATATTTGCCGATATGGGTATTATCTGGAATGGTCCCGGTAAACGCAATACCCTGAACGATCCGCTGAACAATTACAATGGAAAAATCGGAATTGAAATACGCGGATCTTCTTCCCAGATGTTTCCAAAAAAAAGTTACGGATTCGAAACCAAATCGAACGACTTGCTTGATGTGGATGTGTCGTTACTCGGAATGCCCGAAGAAAACGATTGGGTACTTTATGCCCCGTATACCGACAAATCGATGATCCGTGATGTGCTGACTTATACACTGGATGCCTCATTGGGCCATTATTCACCCCGGTGTCGTTATGTTGAACTGTTTGTGAACAGTTCCTATGAAGGTGTTTATGTTTTAATGGAGAAGATTAAACGAAACAAAAACCGGGTCGACATAGCCAAACTGACAACCACTGACAATTCGGGTGAAGACCTGACCGGAGGCTATATTATTAAAATTGATAAAACAACCGGCGGGGGAGGAGATGGCTGGAACTCCGATTATTTCAACAGTGTTGGTAAAACATTTTACCAGTATGACTATCCCAAGTCCAAAGAAATTACTTCTACACAAAAATCCTATATTCAGAACTATGTCCGTTCAATGGAGAAAGCTTTGTACCAGGGTCAATATTCAGGAACAGGCAATTATCACGAATTCCTGAATGATTCCTCATTTATTGATTTTATGATCATCAACGAGTTGGCTAAAAATGTCGACGGGTACCGGCTGAGTTCGTATTTGTACAAGGGCAAAAATGACCTGATGAATTGCGGCCCGATCTGGGATTTTAACCTGACCTACGGAAATGCGGATTATTATTACGGTTACATGTCAACCGGTTTTCAGTATCAGGCCAACCTGGGTGCCGACTACTGGCAGAACCCGTTCTGGTGGAATAAACTGATGCAGGATCAGACCTATATTAAGAATTTGAAAAAGCGCTGGGTTTTTCTGCGCCAAAAGGAACTTTCTGATCAGCGGATTAATTTTGTGACCGATAGCCTGGTTAGTCTGCTTGATGAAGCACAGGTCCGTAATTATCAGCGATGGCCGATTCTGGGAATATACATCTGGCCAAATTATTACATTGGAAATAGTTACAGTTCTGAAATCATCTGGATGAAATCCTGGATTACCAGCCGCCTGGCTTTCCTGGATCAGATGTGGCCCTATGACTTAACCGGCAGCGACGAACTGTTTTCTTCGGGTCCGCCTGCGGTATTTCCCAATCCATTCTTCGACCGTTTGAACATTCAGCTGGAATCATTCATTAACGGTTACGGGGATGCTGAAATTTACAATCTGAGCGGTTCAATCATCCGAAAGGACAGGATTTTTATTCTGCACGGACAGTTGCAGCTCAGATTTACAGCCGGTAAAACCTTGAGTCCCGGACTATATATCCTTCGTATCAGTCAGAATAATCAGATTCTGCTGAACCAAAAAATAATCAGAAGACCATAGTTTTTTCTTACTTCCCGGACTCCTGAAAGTCGACCCGTTTCAACAGAATGTTTTTTATCTATCTTTGCGCCAACTCAAAAAAATGTCTGATGCAGGAAAAAATTCTAATCCTTGATTTTGGTTCGCAATACACGCAGTTGATAGGCCGGCGCGTGAGGGAATTAAATGTTTATTGCGAAATCTACCCTTATAACCATTTTCCGGCGATCGACGAAACCGTTAAAGGAGTGATTTTATCAGGAAGTCCATTTTCGGTAAGAGAACCCAATGCCCCAAAGCCCGATTTGTCGCTGATAAAAGGTAAAATGCCTTTACTAGGTGTATGTTACGGCGCCCAGTACCTGGCCCATTATTATGGCGGTGAAGTGATGCCTTCCAATTCACGTGAATATGGTCGTGCCAAGCTGGGATTTGTCGATCGGACGAATCCCCTGTTTAAAAATATAAGCGATCATACCCAGGTATGGATGTCGCATGGCGATACGATTGAGCGTATTCCCGAAAATTACAGGATTATTGCCAGCACTGCTGATGTACAAAATGCTGCTTTTCAGATTGAAGGCGAACAAACCTATGCCATTCAGTTTCATCCTGAAGTCTATCATACCACCGAAGGATCCCGGTTGCTGGAAAACTATCTGGTCGACATCTGCGGCTGCAAACAGGACTGGACTCCCGATTCGTTTATTGAAACAACGATCAGTGAATTACAGGATAAACTGGGCAACGATCGGGTTGTTCTTGGTCTTTCGGGTGGTGTCGATTCATCGGTTGCCGGAGTTCTGCTGCACCGGGCAATCGGCAAAAACCTGACCTGCATTTTTGTGGATAATGGCTTGTTGCGCAAAGATGAATTCCAGCAGGTTCTCGACTCCTATCAGCATATGGGACTGAATGTGATCGGTGTGGACGCCCGTCAGAAATTCTGGGATGATTTAGCTGGGATTTTTGATCCGGAACAAAAGCGTAAAGCAATTGGCCGCAACTTCATCGAAGTATTTGATGTGGAAGCGCACAAAATACAGGATGTCAAATGGCTGGCACAGGGAACCATTTATCCGGATGTGATCGAATCGGTTTCGGTAAACGGACCATCAGCCACCATTAAATCGCACCATAACGTGGGCGGATTACCTGAGAAAATGCACCTGAAAGTGGTTGAACCCCTGAAATTGCTGTTCAAGGATGAAGTTCGCCGGGTTGGAAGGGCCCTGGATATCCATCCTGATTTACTTGGCCGTCATCCGTTCCCCGGACCGGGACTGGGGATTCGTATCCTGAGCGATGTCACTCCGGAGAAAGTACGTGTTCTTCAGGAAGCGGATGCTATTTTTGTCAACGGCCTGAAAGAATGGGGATTGTACGACAAGGTATGGCAGGCCGGGGTCATGTTGCTCCCGGTTCAATCGGTTGGTGTAATGGGTGATGAACGTACTTACGAAAACGTGGTTGCTTTGCGTGCTGTCGCCTCAACCGACGGAATGACTGCCGACTGGGTGCATTTGCCCTACGAATTTCTGGCTAAAATGTCGAACGAAATTATCAATAAGGTTCCCGGAATTAACCGTGTCGTTTACGATATCAGTTCCAAACCACCGGCTACCATTGAATGGGAATAATTTATGATGGATAAAATAAAAAAAGGAGGCTCAAGTGAGTCTCCTTTTTTCATTTCATACCCTTGCCTTTTTGTTTATTCCTTCTTACAGGTACTGATGCCGAAAGGCAGATAGAGCGGGCAAAAAATTGATAAAGTATAAAGATGTAAAAGTAAATCTTCAGTTTTAAACCCGGAATGAATCCTTAAAAATCGGAATAATCAGTCGGGTGCATCAAAATAATCACATGCTTCGAAACGGTGTTTTTGTATTCGGACATAGAGGATAATTTTTTCCATTCCGGATGACTGCCAAAGGCTTTCCAATGTGCATCATGAGAAGGCATATCGGCAAAAGTAGTGAGGTACATCAGATTGGGCATAGTGCTTCCCGAAATGACTTCAGCGCTAAAAACCGTATTAAATTCTAGCTTGTTAAATAGTTTGATCTCGCCGCCCTCATTAAACATTTTTGCTTTCTGCCTGAACAGGTTGTCGGTTGGTCCTTCGTAACTTCTCAGTTCATAAATTCGTTGGGAAGGGGCTGTTTTAAACGAAGGGATAAAATACTTTGGTGCATCGGGAAAAGCTTTAAGCAGGATTGATTCCTTCCGGAGAAAAGGCACATTGTCGAACGGAGCGCCCAGAAAATCGATTCCTTTGGTTTGGTATACCTGATCTTTTGCCAATATATCCTGAATTTTTGCAAATTGATCCAATGATTTTAATGGAATCCACACGTAAACGCGTTTCCCTGAAGTAGTGTCGCTTTCGATGGGTTTAAAAACGCCAACTTTTTGAATTCCGGCACGGTGCAAAGCTGGTAAATAGGCATTTTTCAAGAAGTTGTCCACTTTTTCTTCCTGAACTTTTCCGTTCAGGCGGAGAACCTGTATCTGGTAAAAATCGCGTGAAGCGGCGAAGCCAGAAACAAAAGTCACCATTGCAAGGGCAATCAAAATAAAATGACGGGTGTAATTTTTTGTGAGTCGTTTAAATTGGTTCATTGTGTTTTAATTTTGTTGATTGACATGTTAAATGATGGAATTATATGCGATTTGAGATGACCTGTTTTTCTCTATTGAACGATTATAAATCAGAATAATCCGTTGGATGGAGCAATATTTTTACCGAATTGGAAACTGTCTTTTTGTATTGGGGCAATGCCGAAAGTTTTTTCCAGTCCGGATGTGCGCGGAAAGCGTCCCAATGAGCGTCATGTGCTGGCATATCGGCAAAAGTAGTCAGATACATCAGGTTTGGCATTGTGCTTCCAGATATGACTTCTGCATAAAAAATAGCATTGAAATCAATACTGTTAAAGATCTTAATTTCACCACCTTCATTAAACATTTTAACTTTCTGACGGAAAAGGTTTTCAGTTGGGCCTTCGTAGCTTCTAAGCTCGTAAATCCGTTCTGAAGGGGCAGTTTTGTGATTCGGGATGCCAAAATTTGGTGCATCCGGAAATGCCTTCAGCAGGATGGATTCTTTGCGGATAAATGGAGGCAGATCATAGGGTGCGCCTAAAAAGTCAATTCCTGTGCTTTGGTATAGTGGATCATTGGCCAGTACATCCTGGATTTTCGCAAAATGATCAAGTGATTTGAACGGTATCCAGATGTAAATACGTTTGCCTGAAGTTGTATCGCTTTCAATGGGTTTAAATACACCCACTTTTTGAATTCCTGCACGGTGTAAGGCAGGCAGATAAGCATTTTTCAGGAAATTATCCACTTTTGCTTCCTGAACTTTTCCATTTAGACGGAATACCTGGATCTGGTAATAATCGCGTGAAGCGGCAATGCCTGAAAATGAAAAAGCGAGGACACAAATTAAGCTCAGGTATAACAGACGTCCGAAATGTTTGGTAATTAGATTCATTGTTTTTGGTTTAATTGGTTGGTATATTATTTAAAAATAAAGGATATTTATTCGATTTGTGATTTAATTTCCCGGGTAAAGTTAACAAAAAAGTTATTTGTCACTGTTATTAACTTTAATTAAGAATACCAGTACATTGCGACTGTAATAATGCCTTATCTTTGCCAGTCAATAAATTTGGGATATTTTTGCATCCGGTCTTTGGGATGCCCATTTGTCAGAAAAAAAACAATTATGAGAATAAAATACAGAAAAACAGGAATTTCAATTTTACTGGGATTAATGCTGTTGGCCGGTGGCAGCGAACTGAAAGCTCAGGATGTGCTGAATAGTACAGCGAAATTTAACCGGCTGCTTCGTCTGATCGACAGCTATTACGTTGATACAACTAGTGTAAATGTCCTTACTGATAATGCCATTGTTGAAGTTTTAAGTAGTCTTGACCCGCATTCCGTTTATATTTCAAAGGAAGAAGTGGAAAAAATGAATGAGCCACTTCTGGGAAACTTTGAAGGAGTTGGTATCTCTTTCAATGTTTATCACGATTCTTTAATGGTAGTGGCTACAGTACCTGGAGGCCCTTCAGAAAAAGTCGGACTTCGGGCCGGAGACCGCATTGTTTCGGTTGATACTAAGAACATTGCAGGTGTTGGCTTGAAAAATTCGGATGTATACGATTATTTGCGCGGTAAAAAAGGCACCAAGGTTGATTTGCAGGTGAAACGCAAAGGGGAAGCCAAGCTGCTGGACTTTACCGTTATCAGGGATAAAATTCCGATTAACAGTCTGGATGCTTCGTATATGCTGAACGACAATACCGGCTACATTAAACTGAATAAGTTTTCGGCAACAACAGGCACTGAATTTTCGGAAGCCATAACAGCTCTGAAAGCCGGTGCTAAACTAAACAGCCTGGTGCTTGATTTGCGCGGAAATGGGGGCGGATACCTGAATGCAGCCATCGAGCTGGCTGATCAGTTCCTGTCGGCCTACAAACTGGTAGTTTATACCGAAGGTACCCATGCCGAAAAGAAGGAATACATGTCAACCGCACTGGGTGAACTGGAGCAGGGGAAACTGGTGCTGCTGATCGATGAAGGTTCAGCTTCAGCCAGTGAAATTGTGGCAGGCGCCATTCAGGATTGGGACCGGGGCGCGTTAATCGGCCGGCGTTCGTACGGAAAAGGATTGGTACAGCAACCATTCCCCTTAACCGATGGTTCAATGATTCGTTTGACCACCGCTCATTATTATACGCCCAGTAGCCGTTGTATACAGAAACCATATACCGATGGAGTGGCTGAGTATAAGAAAGATTACCTTCACCGGATCGAGAATGGCGAACTGTTTTCAAAGGATAGTGTCAGCCAGAACAAAACCCTGAAATATGCCACAAAGGTGAGCAATCGGGTCGTTTATGGAGGTGGGGGAGTGATGCCCGACATATTTATTCCTCTGGATACTTCAAAATATTATGCCTATTATAACACGCTGCTTCGTAAAAACGTAGTGTATCCAGGTGTTCTTGATATTATGGATGCAAACCGGGATAATTTCAAGCAGAAATATTCCGATTTTAAAACCTTCACCGATAAGTTTGAAGTGACAGACGATATGGTTGAAAAAATACTGGTAGCCGGCGAAAAAGAAGGCGTTAAAAGGGATGATGAAAAAAGTGTTGAATTTGCCCGCCCTTTAATTAAAAGACAGATGAAAGCTTTGGTAGCACGGGATTTATTTTCAGTAAGTCATTATTTTCAAATTATGAATTATGATGATGATGCCATCCTGAAGGCTGTTGAAGTAATCACTCAAAAAGGTGCATACGAAAAGATCCTGAACGGGAAATAGAAAGTTACTGGCATTGGCCATTGTTCAGGATAAAAATTGGAACATGGAACTTTTTTATGGAAATAATCATCAGATGGCTTTCAGGAAATTACATCGAACTTCTGGGAGCCATTTTAGGAATTGCCTACGTCATTTTCTCCATCCGGCAGAATATTCTGACCTGGCCGGTTGGACTTTTAACTTCCGTTATTTATGTCTGGGTGTTTTTGGTTTCGAAACTTTATGCTGACATGGGTTTGCAGATGTATTACGTGGTTATCAGCATTTATGGCTGGTACGAATGGCTGCACGGTAATAATCCGGACAGTAAAAGTATGCTGAAAATAAGCCGTTTATCGCTGCGTTTGGGCCTTATTCTTATCCTGGTTAGTTTTATTTTGTTTGTATTCATCGGCTACATCCTATCAAATTATACCGATTCGCAGGTTCCGATGGCCGATTCGCTGGCTACTTCACTCAGCATTGTAGCCACCTGGATGCTTGCCAGGAAAATACTGGAACATTGGCTGGTATGGATCTTTGTCGATACATTCTCCATTGGACTGTTTTGGTATAAAGATCTTCTTCCGACAGTTATCCTGTTCGCGGTATATACCATCATGGCATTTGTAGGATACATGGAATGGAAAAAGGAAATCGGGAAACAGGCATTGGCTGAGGCATAGGATTAGGCAAAAACGAAGGCGAAGATAAAGGAAGAAGGTAAGAATCAGTCATCGTTTTATATCGTTTCCCCAGGGTTCTGCGTTACTTTGGTAGTTAGTTTCCAGTTTTAATGATTTGAATGAAAGATAAAATTCGCATAGCAATTACAGGTCCGGAATCGTCGGGAAAAACAACCCTGGCCAGGCAGCTGGCCGAACGGTTCAACGGAAAGTACATTCCGGAATATGCCCGGGAATATGTTGAAACATTAAACCGGCATTACACCTGGGAGGATGTTGAAGTCGTTGCCAAAACGCAGGTTGATCAATATCAGTTAACCAAATCGGATTCGCAGCAACTGTTTTTTTTCGATACCTGGCTTATCATTACCAAAGTATGGTTTAACTGGGTCTTCGGAAAAACACCCGACTGGCTGGAAACACAGATTCAGGATTGTCCCGTTGACTTGTTTCTCCTGTGCCGCCCCGATTTACCCTGGCAGGCTGATGCTGTAAGGGAAAATGGTGGTGAAAACAGGATCAGGCTGTTTGAAGAATACCGCAGGGAACTGGAAAATTATGGTTTTGTTGTTGTTGAAATAGGGGGAACCGAAGAGGACCGCTTAAACAATGCCATCGCTGTTGTTGTTGATTTTGTCAATAAATTAAAACTTTCAGGCCTTTCAGTTTGATTCCATTCCTAAAAGTGTGATTTTTGTCGTGTTCCAAGATAGACTCTGGTTATTTTGCTGAACCCGGCTGAATAGAGGGTTTTGCAATTTTCAGTTTAGATTTTAATGAAGTTTAACCTCAATAAATGTCATTTCAAATGCAGTCAGAAAAAAATAATGAACACAAAATTCGGGGTGCAGTGGAGCAATTGGCTGATCCGAAATCGTATAATCTGGTTTGCCACGAACACCGTATCGGCGAACCTTTACCATCCATTGTAAAGCTGAATAAAATTGTTGGCATTATCCGCGAGATTTTATTCCCCGGATATTATGGAAATACCAGCCTGCGTTCGAATACGATCAAACACTATGTCGGCGTTTACATCGACGAACTTTTTGAAATGTTGTCAGAGCAGATTCTGGCCGGACTTTGTTTTACCTGTCAGAATCCTGAAATGGTGGATATGCAGGAACGTTCCAAATTTGCACAGGGACTGGCTTCCGATTTTATTTCCTTCCTTCCGGAAATCAGAAGAATGCTGATCACCGATGTTGAAGCCGCTTACCTGGGCGATCCGGCAGCCAACAGCCAAAGTGAGGTGATTTACTGTTACCCGACCATCCGGGCAATCATCAATCACCGGGTTGGTCACCAGTTGCTCAAATTAGGGGTTCCGCTCATTCCACGCATTATTTCTGAAATGGGACATTCGGAAACCGGTATCGACATTCATCCCGGTGCACAGATTGGTGAATCATTTACAATCGATCACGGTACCGGCGTTGTTATTGGCTCGACCTGTATCATTGGGAAAAATGTGAAATTATACCAGGGAGTTACCCTTGGAGCAAAAAGCTTCCCGCTCGACGCCGATGGTAATCCGATTAAGGGCATTCCGCGCCACCCGATCGTTGAAGACAACGTGATTATCTATGCTCAGGCAACTATTCTGGGTCGCATAAGGATTGGAGCCAATTCCGTTATCGGAGGTAACGTTTGGGTCACAAGTAGTTTGCCCCCGAATTCAAAAATTATTCAGCTTAAAGCCAAAGAAACTGATTTTAACGACGGGGCAGGAATTTAGAAATTCCGGGTTTCGGATATTGAGTGTTGAGTCATGAATTTCAAATTCCGGGTTCCGGATTTCCAGGTGGTGTATCCTCCGGAAAATACAAACCTGATCACTATTAATTTTGAATCTTAAATCATCCGATGTTAAAAAAACAAGAATACACAGCCACAACGATGGCCGGTCTGGAAGAAGTGCTGGCTCAGGAATTAATTGAACTTGGAGCCGATGAAGTACAGATTGCCCGCCGGTCGGTTTATTTCAGCGGCGACATCCAGTTACTCTATAAGGCGAATTATTGTTTGCGCACCGCTCTCCGGATTCTGGTCCCGATCGATTCGTACAAAATCCATTCAGCCGACGATCTTTACCAGCGGGCTAAAAACTTCAAATGGGAAGAATTATTCGGCTGCGATCAGACCTTTGCAATTCAGAGCACCGTTTTTACTGACTTGTTTAATAATTCCATGTTTGCATCGCTCAAACTGAAAGATGCTATTGTTGACCGTTTCCGCTATAAATTCGGAGAACGTCCTTCCGTTAATTCGAAGAATCCGGACATCTGGATCAACCTTCATATCAGCAATGAGATTTGTACTATTTCGCTTGACAGCAGCGGTGAATCACTGCACAAACGCGGTTACAGGCTCGATCAGAATGAAGCTCCGATGAGCGAAGTACTGGCAGCGGGATTAATCAGCCTGTCGGATTGGGATCGTAAAAGCGAATTAATTGATCCGATGTGTGGTTCAGGAACCATTGCCATCGAAGCGGCCATGCTGGCCAACGGAATCTATCCCGGAAGTGTCCGTAAAAACTATGCTTTTAAAAACTGGCGAAGTTATAACGCGGAGTTGTTTAAGCAAATGGAACTGGATATTCAATCGAACAAACCCGATCCGGTGAAAATCTCGGCATCCGATATTTTACGCCGGAACGTTGATATTGCATCTAAAAATGCTGATGAGGCAGGTGTGGGTTCGTTGATCGACTTTAAAGTTTCCGATTTTAAATTTCTTGAACCAACTTCAGAAAAGCCATTCCTGTTATTTAATCCACCTTATGACGAACGCTTAAGTCCGGATGACTCCAATTTTTACGCGATGATCGGCGAACGGCTGAAACACCATTATACCAATGCCACAGTCTGGATCATCAGTACAGCTCAGTGTCTGAAATCGATCGGACTGCGTCCTTCGCGAAAAATTCCGATCCTGAATGGCTCACTGGAATGCAGCTTCCGGAAATATGAATTATACCAGGGAACAAAGAAAGTTGCTGCTGATAAACGGGAAGAAGAGCGCTGATATTTTCAGTCAGGGAAGTCGTTAAGCATTCCATATTTCCCAGGACCGGATGGCTTGCAGGTGCAGCATTTCGAGTCCGTTTTTGGTTTTGTGTGTCTGCGACGCATCTTTGAGCGGCATAGAATAAAAATGCCACTCTTTAGGAAACGCTTAAAAGCTGGCAGTAGCTGGTTTTACGCCGGGGTTTTAAGACCAGAACAAATACTAAAGTTAAAAAACGAAAATATTTATATCGAAATGATCATTTTTGATACAAAAGGTGTTTCTTTAACGTATATTTGAATGTTTTATAAATCTTATACGAGATGCTCGAAAGCGAATTTAAATACTATTTAGACCATCAAGCTGAATTAGTTACAAAATACAATGGTAAATTTATTGTGATAAAAAATGAATCTGTTATTGGTGTATATGATAATAATCGGGATGCATATACAGAAACGATAAAAGTAGAAGAATTAGGTACATTTCTTATTCAACACTGTTTGCCGGGATCAGAAAGTTATTCTCAAACATTTCACTCTCAAGTAATAATTCATGCCCTTACATAATTCTGCATTTACCATTAAATCAACTAGTGGGTTAATGCGTGTGTTAATCTCTGATGTTAACATACATGCGCCAGGTGAAACAAACCATATTGCAATTAAAGCGATATGGGATACCGGGGCAACAGGTTCAGCGATATCAAAAAAACTTGCTAATCAGCTGGGTTTGGTTCAAACTGGAATTGCCCGTGTAAATACAGCAAATGGACAAATAGATCAAAAAACTTACACAGTTGATATTGGTTTGCCCAATAAACTGCTAATACAAGGAATTATAGCCACAGAAGTTGATTCACTGGCAAGTGGTTGTGATGCTTTGATCGGAATGGATATAATAACTCTTGGCGATTTTTCGGTGACTAATCACAAAAGTGTTACATGCATGTCATTTAGATTTCCATCTTTGCATGAAATTGATTACGTAAAAAATTTAGGTGTCGTTGTAACTCCAAATATACTGGCAGGAAAGATAGGAAGTAACTTTACTCCCCCGAAAAAGAAAAGAAAATAGTTTCAGATTTCCCCTCGCTCCTCCAAATATGCAATGATTTTAACTAAAGGGGCGACTCCTGCTCTTCTGGATATTCATGAAAGCTGGCACTAGCTGGTACCGATTTGCCCCGAGTACTCGGGGTACCTTTTAGCCTGAGATTTGTAATCGCGGTTTCATATTTCATTCAAAGAAATTCATTGGCAGAATGGATTTCATCCTTTTTTTTAAAGATAGAATCACAGGTAGCACACATACTTCGGTTAGATTTTGGGCTAAATCTTATTTCATTCCAAAATCACTGCTAACGTTTTTAAACTCTTATCAGAGAGGTACTACTCTCTCCTCCAATTTCTTACCAAAGTTATTTACGCATCCCGGAAAAGTCAAGGGTTTCAGGCTTTTTCGGGATGTGCTTTTTATAGACGACACTTCGTGCTCGGTAAATGGAACTTGGAATTTGAAACCTGGAACTAGAAAAGTTACTCAGCTATTCCATATTTCCCAGGACCGGATGGCTTGCAGGTGCAGCATTTCGAGTCCGTTTTTGGTTTTGGCTCCCTGAATTTCCCCCTTTTTCAGGAACAGGGTTTCTTCCGGATTATACACCAGATCGTATAAAATATGCTCAGGAGTGATCGACTGATAGGGAATATCGGGACAGGTTTCCACTTTCGGGAAAGTGCCCAGTGGGGTGGCATTAACGATGATGAGGTATTCTTTCATCAGTTCATCGGTTAACTGTTCATACCTGATTTCATCTTCTTCTATATATTCTTTTGTCGTTGCCGAGAGATAGCTGATATTCAGTTTGTCGAAGAGAAACCGGATGGCTTTCGAAGCACCACCTGTACCCAGAATCAGTGCTTTTTGATGCTTTTCCTCCAGCATCGGACAAAGTGAATTTTCAAATCCGTACAAATCCGTGTTGTAGCCTTTCAAAATCCGTTTTCCATCCCGATAGGTTATTTTAACTGTATTTACAGCCCCGATCTGTGCCGCTTCTTCATCCGTTTCATCCATGTACTGCATGATCAGCTGCTTGTAGGGAATGGTGCAGTTTAAACCGCAGATTTGTTTTTGCTGATCAAAAACACCCGGAAATTCCCCGATGTTGTCCAGCTCGAAATTCAGATATTCATGATCAGAAAGGTTTTCACGAATAAATTTTTCCGTGAAAAATTTTTGGGAAAACGAATGTCCCAGGCGGTGTCCGATAAGTCCGTATGTTTTCATATAGTTTAAGGTTTCAGGTTCCAGGTTTCAGGTTTCAAGTTCCAGGTTTCAGGTTTCAGGTTTCGTACTGTCTATGCCTGCAGATTCTGATCGCTGCGACATTCCATTCTACTGCTGACTTTCTAGCTTATCTCACTAAGCTCCAGCCAGCGCATTTCTTTTTCCTCAAGCAGTCCGGTAATCGCGCCATACCGGGTTGATTTGTCCTGCAATTGGTTACTGTCCAGAGTTCCGGAATTCAGGTCTTCGTTGATCCGGGCTTTTTCAGTTTCAAGTGCTTCAATGTCGTTTTCGAGCTGTTCCAGTTCCTTTTTTTCATTGAACGTCAGCTTCCGTTCTTTCACTTTAACCGTTTTGAGTTGCTCTTTGGGTTCCGGTTTTTTAAGTTTTTTCTCTGCCTGTTCTTCGTCAAGTTGTTTATTGCGCCAAAGGGTATAGCTCCCCGGAAAATCTTTGATGTTTCCTTCTCCGTCGAAAACAAACAGGTGATCAACAATTTTGTCCATAAAATACCGGTCATGCGAAACGATAATGACACAACCCTGAAAAACGCGCAGGTATTCTTCCAGTATGGCCAGCGTCATGATATCCAGGTCGTTGGTTGGTTCGTCAAGGATCAGAAAATTCGGGTTTGTCATCAGAATGGTACACAAATAGAGCCTTCGTTTTTCACCACCAGAGAGTTTTTCGATAAACGAATACTGGGTATCGGGTGGAAACAGAAAGGTAGTCAGCAATTGTGATGCAGTCAGTTTCCGTCCATCTTCGAAATTGATGACTTCGGCTATTTTCTGAACCGCGTCAATCACTTTATCGCCTGGATTAAACTCCATCCCCGTTTGCTCATAATAACCAAAACGGATGGTTTGCCCGATTTCAACCTTGCCAGCATCGGCCTGCAGTTTGCCGGTTACAATATTGAGAAAGGTCGATTTCCCGGTGCCGTTTTTACCCACAATTCCAACTTTTTCGAACCGTTGAAATTTGTACGAGAAATCTTTAATCAGGCAAAGGTCACCGTATGATTTACTGATCAGTTCCAGGTCCAGAATTTTATTTCCGATCCGGGACGAATTCATGCTGAGATCGATGTTGTTTTCGTTGAGGTTTTGCGATGCCTTTACAATCAGATCGTCGACCCGCTCCATCCGGTATTTCGATTTGGTTCCCCTGGCCTGGGGCATCCGGCGGGACCATTCCAACTCTGTGCGAAGCAGGTTTTTAGCCTTGTCGATACCTGCCATCTGCATCTCGATACGGTCATTCCGTTTTTCCAGAAAATAGGTATAATTGCCACGGTGACGGTAAATGGTATTTCCTTCCATTTCCAGAATTTCGTTACACACCCGGTCGAGAAAATACCGGTCATGCGTCACCATAAACAGGGTGATTTTTGTTTTTTCGAGGTAGTTCTCCAACCATTCAATCATCTCCAGGTCGAGGTGGTTGGTTGGTTCATCAAGCATCAGCAGATCAGGTTCATTAATGAGCACATTGGCCATGGCCACGCGCTTTTTTTGTCCACCTGAAAGTTCTGAAATTTGCTGATCGTAATCGTAGATTTTAAGCTGACTCAGAATTTGTTTGACCTTTACCTCATAATCCCATGCATGATGATGTTCCATCTGTTCGGTGTATTTGGTAATGTCATCCTTGCGATTCAGCCGGACAGCCTGCTCAAAGTTCCGGATTGTTTCCACCAGTTCGTCCGACGATTGAAAAACGGCTTCGAAAACCGTCTGATCTTCATTTAGTTCCGGAATTTGTTTCAGGTAGCCGATACGGATATCGCCGGTTTTGGTAATCAGTCCACTTTCCGGTGTATCGTTTCCGGCCAGGATTTCCATGAGCGTGGTTTTCCCTGCGCCATTGCGTGCAATGAGGGCAATTTTTTGGTGTTCAAATATGGTGAATGAAATATCTTCGAATAATAACTGATCGCCAAATCGTTTCGATAAATTTTCTGCCTGTAAAAACGGAGTCATTTTTTTTTCTGCAAAATTAACAATTTAAGACTACTAAAGCCAACCCTGCCGGAATTGGATCTAATTGCTGCATGTTTGGGATACCTGGCCGACGCTGACATCGCATTAAAATTCCACTGCTTCACTGATTTTAGTTTCAGATTATTCCGGCGAATTCGCTAAGTTTGGAAACTGATTAAGCAGAAAAAAATGAATAAAAAGGAACTATTTGAACAGGTGATCAGTTATTTTCAGAAGGAAATGCCCATTGCCGAAACCGAGCTGGTTTATACCGATCCGTTCGGATTGCTGGTTTCTGTCATTTTATCGGCTCAATGTACCGACAAGCGGGTGAATCAGATTACTCCCGATTTGCTGAGGCGGTTCCCGACTCCGGAAAAGCTCGCTGAAGTTGAGCCGGATGAAGTATTTGACTACATCCGTTCGTGTTCATATCCCAATAACAAAGCCAAACATCTGGTTGGAATGGCCCGGATGCTGGTCAGCGATTTTGGCAGCAAGATACCTGATGACATCAATGAATTGCAAAAACTACCCGGAGTAGGCCGAAAAACAGCCAACGTGATTGTTTCGGTGGTTTTCAATCAGCCGGCGATGGCTGTCGATACCCACGTTTATCGTGTATCTGCACGGATTGGATTGAGCACCAACTCAAAAACTCCATTGGAAACCGAAAAACAACTGGTCAAATATTTTCCGGATGAAATTCTTCCGTTGGCTCATCACTGGCTTATCCTGCATGGCAGGTACACTTGCCTGGCCCGGTCACCCAAATGCGAAAAATGCGGATTAACAACTATCTGCAAATATTACCAATCAAAAAAGTAATATATTATTGTGTCTCTGTTTTTTAATTGCGGGACTATGACCAGGAACTACCAGTTCGGAATGAACTCAATATTAAATGATCAGAATTTTTTAAATAATTATTTTGTTAATTTTTTGATTTTTTGTCAAACTTAGTACATTTGCTGCAAATAAAATCAAATTAATATATACGTTATGGCTTACAAAATTTCAGAAGAATGTATTGCTTGTGGTACATGTATTGATGAATGTCCTGTAGAAGCGATTTCTGAGGGAGATATCTATAAAATTGATGCTGACCTTTGCACTGACTGCGGTTCGTGTGTCGAAGTTTGTCCGGTTGATGCAATTTCGGTTGCAGAATAATTACCGGTCGACATAAAGCTATAAGAAGCTGATCCCCAAAGATCAGCTTCTTATTTGTTTTGGATGCAACTCTATGGTCTGATTTTTGTCTGTAAATCTGAACGAAATATAACGACTATGAAGACACTTCTTTCCTTTCTATTGATTGTATTTATCTCGGTAAGCAGTAATGCACAAAAAACAACCGCCGTTGCTCAAAAATCAGGAACGCATCCATCGGGCATATTAACTCAAACCCAACCATTTTCCATTAGTAAAATCTATCCAAATCCTGTCAAGGATTTTGTAACCGTAGATCTTCAGTCCGATGCCTCCGGTCCGGTTCAGATTTATTTGTATAATATTCTGGGGACAGAGGTTCAGAAATGGGAACCCATTAATCTTTCCCCGGGTGATCAGAAACTGAAAATTGATCTTTCAATGATAAAATCAGGCATTTATATCCTTAAACTTTCCAAATCGGATCAGGTCGTTTCCCGGGTTTTGAAGAAGAATTAAGTCTTTGAAATGATGGTATTTATTGTCTTGTGCTGCCAGTTGTGAAACATTCTGATCCGTTATATCTCCTCCTAAGACAAAACAATTTCTCAACCGCGTAACCATATAATCCCAATTCCCATAATCCCAAACCGCTAACTAATAACAGTAAAGACACTTCAAACCTTCAATACATCATTAGGTAAAATAATTATCAATTTAAGGTGTTGATTCATAATCATTTCTTATTTTTATAGCTAAATAAAAAAAACTTGTATGTTAAGTTTTAAAAGCCTGAAAATCAGAAATAAGCTGCGTGTGTTGGGTTTTGTTTCTATTCTTAGCCTGATCGTATTGGGTTTAGTTTCCAATTATTTTTACCAGACTAGTAAAGTACTTGGCATTATTATCAATGCCGAGCGGGTTCATAACAATACTTTTCAGGCAGGAGTTGAGGATTTTTATAAATATCAGCTCACCGGAAACAGGCCATTACTCGATTCTGCCATTGTTAAAATAAATGCTGCCAATCAAATGGCCTATAACTTTGCCATTATTGATCAAACGTTGCAACTTCCTGAAGAAGAATACATTGATATTTTATACCAAAACTACAAGGAAGGTTTTAACCTCGATCGGTCGAATGCTTACCTGATGGCAAGCCGGATTAAACTTTTCTTAATTCTGAAAAAGGATAAACTGTTAGAAGCACAACAAATATCTTTTGCCGGATTTCAGCTGGGTGAAAAAATAAAAAAAGAAATTCAGTCGGGTCAATCAGAAACTCGTATGACTGAAAACGTTACGCTCAATGAAGAATTGCAGCAAATAAGAATCTTCTACCATGATTTTGCAGTCAGCTTTTCATCATTGAACAGTTTTGCCAATAAATTGCTCCTGATTGGTATTACCTTGTTCGTATTTCTTTTTGTGATTGCCATTATTCTGATTTCAATGTACATTACCAAATCCATTGTAGTCCCGGTCAATGAAATGGTTCAGAAATTCGGGGTTATTGCTGCCGGAAACCTGAAAACGGATATTTCGGTCGATTCAAACAACGAAATTGGTATTCTGGCCAGTTCATTCCGCGATATACAAAATGGTTTGCGCGAAGTGATTGAATACACCAAGAAGGTTGCAGACGGCGATTACAGTGCACAAATCACCCCACGTTCAAACGAAGATGAACTGAGTATCGCCCTGAATAAAATGGTGGTGAAACTCAAAGAATCCTACGATATAACGGAGCAGGATTCGTGGTTCAAATCCGGGATCAATCTGATCAATGATAAACTGCGCGGCGACCAGACCCTGTCTGATATTTCCACACACTCCCTTTCGTTTATGATGGATTTTCTGCATGCCCAATTAGGCAGTATCCATTTATATAACCCCGAATACCAGTTTCTTAAACTGATTGGTTCATCAGGCTTCGATCCGAAAAAATTAAAAGAACACATTAAGCTGAATGAAGGAATTCTTGGGCAGGCAGCCTCCGAAAAACGAATGATCATACTGGGTGATATTCCGGATCAGTCGTATCTCACCTATTCATCTTCCGGTGAATATATTCCCAAACAAATTGTTGTTGTACCCCTGTTATTCAATGATATCCTGGTGGGTGTTTTCGAGTTGTCGTCCATAAAGTCCTTTACCGAACCTGAACTTCAATTTATACGGCAGTCGTCCGATATAATTGCCATCAGCCTGAATTCGGCGATGAATATGCTAAAGACCAATGAATTGTTGCAGAAAACGCAGGAGCAGGCCAGTGAATTGCAGGTTCAACAGGAAGAATTACGGGTGGCCAACGAAGAATTGCTTGAGCATACCAAAGTGCTCACTGAAAGCGAAAAAAGGCTTCAGGTTCAGCAGGAAGAATTACGGGTGGCCAATGAAGAACTTGAAGAACGTACCCGTCAGCTTGAATTTCAGAAGGACGATATCAGCAGGAAGAATGACGAATTGACGGCCATCCGCGACAAAATGGAGATTAAAGCCAAAGAGTTGCAGTTAGCCAGTCAGTATAAATCAGAATTTCTGGCGAATATGTCGCATGAGTTACGCACACCGCTCAACAGTTTGCTGATTTTGTCGAATATCATGGCCAACAATAAAAAGGGAAACCTGACTGAAGAACAGGTACAGTCGGCCAGAATTATTTACAAGAGTGGAACTGATTTACTCTATCTGATCAACGAAGTTCTTGATTTATCCAAGATTGAAGCAGGAAAGATGAATCTTGAAATCAATCCGGTCAAAAGCGCCGAGATTCTGGAAGAAATACAGCTGAACTTTCAGGCTATGGCTGAAGAGAAAAAACTTTCGTTTGAAGTACGCATGGCTGATGGATTTCCGGAAGAATTGAAAACCGACCGTTACCGGCTGATGCAGATTATCCGGAATTTGTTGTCGAACGCCTTCAAATTTACCGGCAAGGGAGGTGTTCGCGTTGATTTTATGCTTACTCCCGAAAATCTTGCTTTCGGTGTTCCGGGATTAAATCCGTCCAATACCTGTTGTATACGGGTAAAGGATACAGGTGTTGGTATTCAGAAAGAAAAACTGGAGGCCATTTTTGAAGCTTTCCAGCAGGCCGATGGCAGTATCTCACGTCAATACGGTGGTACCGGTTTAGGATTGTCCATTTCCAGGGAACTGATCCGGATGCTCGGTGGCGAAATCAAACTCGAAAGTGAAGTGAACAAAGGTTCAGCTTTTTATATTTATATGCCTACAGGCGATACATCAAAGGAATTATCCATGAGTCAGGGAACTGCTCAGCCGTTTGTCCTGACCGATGAAGTTTCAGCACAGGATGAAACGGAAAAAATAAAACCGGAATCATTTCCTGCATCCTTTATTCCGGATGACCGCAATGATACTGTTTATGATCGGACGGTACTCATTATTCATCATTCCAGGCCGCAGGCCGGGAAATACCTTCAGCAGGCAAGGGCTAAGAACTACCGGGCCATTGTTGCTGCAAACATTCAGGATGGTATACTTCTGGCCGAGAAATATCATCCCAAAGCGATTATGCTTGCAGTGGAACTGGCCAAAGTCAAAGACCGGAATTATCAAAAACTGAAATTCCATCCACTGATCAGCAAACTTCCGGTTCATTTAATTTCACCGATCGATTACAATGAGACCGATGAGGAAACGGGACTGAAAACTTTAGCGACCACTGAATTTGCGGATGCACTGAAATCGCTCGAATCGCATTTCATGGCGCATTCAAAACGGATACTGCTGGTTGAAGACGATCTCATTACCCGCAACCTGGTCAGGGAATTGCTGGCAGAACTTGATCTTGAGATTGAAGAAGCCAATCATGCTGAGGAAGCATTCGAAATCATGTGCCGGGAGAATTTTGACTGTATCATCCTTGATTTGGGATTGCCTGACTATTCCGGAAAAGATCTGCTGGAGAAACTTAAGATGAATCAGATTGCCATCCCGAAAGTGATTGTATACACGGGAAAGGAAATGTCGAAAGAAGAGATCAGAAGTTTGAATAATTATACCGACACCATTATTCTTAAAGGTTTAAAATCGGACGAACGACTGATGGATGAAGTCACTCTTTTTCTGCATCAGGTCTCAAAAACGATTCCTGAAACCCGGGTAAAAACCTCGTCAGCTCATGAGGATAATCTTTTTAAGGGTAAAAAAATACTGGTGGTCGATGATGAAATCCGGAATGTGTTTGCTTTGGGTAAATTGCTGGAAGAACGGGATATTGAAGTTCTGGAGGCTGAGAACGGACAAGTGGCCATTGATGTGCTGAAAGAGAACGGGCAGATTGACCTGGTGCTGATGGATGTGATGATGCCTGTAATGGACGGCTATGAAGCCATGCGAATTATTCGTAATACACCCAAAATCAAGGATGTCCCGATTATTTGCCTCACGGCCAAAGCCATGAAGGAAGACCATGAAAATGCGCTTAAAAACGGAGCAAATGACTATTTGTCGAAACCATTAAGCGAAGATAAATTATTTGCCATGTTGAAAATCTGGCTTTATAAAAAATAAACTATTTGATTATGAGACCAAAAATACTGATCGTCGACGATTTGATTGAAAATCTGATCAGTCTGGAGGCTATTCTGGAAGATTTTGATATTGATCTGATCAGGGCTTTTTCGGGTGAAGATGCCTTAAGATTAAGTTTGAAGGAAGAATTTGCATTAGCCATCCTCGATGTTCAAATGCCGGGAATGAATGGTTATGAAACCCTGGAAATGATGCGGCAACGGAAAAAAACCAAATTTCTGCCGGTTATTTTTGTTTCAGGCATACATCAGAGTGATCTGCATATCATCAAAGGGATTGAAACCGGTGCAGTTGACTTCATCCCCAAACCAATTATTCCTGATATTCTGAAAGGGAAAGTCAGGGTATTTCTGGATTTGTTCCTTCAGCGTAAAAAACTCAATGATTTACTGGCGCAGATGGAAGAGGCTAATGTGAATCTGAAAATGGCCAAAGAAAAGGCAGAGGTAGCAACCCGAACCAAATCAATGTTTTTGGCTAACATGTCGCACGAAATACGTACTCCGCTCAACGGTGTGATTGGTATATCCAAACTGCTTCATAAAACTCCACTGAATGAAGAACAAAAAGAATTGCTCGAAATAATCACCGTTTCAGGCGAAAACCTGCTGCAGATTATTAACGATATCCTTGATTTTTCAAAAATTGAATCGGGTCAGATTAAATTCGAAAATATTGATTTTAAACTGCATGATCTCATCAAAAATGTCTTTCAACTGATGAAATTCAAGGCAGAAGAAAAAGGCATTGAACTTAAAATTCATATTTCAGAAGTTATTCCGGCAATCCTGAACGGCGATCCATTGAGAATCAGTCAGATTCTGATGAATCTTGTCAATAATGCGATTAAATTCACCCACAAGGGGAAAGTTGTTTTGAATGTTGAAATAATTGACCGGAGCGGACAAATGATACGTTTGCTTTTTAGCGTAAATGATACGGGCATTGGAATTTCGGAAGAAGGTAAGTTGTTGCTGTTCAGGGAATTTACTCAATCTGAATCGTCTATTAGTCGCAAATACGGAGGTACAGGGCTTGGTCTCGCGATTTCCAAAAATCTGGTTAGCCTGATGAATGGCGAAATTGGGGTGGAAAGTGAATGGGGTAAAGGATCGGAGTTCTGGTTCAGGTTACCCTTGAAAGAATCGCAGGCCTCTTTTGATGATACAGTTGAGAAATCAGAATATATTCCGCCTAATATCCGGATTTTACTGGCCGAAGATAACCTGATTAACCAGAAAGTGGCCAGGCTTACCTTAAAACAGCTTGGTTTCGAATGTGATATCGCGGTTAACGGGTTGGATGCTTTCGAAAAATACAAATCAATCCTTTACGATCTGATCCTAATGGATGTGCAAATGCCGGAGGTCGATGGAGTAGAGGCTACGCGTATGATCCGTGATTTCGAAAAGACGGAACAGATTTCACAACCTTCGTATGTTGTAGCGCTTACCGCCAATGCCATGATTGAAGATAAACATCTTTGTTTATCGGTGGGGATGAATGATTTCCTGAGCAAGCCTTTTACTGAGGGTGAACTTCGGCAAATACTGACGGATCTGGTACACCGGCGAAAAAATTAACCGATTTATGCAAGGTGAATACAACGAATCCAATACAGACCTCCTGAATATTGAGCTGCAGCTGCTGCTTGAAGCCATCTTTCTAAGGTATGGTTACGATTTCCGCAATTACAGCAAAGCACATATCAAACGGCGGGTTTTATACCGTCTGGCAACCAGTCAGCTGCCAACGGTAACTGAACTTCAGAATAAAGTATTGCGTGATCGTGATTTTTTTCGCGAGTTTCTCGATGACCTTTCGATCAATGTCACCGAAATGTTTCGCGATCCGGATTTTTACAGGTCACTGCGCGAAAACATCATACCCAAATTGCAAACCTATGCCTATTTTAAGATTTGGCATGCTGGATGTGCAACCGGTGAGGAAGTTTATTCTCTGGCCATTCTGCTGAAAGAAGAAGGCCTGCTCGAAAGGAGCCAGATTTATGCCACCGATTTTAACCGTAAAGTGCTCGAAATAGCCCGTGAAGGAGTCTACCAGAAGGCCGATATGGAGCAGTATAGCCGGAATTATGTGCTTTCGGGCGGAAAGTTTAAATTGTCGGATTATTACAAGTCGATGTATGGTTCGGTGATGTTCAGCAAGGAATTGTCGAACCGGATTGTTTTTGCTGATCATAACCTGGTGACCGACAGCGTTTTTGCTGATGTGAACCTGATTATGTGTCGCAATGTGATGATTTATTTTGAAAAGAGCCTGCAGGAAAACGTATTGAACCTGTTTAACGAAAGTCTGGTACCATCCGGAATTTTGTGTCTGGGAACCAAAGAGTCGATTAAATTTACCCAGGTTGAGAAACTTTTTGAGGTGATTGACGAAAAACAAAAAATATACAAAAAGAAGATAATCTGATGTATAAGGCCATTGTTATCGGTACTTCGCATGGCGGACTGGAAGCCCTGAAACTTATTCTCCCCAGGTTGGAGAAAGGTTTTCCGTTGTCCGTTATCGTTGTATTGCACATTGGAGATCATAACAACGACATTTTTATCAGACACACGAATGCAGATTGTCATCTTCAGGTAAAGGAAGCAGAGAGTAATGAACCGATTTTGCCCGGTACCATTTATTTTGCCCCTCCCAATTATCATCTGTTGGTAGAGGATAATTTTACTTTTTCCTTATCGATTTCCGAAAAACTTCATTTTTCGAGACCTTCGATCGACATTTTGTTCGAATCGGCAGCCTGGGTTTATAACAAAAGTTTAATCGGGGTTATCCTTACCGGTGCCAATTCCGACGGAGCCTACGGATTGAAAGTGATTAAAGAATTTGGCGGTAAAACAATTGTTCAGAATCCGTGTCATGCCCTTTCACCTGCAATGCCCAGTGCCGCGCTTAAAATCGCCAAACCCGAAATCCGCTTACCCCTCGAAGAAATTGCGGCCAAACTCATCGAACTGGCCTATTCCGGAAAATAAAACAATAAACCAAGTTAGCGGTTTTTGAATTCGTTTTACAACTTGTGGATATAGCTGGCACTTTCTTTAAATGTTTCAGGTTCCATCTCGACAAAATAGTTGTTTACCCCGCACTTTTCAGCAGCCGCAAAGAACTCTTTCCAGTCAACAATGCCTTGTCCAACGGGTACCTGTTTGTTTTCGGTCATGGACCAATCGGCCAGATGTGCCGAAATAAACCGGCCCGGAAACAATTTGAAATAGGTAGCAGCCTTGTAGCCGATGCTGATGACAGCCACCTGGAATTGCATTTTCACCATTTCCGGATCAAACTGGTTCAGCAATTCATCGTAAATCAAGGTTTTGCCAATCTTTTCGAATTCCATGTGGTGGTTGTGAAAGCCAGTCTGGATACCGGATTTTTTTGTTTTTGCCCCGATTTCATTGAGCTCATCAGCGGCTTTCATCCAATCACTCATCGTAGCCTCTTTGGGTAGCCAGAAACTGGAGGCAATCATTTGTTTCTGACCCGATTCGAGCGCAAAGTCGATCCGTTCATTCAGATTTTTCCGGAGTTCGTCCATGCCGTAGTGGGTACTTTCCAGGACGAGCCCGGCATCTTCCACAATTTTGCGCATTTCACCTGCTTTCATTTTTACAAGCGGGCCAAAACCCGAACTGACATAACCCGGAGGTGAGCACATCTCAACACTTTGATAACCCAGGCCGGCCATCATTTTCAGGGTTCCGGCAAAATCTTTGATCAACTGGTCTTTTACTGTCCAGACCTGGAATCCGAGTGGCTTTTTTAAAGCTCCTGAACCAGTAGCAGCTGCAAGGTTCAAGGGTAGCTGAGTTGCCAAAACTGCTGATCCGATTACCCATGCACTTTTTTTAACAAATTGTCTTCTGTTTAGCATGATTGATGAGTTTTATTTACATTTTAATTGCAGGTACATCCACCGGAAGAGTCGGGTATTGAGGCCATACCGGACGGTTCGACCAGTTATGGACTTCGCGCGGTGTTCCGATCGATCCGTCGTTAATCCAGCTCATCACCTGATCCATGGATCCGTTCGAGTCCCAGGCAATCATATGCGTGGTTACCTTCGATTTCCGGGCCAGTTCAATCAGCTGTTTTCCTTCCTTCAGCCGGTTTGAAACGGGTTTGTGCATGGTGACGTGAATACCTCTTTTGATAGCAGCAGTGGCAATAATGCCATGCAGATGATCAGGAGTCATTATTTTGACCGCATCCAGATCCTTTTCTTTTTCGAACAACTCGCGGAAATCGGCATAGGCAGTACAACTCCTGATTTTTTGATCACTCCTGAATTTGGTATAATATGTATTTACGATTTCCTGGCTGTTGTCGCGTCCGCCGGGAATGGTATTATCGCCACCGGATTTCCATTCCGGATTTTTAAGCGTAGAACGAATTTCATTCCGAAGACCGGTTTTCCCCCAGTCCAGGTATCCGGATGCATCTTTCTGAGGGTCGCATACGGCAATTATCTGCAGATCAGGAATGGATAAAAGTGGAAGCAGTTCCCGAAGTCCCTGGGTTCCGGTACCAATGTAGGCCAGCGTAATTTTATCGCTGGGAGCGATAAACCCGGTTCCACCCAGTACGTGACGGGGGACAATGGTCATAGCCAGGGCAGCTGATGAGATGCCACCAATAAATTTCCGGCGGTTGAGCAAATTCTCACAGGTAGGTTCATCCGATTTCGGAAGGGAATGGTCTGCAGGATTGGATTTCTGATTCAACATGTCAATTTGGTTAAGGTTTGCAGTTCTCGAAAAAGATTGGTAAAAGATACAGAACTTTTCTTATATTTAGATCGCTTTTCTTCAAAAAGGAGAAGCTAACTATCTAACAATCAATAAATCTGAAATTTAAATCATGAAAAAAAATCTTTCCCGCCGTAATTTTCTTCAGCGAAGTATGATCGCGGGCCTTGGTCTTTCGCTAATCGATCCGTTCTCAGCACTTGCAGCAGCAAAAAATTCGGGAATGAAACTGGGTTTGGTAACCTACCAGTGGGCCAAAGACTGGGATTTGCCGACTCTGATTGCCAACTGTGAAAAAACCGGCTACCTGGGTGTCGAATTACGGACTGGTCATGCTCACGGAGTGGAAGCCGAACTGACAGGTATCCAGCGTTCTGAAGTGAAAAAACGATTTGAAAACAGCCCGGTGACCTGCCTGGGTTACGGCTCAAATTTTGAGTACCACAGTCCTGATGCCGATAAGCTTCGGAAAAATATTGAGCAAACCAAAGCGTATATTAAATTGTGTAAAGATATCGGGGCAACTGGAATAAAGGTTAAACCCAATGATTTGCCAGCCGGGATTCCTGCTGAAAAAACCATCGCACAAATTGCCGCATCATTTAATGAAATCGGCAAATTCGCCAGTGATTTAGGTCAATTGGTGCGTGTTGAGGTTCATGGAAATCATACCCAGGAGATTCCGAATATCAGGGCCATTTTTGAACAGGTAACCGAAAAAAATGTGAAAATGTGCTGGAATTGCAATGATCAGGATTTGTTGCCACCCGGATTGGACCCCAATTTCAATTCAGTGAAAAAATGGTTCGGCGATACTGTTCATGTTCGCGAATTCAATGTAGGTGAATATCCTTACCAGCAATTGATGAATTTATTTACCGGAATTGATTACAATGGCTGGATCCTTTTGGAAGCCCGTACTGAACCTGCCGACAAAATTGTCGCCATGAACGAACAAAAGAAACTTTTTAATGCCATGATTGCCCAGGCGAAAAAAGGCTGATCAGATTTCCGTAATCCCGGAAAAGCAACAAAACCTGCAATTCCTGCAGGTTTTGTTGCTCAATGATTTTTTGGATAACTGATTCTGATTCTGTTTTTTTTCTGATTCTGTTTTGAATCCTAAAATGATCGGCGATGTCAGAAAAAATTTTAGTTACCTATGCCAGCCGGACCGGAACCACTGCAGAAGTGGCTGAAGCCATTGGTCATATTCTTTCGGAGGGAAACGACCGGATTGATGTACTGCCTATGACGGAGGTCAGTGATTTAACTCCCTACCGGGCTGTTATTGCCGGAAGTGCTATACAGGCGGCTCAATGGTTGCCTGAAGCCCAGCAATTCATAAAAACACACCAGGCTGATCTGTCCGGCAAAACCTTCGCTATTTTCACCGTGTGTATGACTATGGCAATGCCCAATGGCGGGAAATACCGAAACATTGTTGCCGAATGGCTGGAACCTGTTCGCCGACTGGTCAGGCCGGTTGACGAAGCTTATTTTGCCGGGTCTCTGGATATTGCCAAAGTTCAGGGTTTTGGCAACAGGATCAAGTTTCGCCTGAGTGTATTGCTTGGAGTATGGAAAACCGGTGATCACAGGAATTGGGATGCCATTCGTTCCTGGGCCAATAAACAGCAAATCATTCTGGATGTGTAGTTTTAAGAACTTTGTCTGACTGCCTGCCTGCATGGTATAGAACACCCATGCCAGGAGGTTTCCACTTCGGCTTTTATTTACGCTTCGTTCCATTTCCCATCCGACAATTCATCCTCCTTTGGTATTTTCTCCCTGAATAATCATCACAGCGGAATCCTCTTCTCATAAGTACTTTAATCACTTTATTTATTTATTTTTCCTTGAAATGAAGACTTAACCAGGTCTGAATGAAAGAAGATCAAGAATTGTGTTGATTTATTCAACAGGTGTATAGAATCTATACACCAGAGATAAATGGCTCATTGGTAGCGTATTCAGTGATTAATAATTCAATAGTGTTGAATTAATCAACACATTGTATGTTTATTTATTATACAAGCAATGTGTTATTGTGTTGATATTTAGTTGTTTGTATTCCGATTTTCTCAATGGCACCAGATTTGAATACCCCTTATTACATCATAAAAAGGGAAAAATCATGAAACCCAGGATCTTTTTATTCATCGGAATGTTGCTGCTAAGTTTTAGTATTGTTGGCGGTCAGGAGGCCGCAACCGAAAACAAAACTCCCCAGCCGGGCTCAATGAAAGTTTTTGCTTCTCCGGATTTGGTTAATCTGGTCCAAAATTGGGCCAACGAATACTCCGGTCTGAATCCACAGGTGCAAATCGAGGTGATACAATGTGAAGATCAGGCTGTCTCCGGCTTATTGGATACTGGTGCAGGGATAGAATTTATTTCAGGTGAATTCTATACTGCAATTAAAGACCAATCCGCATGGAAAGTTGTTGTTGGCCGGGATATCATCGTACCGGTCATGAACGCTGCCAATCCCCTTCTGGAAGAAATTTACCAGAAAGGTATTTCCCCGGAAGGCCTGTCACGGATATTGGAAAATCCCGAAAAAGAAAGTTGGGGAATGCTGTTGGGAAATCAATCAGAGATTTCAACTCCCCCTGTTCATTATTATATCACGAACGATGCTTCCATCCTGCCAGCTCTGGCAAAATTCCTGGATACCGATGGTTTTATCAGTAAAACAATTCAAACGGTCAACGGCCCGGAACTGATCTCCGCAATTCAAAAAGATCCTTTAGCATTTGGTTTCTGTAATTTGGATCAGGTTGTTGATCGTAATAATCAGCGTATGGCGGAGCAGATTAAACTGGTGCCCATCGATAACAACGGCAACGGGAAAATTGATTACATGGAAGACATCTATGAAAATCTGCAGTCCTTTACGCGGGGAGTATGGATTGGGAAATATCCCAAAGCATTCTCAGGTAAAATCTATTCGGTTTCTTCCGGCAAACCTGAAAATGAAGCCGAAGTTGCCTTTCTGCAATGGATACTTGCTGACGGACAGCAGTTTTTGAGTGCGAATGGGCATAGCGACCTTGTACCCGGCGAACGGTTGTCACAACTCGAAAAGTTCAATGAACCTGCAATCTATGCAACGATCCCGATTCACAGTATCAATACCGTTCTTGCCGGGTTACTTCTGGCATTGGTTATAATAATTATAACCGGAGCAATAATGAATTTAGTATTCCGGCGTATAAAAAACAATAAAAGTGTGGTCCTGGATTCAGCAACTCATACCAGGCAGGTTTTTGACGAGGATACTGTGATTATCCCCAAAGGGCTTTTCTTTGACAAAACACACACGTGGGCGTTTATGAAAAAAGATGGCCTGGTGAAAATAGGTATCGATGATTTTCTGCAACATGTTACAGGTACCATTACACGCGTTGAGATGAAAAATGCAGGGGAAAAGATAAAAAAGGGCGATCAGTTTCTAACCCTTATCCGGAAAGGGAAACAGCTGAAAATCTATTCACCCGTATCCGGAACTATTACAGCGCAAAATAAAACACTGATCACCAATTCTTCCTTGCTCAATTCTGCTCCCTATTCGGGTGGTTGGGTGTACCTGATCGAGCCTGCAAACTGGATACGTGAAATTCAGTTTTTAACCATGGCCGGGAAATACAAAACCTGGTTGAAAGATGAATTTTCAAGGTTAAAGGACTTTTTTGCCTGCACCTTTAAGGACAATACAACTGGTTATGCGCAAGTTGCCATGCAGGACGGGGGAGCATTAAAGGATAAGGTTCTTGCAGATCTTGGGCCTGAAATATGGGAAGATTTTCAAACCAGGTTTATTGATGCTGTCAGGTAATCAACTGGTTTATTTACGGAGTCTTAATCACACTAACACATATAATCATGGGCTTAGACCGAAGAGTATTTTTCAAACTGTTGGGAGCTACGGGAGTAACACTGGCTATTGGCAAAGAAACCGCAGCTGCACCGGCAGTCGAAAACAAGGTGGAATTCTACGGAATCCTTTATGATTCAACCCGCTGCATGGGTTGCCGTACCTGTGAATACGAATGTGCTGCTGCGCATGGATTACCTGAACCTTCAGAAGAAATTGAGGCAGTTCGCAAAACAAACGAAACCTGCAATACAGTCGTGAATACGTTTAATACTGACAAAGGTGAAGTATTCATCAAGCGACAGTGCATGCATTGCAATGAACCTGCATGTGCTGCAGCATGTCTGACACAAGCCATGCATAAAACAAAACTGGGACCTGTGACCTGGGATGGTGATAAATGTATGGGATGCCGCTATTGTATGGTTTCCTGTCCGTTTGACAGTCCGAAGTTTGAATTTTACAGTGCAAATCCGAAAATTCAAAAATGCGACATGTGTTTCGATCGGCTGAAAGTCGGGGAAGGCCCTGCCTGTGTTTCCAACTGCCCCAATGATGCCTTGTTGTATGGAAAACGCAGGGATCTGATTCAGGAGGCTCGCCGGAGGATTTATGAAAAACCGGAATTGTATGTTAATCATATTTATGGAGAACATGAAGCCGGGGGAACCGGATGGTTATACCTTTCACCGGTTCCTTTTGAAGAGTTGGGGATGAATACCCAATTGCAACAATCATCCTATCCCGCCCTGACCAAAGGATTCCTTTACACCGTACCTACTGTATTTGTTCTGGTACCGACCCTTTTACTGGGAATGCACCAGGCTACAAAAAACAATCACTTAAACGAGGAGACAGAAAATGAAGACTAACTATGATTTGACAATGGATCGGAACGGAGAATCCATCTGGAATTTCCTGGTCAGTGAGTTGAAGCCAAAAGGTAAATTTCTGACCCCATTTAACCTCATTTCAATCCCCGTTATACTTTTGGGACTGGCCTTGATTGTCTATCGTTTTATCTATGGAATCGGTTCGATCACCAACCTGACACAGGACACGCCATGGGGCTTATGGATTGGTTTTGATGTGGTTACAGGCGTTGCCTTTGCCGGGGGTGCGTATGTGCTTACCTTCATGGTCTATATTCTGAATATGCGTAAGTACCATTCCATTGTGAGGGTGACCGTTTTGAATGGTTTCCTGGCCTATGTATTTTACGCCGGAGCCCTGCTTCTGGACCTGGGAAGGCCCTGGCATGTGGTCAATCCGATTATCGGGAATAACTTTGGCGTAAGTTCGGTTTTATTCCTTGTAGCATGGCACTTTCTGCTTTATATGATCGCTCAACTGATTGAGTTTTCGCCGGCTATTGCTGAATGGCTCGGAGCCAGGCGTGCTCATAAAATTCTTTCAGGCATGACCATTGCTGCAGTCATTTTCGGAATTACCCTCTCTACCCTGCATCAGTCGGGATTAGGTGCATTATACCTGATGGCCCGTGACAAGATTCATCCGTTGTGGTATTCCGAATTTATCCCGGTTATGTTTTTTGTCTCCAGTATTTTCGCCGGACTTTCCATGGTCATTTTTGAGGGATCTATCAGTCATAAGGTTTTTTTTAGCCAGATCAGCGAAAAACATCATCAGGAACAAAATTTCATTATCCGAGGTTTATCGAAAATATGTGCAGGAACCATGTTTGCCTACTTCTTTCTGCAGTTGCTGGTCTTTATTCACGGGCAACACTGGAATCTTCTGAATACCGGAATGGGGTACTGGTATCTTCTCGAGATGTTTGGATTTGTCGTTTTACCTATGATGCTTTTCTATTTTAGTTACCGGACGAATAATATTAACCTGACCAAAATCGCAGCCATTCTGACCATGCTTGGAGTCATTATGAACAGGTTGAATGTTACGGTCATCGGTTTCAGATGGGATATGGCTGTGCGTTATATTCCTTCGTGGATGGAATTTATAGTTACCCTGGCAGTAATTTTTACTGAAATATGGATTTTCAGGTGGGTAATTAACCGTATGCCTGTTTTACGGGATTCTCCATCCTGGGCCAGTGAAAACAAATAATTTAACCCGCATTCACTGCAAAAAGTGACTGCATAATACTTATAAAAATGGACTGATTTAATTATTCTGATCTATTCGCAACCAAAGGAATGGAATACCTGGTGATCATTGCTTTTCTGGCTTTGCTGATTCCTTTCTGGCTTGTATTGAACAATCAAAAAGCATACGCCGGAAAGTTTCAAAAAGCATTGGGCGTACTTACATCCAAAGTGTTGCGAATACCCCAGGGATTGTTGTACGGGAAAAATCATACCTGGATGTATATGGAAAAATCGGGTGCAGCCAAAGTGGGACTGGACGACCTGTTGCTGCATATTACCGGGGAAGTGAAATTCAGCAGTGCCAAAAACCCCGGTGAAATGATCCGTAAAGGTGATTTACTGACAGAGCTTACTCAAAATGGTAAGATTCTCCGGATATTCTCACCCGTTTCCGGAATGATACTGGATACAAATTCTATGCTGAATGAGAACAGTGGTATACTGAATGAGGATCCTTACGGCAAAGGGTGGATCTGTAAAATTAAACCTACCCACTGGATTGAGGAAGCAAAGACCTGCTATTTCGCTGAGGATGCAACTGACTGGACCGGAAAAGAACTGGACCGGTTCAGGGACTTTCTGGCCAGAACAATGAAAGATTACACGGCTGAAACGGCCATGATTATGATGCAGGATGGTGGTGAATTGGTTGATCATTCACTTTCAGTCCTGCCTGATGAAATCTGGAAGGACTTCCAGAGCGAATTTCTGGATCCTGGACTTAGCCAAATGTCAGGTTGAAGGATGCCAACCAGCTGGTTCAGTGTTATATTCACTGATTGCCGGGAAGTTTAAAGATTATTTTAAAACTGGTGTCAGGGCACCGGTTTTTTTTGTAATTTGCAGTAAAATAGAGGCAACTGAAAGTCAACTAACCATTCAAACCATGTGATGATATGTTTTTCAGGAAGAAATACAATAACAATACAGGGCATAATATTTTTAAAAACTACGTTAAGTTCAGGTCCACTATTTATGGCCGGGTAGTATTGATCATTACCGTTTTATCGGTTTTTCTGTTTGTATCATTCAATGTCATTTTCAGGTCAGTTAACGAGCAATACCTGAATACAGTCATTCGTCAGAGCGGCAACAATATCGGGTCTATTGTCGAAGGTGCCTTGTACCATTCCATGCTCGAAAACGATAAAAGTGCGCTTCGAAATACACTTGATATTATCAATACACTACCGGGTCTCGATGAAGTGAATATGTATGACAGCGAGGATAATCTGGTTTATTCCTCCTTTGGATCAGATGCAAACACCGGCCACAGTGACCCGAATTGTAAAAGTTGTCATGTTAATATCCAGTCTATGTTCCCCGGGAAAGACAAATCTTACAAAATAATCAATGTCAACAGCGATTGTGAGATGAATCTGAACGATAACAGCAGCAGGCACCTGCTGATCAAATCGCCTATCCTGAATGAGAAATCCTGTTATGTAAGCTCCTGTCATGCACATCTGGAAACCGATACCGTGCTAGGTTCCCTGGTTATTAAAATTCCACTGGAAACTCAGGATGCAGCGATTGAAAAATCTTCAGCAGAGTTTTTTTTCCTGGCTATACTTGCTACTTTGTTACTCGTGTCAGTTTTGCTGCTATTCACCAGGAAAAAGATTAAAGATCCGTTGAACGAGCTGGTAAAAGTCAGTATAGCCGTTGCAAACGGTGATAAAAGTACCCGGGTTGAGCTAAAGCCCAACCAGTTGGATGATATGAGGGTGGTTTCCCATGCATTTAATGATATGCTCGATAACCTGCACACGGCAACTGACGAGTTGGAAAACTGGTCACAACAACTGGAATATAAAGTTCAGAAAAAATCGGAGGAACTGGGAGCTGCTCAAAATGAACTGATGCATGTTGAAAGGCTGGCTTCGCTTGGTAAATTATCCTCTTCCGTGGCACATGAAATAAATAATCCCTTGTCGGGGATTCTGATCTACACCAAACTTCTCTACAAACAATTAAGTAATCCTGAATTGTTTGCATCCAAACGTGACTCTATGCTTAAACATTTGAAAATGATTGAGAACGAAACCAAACGCTGCGGGGATATTGTCAAAGGCCTGCTGGATTTTTCGAGAAAGGATCAGAATGATTTTGAACCCAGGCACCTGCATGAAATACTTCAGGAAACCCGGGAATTAATGTCACATCCGATTCAGATTGCAAACATCAGTTTTTCAACCGATTTTTCCGCCCGGTCCGATTTGATTTACTGCAGCCCAAACCAGATTAAACAGGCCTGCGTGGCCATGTTGGTGAATGCTTCAGAGGCAGTGCTTGAAAACGGTGAAATCCTGATCAGAACTCAAAATACCGATGAAGATACGGTCACCTTTGAAATATCGGATAACGGACTTGGAATGGCTCCGGAAGACATCCCTCACATCTTTGAGCCTTTCTTTTCAACCAAGCAGGATGTCAGCGGAATTGGCCTGGGATTGGCTATCGTTCACGGAATTATACAAAACCATAAAGGCAAAATACAGGTAAAATCAGAAATGGGACATGGAACCACCATATCCGTCAGTTTACCGTTGATTAAAAATTAAAGAGCAAACACCATGGCAAAAAAGATATCAATTTTGATCGTTGACGATGAAGAATCGGTAAGAGATTCGCTGTACAATTGGTTTATCGAAGACGGATTTCGTGTTGAATGTGCCGAAAATGCCAAAAAAGCACTGACCATTCTTGAATCTGATGAGTTTGACATTATTCTGGCTGATATTAAAATGCCCGGAATGGATGGATTGGAGATGCTTCGAAGAATTAAATCGCTTAAGAGAGAATCGATTGTCATCGTCATGACTGCATTTGCCACGGTTGATACAGCAGTCAAAGCACTGAAAGACGGTGCCTATGATTACATTACAAAACCCTTTGATCCCGATGATTTAACCCATTTAATCCGGAATGCAACCCGGCAGATTTCGTTAAGCGATGAAAATGAAACCTTAAAGAAAAAAGTGATCTCATTGGAGAATGTGGAAGATCTGATCGGGAAAAGTGAAGCCATGAAAAGTGTACTCCGGCAGGTTGAAAGTGTGGCGCAGACCAATTCGTCGGTCATCATTACCGGTGAAAGTGGTACAGGGAAAGAACTTGTTGCCAGGGCTATTCATGCCAATTCTCCGCGAAAGTTTTTCCCTTTTGTCAGTGTCCATTGTGGGGCCCTGACCGAAAGCTTATTGGAAAGTGAGTTGTTCGGCCACGAAAAGGGAGCATTTACAGGCGCCATGTATAACCGTAAAGGGCGGTTTGAAATGGCTGACAGCGGATCAATATTCCTGGATGAAATTGCCACTGTTTCCGCTAAAATGCAGGTTGAGCTGCTGCGTGTCCTGGAATCAAAAACATTTGTACGCGTAGGTGGAAATAAGGAAATCAGTTCTGATTTCAGGGTGATATGTGCCACAAACAAGGATTTGAAAAGTATGGTTGAAAAAGGAACCTTCAGGGAAGACTTGTTTTACCGGCTTAACGTGGTGAATATTTTCATTCCGGCCCTGCGTGAGCGCAAAGCTGATATACCCTTATTGGTCGATTATTTTATTAAAAAGTACTGTACCTCGATGAATAAACCACCGGTTGCCATCGATCAGGCTGCCTTAAAGCGATTACAGGGATTTAACTTTCCCGGAAATATCAGGGAACTCGAAAATATGATTGAGCGGGCTATTGTCATCGGAAATGGAAAAAAAATAGGAATTCAGGATCTTCCGTTGGAAAAATCCATTGTGAACTATTCCGCGGAAAGTCTGGATGATTTTGAAAAAACATTCATCCTGCAAATTCTTAATAAATACAATTGGAACATTTCCCGCACAGCAAAAGCATTAAAAGTTGACAGGGTTACACTTTACCATAAAATAAAAAAGTATGATTTAAAACTCGAAGATCAACAATAAGTTCTGATGAATCTGCCAAACATCACCTTGGTTTCTTTTGGGTATTTCGAGAAAGATATTCTTGAGCAGACTGCTATCGCTGTGATTCACGAATTTCACTGTCCGGTTATTATCAAAGAGGGTCATCTTGATTTGAGCGAATTTTATGATGCTGCCCGCAGACAATACAATGGAAACACTTTGCTGAAGCAGGTAGATTCCCTAAACTTTCCCGATGCATATAAGATCATGGGATTATTCAGCGTTGATCTTTATATTCCCATTCTTACCTATATTTTCGGACAGGCTTTTTTAGGCGGCAAGGCCGGAATTGCCTCACTATACCGATTAAACAATGAGCGTTATGGAATGATCGGGGACAAGCAATTTCTGCTGGATCGTTTCCGGAAAGAGGTTATCCATGAACTCGGTCATACTTTCGGTTTGATACACTGTCCGAATCCGGTTTGCGTGATGCGGTCATGTACCTATGTTGAAGATATTGATCAAAAAAACCACCATCTTTGCAACAGTTGCCTGGCTCAGCTGGAACCGAATCCACTTACCGGATCCGCTTAGCTTTCCCGGCAACATTTTCAGGCTGTTCGAAGCGTTGGTTTTTCTGATCCTGGTTGCACCAAACAAATTTCTTACTAGATTTACAGACCTAATTAAACTTCCCATGCCTGTAATTTACCATAGAAATACGAATTCTGTAAAGATTCTCTTCGCCCTGTTTCTTGCAGTGATTTTTTACGGGAATATACAGGCAAGCAATGAAGAAATTTATTTTGGGTCTTTATCCACTGAATCGGGACTCTCACAATTGTCAGTTTCCTGTATTTTCCAGGATAGCAAAGGATTTTTGTGGTTTGGGACCCGTGATGGATTAAATCGGTATGATGGGTATAATTTTGAAGTATTCAGAAATAGCGATGGCGAAACTACTTCGATAAGTAATAATAACATAAGCAGTATAGTTGAAGACAGTATAGGAAATATTTGGGTAGCCACAGAAAACGGCTTGAACTGCTACAACTATTCATCCAATAATTTTACCCGTTACTTCAAAAGTACAGGAGATGAGGGGATTAGCCACAATAAAATCGGAAGTTTGTTTTACGATAGGAAAGGTCGTTTATGGATTGGCACAGAACAGGGACTTGATTTATATAATCCTGAACAAAGTACATTCACAAAAACGACTCTTGATGGGATACTTTTCAATAACCGAATACTTTCTGTCATAGTTGACAGTTTTGATAACTTATGGATTGGAACCTTAAATAAGGGACTAATTCAATTCACTCCGGAAACAGGATCATACCATGTATATCGGCATGTTAATTCGGACAATACTACTATATCAGGCAATACAGTAAGAATTATTTTTGAGGATTCAAAACGGAATCTTTGGATTGGTACCCGAACAGGATTATGTCAGTTTAATCCCAAAAATAATACTTTCAGGCACTTCGGAAAAGATATTTTTAATGGAGAAAAACTAAGTAACGAAGGAGTCAGATGTATTGCAGAGGATGCAAAGAAGAATATCTTAATCGGTACGAATGAGGGTTATAATATTTTGAATATAGAAACCGGCAAGTTGAACATTTATAATCCTACAAAACCCAGAAAAGGAGACCTCAATCATTTTTATATCTATTCCATTTTTATTGACAATGCAGGAACTGTTTGGCTGGGAACATTCGCTGGCGGAATAAATTATTACAACAATTTTAATCAGCAGTTTCATTTCAGTAACCCCGGAAATCTGGGGCAGTTGGTTTATGGAGGAGTTAGCTCGTTGGTAGAAAGTAAAAATATGCTTTGGATAGGTACTGGTGGAGGTGGACTTTTTTGTTATGACAACCTGAAAAAAAAATATTCACATTTTCAGATTGAAGATTCATCATACACATCAAATGTAATAAAGTCGATATTTATCAGAGGCGACTCGATTTTTCTGAGCAATGAGCAAAGTCAGTTTGTAATTTTTGATAGCCGGAAACAGAAAGTAATAAAGTCACTTCAGATTTCTAAAAATCAAGTAGTTAATATTTATCCTGAAAAAGATGGAAAGCTTTTATTGTGCGTCCGGGATTCTACCGGATTACGCATATGCGATCCAAAAACGGGGCTTGTGAGTCCATTTACCTATCTGAATGCTACCAATGGACGAAAAATGTTATTTCCTTACGCAACTTGCCTTGAAAAAGAGAATGACAGTATTTATTGGATTGGCACCAGGTATGTTGGACTATACCGTTACAATCGGAATACAAATTTAGCCAGACGCTATACTGTAAATCCTAACGACACAAACGCAATAAGTAGTAATAACATCAGTATTATTTATGCTGATTCCCGAAATAACCTCTGGATTGGGACAGGAGGGAGAGGATTCTGTGTCTGCGACAAAGAAACAGGAAAATTTAAAACTTATGGAGAAAAAGAAGGGCTTTCAAATGGTATAGTTCTGGGTATAGTATCTGATAATGCAGGATTCATCTGGATTTCCACACTTTCCGGTTTATCAAGGTTTGATCCGGTAACGGAGACTTTTAAAAATTTTAATTACGGCAATGGGTTTCCACTACAGGAGCCAGTCGAAAATTCTTTTGTGAAATTATCCGATGGAAGATTGTGTTTCGGGGGAAATAACGGAATAGTCACTTTTTCACCTGAAGAAATTAGTTCCAATTCATTCGTTCCACCATTGGTAATTACCGATTTCAAATTGTTACGGTCAGATTTGAAGAAGGGAGATATACCATTCCAAAGAAAGTTTGTTCCAAACAATTCGAGTATTTTGTTAAAATATAACCAGTCAAGCTTTGTAATTCAGTACACAGCGCTCAATTATATTTTCCCTGAAAAGAACCAATACGCCTATCAATTGGAAGGATTTGATTATGGATGGAATGATGTGGGACAACAAAGGATTGCTATTTATACCAATCTTCATTCAGGGAATTATCGTTTCAAACTGAAAGCATCGAATAATGATGGAGTTTGGAATGAGGATTATATAACGCTAAACATTAAAGTGCTCCCACCTCCCTGGCGTTCATGGTATGCCTATATAATTTACTTCCTGATTTTGACCGGTTTCTTTTTACTGTTGCTTCATTACCTGAGACTGGAACACAGTGTTAAAATCAAACAGTTCGAGAAGGAAAACATTGAAAAAGTACATCAGTTACGTATCCGGCTTTTCACAAACTTCTCACATGAGTTACGTACTCCGCTTACATTAATCATGGGGCCTCTTGAAGATTTACTTAACCGGTCAGATCTTCTCATTCCGGTCCGTAATTCGTTGAGCCTGATTCAGAAAAATACACATCGGTTACTTTTTCTTGTCAACCAGCTGATGGATTTCCGCAAGCAGGAATCCGGGAAAATGAAAATACAAGCGGCCGAAGGTAAGTTCAATAAATTCATCACCGAAATATCGATGGCATTTAACGAACTGGCATACAAACAAAAAATAAGTTATTCGATAATAGGGAATGACCAGGAAATACGTTTATGGTTCGATCGGCAGGAATTGGAAAAAGTATTCTTCAACCTACTGTCCAATGCATTCAAAAATACACCGATAAACGGGAAAATATCTTTGTCAATACTGAAAATCAGCGCTGAGGATTTGAAAGATATACCAACTTCAAAGCGTGATATTCTTTTAAGAACCAACGCAACAGAATTTATTCGGGTAAATGTAAGCAATTCAGGAAAAGGTATTCCTGCGAAAGAACTCGACAAAATATTTGATCCATTTTACCAGGTAGCTGAAGATGGACAGTCTTCGGTTGGAACAGGAATCGGTTTAAGCCTTGTGAAAGGGATTATTGATCTTCATCATGGTATTGTCTGTGTCTTCAGTACTCCGGGAGAGGGAGCTTTGTTTTGCGTGATTTTACCTGTCGGAAACAGCTATCTTTCTCCTGATGAAATAATCAAAGATTATATTGGAAGTGAGCATATCAATAATTACCTCTTGCCAAACGATCAATATGATGAAGCTATTCCTGAACCAATGAAAGACCACTATAGGAAATACACTGTTCTGGTTATTGACGACAACTCCGATATCCGGAGTTATATAAGGTCACAGCTTCAGAATTACTACCATATCATTGAAGCCAGCAATGGCAAAGCAGGTCTTGAAAAAGCAATCAGGCAAATACCAGATTTGGTCATCAGCGATATCATGATGCCTGAAATTGATGGTTTGCAGCTTTGTCTGAAGTTAAAAAACGACATTCACACCAGCCATATTCCTATTATCTTGCTGACTGCTCGTACAACATACATTCAAGTTAAAGAAGGATTTGAAGTGGGCGCCGATGACTACATTACCAAGCCGTTTAATGCCAACATGCTACGGATAAAGGTAACCAGTGTGATTTCAAACAGGGAACGCCTGCGGCAATCATTTGGGAAGAAATTGCCATTCGAGCTTGCAGCATCCGAAACAACATCGATGGATGAACAGTTTCTCAAAAAGGTTTACCAGATTATTGAGAAAAATATTTCCAACACTGATTTTGACATCGAACATTTTAGTGACGAAATTGGCATGAGCAGGGCCAGCTTGTATCGCAAAATAAAGTCATTGACCAATTTTTCACCCAATGAATTCATTAAAAATTACAGGTTACAGGTTGCTCTGAAATACTTAAGAGAAACTGATTTGTCAATCTCCGAAATATCATACAAAACAGGTTTCAATACACCTGCATATTTTACCAACTGCTTTAAAAAGGTACATAAGCTTTCGCCCAGCGAATATATACAGAGAAACAACATTTCAGGGAAAGAGTAGATGGCATAAAAACCTGATTTAAAAGTCCGTTGAAAAATACAAAAAACAGGACATTCCTTCTTACTAAAAAAGTCTCCGAATTAAATTTATAATCTTTTGATTCAAATTTATAACTGATGCAACAATTGCAACAGGTATCTGAATTGAATTGAAAATGCATTATGACAGAAGAGTTCTAACTTCATCGTATGAATTTCTGTCATCATGATTAATAAAATTCGTAAAGCAATATTTTCAACATACCAGAGGAGAATATTAGTCTACTTCATTCTTTTTATGCTTATCGGATTTTCGATCCTGATGATATTACTCAGTGCTTTTTTTAACTAACTAATTTCAATTCTATGTTTATGAAACGAAACAAGCAGAACTATTTTATGCGTTTTAAATCGATCCTTCGCACATGGATGGTTTTATTAATTACAACGTTTATTTTTAGTTCGTTCCATGCTTTCGGGAATATCCCTAACATGGATGATGTAAATGACGCTAAGATTGTGACAGGAAAGGTTGTTTTACCTGACGGTTCACCGGTCTTTGAGGCAACTGTCACTGTAAAAGAAACGCTTTTCTCAACCGAGACTGATGAAAGTGGCCAGTTTACAGTTTCAGCCGTAGCTGTAAACCCTACTATCATTTTTTCAAAAGAAGAGTATGAAACACAGGAAGTGACAGTTAGCGGTCAAACAGAAATTGTTGTGACCCTGATACCGGTAAAATTTATCGATCTGCTTTGGATACGTCAAAAACAAGATCAGGTTACCAGCGCCGTTTCAACCATTTCAGGCGATGAACTATCTGATTTACCTGGGGTAAACCGTTCAAATGTTTTAGGAGGTCGGCTGGCTGGTTTTACTGTTCAACAAACAAATGGCGAACCAGGTATCGAAAGCAGTTCAATTTTCATCAGGGGCCTGCGTAACCTCGGTACTGCAACCAAAAGCCCTTATATTTTGGTTGACGGATATTTCAGGGAAAGTGCTGAATATCTTAATCCATATGATATTGAAAGTATAACTGTATTGAAAGATGCTGCTGCAACTGCTATTTATGGACTTCGTGGTGGAAACGGCATATTATTGATTACCACCAAACGTGGGAAAATTGAACCTTTAAAAGTAAGTTTCGATGCAAAATATGGTGTACAAACTCCGACAAAACTCCCTAATTACCTTAGTTCTTACGACCATGCAATGTTGTACAACGAAGCGAGCCGAAACGATGGGGGCAGCGATGTATATGATGCAATGGCAATGGATGCATACCGTACAGGCTCCGATCCTTACAATTATCCAAATGTCGATTGGGTAAATAAATTTCTGAAGGACTATTCGGGTCAACAGAATTATAATATTAATGTAAGAGGCGGTTCCAGGCAGCTCAAGTATTATGCATCTGCTGGTTATACAAGCAACTCCGGATTGTACAATGTTGATAATAATGCCAATACCTATAACACCAACCAGAACTTTGAAATGTACATGCTACGTTCCAATGTTGATATTCAGGTTACAAAACAAATGCTCGTTTCGATGGACATGGGCGGGCGGATTCAAAAATGGAATTACCCCGGGAATTATGATGGGAGCGTAAACCGGATTTTTTCAGTTTTAAACCAGTTACCTCCAAATGTTTTTCCAATTTTTAATGAGGATGGGTCTGTGTCCGGAAATTCACAGTACCTAAATAACCCTTATGGTTTACTGAATTTGAGTGGATATTCCATTAATGCCAGACGCGCTACCGATGCTACTTTTAAACTGAATCATGACTTGGACATAATTACCAAAGGTTTGTCCTTCAGGGCTGCTGTTTCGTTCGACAGCTTTTTCAATCAGGTCGTAAGGCGTCACAAAGGTTTTGTGGTCTATGAAGGTAGCCTTGATAACGAGCGTGGGGTTAAAAATCCTGCACAACAGCAAAACAACAATGAGATACTTGATAACCAGCGTGTTTTTGATATGCAGTTTGGTGTTGATTACAAACGTGCCTTTGGTAAACATGAACTGGATGGCCGCATATTTTGGAACCAGAACAATTATTCCGGCGATGGATCAATTATGCCACACACGTATCAAGGTTATATGGGCAGAATGAACTATGTATATAATAATAAATACATAGCTGATTTATCTTTTGCCTATCAGGGGAGCGAACAAATTTCAGATAACAAACAACATGTATTGTTCCCGGCATTGTCTCTCGGGTGGATCTTATCTGAAGAATCTTTCCTGAAGGATAAAGCTTCAGCTGTAAGTTTCCTTAAAATACGCGGCTCTTATGGTTTAACCGGTAACGATAGTGGGATAAGTTATTTCCAAAAATTATCATTTTACACTAAGGTGGGCACAGCCTACTTAATTGGTGATAACCTTGCCGCTTATGGTGGATACCGGGAGGATGTTTTAGGCGATCCGGATATTACATCTGAAAAAACCACAAAATCAAATCTTGGGATTGACAGTCGGTTCTTTAATGACAAATTAAGCCTTAGTGCTGATATTTTTTATGAAAAAACAAATGATATAATTATCAGCTTAAACAGTGTGCCTGGCATACTCGGGACAAGGGAAGTTCCGCGTAGCAATGCCGGTGTGGTCGAAAATAAAGGTCTTGAAATACAACTCAGCTATGGCGATAAGATAAATGATTTTAGTTATCAATTGGGTGTAAACCTGTTATCGGTAAAGAACAAGGTACTCGATATGCAGGAACAGGAATATCCATTTGCACACAATTACCACACTGGTTATCCGGTTGATGCCAAGTTTGGGTTACAATCCATTGGCTTTTTTGCTGATGAAAACGATATCGCAAATAGTCCGGTACAATCCTATGGCCCGGTTAAACCCGGTGATCTGAAATACAAAGATGTGACCGGAAACGGGATAGTTGATATAGATGATATTGCCTACATTGGTAAAAGTTGGATGCCTGAAATGATTTATGGGGCAACAATTAATCTGGCATGGAAAGGGTTTGATTTCAATGCATTAATCGAGGGAATTACAAATGCGGAAAAATATCTTTCGAATTACGCCTATTATGAATTCTATCCGAACGGAACAGGTAAAGTGATGGATCATCATTTAGACCGCTGGGCATATTATCCCGAATCAGGAATTGATACCCGGTCGACAGCAACTTATCCGCGCCTGACCTTATCGGGAGACAATACCAACAACAGGTCTCCGAATTCTGATTTCTGGATCAGGGATGCTTCGTACACAAGGCTTAAATCGGTTGAATTGGGTTATTCATTGCCAGAAAAAGCCGTTAAGTTTTTGAAACTCTCGAAACTGAGATTTTTCGCAACAGGATACAATCTTTTGACATTTGATAAAATTAAAGTAATCGATCCCGAAGCTCCGGGAAGCGGCAACTCATATCCGATCCAGAGAATTGTCAATTTTGGAATCAATGCTCAGTTTTAACCGAAAAAACATAAGACAATGAAAAAAACGACTATAATATTAATACTTGGACTCACAATTATTTTCAACGCTTGTGAAAATCCGCTTGATGTAAGGCCATACGATAAATATGAGGCCGATTTCATTTTCGGTGTCACCAAAAAAGCTGAAGAGTATGTAATGAATACTTACAATGTGCTTCCTTACCGCAATTCAAATTCAAATGGCTACAACAGGTTAAACGGTGGCGAAGAAATGATCGCTTCAGCGTCTGATGAAGCAGTACCAAATATCCCCGGATCTTCAGTTGAAGTTCTTACAAACGGGGCTTTGTCACCATCTTCATCAAACCCTGATAATACCTGGGACGATAATTATGAATATATCAGGGCCATCAATCTGGGCCTTGAAAATTTATATTTGATGCCGGAACAGGATGATCATATTCGGCAAATGCTTTATGGTGAACTTATTTTCCTTCGTGCTTTTGCCCATTTTGAACTGTTAAAGCGTTTTGGGGGAATACCTATCATTACCCGTTCGCTCAGGCTTCAGGAGGATCTAAATATCCCGAGAAACACCTTAGAGGAATGTGTTGGTTTTATTATTTCGCAATGCGATGAAGCCCTGTTGACACTCCCTGATCCGGATGCCGCTTCAGGTGGTAATCTTGGGCGTATTTCAACCGGGGCGGTTCTGGCCTTAAAATCAAGGGTTTTGCTGTATGCCGCAAGCCCGTTGTATAATGGTACCGGATATGATAATTCACAAAACCCGCTTATCTGTTACGGGAGTGTTCAGGCAATACGTTGGGAAGATGCAGCCAAAGCCGCTTCCGATGTGATTAAACTGAATTACTATTCGTTGTACACGACAACTTTAATGAGCGATAGTCAAAATGACAATACAGCGCTTACGAATGGAGAAAACAATTATCGTGGGTTGTTTTATAACCTTGCAGGGAATAAAGAACTGATATTAATTCGAACTTCATCTGTGGGAAATGCCGTAGAAAAGAAAAACACTCCAGTGGGCTACACCAACGGAGCAGGTACAACATGCCCATCGCAACAGATGGTTGATGCCTACGGCATGCTGAATGGGCTGAGTATTAATAATGCATCTTCAGGCTTTGATCCGGCAAATCCTTATAATAATCGCGATCCCCGTTTCTACGGAAGTGTTTTTTACAATGGGATGAGCTGGTCGGGTAGGGCAGTACAAACGTATACCGGCGGCGCCGACAATGCTAATGGTGCAACCAATGCTACGAAAACGGGTTATTATTTATCGAAATTCATGAAAAATGATGTTAAAATTGCTGGTTCTGAAACCAACACTTACCACTGTTTCCCTCTCATCCGTTATGCTGAAGTATTACTTAATTATGCTGAGGCGATGAATGAAGCTTATGGCCCGGATGCCGACCCCAAAGGTTTTGGCAAAACAGCACGTCAGGCAGTTGAAGAAGTAAGAACAAGGGTATTGCGGCCTGCCGCTGCAAAACTCACTGTCGCTAATGCTGATAAAACAGCTATGCGTGCGGTAATCAGAAACGAACGGCGGGTTGAACTGGCGTTTGAAGACCATCGCCATCTGGACGTAAGACGTTGGATGATTGGACCCGAAACGTTAGGACAGAGCTTGCAAGGAATGAAGATTACGAAAAACGGTAATGATTATTCATATGAATTATTGTCGAATGTGTCAGAAAGGGTTTTTGCCACAAAAGCGTACTTCTATCCAATTCCTCAACGGGAGATCAATAAGAATAAGGCGATGGAACAAAATCCGCTTTGGTAGAAATAACAACCAGTAAACGTAAGAAAAAATGAAAAATTTTATAATACTTACTATATGCATAATTGTTTTGGGCTTCCAGGCGTTTGCTCAAACAAGTAAGATAAGTGGTAAAATTACCGACGAAAACGGCGATCCGCTTCCAGGGGTTAACGTAATCGAGAAAAACACAACCAACGGTACTGTCAGTAACAACGAGGGGAACTATATCATAACCCTCCAAAAACCCGGATCATCAATAACTTTCTCTTTTATTGGTTACGGAACCAAAGAGGTCCAGTCAAAAACCTCAGTCATCAATGTTCAATTGTTGCCTGGTTCTCTTGCTGTTGATGAAGTTGTTGTTGTAGGCTACGGCGTTCAGAAAAAGATGAGTATTGTTGGGGCTATAGCCACAACCACTTCAGAAGAACTTCAACAAATGGGTACTCCAAATCTCAGCAATGCACTGGCGGGACGAGTATCTGGTGTTATTTCCATGGTCGGAAGCGGCCGTCCCGGTGGTGATGACGCCGAAATTTATGTTCGTGGAGTGGCAACTTTAAATGCGGACAACGCTAAGCCATTGATCCTTGTCGATGGAATAGAACGCGACTATACTCAGGTTGATGCTGAAGATGTTGAATCATTCTCGGTATTAAAAGATGCTTCGGCAACGGCTGTCTATGGTGTGCGTGGTGCAAATGGGGTTATTCTGATTACCACCAAAAGGGGCAAAATTGGCAAACCGGTTGTCAGCACCAGATACAGCCTGACACTGCAACAGCCAACCAGGTTACCCCATTACCTTGGGTCGTACCAGCACGCACTTTTAAGAAATGAAGCGTTAATGAATGATGGGCTATCTCCCAGATTTACTGAAGGAGATCTGGCACATTTTCAAAACCATGATTCACCCTATACCCATCCGGACAATGATTATTTTTCAGATTTCCTGCGAAAGGTTTCTTATATGCACAACCTGAACATTAATGTAAGAGGAGGAACAGATAAGTTGCGTTACTATATTGGGACCAATGGGATGTTCCAAAGTGGTATATATAAACAGTTTGAAAACGCCAGAACCCCATCAAATGCGAATTTTAAAAGGTTGAACTTAAGATCAAACCTTGATTTTAATATTACTAAATCAACCATTTTAAGCCTTGATTTGAATTCCAGGATCGAAAGACAGCAAAATGTCTCAGTTGGCGATATTGGGTCTACCTCCATATTTTCTGAAATGAATTCCGCGCCACCATATTTTTATGCATATAAACTTCCAAACGGGAGTTATGGAAACAATCCGGATGGTAGTTCCAACCTGCTTGCAATCTTAACCGATTACGGGTATAATCAACTAAACGACAATATATTGGAAGGTACCTTTAAAGTCAATCAAAAACTTGATTTTATAACAAAAGGTTTGTCAGTAAGGGGAATGGTAAGCTATAACAGCTACTTTGAATCAGGGACAAAAGTCGGTTACTGGCCACCTACCTATACTTATGATCCAATAACCGAAACATATTTACAAGTCACCGAAGAAACCTCTCCCTGGATTAGTCAGGTTACTGGCGATGGTCATCGGAGAAGAACTCAAATGGAATTTGCAATGAATTACAACCGCACTTTTGGTGATCATGATATCTCAGGCTTATTACTTTACACCCAAACTCAGAGCTTTGCAAACCAGAATGTCCCTCAAGGATTTTTGGGGTATGTTGGAAGGAGTACCTACGCTTATAAACAACGCTATCTTGCTGAGTTCAATTTTGGCTACAATGGATCCGATCAGTTTGATGAAAATCACAGGTATGGCTTTTTTCCTTCCATGTCGGCAGGTTGGGTCGTTTCGGAAGAAGGTTTCCTTAAAAATAGCGTCCCTGTGATATCCTTTTTAAAACTAAGAGGTTCTTACGGTGTAGTTGGAAATGATAAAATTGGGAGCGACCGTTTTCTTTATCTTCAAACGTATAACCAAAATGGTGTATATTATTATGGAACTGATAATTCTTTCGGGTCCCAAAGTGCACTATATGAAGGCGATTTGGGAAATACAAATGTGACCTGGGAGATTGGTAAAAAAACGAACCTGGGTTTAGACATGAAAATGTTCAGTAATAAGTTCTCACTTAGCCTTGACTTGTTTCGTGAATTAAGGGAAAATATTTTCACACAGAGAAATACAACCCCGACCATGTTGGGAGTGGGTTTATCAAAAGAAAACATTGGCAAAGTGGAAAACAAAGGGTTTGAAATCGAAACCGGATACGAAAATAAAATGGGGCCTGTTAAGTATTTTTTGAGAGGAATGTTCTCATTCTCAAAAAACACAGTAATCTTCGAGGATGAAGTAAAACCCAAATATGAATATATGAGGAGAACCGGAAAATCAGTGGGTCAGAATTTTGGGTTGACGGTTTTGGACTATTATACTCCTAATGATTTTGTGGCTGATGATTCAGGAAATTTGGTTAACAATGAGGCGGGCAACCCTACTTTACTGGATGGCCTTCCAATGCCGGTATGGGAACCGGTTCAGCCCGGGGATTTTAAATACCTGGATAGAAATGGTGACGGAGTTATTGATACCTTTGATGAAGGTCCAATCGGAAATTCACGTATCCCACAATTTATCTATAGTATTTCCAATGGATATAGTTATAAAGATTTCGAATTCAGTATGATGTGGCAGGGAGCAGGTGGAAACCATAAGTTTATTACCGGAGGAGGGGCTTATGAACCAGTTCGGGAAAGGAACCGTTTCCTCGATTATCATCTTGAACGCTGGAATCCTGAACGTTGGGAAAATGGAGAGAAAATCAGCTATCCTCGCTTATCCAGTGCATTGAACCAACACAATCATCGCAACAATTCTTTCTATTTACAAAAAGGTGATTTTATACGATTAAAAAACGTGGAACTGGGTTATAATATACAAAAACGTTTTATCAAAAAATTCGGAATATCTAACTTTAGATTATTCGCAAGCGGGACGAATTTGTTGACGTTCTCTTATATCAAAAACTTCGACCCCGAAGTTGGAAGCTCTTCGGGAACGTCGTATCCTCAGATGAAACTCTGGACCCTCGGGTTTAACGTACAGTTTTAATCAATAATAATCAAAACAGTTATGAAAATACTTAATTATATTGCAATAGTCATTTTAGGCGTTTTCTTTTGGGGATGCCAGGAAGATGCTACCAGCCTTCTTGATAAAGAAGAAACAAATGATATCTACGAGGACCAGGTTTTTACCAATCCCCAATATGCTTCCTGGTTTTTAAATGGTATTTATGCTGAACTGAACAATGGATTCTTTAAATTTGGGAGTGCGGGCTTTTTAAGCAATGCTGTTGATGAAGGAATTCCGAAAGCCAACTGGGATAACGCCTATGTTTTTGCTCTGGGGTCGTGGGGTCCAACTTCAGTCCCGATTAACATCAATGTGTGGAACAAAAATTACAGTGCCATTCGTGCTGCAAACAAGTTTTTGGAAAATGTCGATTTGATTCCCGATTCTGATGAACCGTTGATCAATGAATCAATACGACAACGTATGAAAGGGGAGGTTATGTTTTTGAGAGCCATGTTTCATTACGAGTTGTTACAGCATTATGGAGGTGTTCCTATTATTACACAGACCCTGACCCAATATGATGATGAATTACTCTATCAGGCCAGGCCTGATTTTGACGAATGTGTAGAATTTATTTGTTCACAGGCAGAAGAAGCCGCTCAGCTTCTGCCACCTGCTGATGGTTATTCTGATTCGGAATTTGGAAGGGCAACCAAAGGAGCTGCATGGGCTTTGGAATCGCGGGTACGTTTAATTGCAGCCAGCCTGCTATTTAATGATCCTTCGCAAACTGATGGTACCCCCTGGCGTGGCGGTTATGATCCATCCAAATGGGTCAAGGCTGCTGAGGCGGCACGAAAGGTAATCACACAAACCAATGGCGCATATAGTTTACATACGACTACTTCTGCAGATAAATATGGAAATTATGAAGACTTCTTTATTCGTCGGTACAGTCCGGAAGTTATTTTATCATACCAAAGCCAGCAAAATTCAAATTCGGGTGTAGTTCATATTGAACGATATTGTTTGCCCGGGCAATTTTTTAATTATTCAAACGGGGTTATTAACAACCTTCCCTTGCTGAATATTGTTGCTGATTATGAAACTGTAGATGTTGATGGATCGGGGAATGTAACCGCAGCCCATGAACTTGGGATGGTAAAAGTGCTGGCAAGCTATGAAAGTGGACAGATTGATGCAGAAACCGGCTTTGATCCCCAGGATCCATACAAAAACCGGGATCCAAGGTTTTATCAGTCGATATGGTTTAACCAGGAAAAATGGCCTGCCCGACCAACAGTGAAATTTGACGTGTGGCAAAAAGACCCCAATTCAAGCCTTTCTTCTGATGGTGCAAACTTTCTTACAGGTTGGAATAATACTGGTTTCTTTCACCGAAAATTTGTTGATCCTTATGCGAACTTGAAAGGTTGGGGGACAAAATTAAATGTTAACCATAACTATCCGATTTTCCGATATGCCGAAATATTGCTTAATTATGCTGAAGCACTGAATGAAGCTTTTGATAATCCGGATGTTGCACCTTCCGGGTATCCGATGTCAGCGCGTGAGGCCATAAACATGATTCGGGAAAGAGCTGTGTTCCCTGCTTATACCAGCGCGAATAACATACCTCCGGGAATGCCGGTTAAAGCGAAAGGCAAGTCTATGCCTCCAATAGCATCCGGCTTGACTAAGGATAAAATGCGCGCAAAAATACGTCACGAAAGGCGTATTGAGTTGGCATTCGAAGAAAATCGGTTCTGGGATATTCGCAGATGGAAAATAGGAGAAGATACACAAAGAGCCTATGCACAACGTGTATATAAAAGTGATGATGGTACATTTAGGTATGATGTGGAAATGATTCAATTTAGGGAATGGAAAGACAAATTTTATTTATTTCCAATCAGGGAGTCCGAAATACAAAAAAACCCGGATAACTTGCAGCAAAATCCTGGATGGTAACATTTTAAATCGCATACCGACTTGAACCTAAAATAAGGAATTCAGGATAAATAAACTGTCAGGCCGGAAGGCCTGACAGTTCTGAAAACTTTTGGTAGACTTTTTTCAGAGAAATTCGTTTCTTTCCTGATAATTTTTCCCAGCACACTACTCTTGTAATCATAGAAAATACAACAAATAGAATGACAAATTTTGTAAATAGCTGTGGCCTGTATTTATGCGCCCTTTTTATTTATTCTGCCGGATTGGATGGTTATGCCGATGATCCTTCCGTAAATGCAAAAGAGGTCTTCGAATCCGGCTTCGCAAAAATGAAAACATGGGGATTTACCCGGTTTGGAATTTTTGAAACAGGCGCACATGCCTCGTTGGTTGCAACTGGCAGAAGTGTATGGGTGACTGAATTAGGACAATGGGTAAGTAGCCGCAGCGATATTGAACTTGTTTCATGGTTCAACAATGGCAATGGCCAACATGCAGGTCCTACCGGATGGTACTTAGGAAACTGGTATGTTAACGGCACAACTTATACCTGGGATGATGCCGATGGCACAGTTGCTGCATTTGCAAAATTGCTCAAAAAATAATCTTTAATAAATAAACAAAATGAAATTAAAACGTTTAAATTCTGAATTGATTTGTTTGTTTTCCATAGTAAGTTTTCTGATTTTGGTTATCCCATCAATGGGACAGAAAAATCAGACGTTACCAACATATCATATCTATGCGGGGAATACGCATTCACATTCTATATATACCAGTTCTCACGGGGCGCAATGGGCTCATGTAACGGGCGCAACCAAATTCATGGAGGTCGATAGCGCCGGAGTAAGTCAGGTCTTGAATTCAACGCTTAAACCCGACTGGGAAAAGATTCAGGGTCCTCCTTCGGCTCATTATGTGTTAGCTAAAGCCAATGGATACGATTTTTACGCAGTTACTGACCATTCACAGGAGCCTGACTTTTATCCAACCAATCCCAGCAATCAAGCATGGCTGGCCAGCAAAAAGGCTGCCGATGAGGCTACCGATAACAATTTTGCAGCAATTAGAGGTTCTGAATTCTCCGAAAATAACGGACCAGGAGGAAAGGGTCATATCAATGTTTACAACACTGCAATTTATTTGAATGCGCTACAGAAAGGAATCGATTTGTCCTATTTTTATAAATGGCTCGAAACTGTTCCTTCCAATGGCGCAGGAGCGGTGGTTGCCAGTTTTAATCATCCTGCTCCGGATCAATATGACAGCTGGAATAATCGAACTCCGGGAGCAACTGATATGATCACTATGCTGGAAGTCATAAACTCAAATAATGGGATTCATTATTCAGCGTTTATAAAAGCCCTGGATAAAGGATGGAAAGTCTCCCCGGTTTGCGGCAACGACAATCATGGTTTTGGAGGAATCACTGCTCATACTTCACGCACTTTTGTTTTGGCAACTGATATATCAAAGGTGGCAATTTTGGATGCCATGAAAAACCGGAGAACTTATGCATCACTGGATAATAATATTCAGTGCCGATATACTGTGAATGATAAAATTATGGGTTCAACACTTAAGGGTGGCAAAGTTTTCAAATTTGATATTTCAATCAGCGATCCTGATACCAATAATCCTAAGGATAAAATCACGAAGATAGATATTGTAAAGGATAATGGAGAAGTAGTTAAAACCTATGATGTTACCAATCCTGATTATACTGTACAGTGGAGTCCGGTTATTGACGATGCTGCAAATAAGTACTTTTTTGTCAGGATATATAATGCCGGTGGTGGTGATGCACCGAAAGCAGATGCACAAAAACCAATTGCCTGGCTGGCTCCGGTTTGGACTGGCAGATAGGTAGTAAAGAAATGCCAACAAATAACATTAATAAATAAAAATGATTTGTTTGAAGCGGGTAAACCTGAAGCGGGCGTAAATATTCGTGTACGTTGCCGATGGAACAGTGCGAAACAAAACTTAAAATATAAACGATAATGGTGAAGTAGAAAGAAGATATAAAGTTGCCAATCCTGATTATAAAGTAAAATGGAGTCCGGTTATTGATGGTATTGCACATAACTGCTTCTTTGTCAGGGTTTATAATGCTGGCGGTGGTGATACCCACAATGCCAATTCGCAAAAAGCAATTGCCTGTTAGCACCGGTCTGGACTGGAAAGTAAAAAATTGATTAAAAATGCAGATAAGGACAGCCGGTTAAAATGGATGAATGACGTAGTGAAAATGATGAAAGCGAACAAATATCCGGGTGCAGTTTGGGAATATAAAGACGGATCTTTTTCCATTCTAAATCATTTAAATGGTCAATCAGGACCCCTACAATTTGACAAAGATTTTCTAAAAGTGCTGGATTTATAAATAAATTAAAATGAAATCTTACACAGCGAAGCAAGCTTCAGTATTTGAAAATTATATACGATCTGTTTTTTGCGGAGGTATTCTGATTTTAAATGCTTTCACTGCATTTTCCCAGACAAGGGAAATTACAATAAATGCTTCAAAAACATTTCAGGAAATAGAAAGTTATACTGCTTCCGATGCATGGAGTGGAAATTTCGTTGGTAAATACTGGAACGAAAAACAAAAAGGACAAATTGCTGAATGGTTGTTTAGTCAGCGATATGATGTAGCAGGAAACCCTTCTGGGATAGGCCTTTCCATGTGGCGGGTTAATTTAGGGGCAGGAACACTTGAGCAGGATAGCGCCGATATAATGCCGGTTCAAAGAAGGGCGGAGTCATTTCTGTCAGGCGACGGACAATCATATGATTGGGAAAAATGTGCCGGGCAGCAATACTTTATGCAAAAGGCTACAGAATATGGATGCAATAACTTTTTACTTTTCTCCAATTCTCCTTTGGTTCAATATACAATAAATGGGAAAGGATGGTCATCTTCGGATAAGGAAGCAAATTTAAAACCGGATTGCTACAGTAAATATGCTTCTTATCTGGCCAATGTGTCGGAATATTTTACTGAAAAGAAAGGTTGGCATATTGCCTACATCAGCCCCATTAACGAGCCACAGGTAAAATGGAACAGACCAACTCAGGAAGGGTCTCCGTGGAAAAGTTCTGAGATGAAAAAGTTGTTTGTCGAACTCGATAAGGCGCTTTCCAATAATCATATGCCTGAGGTTAAAATACTGGCAGGAGAGTCTGCAGGTTTAAATTATTTGTACGAAACTTCAGCCTCTTTAACGGAAAGATTTTCAGGCAAAGATGCACCGGACAGGCAGATCAAAACATTTTTTGATCGTGAAAGTCCCAACTATATTGGTGATTTGAAGCACATTGCTCCTGTAATAGCCGGCCATAGTTATAATAGCGATAAAACAAATGAGGATTTAAAGAGAACCAGGGGAAAAGTAAAAGATGAGACCGAAAAATACGACGTTGGTTTCCATCAATCGGAATGGTGCATGTTACCGGGATTAAAGCTTCCCATAGACGGTTTTACATCTGATTGGAAACCCGACAATTATTCTGACATACAGCCTGCACTGCTTATGGGACGATTGGTTTACGGCGATCTCGTTTATGCAGGAGCCAGGTCATGGGGCTACTGGAAAGGGATGGAAGTGAATGGCAACCATGCTTTGATCGCTTTATATCCAACCGATGGTGATTTGAAGAAAGGTGGCTTTGTGCGCACAAACAAAATGCTATGGGCGCTGGGTAATTACAGTTTTTTTATCCGTCCCGGTTATAAAAGAATCGACCTTGAGGGGGCGGACGATCTTAATACTCTGGTCGGTTCTGCATTTCTGGCGCCTGATAAGTCCCGTATAGTGGCAGTTTACATAAACTCTTCATTTGAAACGGTTCCTGTCAGCATGTCTTTTTTTCAAAGCTGGGATGAAAAAGTAAAAAAGGTATCGGTCTACAAAACCGATGATCGTACCGATCTGGCCAATATGTATGTGGCTGAAAAATTCTTGCCGGGCGCGGAATATATGATACCCCCTCGTTCACTTGTAACAATGGTGTTTGACTATTAATCATGATTTTAAGGTGTTAAAAAACAAAAAATGAGAAAAAATTGGCTTTTCAGATCCGGACTATCCATCATTCTGATGATGGTATTAATTTTTGCGCTTTGCACGCAACAGAGCAACCCTGAAGGGAAATATTCAATTAAGCTGATAAAAAATGAAAAGAACCCGATAAGTAAGCATCTGATGGGTTTTAATGCAGTTTATGCCTATGAAGCAGACTTTGTGTGGAAGGATGGAAAAATCGAAGGTTATTTAAAAGATGTAAATGCCAGCGTTATGCGTTATCCGGGTGGAACTGTCTGTTCATTTTATCATTGGGACGAACCAACAGGTGAAGGTTGGCAAGACAGCTGGGACCCAATCAATAAAGTAAAGCCAAAAGCCAAATCCGAATTCATGGATTTGGACGAATTCATAGCTTTGGCACAAAGAAGCGATTTCACACCCCTGCTTGGGATAAATATGAGTTCAGGAAGACGGTGGAACCGAATTGAAGACGGTATTATAGAGGCCCTGGCCTTAATGAAATATTGCCGCGACAAAAATTTCAAGGTAAAATACTGGTATTTAGACAATGAACCCTACCAGCACGACAGCAACGGTGGCAGCAAAACTATTGAGGAGTATGCCGGACTCATAAATCAGTTTGCCTCAAAAATGAAAGAATTCAATCCTGATATTGAAATTATTGTCAATTGGAACTCAGCTTTTGAAAAGAGAAGAGAGGAATATCAGAAATTGTTGAGTATAGCCGGGAAGAACATTGACGTCATTGATGCGCATTGGTATTGGAGTTGGAATAATCCGTCCTTCGAAAATTGGTTGGAGAAAACACCAATGCAGGTATGGACCGGCGATAGTTATTTGTCAGAAATAGGTTATTTTAGACAAATGGTTAAAGATTTCGGATACCCTGACATTAAATTGGCCTCACTTGAATGGAATGTTGGACCGATAAAAGAAAAACAACTTACTCCCGATCAATGTGCCCTAATACAATCGGAAATGATGATGCAATTTATTTTGGGAGGACTGGATATGGCCACCTTCTGGCCACTACAGGCCGCCGGAGATGCTCTGACTACCAGAAGTTTTGTCCGGAGAAGTGACCGTGTTGCTCAGCCTGCATATCCTATTTTCCAATTTTTAGGCAAAACTCAGGGCTGTAGTTTAATCAAAAGCGAAGGCATTAACGATCAGCCAAATCTCCTGAACTTTGTGGCTGTTGATGAGAAGAAAAATATTGTCAGGGTGTGTTTATTAAATAAAAATGGGACCGACATTCACGCAAATTTTGATTCTGATCTATTTAAGAACTTGAAGCTAACGGAGTCGAATGCGTTTGTTTTAACAAACCATGGCGATGGAAGTAATATGCAAATCCTAAAATTATTGGAGCAGAGCGGCGCAGGAATTTCGTTTAATGCGCCGGGAACATCGCTCACCATGTTAACGTTTGAAAAGAAGTAGATTGGTAGTCATTGGATTGATTTCCATGTTTCCGGAAAATAGAAAAAGACAGATTTTTATTTATGAAAAAGTGGATGTAAAATGAAAAAGTTTAATTGTTTCTCTTTGTTTTTGTGGCTGATTTTCCTGTCTGCAACATTGGTTGCTCAGGAAATAAGAATAACTCACGGGCCTTATCTTCAGGCTGTAGGTGAACGCGAAGCAATCATATCCGGACTTAAACGTTAAAGTTTTCTGAACGATTAATTACAAGAGTTATGAAAATAAAATTGCTTACTAAAGTATTCCTGGTCGCTTTGGTTGTTGTGAACATTCTTGTTCCCAATGCTTTTGCACAAAAATTTACTATTGCAGTTCTTCCCGACACCCAAAATGAAGTACAGCGGAACCTGGAGATGTTCAATACTCCACCTTCAAAATAGGTTTTGAAATATTTCTGAATCACAAATAATCATTAAATCACAAATAATGAAGTTTTTTTTAATCGCAGTTTTATTCACTTCAGTTTTACTGCTGCCATATAGTATAAATTCGCAGGTTGACATTTGAAGAGAAGTTGGCGCTAAGTGGCGGTTGGAACAGATTTCTCACCTCTGGGGTGGATCGTTTGGGCATTCGTCCGGTTTCAATGGCCGATGCCTTGCAGGGCGTGAGGTTGCAAACAGCTTTGGTCAAGGACAAGAGTACTTCTTTCCCTGGAATGTTACCATTGGCATCAACATGGAATGTAAGTGGAAAAGTTAACCCTTCGGGCAAACTGCCTTTTACAATTGAAAATAAGTTTGAAGATTCTCCCGACCCCACATTTAACTATATTGGAGGAAAGCCGTATTGGGATGGAAACAACCAATATAAAAGCTACTGGATGGGTGGAGAAGGCCGGGTTGAAGATAATTCCAGACAGTTTGTCAAGCCAGGCGAGATTATTAATGTTTCGGAAAAGGAATGTTCAGTACCACGTCCGGAAAAGGAACTTAAATCATTTGCAAAAGTTACCCTCAAAGTAGGGGAGACAAAAACTGTTTCAATGGTGCTTGATCGGCGTAGTTTTGCATTTTGGGATGTAAAGAAACACGGCTGGAGTGTTGAGCCCGGAGAGTTTGATATAAAAGTGGGCGGAGCAAGCAATAATTTGCCTTTAAATGCAAAAAACATGATTGATAAAGCTTCGGCTGAATAGCTGAATTTAAATGATTATAGGATTCAAAAATAAATTTTCGGCAACTGCGGTTGTGGTTGTACCTGTCCATTTTGCCAATGGGCACGGATCATTTGATCGGTTTGATCTGGATTAAAATTGTCATATTAAGACTTGATATAAATAACTAATTCTTTTGTTATGAAGCTTTTAATTAATTTACGTCGGGAATTATTTTTATGCCTGCTTGTGATTCTCTTCCTGTTCTCATCTTCCAATATATTTGGACAAGAACATTATATTGATGCTCAGACATCAAAAGGACTGAAAGAGCTATTCCACTATAACGGTAAAAGTTTGCCATTTTTGAGTTCCCACCGGGGCGGACCCGAAAAAAACATGCCCGAAAACTCTATCGTTACTTTTGAAAATACCCTTAAGTATGCTTATTCCATGATGGAAATTGATCCAAGGTATACCAAAGATAGTGCGATGATAGTACTTCACGATCCGACTTTACAGCGGACAACTACTGGTGATGGAAGAGTGATTGATTTCACCCTTGATGAATTGAAAAAGTTCAGGTTGAAAGATACCCAGGGAAATGCCACTGAATACACGATTCCAACCTTCGAAGAAATGCTGAAATGGGCCAGAGGAAAAACGATTTTTGTATTGGACAACAAAGGAGTACCCATTGAGGCGCGGGTAAAAATGGTTGAAAAAAATAAGTCAGAAGCATATTGTATTTTAGCAATGGAAAAACAATTGACCCTTCGATAAAGAAATATTTCGACAGCAAATAGTAAAGTAGATTTAAAGATCAGTTTTAACAAATATTTAAATGTATTTAACATGAATAAAAACAATCTTATTTATCCGGGAATGGCAATAATTGCAATGACAGTTTTTGCCGGCGCTTCGTTTGCACAAAAATCGAGCTCTCGCCCCAACATTATATACATTCTTGCCGATGATCTGGGTTATGGCGATGTAGGTTGTTATGGACAGAAATACATCAAAACTCCGAATATCGACCGTATTGCAGCCGAGGGCATACGATTTACCGATCATTATTCCGGGGCGCCGGTTTGTGCCCCGGCAAGATGTTGCCTGATGACCGGCAAGAGTTCAATGCATGCTTATGTACGGAATAATTTCGAAATAAAAGGAGAAACTGAATCTGAACATGGGCAAACTCCCATACCTGAAAACACTGCCACCTTGTCGAAAATGATGAAACAAGCCGGTTATGAAACCGCATTGATTGGCAAATGGGGGTTGGGAAGCATGGCGTCTTCCGGTTCTCCCATTAAACAAGGTTTTGATTTCTTCTTTGGGTACAACGATCAAAATCATGCACATAATCATTATCCTTATTTTGTTTGGAGAAACAACAATCAGGAATTTATTGAGGGGAATGTTATGTCCGTTCATCCAAAAATCGACAGGACTCAACCTGTTGGAATCGATGAATACAAAAAATATATGGGCCTTCATTATTTCGTCGATATGGAACTTGATGAAGCGGTTAAGTTTATCAATGAAAACCGGAAAAAACCATTTTTTCTTTATTTAGCTTTTGAGGTTCCCCACAAAGCGCTTCAGGTTCCGGATGAAAGTCTGGAAATGTACAATGGCGTGTTCGATGAAAAACCTTACGATGGAAAGGCAGGCTATACGCCTCATCCAAGGCCTTTATCAGCATATGCCGGAATGGTAACCCGTTTAGATAGTAAAATTGGTATTCTACTTCGGAAGTTGAAAGAACTTGGACTGGATGACAATACGATCGTCATGTTTTCGAGTGACAATGGCCCTGCTGGCGGTGGTGGGCTCGATTCCAGGTTCTTTAACAGTTCAGGAGGATTGCGCGGTATGAAGGGACAGGTCTGGGACGGTGGTATCCGTGAACCCTTTGTTGTGCGTTGGCCCGGGAAAATTACCCCCGGAAAAACTTCCGGTCATGTTTCGGCCCAATACGACCTGATGGCTACCCTGGCAGAAATAACCGGTCAAAAATTAACTAATACTGATGGAATTTCATTTCTCCCCACATTGCTTGGTCAATCCGAAAAACAAAGGCAACACGAATACCTGTACTGGGAATTTTCAAGTGGCGGCGGACAATATGCCGTGCGGATGGGCGACTGGAAAGGCGTGCGTGTCGGTGTCAGCAGAAACCCAGATGCCGGGTGGCAAATATTTAATCTTTCTACCGATCCGGCTGAAACCACAGATGTTGCGGCACAGCATCCTGAACTGGTGGGAAAATGTAAGCAAATCGTCAGCCAGCGAACTCCTTCGCAAAAGGAGGAATGGAACTTTTAGAAAATAACCAACTAAATATCAATGATGAAAAAAAATATTATTTGCACTATTCTGCTCTTATTCTCAGGGGGCCTTTTTGCTCAGGAAATAGGGAACCCGCTACCTTTCTGGCAGGAAGGTGAAATGGAAATCCACCATATTTATACCGGAAGGGGAGAGTGCGTATTTTGCATTTTGCCCGATGGCACCACATTAATGATCGACGCCGGGGACACCGGTCCTTTCAAGGATCCCCGGACAACCCACGGTTCGCCCGACGAGACAAAGGAAGCCGGGGAATGGATTGCCCGGTATATTTCCAATCGAATGAATTTTAAAGCCGAAAAGAAAATTGATTACACTTTTTTGACGCATTTTCATGGAGATCATTTAGGTGGTGTATTTGAAAATTCGCGGAAAACAGCCAAAGGCGGCGACTATTATCTCAGCGGATTGACGCAGGTGTACGAATACATTCCTTTCGCTAAAATGATCGACCGCGACTGGCCAACTTATAAGTATCCAAAGCCACAAATGGGGCGCGGCTTTGAAAACTATCGCAGCTTTCTTGACTGGAATATTAAAAACGATGGGATGAAAATGGAACGATTTGTTCCGGGGACCAAAAGTCAGTTCGTATTGGTAAACCATCCGGAGAAATACAAGGATAATTTTGAGATTCGGAATATTGTCTCTTCCGGCGAAGTTTGGACAGGTGAAGGAGACAAAACGCAAAAAATCTTTCCTGAAGTTTTCCCGCAAGGACAATCAATTGATGAAAATAAGTGTAGCGCCGGAATTCGTATTTCATATGGAGATTTCGACTATTTCAACGGTGGAGACCTCAGTGGACGCTTGCCTTTGAATTCCGAATCGTGGCGCGACATTGAAACACCGGTTGGAAAAGTTGTTGGCCCTGTCGAAGTTTGTGAGGCCAATCACCATGCCTGGGTTGATGCTATGAACGAATCATTTCTGAGCAGTGTGAAAGCGCAGATCATCGTATTGCAGGTTTGGCATGTAACTCACCTTAATCTTTCAGTCATGATCAGCATGGCAAACAAAGGCCTGAATCCAAATCTTAAACACATAATTCCGACCAATATTCCTGAATTATCCAAAGAGTATCTGGGTGATGATCAGATAAAAAAGCTAACCGGTGATGGGGGACACGTGGTAGTTAAAGTAGCTCCGGGGGGAAAACAATATTCCGTTTTTCTGCTAACTGCGGAAGATGAATCGTTTCGGATAAAAAGCAGTTATGGTCCGTATTCCTGTATTAAAATCGACTAGCAGATTATGAAAAGAACTATATCAACTACCTCGTTCCCATTACTTGCTATATTACTGTTTTCGTCGTTTATGGCCCATTGCGGTAAAGATGAAACAGGGGAAAAAAACGGAAACACGGAGCAAGGGACAATCCTTGAAAGTGAATATGCGATTAGGCCCAATAGAAATAATACCAGTCAGGTTAGCAATTTGCTTATGGGCTTTAACCTGATTTATCCGCACGAAAAAAATTCGATCTGGCAGGATGGTAAAATTGCGGGATATTTAAAAGATGTAAATGTGGCGTTCCTTCGCTATCCGGGAGGCACTGTTTGCTCTTTCTACCACTGGAATTCACTCACAGGTGAAGGATGGAAAGACAGTTGGGACCCTGAAAATCCGGTGACACCAAAGTCTCAATCCGAATTTATGGACATTGATGAATATATGTCGCTTGTGAAAACAACCGGGGCAACACCTTTGGTTGGTATTAACATGAGTTCGGGATGGAGATGGAACAGGAAACAGGATGGAATTAATGAAGCCATTGCTCTTATGCAATATTGCAGGGACAAAAATTTCAGGGTTGATTATTGGTATCTCGATAATGAACTGTACCAACCGGATAGCAATGGTGGAGCCAAATCATCCGAAGTGTATGCCGATCTGATAAATACTTACGTTCCGGCAATGAAAGCATTTGACCCAAATATAAAGATCGTGGCAAACTGGAATGCCGGTTTTAAAAACAAACGTTCGGAGTACGACAAACTGATCAGCCTTGCAGGTGCTAATATTGATGTGATTGATGCACATTGGTATTGGAGCTGGAGTGATACCTCATGGGAAAAATGGCTTGAAAAAACGCCGTTGGTGCAATGGACTGGTTTATCGTATGCCGAGGATATTGTCTATTTCCGTCAAATGGTCAAGGAATTGGGATTTCCAAGCATTAAACTGGCCAGTTTTGAGTGGAACACTGGTCCTGTTAAAGTTGGGAATTCACTTACCGCAAGCCGTGCCGCTTTTGCACATGCCGAAATGATGATGCAATTTATCAGCGGTGGACTTGATTATGCTGTTTTTTGGCCCATTCAATGGCCCGATGAGGCGTCAAAAGCAAGAAGTTTTGTAAATACTTCAACCAATTCAGCAAACCCGAATTTCCAGTTATTTAAGTTTTTAGGGAAAATGCAGGGGGGTACACTCCTGGGCAATCAAATTGTCAAAGCTGGAAAAAGTATGATTTCAATCGCTGTACAGGATAGGGATCAAAAAACACTTCGCATTTGTGTATTGAATAAAAACACCAAAGATTTGGTGACTGACATTCAGACTGATCAATTGCCCGGGATGAAATTTAAAGAAGCTCAAAATTATACAACAAGCCTGGATGGCAGCAAATATTCACTCACAAATGTCAACTTACTAAAATCAGAAAAGACGGAAATCATAAAATTTTTATCCAAAAGTATTTCCATTACCTTGTTGACATTCGAAAAACAATGAGCATCAAAGATATGGATCAGAAAAACCACCTTCTTTGCAACAGTTGCCTGGCTCAACTGGAATCACATCCATTTACCGTATCCGCTTAACTTTCCAGGCAACATTTCCAGACTGTTCGAAGCAGCAGTTGGTTAAAACCATGTGGACTGAATATTTCAATTTTATATTACTTCGCCGTGGGAGGGTCATTACGCCTTCTCATGGCGAAATTGATTTTAGCCGGGATGATATTCCGGAGGAAATCTGTGAGGAATTGTTTGAGAAAGGGGTTTGTGTATCTGGAATTGACGGAAAAGGGTAAAGCAGAATTTTATGGGAAATTAGAAGAAAACCCATTACCAATACCCAAAAAGAAAAAAAATTAGATTTATTATAAATAATGAAAAATTAAATTATCATATTA